>CAJJPX010000006.1 GCA_905193755.1 uncultured Clostridium sp. | reverse complement strand
AGAGTATTTAGAAAAACTAAGAGACCAAGAACATAATGAAAGAATGAGAAAGCTAAATAAACAAATTCAAGAAGTAGAAAAGGAAAAACAAGAAGTAGAAAAGGAAAAACAAGAAGTAGAAAAGGAAAAACAAGAAGTACAAAAGGAAAAACAAGAAGTACAAAAGGAAAAACAAAAAGCGCAAAAACTTATAGAAGAATACGAAGCAAAAATTAATGAGTTAAGTAATAAATAAAATTTGTTTATTCTTAGAATTTAAGAACTCTTTAGGTCAAACTTTAAAGAGTTCTTTCTTTGTTTTAAGAAACTATTATGAGATGAAATTAAAATTTTTGAAAAAATCATTAAAAAAAGAAATTTTTATGGTTAACTATAATAATAAGAAAAAAACTCTAGTAAGAAGAATGGCTTTGAAACAGCACAAAGAAATCGATGACGATTGAGAACATGTTATTTTGATGTTTGATAAAGAAGATACTAAAAAAGAAGAGCAACAATAATATATTTAAAAATGTAGGGAGAAATGCTATAAATATGCAAAAGAATATAAAAAATTTATTAATTGTTATTAATTTATGTTATAATCTATATATAGTTAGGAGTATGTTATGGAAAAGATTTTAGAAAAATTAATTGAAGGTGGAACTGATTTATGTATTAAGTTAGTTATATCAATCATTATATTACTTATAGGTAATAAGATAATTAAAACTATAGAGAAAGTACTTAAGAAGGAGAAAAAGTTTAGTAAACTTGAAGATCCAAGTATTAAGAGCTTTGTTATTAGTTTTATAACTATATCATTGAAGTTATTATTATTTGTAACTGTTCTTAGTATTGTTGGAATACCTATGACTTCATTAATAACTATATTAGGCTCTTGTGCTGTTGCAGTTGGTTTAGCTCTTCAAGGTGGCTTATCTAATTTAGCTGGTGGTATTATGTTACTTATATTTAAGCCTTTTACTATTGGAGATTATATAGAAGCTAATGGAAAAGAGGGAACAGTAAAGTCAATATCATTATTCTATACTACTATAGTTGGAATAGATAATATTACAATACAACTTCCTAATGGGACTTTATCAAATTCAAATATTACGAATTATACAGCAAATAAAACAAGAATGTTAAATATAGTATATGATGTAAGTTATAATTCAGATATTGATAAAGTTAAAAAAGTATTAAGAGAAGTGCTTGATGATGAAGAAAAGATACTTAAGGATGAGCCTATTAGAATAGCTGTGAAATCTCATAAGGATTCATCTATCGGAATAGTATTTAGAGCTTGGACACTTACTAGTGATTATTGGGATGTATATTTTAGAATAATGGAAAATGTTAAGAAAGCATTCGATAAAAATGGAATAGAAATTCCTTATCCTCAAATGGATGTACATATGAAGAAATAAGCCATTGTGATTTATTTCTTTTATTATGGAAAATTAGTATATCAGAAATATTTGGTTTTAAAAAAATAAATAAAATTATGTATTTTAGTTTGTATATGTAATTAAAATATGTTATTATTATTGTAGATAGTATAGAGGTGCTAGAGTGAAAGAGAAAGAAACAATTAAATTAATTAGTGATAATATTTGTGATGTTATGGTTCCTATGTATAGTGAATTAACTGAATTGAGAGAAAAGCTTGTTTCTCTTTCTACAAATGATAGTGCCTATGCGGAAATTAATGCTAGGTTTCAAGCATTATATAATAGATATATGTTTTTATATAATGCTAACAAAAGTGTCGCAAATTCAAATGGGGTTCAAGATTTAAAAAGTGTTGAAGAGAATATTACTAAAAGAAGAGATGAGTTATTCAGTAAATATAATGATTTGAAGAATAAATATAATGCTGCTGTTAGTGCTAAAAAGCCTATTAAAGAGATAAATAAAATAGTTGATGAAGTTAATGAACTAATGCCTGAATTAGTTTCCCTTAATGACTTACTTAATAAAATTAGAGGAAACATGCGTTCTTTAACATCAATGGATAAAAAAATAGATAGACCTGTTAATAAGGAAGTACCAAAAGCTAATGTTACACCTACAAGACAAGAACCTAAACCTGAAGTAAAACCTGAGGTCAAGCCGGCAGAAAAACCTACTGAAAAAGTCACTCCAGCTCCTGTTAAACCAACTAATGGGCCTAAAAAGAAAGGAACTACTTTTGATCAAACTACTATGCATTATTTATCAAATCCTGCAACAAAAGATATTTGCATGTGCAATTTAAAAATTCAAAAATTAAAAGAGGAATTATATAAATCAAAACCTGGTTCTAAGAGATATAAAGAAATTACGCAAATAATTTATGATTTATGCGAGGAAAGAGAAAAATTTGTTGTTGATATTCTTGGGCCACAAGCTGTAAATAAACTTGCTGTTATTGAAAGTAAAGAAGATGCTGCATATTCTAAAGCAAATATAGCACCTTTCGAATCTCATTATGTAGATTCTGAGGAGTTTTCTACCGAATTATCAAGTACAATTCAAATTTTAGGTGATTTAAAATTTAATGGTATGGATTCTGAAGTATTTAAAGAATTTAGAGAAAGAGAAGAATCTATTGCTAAAAGAAATGGTATTGCATACGAAGAAACAATGACACAAACATATAAAAAATTATATGAGAGTACTGTTAGAAGTTATCGTAATTTAGTTGGTTCTGTTATAGGTAATGATAAAGAACTTGGTTCTATGAGAGACGATTTATTAGCATCGCTTAGTTCATTTAATTTAACTGGTGGATATGCAGCTTTTAAAAGAAAACATAAAGATGGTAAAGTTGGTGGAAGTGCTATTAGTAAAGATGTTTATTTAGAAGGTGTTGATAAAATTAAAGGTTTGATTGGAACACTAGGTACTTATGCTTCTAAATATATTGCTAGTAAAGGTGGTAAAGTAGAAGTTGTAGATAGAGAAAAAACAAGACAACAAATTATTAGTGAAGTTAATACTGAATGTTTTGGTTTACTTGATCAAGTTGTTCAAGCTAAAAAAGTACAAATGTCTAGTTCAAGAGCGTAAGCTCTTTTCTTTTTTATATATTTATATTATAATTAGAATGGTGAAGAAAATGAGTAAAGGAAATATTTATAAGATTGAAAAAGGAAGTAGAAATAATAAAAAATATACTCCTAATAACAGTGATTTTATGACGTTTGCAGTTGGAATAGTAGTATATGCTATTGTACTTATGCTTGCTAGTAATTTATTTAGAGGAATATATGTTGAGAATTTCTTTTATGCAATTATTGCTGCTTTAATACTTAGTTTATTAAATTCTACTATTAAGCCAATACTTGTATATTGGACGCTTCCACTTAGTGTAGTAACATTTGGAATAGCTTATCCTATAGTAAACATGATAATACTTAAATTATGTGATATTCTAATGGGAAGTTCTTTTGGAGTGAGTGGTTTCTTTAGTACATTTATTATTGCTATATTTATTAGTGGTATGAGGATGTTACTAGATCAAATGATAACAATGAAAGTAGGTAAGAGATAATGAATCCAGTTATATTTAGTATTGGTAGTTTTGAAATTAAATGGTATAGTGTATTAATAGCTATTGCTGTTATTATTGGGTATTTTTTAATATTAAGTGAAAGTAAAAGATTTAAAATTAAAAGAGAATTTATGTTTAATATGATGTTTTGGGCTTTAATATTTGCTATTATTGGTGCAAGACTATATTATGTATTATTTAATCTTGAATATTATATGTCAAATCCTATTGAGATATTTCAAGTATGGAAGGGTGGACTTGCTATACATGGTGGTTTATTATTTGGTGTAATAACTATAATTATTTATTGTAAAAAATATAATGTAAGAGTTGGTAAAATACTTGATATTATTGTTCCAGCTTTATTACTTGGACAAGCTATTGGAAGATGGGGAAATTTCTTTAATGGTGAAGCATATGGATCAATAGTTACATATGAACAACTAGTAAATATGAAAATAATACCTCAATTTGTTATAGATAATATGCTTATTAATGGAAGTTATCATTTACCTATGTTTTATTTTGAATCATTATGGTGTTTGTTAGGGTTCTTCTTGTCATTATTTTTAAGACGTAGGAAATATATTAAAGATGGACAATTAGTTGCTTTTTATATGATGTGGTATGGACTTGCTAGGTTCTTTATAGAAATGTTTAGAACTGATGCTTTGATGGCTGGTAATTTTAGAATTGCTCAAGTAGTTAGTATTTTAATGTTTGTTATTGGTTTGATTGTTCAATTTATTCAAAGTAGAAAACCTAAGTTAGATGAACTTTATAATAAACAAGAAGAAGAAATTAGATTCTAGGAGGGTGTATGTTTGATACTATAATTATTGGTAGTGGACCTGCAGGAATGAGTTCAGCTATATATTCATCTAGAAGTGGTCTTAATACTTTATTATTAGATGAGAGTATGCCTGGTGGCCTTTTAAATAAAATTAGTATAGTAGAAAATTATTTAGGTGTTGGTAGTATTAGTGGTAGTGATTTAGCAGTATCTATGTATAAACAAGTAAAAGAAAATAATATCAATTTTAAACGTGAAAAAGTAGTTTCTATTAAAAATTTTAATAGTTATAAGTTGGTTACTACTACTAAAGGTGAATATAAAACTAAAGGTGTAATAATAGCTATTGGAAGAAAACCTCGTAAGAGTGGTATTACAAACGAAGAAAAATTCATTGGCAAAGGTATAAGTTATTGTGCAATATGTGATGCATCTTTATATAAAGATAAAGATGTTTTAGTTCTTGGAGGCGGTGACTCTGCTTTTGAAGAAGCTATATATTTAAGCAAAATAGTTAGAAGTGTTAAAGTTATAGTCAGAAATGAGATAAGTGCGAGTGATGTGTTAGTAAGTAGTCTTCAAGAAAAGAATATAGAAATACTTAAAGGAATGGAAGCTGTAGACTTTTTAGGAGAAGACATTATAACTGGAGTTAAATTTAATAATGGGAAAGTTATTAAGTGTGATGGAGTATTTATATATTATGGTTATCAAGCTGATACTGCATTTATGAGATACTTAAATATTACAGATGATAAAGGTTATATAGAAGTAGACAAAAGTATGAAAACAAAAGTACCTTTTATATATGCATGTGGTGACATAATAAAAAAAGATATATATCAAATAGTTACTGCTTGTAGTGAAGGATGCATAGCTTCATTATCACTTAAGAAAGATATAACGCGTGAAAAATAAATCATTAATAATTGATATAATACTTGCGATTATTTGTAACTTGATACCATTCTTGATCCTGTGCTTTACTGATAAGACAGAACTGTCCTTATTAGTGATGATAATACTGTTCTTTTTATATTATGTATATTTACTTGTTAAAAATAGAAAATCTAAAATAAATTATAAAGTAATAATTAGTTTATTCTTGTTATTAGTTATAGAAATAATACTTGTATATGTTTTAAGCGATAAAGTAGGCTTTATAGTTAGTGAAGACTTAAGCAATATAACTCTTACGTTTGGAGTATTCTCATTCTTTATGATAAATGTACTTTGTTTATTAATACTTGTGTTTACTAATTTAATAGAAATGTGTCTTAAAAAGTTAAAATCAAGTTGACAATAAAGAACAAACTAAATAAAATATAAATACCTTTGGAGGATATTATGTTAGTATATGGAAGAAATGTAGTAAATGAAATATTAAATAGTAAAACTAAAATATTTAAAGTATTTCTTGATAATAATTATAAAGATGAAGAAATACTTAATAAAATAGAAAAAAGAGGTCTTAAGAAATTTCATATTGATAAAAATAAATTAGATAAGATGTGTAGTAGTTCTACTAATCAAGGTATAGCTATGGATATAGAAGAATTTCATTATTATGATATTAAAGCTATTGAAGAAGATAAAGATGCTAACTTTGTAGTTATGTTAGATTCACTAGAAGATCCTCATAATTTTGGGGCTATAATTAGAACTAGTGAATGTGCTGGTGTTAACTATATAATAATACCAAGAAATAGAAGTGTATCAGTTAATAGTACAGTATATAAAACATCTAGTGGAGCTTTATCAAATGTTAAAATAGTAGAAGTAGTAAATCTAAATAATACAATTAAAAAACTTAAAGATTTAGGTTACTGGGTATACGGAAGTGATGCAAAAGGAAAAGACTATCGTAAGATAGATTATAGTGGTAAAACATGTTTAGTAATAGGTAGTGAAGGACATGGACTTAAACAAATAGTAAGTAATTCTTGTGATGAGATAGTCTCTTTACCTATGAAAGGTAAAATTAACTCATTAAATGCTTCTGTAGCTGCTGGTATATTTATATATGAGATAATGAAATATAAATAGAGGTATTTATGGATTATAAAGAACTTAATGATAATGAACTTATATATTTGTCTTGCGAAAATAATGAAGAAGCAACTACGTTAATAATAAAGAAATATAAAAATTGTATTCTAAATATACTTAAAGAATATTTAAAAGAATATAATATAGTTGGTGTAGAAGTAGCTGATTTATATCAAGAGGGATTAATAGGGCTAATGAATGCGATAGGATCATATAATCCCGATAAAGATGTACTTTTCTATACTTATGCGAATGCTTGTATAAGGGCTAATATAATATCTGCGATAAGACAAACATTTAGACAAAAGAATAGAATACTAAATCAATCATATTCTCTAGATAAAATATTTGATGATAGTGGAGATAATTATTATGAAGTACTTAAAGATGAAAGCTATGAGCCAAATAAACTATTATTAAATAGTGAAGAAGAAATAGAATTATTAGATACGTTAAAAAGTAAACTTAGTAAGAGTGAACTAGCTATATTTGAACTTAGACTTAAAGGACTTAGTAATGGTGAAATAGCAACACTTATAGATAAAGATACTAAATATATAGAAAATAGTTTATTTAGAATTAAAAGAAAATATAAAGAATTAAATAAAGTGGTTTCATAAATCACTTTTTATATGTTATAATTGTTGAGAGGATGATGTTATGTTTGAATATATAAAAGGATTAGTTACACGTACAGTAGCTAATTATGTAGTAATTGATTGTAATGGAGTTGGATATAAAATATATACACCAAATCCATATAAATTTAAAGAAGGGGAAGAATCCACTGCTTATGTATATAATCATATAAGAGAAGATGAAAATGTATTATATGGTTTTACTACTGAAGATGAGAGAGAACTATTCTTAAAATTAATTAGTGTTAAAGGATTAGGTCCTAAAATGGCTATGCCTATATTAGCAACTGGATCGATAAATGGAATAGTTGATGCGATAGATAGAGAAAATGTTTTATATCTTAAAAAATTTCCTAAGATTGGTGAAAAGGTAGCAAGACAAATAATACTCGATTTAAAAGGAAAACTTGTTATGAGTGAAAATGATGTAAATAATAGTACAGATGAGTTAGTACTCGCACTTGAAGCTTTAGGATATAAACCAGCTGATATTAAGAATGTTATTGTTAAAGTTGATAAGACTTTAAATATAGAAAGTCAAATTAAAGAGGCTTTAAAATTATTATTGAAGTAAGGAGTAAGAATGAAAGATTTAGTAATTGGAATTGATATGGATGATACTATATGTTCTACTAATGAGAGAATTATAGTTGAAGCAGATATGTATGATAAAGAAGTTTTAGGTGGAACTGGAGTAAAAGATGTAAAAGCGTATGAATTTAATGATATGCTTGGATGGGAACCTGATATGAAGGGTCAGTTCTTTAAAGATAGACTTGAATATATAATGGGTGGAGCAGAAATAAAAGAAGATGCTAAAAGAGTAATAAATAAGATGCATGATTTAGGCGCTAAAATAGTTATTATATCTTTTAGAAAAGCTAAATATATAACTGACCCATATAAACTAACTAAAGATTGGTTAGATGCTGAAGGAGTAAAATACGATAAAATATATGTAGATACTGGTAGTAAAGTAGATGAATGTCAAAATGAAAAAGTAACACTATTTATAGATGATAAAGAAAGTCATTGTGAAGAAGTAAGTGAAGTAGGAATAGATGTGTTATTATTCACTAATGCATACAACACTGAAGAAACTAGGTTTACAAGAGTAAATAATTGGAATGAAGTAGAAAAATATATAGAGGAAAAATATAATGGATGAGAGAATTGTTACTAATCATGAGTTAGAAGCAGATGCTTTTGAGAGAACGATTAGACCAGATTCTTTTGATGAGTATATTGGACAAACTGATGTTAAAGAGAACATTAAAGTATTTGTAAAAGCGGCTAAGCTAAGAGGTACTAACTTAGATCATGTACTTTTATATGGTCCTCCTGGTTTAGGTAAAACAACACTTGCTCATATAATTGCAAATGAACTTGGTACTAATATTAAGACTGCTAGTGGGCCTACTATTGAAAAGAGTGGAGACTTAGCTGCTATACTTTCAACTCTTGAACCAAATGATGTGTTGTTTATAGATGAAATACATAGAATTCCAAGATATATAGAAGAAATTTTATATAGTGCGATGGAAGACTTTAAGTTAGATATAATTATTGGAGGAGAAGGTCAAAGTCGTAGTATTAAGATAGACTTACCACCATTTACTTTAATTGGAGCCACTACTCGTAGTGGTGACTTGAGTGCTCCTTTAAGAGATAGATTTGGTATTATGTGTAAGTTAGAATTCTATAATGATGATGAACTTGCTGAGATAGTTAAAAGAAGTGCAAGAGTACTAGATTTAGAAATTGAAGAAGATGCTGCTCATGAAATAGCTATTAGAAGTAGAAAGACTCCAAGAATTGCAAATAGACTTCTTAAAAGAGTAGGAGATTTTGCTTTAGTAGAGGGAAATGGTGTAATAACACTTGAACTAGTTAAAAAAGCTCTTACAAGACTTAAAATAAATGAGTCAGGTTTAGATATAGCAGACGTTCAATACTTAATGAGTATTATTGAAAAATTCAATGGTGGACCTGTTGGTATTGAAAGTATCGCATCATCTATTGGTGAAGAAGCTACTACTATAGAAGATGTGATTGAACCATTCTTACTTCAAGAAGGCTATGTTAAAAGAACTAGTAGAGGAAGAATAATAACAGAAAAAGCATATAGAGAATTTAAAATAAATAATCAAAGAACTTTATTCGATTATGAATAGTTCTTTTCTTTTAGAATAAAATGTGTTATGATAAGCATTAATTAAGGGGATAGATATGTTTAGTAATGTTTCTTTAACTAAAGAATGCAAAAAGAATTTAATTAGTTTAAAAGGTAGACGTTATGATGATGTCACTGATTTAAGTGAAGAAGATTTAGCTAGATATTTAAAAATAAATAGTGATTTATTTAAATTTTATACTAATTGGTATGTTTTTAGTGATGGTCTTTATTATTTTAAAAGTAATTTTATATTTAATGAAATATTTTTAAGTGAACTTGCTCATGAGTTTGATGTTAAATGTGTTAAGTTTATGTTGGCTTCTGATGGTGAACACTTAGGAGTATTAAGTAAAAACTTTAGAAAAAAATCGTCTTTATATTATGATTATTTAGAATTTTCTAGTAGGTTTTTTACTTATGTACCAGATGATTTAGAATCATTTAAAGTTCAGTCGTCTGTTGTTTTTGGAGATGATGTGGGTAAAAAGCTTATGGATCAAATATATGATTTAGTTGCTTTTGATTTTTTTAGTGGTCAAAATGATAGAACTCATATAAATGTTGCTTTTGAAACCAATAGTACGGACGTTGCTAAACTTGCTCCATTATGTGATAATGGTGTAGCTTTTAATACTGGAAATTTTAATTCTTATATATCATGTTTTGATGATTTATACTTTCCTTTTGATAATTATATCGATCCAAGACAATTAAAATTATTAAAATTAATTAGAGATAACGTTTCATTTTATAATAGTTTATCTAAAGCATTAGATATAGATATACAAAGTGTCTTAGATAGAACACTCCAAAAGTATAAATTAAAAATGTCTATGCATGAGAAGATCAAAATAAATGATTACTTTGGTTCTAAAAAAGATGTTATAGAAAGAGCACTTAAGTATTCTTCTAAAATATAAAAATAAAAGTAATAGATTTTGTTCTATTACTTTTTATATAATTCTTTTTTATAACTATCGATTATTTCATTCATTAATGATATATAATCTTCATTAGCTTTTCTTTCTTCATCAGTTAGTGTAAATAGATTAGGAAGAATTATTTTGGTGATTCCATTATCTGATATAAATTTGTTTTGTCTATCTGATAATTCTTCACCATCTATATAATATATATATTTAATTTCTTTTTTATCTATTAGTTTTTTTGCATCTGCATATGCTTTATCTAGTGTTTCATTTTTATTATCTAATGATACAACATTTATATTATATTTTGTCAAATAGTTAAATACATTACTTGTAGTTAATATTGTATTGAAGTTACCATTTTTACCAATGTTGTAGAAGAGTACATCTAAACTTGATATTTTTTCGTTTAGTTTTTTATAATTATCTTCAATTGCTTCTTTTACATATGGATTATCATTATAATCTATAAGACTTGATTTAATATTACTACATAGCATTAAGTAGTTTGAAGGATCTAACCATATACTCTCAAGTTCAGAATTTGCATCCATTCCTTTAGTTGCATCTATTAGTTTTAAATCTTCATTTATGTTAATCATATCTCTTGCTAGATAAGCTTCATTAGCAATACCTGCGTATATAAATATTTCACTGTTTGCATATATCTCTTTTTTCTTTTGTGTTACTTCATATTTGTTATTAGCACCGTTTGGGTATACACTTTGTATTTTTGCATAATCACTATAAAGTTCATTAGTTGCATATTCTACTGGATACATAGTAGTATAAAGTAATTTATCGTTAAAATCTTCTCCAAATGTACATCCTGTCATGAATGTAAGACAAGTTAACACTCCTAATATTGTTTTTTTCATATATTATCTCCTTTAGTTACAGGGTCATATCCAAATTTTCCAAAGGGATGACACCTTAATATTCTTTTTATTCCTTTAATAATTCCTTTTAAGCCATATAAATTCAAACATTCCTTCATATATTCACTACAAGTAGGTGTAAATCTACACATTGAATGACAATGAAGAGGTGTTATTTGATATATGTTTATTAGTTTAATTAAAAAATTCTTCATATAAATATTATATAATATTATTCATTAAAAATAAATATTAAAACATTAAAAAGTATGTTATACTATACACATAAAGTAGAGGTTACTATGAGTTATAGGTGTAAGACATGCAATAAAGAATTAGAAGATTATATTTTTGTTTGTGAAAAGTGTGGTACTAAAAAACCAGTTGTTAAATTTGATGAAAAAATAAAGACTCAAGAGAGAAAAAGAATGAAGATGATAGTGAAAATAAAACTGTTATGATACTAACTTCAATTATAATAATGTTTTTGAGTGCCGGAGTTATAGTGTATGGATTTTTTAACTACACTTCTCTTGGCTCATTATTTACATATTTAGGTATTGCATTCTTTTTAGTAATATAAGGTAAAATTGCTTTTCCTAAGAGTGTCATATTAAAAGTATTATTTTATACTGAGTTATATTTATTTTTTGGCATTATTACTATACCGATTCAGCTTTTAATGTATATGATAAAAAAGTTTTAATAGGAGTGTGTTTTATGAGTTATAAATGTTATAGATGTCATAAAAAGTTAGATAATGGAGTTACTAAATGTGATAAATGTGAAGCAGTTAAAATAGATGTTCCTAAAAAAGAAGATATTAAAAGTGATGAAAGTAAAAAAGGACGTTTTCCATATCTTATTATAATAATTGCCATAGTTAATATTGTATTTATGACTCTTGCTATTAAGAATTTTAGTAATAGTGATTTATTGTTCTTATATGGAAGTATTGCTATCGTAGTAATAGTGTTTGGTAATATATTATTTCCTCAAAGTAAATTATTAAAAGGAATACTTGGTGGTGAGTTACTTGTAGTTTATGGATTTATTACATTACCATTTATAATTATATATGTATTATTTAAAGAATTTGTTAGTGGATGGATTTAAGATTATTAAAGAAATAGTTTTATTTCTTTTTTTGTGTTATAATTTTTATGTGATAGTTATGAAAGAGATATTTAAAAAATTTAATATTGTTATTAATGATGAAAAGTTATTAAGAGTTGCTTTGACTCATTCAAGTTATTCTAATGAGCATAATTGTGAATGTTATGAAAGATTAGAATATTTAGGTGATGCAGTACTTGAAATAGTATGTAGTGATTACTTATATAATAATACTAGTTATCCTGAAGGAGAAATGAGTAGACTTAGAAGTTTATATGTGTGTGAGAATGCATTATATGAGTACTCTAAAGAAATAAATTTAAAAGATTATATATATTTAGGTAATGGAATAAGCGAAGCTAATAAAACTATAATTGCGGATGTATTTGAAGCATGTATGGCTGTTATATATTTAGAACAAGGACTTGATACAGTTAAAAAATTATTTCATGATATGATTGTTCCATATATAGAAAATCATGAAGACTTCTTAATGGATTATAAGAGTTTACTTCAAGAGAGCGTTCAAACTGTTAAGAAGAGTGTTACGTATAACTTAATAGATGAAACTGGACCTGCTCATCATAAAGAGTTCAAAGTAGAAGTAATAATAGATGGACTCGTATATGGAGTTGGAGTAGGCAACTCTAAAAAAGAAGCTGAACAAGATGCTGCTAAAAAAGCATATATGAAGAGAGCAAAGTAAGATAAAATGGTACAAAAAGTTGCCATTTTTCTTTTTAATAAAAAAAATATATGATATAATGGTTAAGAGATTAAAAATAGAAGTGGTGATATTATGTACATAAAAGAAATAAGACTACATGGATTTAAGAGTTTTGCTGATAAAACAGTTATAGAACTTGATCAATCATTTACTGGTATAGTTGGACCTAATGGATCAGGTAAGAGTAATATAGTTGATGCGATAAGATGGGTACTTGGTGAACAAAGCATTAAGACTCTTCGTGGTAGTAATAATATGGCTGATGTAGTGTTTTCTGGATCTTCTTCTAGACCTGCTTCTAACTTTGCATCTGTTATGATTGTATTTGATAATAGTGATAAGACTCTTAATATAGATTATAATGAGGTTTCTGTTAAAAGAGTAGTCTATAAAACTGGAGAAAATGAATACTTTATAAATTCTGAAAAATGTAGACTTAAAGATATAACTAATTTATTTATGGATTCAAGAAGCAGTAAAGAATCATTTAATATCGTACCACAAAATAAAATAGATCAAATATTAAGTGAAAAACCAGAAGAGAGAAGAGTTATATTTGAAGATGCAGCCGGTGTCTTAAAATATAAAAAAAGAAAAGAAGAAAGTCTTTCTAAATTATCTAAGACACATGATAATATTGAAAGAATAAACTTAATAATAAGTGAGAACTCTGAAAACCTACTTCCTTTAGAAGAAGCGGCTAGAAAAGCACGTGAATATAAAGAAGCACTTAGTGAACTTGAGAGTGTTGAGATTGCTTTGATTGCTAAAGATATAACTACTTATAGTAGTGAAGTGGAAATAAAGAAGAAAAATAAATTAAAACTAGAAGAAGAATTATCTAAATTAAATAGTGATTCTACTAGTGATAACACTGAAGTAGAAAAGATTAAATTAGAAATATTAAATCTTGATGAAAGGATTAAGAAAACAAGCGCTGAAATATTTAGAATTAATGAGACTTTACTAGATTTAAGTAATAAAAAGACTTTAATGACTGAACGTAATAAATATGATAAGACAAGTGAAGCAGTTAAAAATAATATTATTAAGCTTAAAGATAGAGAGGGAGAACTTAAGAATAATATTTCTCTTATAAATGTTGAAATAGAGAACTTGAAAAATAATAAAACGTCTATTAAAGATAAACTTGATAGTTTGACTCGTGACTTTAATATAATGAATACTACTCGTGAAAAATATAACTTTGAATTAAATCAAAAGCGTAAGAATTTAATGGAAGTTAGAAATAAAATAGATGTTCTTGAAACTAATATTGCTAGTATGAATAAGATTCCTTATAGTGTTAGAAGTATAATAGATAATCCTACGTTAAGAGGAATACATAATATACTTGGTAATTTAGTTGATACTAAGGATGAATATGTATCTATGCTTGAAGTAGCTCTTGGAGCATCTTCTAATAATATAGTCGTTAATGATGAAGCATGTGCTAAAGAAGCAATTGAATACTTAAAGAGTCATAATAAAGGTAGAGCTACATTCTTTCCACTTAATGTTATTAAGCCTAAGAGTGTAGATCCTGAGACTTTAAGGGTTGTACAAAATATTATAGGTTTTGTTGGCATTGCTAGTGACTTAGTTACTTATGACTCAAAATATTATAATATCGTAATGAATCAACTTGGCAATATAATAGTTGCTAGTAATATAACAGCTGCTATACAAATAAGTAAGAAAATAAATCATAGATATAGAGTGATATCACTTGATGGTGAATTAATTCATGTTGGTGGTATTATGACAGGTGGTAGCTTAAAAACAAATAATTCATTTATAAGTGATAAATATGAACTTGAAAAATTAAAACTTAGTACGGAAGCACTAGTAAATGATATAAAGGCAAGTGAAAAGAAAGTATTATCTTATGAAGAAGAACAAAATATAATAAAAGATAATATATATAAACTAAATATAGAACTTGTTAGTAATAATGAAAGCATCAATTCTAAAGTTAGTCAACTTGATAATTTAACAAATGAATATAATATGGTCTTAAATGAAATAAATAATTTAAGTGAGAATAACTTAGATAAAGAACTTAATAAAGTTATTGAAGACTATTATAGTCATGAACAAGAAAAGACTATCTTAGAAAAGAATTTAGAGATATATAATAAAGATAAGTTAGAACTTAACAATACATTAAGTGAGTTAGAAACCGCTATTAAGAAAATGAATGCAGAATATAATAGTTTATCTAGTGGGATAAATAGTTTAGAACTAGAGATTACTAAACTTGATATGTCTTTAGATAGTTTACTTACTAGACTTAGTGAAGACTATAGTCTTGGATATGAAAGAGCTAGTAAAGAATATGTTTTAGAGATTGATGAAGATACTGCTAGAAGTAAAGTTTCGGTTCTAAGACGTAAAATTAAGTCTTTAGGAGATGTAAACCTTGGAAGTATAGATGAGTATGAAAGAATATCTACAAGAGTTAACTTCTTAAATAAACAAAAAGAAGATTTAGAAAGAAGTGAGAATGACTTACTTAGTATTATTGATGATATGGATGATGTGATGAAAGACAAGTTTGAAGAATCATTTAATAATATAAATGTAGAGTTTGGTAAAGTATTTAAAACATTATTTAAGGGTGGAAGTGCTCATTTAGAGTTAACTGATCCAGATAATATACTTGAAACAGGTATTGATATTATAGCTATACCACCAGGTAAGAATCAAAAGCCACTTAGTTTACTTTCAGGTGGGGAAAGAACTATGACTGCAATTAGTTTATTATTCTCAATTATGAATCTTGAAAAAGTACCATTTGTAATTCTAGATGAAGTAGAAAGTGCTCTTGATGAAAACAATGCTACTATATTTGGTGAATACTTACATAATTATAAAAATAAAACTCAATTACTTGTAATAACACATAAAAAGAAAACAATGGAATTCCTAGATAGACTATATGGTGTTACAATGCAAGAAAGTGGAGTTAGTAAATTAGTTAGTGTAAAACTTGATAATTAGTTTTCACTAACTTTTTTAATGTACAAAAAAATAAGACTTAAGTCTTATTTTGTAATAACTATTTCAGTTACGTTAGTTTTACCAGTTAATTTTTCAATAGTAGATATATCTTTGTTAATAGTAACTTTAATATTTTCAAATTCTTTATTTGAATTTATATCTGTTATATTAGTTGTAAACTTTTGAAGAGTAGCTTCATCAACTAATTCTTTTATTACATTAGTTACTGATTCATAATTTTTATTTCCTTTAGTATTAGTATCAGTAATGTAAATATTATAACTTGTTTGTGTATTTAAAATATATAGGGTAACTGTTTCTTTTTCTTTTAAGAATTCATTAGTTGTTTCTAAATCTGTTTTTAATGTTGTTAAATCTTCAGTAGTAATCTCTATTAAATTTAAATTATTATTTTTTTCATTCATTCCATCTATAACTGATTTATTAATATCGATATATACTTCATTACTATTTGTTACACTTTTTATTTGGACACCATCTATAATTGATGTATTGTAGAAGTCTTCTAATTTATATTTATATGTATCAAATACTTCACCTTCGTTATGTCCGTTTACCATTGATACAGATTCAATCATTGATTTAATTATTAAGTTTGCTGTTGCTTCATCTGCTGAACTGTATTTCATATAAAGAACTTTTTCTGTTGAGATAGTTTGATAGTCAAATGTAAATGTTGCGGTAGCACCAGTAGTTTTGTATGTGACTACTATTTGTGTTCCTTTAATTTCAGCACTAATTGTAATACCAGCATTTTTATATGATTCTAATCCTTTTAAATTATTAAATTTTTCAACTATTGGTTTTAAGTTATGTCTAACTTCACCTTTAACTCCATGACCAGATAGGTAACCATAATATCCACCGCCTGCGAGAGCTAAAATGATTATCCATATAATTCCCCAAAATATTAATCTTCCCTTATTTCCTTTTTTCATATATCTTATCTCCTAGAATAATTATAAACAAATTAACATGAAAAGTAAATAAATTATTTAGTTATTATTTACATAACTTCTTTTATTTTAGTTATTACCATCTCTATGCATTCATTCATGATAATATCAAGTTCATTTTTCGTAAAAAGACTATATTTGTGTTTGAATATTTTTTCATATAAACTAAGTTTATTAAATTTAGTAAAATCATTATTTAGATAATTAAATCTATAATCAATAAGTTCGTCAGTAAGAAAGTTATTTTTTAAATATTTGGCATTTTCTTTAATTAGTTTTTTATTTTTGGGAATAAAGACATTACCATTGTTAAATAGATATTTACCATATAATTCGAAATCTTTATGTTTATATTTTCTTTTTAATTTCTTTTTATCTTCTTTGTCGATTTCTAATATTTTATTATTAAATTTTATACCAATAATATTATTATTTTCATCTTGTATCCATTTAGTAGTATATACTTTTTCATTATAAAATTGATCTGTTAGAATGTGTGAGTAGTATCCCAGTATTAATGGGTTATTTAATACTTCTTTGTATACATTCAAGAATTTATTTATATCGATCATTTTTTCTTGTGGGACAGTTGGAAAAGGGAGGTTTTCGTTGTAATAATGTGCTTCATATCTTGTTATTTTAGTGCCTTTGTCTACATCTGGTATTAAGTTTCCATATAAAAATAAATCTTCATTTAGTTTTAATTTTTCATTTATTTTTTTAGCAATAGCTAAATGTACTGACCAACTTGGCATATAATCAACTCCTATATATTTAGATAATTATATCATTATTGTGCAAAGTAAAAAACTCATAAAGAGTTTTTTACATAAAATATTTTTTATTGTTTTTAATTCTTTCATTATTTGGATTTATTTTGAGTGCTTTGTTTAGATATTTAAGGCCTTCTTTTTTATTTCCAATCATGTAGTAATTAATGCTCATTATGTCATATATTGTTTCATTCCAACTATGTTCTGAATTTATATATGTATATACTCTTGTTTTAATTTTTAATGCTTTTTTACCATATTTAATACTTTCTTCATATTTTTTTAAATTGTATTCTAGGATCATTCTTTCAGTAAATGCGTCTCTTAAGTATGGTGCTTCCTTCATTGCTTTATCTAGCCACATACGTGCTTCATCATATCTTTTTAGGTTAATATAAGAAGTGGCTATAAATCTCATAGATGCACATCTTTCGTCTTTCCATGTAGAAGAAGGAAGTGCCAAATGTTTTATTAGAGTGTCTATACATTTATTCCATTTTCTATAGTACATGTATTCTCTTCCTAGATAGTGCATATTCCTGTCATCAGTAGGATCTTCTTTTACTGAAAGTTCTAAAAGTGGAAGATAGTTACTTCTTGATTTAGTATTGTCAGGGTAGTGGTTAATAGTTATATTATTTGAAGTTACTGATTTTTCTTCTTTTAATGATATTAGTATTTCATGAACTGGATGTGTCCATTTATAATAATTATTTTTATGTATTTTATTAGCATAGAAACTTATTATTGGTTTATCATTTTTATCAAGACTCCAGTTATATTTATAACTAACTCTTGTTATATCGTTATTCCATATTTTAAGTAATTCATCTTTCCAACCTGGTAGCATTATTTCGTCTAAGTCTAGACATATACATATATCTGCATCTTTTGGTATTAGTTTTAATGATTCATTACGAGCTACATCAAATCTCCACGGTTTTATTAATTTTTGTTTAACTTTTATATTTAAGCTTTTTAGTATCTTTAAGCTATCGTCTTCTGATCCTGTGTCTAGAACACATATATAGTCAGCTCCTTTTATTGATTCATACCATCTTTTAATGAACTTTGATTCATTTTTACAGATAGCATAAATACATATTTTATATTTTTTCATTATGCTGAAGGTCCTGTAGGTCCTGTAGGTCCTGTAGGTCCAGTAGGTCCAGTAGGTCCCGTAGGTCCTGTTTCTCCTGTAGCACCAGCAGCACCAGTAAGTCCAGTTGGTCCAGTAGGCCCTTGTGGTATAGTTAAATTAATCACATAATTTGGTGCTGTCCCCGTGATAGTTGCTGTTGCTTCAGTTCCTGGAGCTCCAGTAGTTACAGTGCCGATAGATAGAGTAGGTGTTTCCCCTGCAGGGCCTGCTTCACCAGTAGGTCCTGTAGGCCCCTGTATTCCTTGAAGGCCTTGAATTCCTTGTGGTCCGGTTGGACCAGTAGGTCCTGTAGGTCCTTGTATTCCTTGAGGACCTTGAATTCCTTGTGGTCCAGTAGGCCCTGTAGGTCCTATAGGTCCTTGTATTCCTTGAGGACCTTGAATTCCTTGTGGTCCAGTAGGCCCTGTAGCACCACCACTAGGTCCTGTTGGACCAGTAGGGCCAGTCGCACCATAACAAGTTAAGAATGGTGGAAATACTTTTATTTTATTATTACAATTACAATTATTATTCATTTTACCTCCTATAATATTATATTTTTATAATTATAGTTAGTATATTCTTATAACCTAATAGAATGCAAAATGCAAACAAAAAAACTCTTTCGAGTTTTTAAATGTCATATCCACTTACTTTTACAATTTCGTTATCATGTGTATATACTTTCATTGCTACTGCATCTAACATGTCTTCGGTATACTCATTTCCACTTTCAAAGCAAAATTCGAATTGCCCAAAGAAACCATCTTCGCCAGTAGGTGAGTATTCTGCAACTATTTTACCATAATGATATGTTATTTCATATAACTTTAATCCTTCTATTATTTTTAGATTATCTCTGTCTTTGTAAGTTTCACCTTTAAACCATGGCATGAATTTTTCAATCATTAGTTTGTTGAAGTCTATGTTTTTAATTACTTCAAAGTCATTTTCTATATGTTTTACTGATTCTTTTTGGTTAAGTTGTATTACGATATTAACATCTTTAAATTTATAATCTGTTATTATATCTTCTTCCATATTTTACTTTCCTTTCTATTATAAATACAATATAGCATTTTAATATAATAAAAACAAGTATTTTTTACTTGTTATATTGCTCTCATGTTTTCTTGATTCTTAAATGGGTTTTTAGGATCTATTTTGTCAGTGAATAGTATTCCATTTAAATGATCTATTTCATGTTGAAATGCTACTGCTATTTCTTCACGTACTCTTTTAGTTACTTTGTTTCCTTCTTCATCTTGATATTCAACTGTTACTCTTGCAAATCTAGGAACGATACCTTCTACATATCTGGTAACACTTAAACATCCTTCTCCTTCTTCTACATAAACTTGTTCTTCAGAATGAGAAATTATTTTAGGATTTATTACTTTATATTCTTCAAATGTTCCATCATCTTTTTTATATGAAATTACGAAAAATCTTTTTGATACCCCTAACTGTATAGCAGCAAGTCCCATACCGGCTCTTATATTATACTTTTTAGCATATTCTTCATCTTGGCTCAATCTAAGATACATAATCATATTATTAATTAAATATAAGTCTTCTTCGTTTAGAGGAAATGTAACTTCGGTACTTACTTTTTTTAATGTTTTAATATCTTTTTCATTTAATATATCTGATTCCTTTATCATATTCTTTTTCCTCCTCGGTAGTATTTTATCAAAAAAGTATAAATATTTCAAATTTTATTGAAAAAAAATACTAATAATTATATAATGTTTTTAGTAAAGAGTAGGAGTTGGATATATGAGAGCACATAAACTTAGTATGGTATTTGCAAGTATTGGTATAATTATTACTGTTATTCTTATGATAACTGCTACATATGCATATTTTAGTTTAGAAATAAATGGTACTGGAAAAGATATGAATATTGTAACATTTAATAAGAATATTGAAATAACATATGTTGATACTAGTAATGTATCTATGGTTAATGCTTATACTGGAGAGAGTATTAGTAAAACTTTTACTGTAGAAAATACTGGTGACGTTGTTGTTTATTATGATATTAAATTAAGTGATCTAGTTAATAATTTTGCTAATCCTGATGATTTAGTTTTTACTCTTAGTGGTTCTAATGGTGGAGCTGTTATTAAGCAAACTGTAATGCCTGTTAGTAATCCTGTTATTGCATCTAGTGTTAAAATTGAACCAGGTACTAAGCATTCTTATGTTATGGGAATAACTTTATTAAAAACTGATGAAGATCAAAGTGAAAACATGAATAAAACATTTTCTGCTAATATAAAGGTTTCTGCTTCTACTAAATATAGTCCTAATAGGAATCTTTATGATACAGGAACTTTAGGTGAAAAAATAGTTAGTAATGCTGTTAGTGAAGTCAATATAGATTATTCTACTACGAGTGGAGAAGGACTTTATTATACTAATGATTCTATAAATGGAGAAACAATATATTTTTATAGAGGAAGTAAATCTCTTGATAATAATGTTTTATTTGCTGGTAAATGTTTTAAGATACTTAGAACTACTATTGGTGGTGGTATAAGACTTGTATATAATGGTGAAGCTAGCAATGGAGCATGTAGTGACACTGCTACTGGAATTATAGATGTTTCAAGTAAATATAATAATAGTTCAAATTATAATGCTTATGTTGGTTTCATGTATGGAGCTGCTAATAGTAGTCTATATAATGATGAACATGCTAATACTAATTCTAGTGTTATTAAATCAGCATTAGATAGTTGGTATTCTGCTAATATTGCAAATTTTGCTAGTTATATTGAAGATTCTATATATTGTAATAATAGAAAAACAAGTAAATTTGTTGTAAATAGTGTAACTTATGGTATAGATGGTTTTGGTAATAAAAATACTGGTTATTTATCATTTAAAAATAATACATATAATAGAAAACCTAGTTATGATTGTATAAATAAAAAAGATAGATTAAGTGTTAGTAATAGTGTTGGTGTTAATGTACTTTCTAATCCAGTTGGATTGATAACTGCTGATGAACTTTCTTTTGCTGGATATACTACTGATGTTGAAAATAATACTAATTTCTTATATACAAGTAGTTTATATTGGACTATGACACCTGCATTTTATAATGGTACTAAAGCATATAATTATATATCTAATGGTACTAAGTTAGGTGCATTAGGGGTTGATACTGAAAGCGGTATTAGACCTGTTATAACATTAAAGAAAAATACTAAATTAATTAGTGGAGATGGTAGTCTTACAACTCCATATAAGATTAATAATTAGGAGGGTTTATGAATATAACTGATGCTGTTATTATAACAATATTAATAGTTGGTGTGCTTGGTGGAATGAGTAGAGGGCTAGTCAAACAAGTAGTATTTCTTGTAGGATTAATAGTTTGCTTAATATTTGCATTTTATTTAAGAACTCCAATAGCTACATTTATGTATGAATATTTACCATTCTTTAAGTTTGGGGGACTTATAAGTGGAGCTCCTATAATAAATATCTTAGTATATGAGTTAATAGCATTCTTAATAATATTTTCTGTTTTATATTTAGTGCTTAGAATATTATTAAAAATTACTGGCCTTATTGAAAAAATATTAGATTTAACAATTATACTTGGTTTTTTCTCTAAAATAGGTGGTGGAATAGTAGGCTTTATAGAAGCATATATTATAGTGTTCATATTCTTATTTGTATGTAGTCAACCATTTATACATGTAACTGGTTTAGATAGTTCTAAAGTTGGTAATTATATACTAGATAGTACTCCGATAATGAGTCCAGCTATTAAAGATACAAGAGATGCTATAAATGAAGTATATAATTTAACTAAAAAATATAAAAATGATAGTAATAAATTAAATGAAGAAACTATTAAATTATTTATTAGATATGATATAATTACAGAAGAAAACGTTCAAAAATTACGTGAGAAAGGAAAATTATAATGATATATCTTGATAAAGAAGATTTTAATGAATTAATTAGTAGTGGTAATGTGCTTGTAGATTTTTATGCGACTTGGTGTGGACCTTGTAAAATGCTTGAAGGAGAGCTTGAAGCAATTGAAGATGAAATTAAAATAGTTAAAGTTGATATTGATAAATTTCAAAAATTAACTAATGAATACAGAATAATGAGTGTACCTACGATGATATTCTTTAAAGATGGAGAAAAGAAAGAAGAAATAGTAGGGTATCATACAAGTGATGAACTCTTAGAAATAATAAATGGACTTTAATAGTTCATTTTTATTTGGTATAATATACTTAAGAATAAAATAGGTGAGTTATGATAGAGTTAAAAAATGTATGTAAAAAATATAAAACTAGTAATGGTGTTATAACTAAAGCGCTTAATAATGTTAATTTAAAACTACCAAGTAGTGGGTTAATATTTATATTAGGTAAAAGTGGTAGTGGTAAAAGTACACTTCTTAATTTAATTGGGTGTATGGATAAAGTTACTAGTGGAAATATATTGATTAATGATAAAGATATATCTCATTTAAGTGAAAGCAAACTTAATAATTATAGAAACTCTTGTTTTGGTTTTATATTTCAAGAACATAATTTAATTGAAAATTTTAGTGTTTATGATAATCTTAGATTACCTTGTACTTTAAAGAAACTTAAATATAAAAAAGAAGACTTTGATAAAGTTTTAAATTCTGTTTCATTAAATGATTTGGGTAGTAGACGTGTTAATGAACTATCAGGTGGTCAAAAGACAAGAGTATCTATTGCTAGAGCTCTCATTAAGAATCCTAATGTTATACTTGCTGATGAACCAACTGGAAACTTAGATTCTACTAATTCTACTCAAATATTTGAAATATTAAAAGGTATATCCAAAGATAGACTTGTTATAGTAGTAACTCATGATACTGAATATGCTTATAAATATGGTGATAGAGTAATAGAAATAGAAGATGGGAATATTACTAAAGATAATATAGTTAATCAAATAAATGAAGAAAATAAAGAAATTAAAATAGTTAAATCTAGATTATCTTTTGTAGATGCTATAAAGTTTTCATCTTTGAATCTTAGAAAAAAGACTATTAGATTAATTGTTATATCAATAATTATATCAGTAACCCTTACTTTATTTGGATATTCTTATTTAATGAATGATATAGATATTATTAAGACACATTCTAAGACTATGATAGATAATAATGAAACAAAGATGACACTTGTTAAAAAGATACCTGGTAAGAATTTATCAGATATACATCCTGCACTTAATATAAATGAAGAAGAAATAAAATATATAAAAGAAAATATAACTGATAATTTTGAAGAGTCTTTTAGGTTAGTACTTAATAATGAATTTTTAGGTATAGAAAAGAATATGGATTTTGAGAATCCTAATAGTGAAATATTAAGTAATGCTTATTATAGTCATAGTTATACTGAATCTACATTTATAGAGAAATCCAATGAAAAATTAAATAGTTTAAAACTTATTGGTAAGACACCTAGTGGTAATAATGATATAGTTATATATAAGATACTAGCTGACTATTTAATAGTTAATGGTGTTAGCATAGTAGATGCAGACTCTAAAGGAAACGAAGTAATTAAGACTTGGTATCCAAAAGATTATAATGACTTAGTTAATTCTAATAAAAAGATATTACTTGGTAATGGTGAATATTATAATTCTAAAAAATATTTTGTATATGTAACTGGTATAATAGATGCTGATCTAAGTAAGTTTGATATTCTAAAAGAGATTGATAGAACTAAAGCAGAGCATGAATATAAAGCATTACTAAAAGAGTTTGAAAATAAGTATATGCCTTTATTAAATATTAGAATAGTTAATGATAAATTCTATAAAGATACAGAGATAGAAAAGAATAAAGTATTAGATAGTTCTTTATATGATATAACATATACTTATCAAAATAATAAATACTATAGTGGTTATAGTACTGGTCTTATGGTTATACCAGAAATTACTGTTTATGATGGTAAAAAGTTAAGTAAAATAAATAATTTAAAAGAAGATGAAATAGTTTTAGATATTAGTTTGATTGGTAAAATGAACGGTGGAGATAAATTTTATTCTGAACAATTAAAAATATATACTGATAAGATAGATAAAGTGTATGAAGAAAAAGTTAAATTAAGAGAAAAAGAAGTAGAAAATGAATTAAAGAAACAAGAAGAAGATCCGGAATATATAATAAAAGAAATACCTGAAGTTGTTAAACCTAATGATACAGAAATAATGAATGATTTTCATAAAAAATATATAGAAGACTTTGGTATAGCAGGTAAAAATATAGAAATGTCAATTAATAGATTATATGGAGAAAGCAATAATAAAACATATACTTTTAAAGTAATAGGATATGCTTATAAAACAAATGGAAGTTATTCCGGTAAGTCTTTTGTAAATAAAAAGACACTTGACAGCTATATGAGAAGTAATAAAGAGACATATAGTGTTATATTTGAAGAAAATGATCAAACTAAGATAGAACAATTATTAATCAAATATTCTAATGATGACAATTTTAGTATTAGTACATTATATAGTAGTACTATTAACTCATTAAAAACAAGTGTTAATAAATTAAGTAGTTTATTTAAGAAGATATCTTATGGTTTGATTATATTTTCAATAGTACTTTTAACATTATATATATTAATGAGTATTAGTAATAGTAAAAAAGAAATTGGAATACTTAGAAGTCTTGGCACTAAGATTAGTGGTATATATAAAATATTCTATTTAGAGGGGTTAATAATTGGCGTTGTGTCTATACTTATTTCATCAATATTGATATATTTTGGTACTGGTTATATAAATAATTATATATCAGGAAATTTATTCTATAGTGTTAAACCTGTAGTGTTTAATCCGAGTGTTATACTTTATATTACTTTAGTGGTATTTATAGTTGTTAGTATATCTAGTGTAATACCACTTATTAAGATATCTAGAAGTAAAGTAATTGATATAATATATAGTAAGTAAGGACTTTAAGTCCTTTTTTATTGACTATTAGTAACATTTTTGGTATAATATACAGCCAATTAAGGGGAAATAATATGAAAAATAAATATGTTCAATGTAATGATGATGGTGATGTTTATGTTGGTGGTAAAAGAACTAAACTTGAAAAATTTGTTTCTAAGTTAGAAAAAGCAATTAGAAAAGGTGAATGTGATTATTTCGCTAAAGACGATATAGGGTATAGATATTGTTTATTAAAACATATTTACAGATATTGTGATTATAAAGTAGATTTAAATGGTGATAATTCTAGTGATTTTAGAATCGAAATGGATAGATTATATAAACTTGCTAATAGTGAAGTTATGGTTAAAAGAAATAAAAAGAAATGGAAAGATATTAATACTAAACCTAAATATATTTTTCTTAGAAATTTACATGAAAGTCAGGATACAACAATAGGTATGTTTCGTTTTGCTTGCCCGATTGGATTTGGTATTTCAATATTAGTGGCTTCGATTGTTGCGGTGACACTTGGTACAATCGCTGGAAATCCTTTTATGCATATGTATGATTTAGCAGTAATTGTTAAGTTGTTTGCTTTAACTACATTAGCTGTTTTTCTTGCAAGTGATTTATATGTATTGTCTAGAACTGCTATTAAAAGTATTAAAGAAATTAAAAACGTTAAAAAAGAACAAGAAAAATTAAAAAGAGAGGAAGAACGTGTTAAAATTATAAGTAAATCCAAAGAAAAAGAATTAGCAAAACTAAAAGCAAATGAAGTTACTAGAAGTAAAAATGTTACTAAAAAGTATGCTTTAGTTTCTGACGAAGAACAACATATGGTAGTTACATTTTTAGCACAAAGATATAGAGAATTAGAAGAAAAAAGAAATAAATTAATAATTAGTGGTGCAAGTAGAGAACAAATAGAAGATGTAACTAATGAAATGAATGCTATAGTATATAAAGTTAATAGTATGATGGGACTAGATAATAGTGTACATACTTCAAGTGGACCTATTAGCGGACCAGTTCGTAAATTAAATAAATAGAGTTTTAAAAACTCTTTTTATATGTTATAATTCTTAACTGAAAGAAGAGGTGAGTCGCTAGGCTGTATTCCTAGTAGATGTATGGATTATAAAGATATAAATACTTATGATTATCCTTTAGATGAATCTTTAATTGCTCAAGTGCCTATTAAAGAACGTGATCATTCTAAATTATTAGTGGTAAATAAGTATAATGGAAACTATAAAGATGAAGTGTTTTATAATATTAAGAATTATCTTCATGAAGGAGACACATTAGTTCTTAATAATACTAAAGTATTACCTAGTAGAATAATTGGGTATAAGGAAGAGACTAATGCTAAGATTGAAGTATTGCTGCTTAAAGAATTAGAAAGTAATATATGGGAATGTCTTGTTAGACCTCAAAAGAGAGTACATAAAGGAACTATTATTAAGTTTGATGATGAGTTTAAGTGTGAAGTAGTTGATGTATTTAAAGATGGTATAACACATGTTAAATTAGTTTATAGTGGTATATTAGTAGAACATTTAGATAAAGTAGGTGCTATGCCACTTCCACCTTATATTCATGAGAAACTTAAAGATAATAGTCGCTATAATACAGTGTATGCTAAAAGAGAAGGTAGTGCTGCTGCTCCTACTGCTGGACTTCATTTTACTAAAGAGTTACTTAGTGAACTTGAAGATATGGGAGTAAATATATTATACGTAACACTTAATGTTGGACTTGGTACATTTAGACCAGTTAGTGAAGCAGATATAACTCATCATGATATGCATAGTGAAAAGTATGAAATAACTAAAGAAGTTGCAGATAAATTAAATGAATGCAAAAAGAATGGTAAGAGAATAATATGTGTTGGTACTACTAGTCTTAGAACTTTAGAAGCGAATATATCAAAATATGGAGAATTTAAAGCTACAGTAGAAGAAACAGGTATATTTATATATCCTCCATATGAATTTAAGTCAGCAGACGCGTTAATTACTAATTTTCATTTACCAAAAAGTACTCTTGTTATGTTAGTTTCTGCGTTTAGTAGTGTAGATATAATTAAGAATGCTTATATGCATGCACAAAATCTTGAATATAAATTCTTTAGTTTTGGAGATGCTATGTTTTTAACTAATGAGGAGGTAAAATAGATGGATTTAAAATTTAAATTAATAAAAGAATCATCTTGTGGAGCTAGACTTGGAGAGTTTGAGACCAGATGGGGAAAACATAAAACACCTATGTTTATGCCTGTAGGTACTCAGGCTACAGTTAAAACATTAAGTCCTGAAGAACTTAAAGATGCTGGTGCTGATATAATACTATCAAACACATATCATTTATGGTTAAGACCTGGAGAAGATGTTGTAGATAATGCCGGTGGTCTTCATGAATTTATGAATTATAAGACTGGACCAATTCTTACTGATTGTGGTGGATTTCAAGTATTTAGTTTAGCTAAACCAAAGGATATAAGTGAAGAAGGAGTTAAATTTAAAAGTCATATTGATGGAGCTAATTTATTTTTAACACCTGAAAAAAGTATTGAAATACAAAATAAGTTACATTCAGATATAATGATGAGTTTTGATGAGTGTCCTCCTTATCCAGTGACACATGAGTATATGAAAAATAGTATTGAGAGAACTCTTAGATGGATGAAGAGAAGTAAAGATGCTCATAAAGATCCTGAACATCAAGCATTATTTGGTATTGTTCAAGGTGGTGAATTTGAAGACTTAAGAAAATTTTCTGCAATAGAAACAGCTAAAATGGATTTTGATGGATATAGTGTTGGCGGTGTTTCAGTTGGAGAAGACGAAGAAACTAAACTTAAGATGATAGAGTATGCTACTCCATATTTACCTAAAGATAAGATTCGTTATTTGATGGGTGTTGGTGAACCAATAGATTTAATTGATGGAGTTATTCGTGGTATAGATATATTTGATTGTGTGCTTCCTACAAGACTAGCAAGACACGGAAACGCGTTAACTAGAAATGGAAGAACTAACTTAAGAAATGCTAAATTTAAAATGGATTTAAGTCCAATAGAAGAAGAATGTGATTGTTATGCTTGCAAACATTATACTAAATCATATATTAGACATTTATTAGTAGCTGATGAAACATTTGGTCAAAGACTTATTTCAATTCATAATATAAGATTCTTAACTAAATTAATGGAAGATATAAGATTTCATATAGAAAAAGATGATTTACTTGAGTTTAGAGAAGAATTTGTAAGTAAGTATAAAAAGAATAAGAGTGAAAAGTAATTTTCATTCTTTTTAATTTGTTAATTTATTGATTTATGTTTCTATATATTTTATAATAGTTATGGTGAATAATATGAATAAAAATAAAAAAATGTTATTTGGGATAGGCCTAGTATTTTTATTTCTAGCTACTGTTAGTTTTACATATGCATATTTTACAGCAACTATAGTTAATAAAGATGTAAAAGATCAAGTAGTTCAAACAGGCACTTTAGAACTAACTTATACTGATGGGCCTCAAATAATAATGAATAATATAAAACCTGGAGCAACTATTACTAAAGAAATAAGTGTTAAAAATACTGGTACTTTAAATACATCTTATAATTTAGTTTGGCAAGAATTAGCAAACGAAATTATAAACGACGAGATGGTAATAGAAGCTACTTGTACTAGATTAAATTCTAATGGGGTAGAAGAGGGTACATGTGAATCTTTATCAAGTACACCAATCAAAAGAATTAAAGTAAAAGAGAATGTTTCAATAGAAGCAAATATTACACATAAGTATAATATAACAATAACTTTTAAAGAAACAAACGAAGATCAAAACTATAATCAAGGTAAGAACTTCACTGGCGTCTTGGGTATAAATGAGTATGTAGAAAACACTCCAATATATTGTACATTCGATGGTGAATTAACTCAAGGCACTGAATATGTTAACGGTCAATATACTTATAGATATAAACAAAAAGCAAATTTAAAATATGATTCTAGTACTAGTACATATGTTGATACATGGAATAACATTACTATTGATGGTTGGGGAGTAATGTTAACCGATAAAACTAGTACAGATGGTGTTAACTCATTACTTTGTACATATATTAATGGTAAACCTATTGTTTCAATGTCGAGTATGTTTCGTAAAAGCAAAGCATCTAATATAAATTTAAATAGTTTTGATACAAGTAATGTAACTGATATGGAATATATGTTTTCTCTTTCTAATGCAGCGACAATAGATATAAGTGGTTTTGATACTAGTAAAGTTACTAATATGTCTAAAATGTTTTTTAGTAGTAAAGCCACTACAATAGATGTGAATGGTATTAATACAAGTAATGTAACTGACATGTCTAATATGTTTTCTAGTAGTCAAGCTTCTTCATTGGATTTAAGTAGTTTTGTTACAAGTAAAGTAGTCGATATGAGTAATATGTTTGATGGAAGCCAAGCAACATCAATAAATTTGAGTAGTTTTAACACAAGTAAAGTAGCTAATATGGATGGTATGTTTAAATTTTCACAGGCTACAACTTTAGATTTGCGTGGTTTTGATACATCAAATGTTACTAATATGAGTAATATGTTTTCAAATTCACAAGCTGTAATTTTAGACGTGAGTAGTTTTGATACAGGCAAAGTTACTAATATGAGTTATATGTTTGAAAATAGTAAAGCAACAACATTAGATTTAAGCAGTTTTAATACTTCTAATGTTACTAATATGCGTAATATGTTTGCTGAATATACTGGAAAGATTTTAGATTTAAGTAATTTTAATACAAGTCGTGTTACTAATATGACTTCTATGTTCCAAGGTTGTAAAGCTAACAATATAAATTTAGATAAATTTGATACAAGCAATGTTACAAATATGACTTATATGTTTTTACGAAGTAATGTTGATAAACTAGATTTAAGCAGTTTTGATACAAGCAATGTAACTAATATGTATGGCATGTTTATGGATTCTATAAATCTAAAAACTATATATATTAGTAATAAATTTGTTACCAATAATGTAATGGATAGTACTGGTATGTTTCATGGTGCTACTGCTTTAGAGGGGGGTAATGGTACTAAGTATAGTAGTTCACATAAAGATAAAACATATGCAAGAATAGATACGCCTAGTACTCCTGGCTACTTCACACTAAAACAATAGTTATGTAGAAATACATAACTTTTTATTTAGTGTTTTTTGTTACTCCTATGATACCACCTGTGACTGATGATAATATTAATGATAAATAATATACTAGGGCACCAAAAGAATACTTTGAGATAAATAGAGTTATAATTGAGAATAAAATACAAATAGAAGTAGACACTATAAAACCATTTAAGTATCCTTTTGATCTTTCAAGTGATGAAGTTTTAAATCCTAAAATAAAGAATAGAAGTAGGATAATTATATAGTTTATTATACTTACTGTGTTATAACTAAGAATTTCTAAATAATAAATTAAAGATATAATTAATAGATATATTAAGAATAGTATTAAAAATAGAGATATACTTTTTAAATAATTAATAATTTTGTTCATTTTATCACCTAATTAAGTATATTTATGATTAAAAAATATATGAATTAAACATAATAATAGTAGGTGATATATATGGATTTAGTAATGGTAATAATTAGAACTGTGTTTTTCTATCTATTTGTGCTTGTTATATTTAGACTTATGGGTAAAAGAGAAATAGGAGAGTTATCTATACAAGATTTAGTAGTTAGTTTATTGATTGCTGAACTAGTTGCGATTAGCATTGAAAACTATAAAGATTCTATGTTACTTACGGTTATACCTATACTTATACTTTTATTCTTTGAGATAGCGGCTGGATACTTATCATTAAGATTTAATAAGTTTAGAAATATTATGGATGGTAAACCAGTTCTTATAATAAATAGAGGAATAATAAACTATAAAGAGATGATGAAACAAAGATATTCTTTGGATGATCTTTTATTAGAACTTAGAAATAATAATATTAAGAATCTTAAAGATGTAGAATATGCAGTACTCGAAAATAGTGGAAAACTTAACATATTTAAGTATAGTTTTTTAGGATTAGATTCTGCAAATCCATTTCCATTAATATTAGATGGTGTTGTTCAAAAAGATACATTATGTTATATGGACAAGGATGAAAAATGGTTACATGATTATTTGAGATGTAATAATCTTAAGAAAGAAGACGTATTTTACGCATTTTATAAGAATAATAAGATTTATGTTATTAAGAGAAATGAATTAATTAGATAGTACTTTCTTTATTTCTTTAGCATAAAGGTATGTACTTAGAAGTAAGTTAATTATTATTGATAATATAAGAGAATACATACCTATTTTAAGAAGTGATAAAGATGCTATTGAGATAAGTCTTATGATTGAAGATATGATAGTACATTTCATAGCACTTTTTGATTTACCTAGAGCTTGAAGTGCATTTATAAGTGGATACTCAATATAGAATAATATTGTAAATGGACTTAGTAGTCTAATATAATCTATACCTAGTGTTGTGTGATATAAAATATTTAAAAAAAATGTAGGAAATATAGTTATTATAAGAGTGGATAGTCCACCTATAGAGCAAGAGATTAAGACTATTTGTTTTATTCTTTTTTTACACATTTTATTATTACCTAAACTGTAATATTTAGATAATTCTGGTACTAGGGAAGTTGCCATATTTTGAGTAAAGAATTGTGGCATTAAGAGTAGTGACATAGCATAAGCATTAATTATTCCATATTCATAGACTATAAAATCTTTAGAGTAGCCTACATACATAAGAACGTTTGTAAGAACTATTGGTTCTAAGAAGTAAGAAATAGATCCTATTATTTTACTTGAGGTAGAAGGTATGCTTATATTCATTACTTTCTTAATATCTTCTTTGTTAAAATCGTTTATTGATGGCTTTATATTTTTAGGGAAGAAGTACATCATTACTAGTTGTGATATTACTTCGCCACCTGCGTTTACTAGAATTATGAAACTTATTGCGTGTGTTAAACTATGTGACAAGAATTTATCTATAAATAGTGTTATAAGTATTAGTCTTGCGACTTGTTCAACGAAGTTTGAGAGCATGTATGGAAACATATTTTGTTTTCCCCAAAAGTAACCTTTTATGATAGATGAAATACTTATGAATGGTGTTACGAGTGAAAGACATATTATTGGAAAATACAAAGTTTCATTTTTAAGAAGTGTGCTTAGAGTTGGAGCTAGTAATACAGTTACAACTATTATAAAAATATTTATTATTAAAGATAGTGGAATTATTGAAGTAAAAAGTGTTTTAGTTCTTGAACTTTTTTCTGATATTATTTTAGATAGGGCAGTAGGGTATGAAAGAGTAGCAATAACACTTAAAAGAGAACTAGTTGGAGCAAGTAAACTATAAAGTCCCATACCTTCAGGACCTAGTTTTCTAGTTACTATTATTTTTAATACGAAACCAACTAGTTTACCAATGATACCACCAAATAGTAATACTAATGTAGATTTTAGAAATATATTATTTTTTATTTTATTTGACATATTAAAGTATATGAAGTAGTTGATAAAGATATTTATTTATGGTATTATTAGTGTGTTCTTATAGAACAACAATTTTAAAAATTACCTTATAAAGAGTGACTGAGAGACTGGCTCTATGAAGTCACACCAACCTATTTGATTAGGTGGTAAACCCAGATGGATGAGGATAACTTATATATACCTAAGTTATCTTAGGTATTTTTTCTTTTTAAGGTAATTGTAATCTTGGAAGGAGGAAATATATATGAGATTATTTAGTAATGAAATTGTTTTTAGAGGTCATCCTGATAAAGTATGTGATCAAATAAGTGATGCTTTAGTGGATGAGTTTATTAAAGGGGATAAGAAAAGTAGATGTGCGATTGAGACTATGGGTGGTAAAGGTAAAATATTTATTACTGGTGAAGTTACATCTAAGAGTAAAGTTAATATTTCTAAAGTGGTAAAGAATGTTTTAAAAGATGTTGGATATAGTTCTAACTATGAAATTATTAATAATATTGGTGTTCAAAGTAGTGATATTGCGATGGGTACTAATGATGAAGTGATGGGTGCTGGAGATCAAGGTATGATGTTTGGCTATGCTTGCAGTGATAATGATTTATATTTGCCTACAGCTATGGTTATACTTCAAGAGTTGAGTAGAAAGTATGATGTTTTGAGACAAAATGATTCTAGATTTAAGAGCGATGGTAAAGCTCAAATAACTGGATATTATGATGAAAATATGAAACTTTTACGTATTAAGACATTTACAATAAGTTATCAAAATACAGAAAAAGAGAGAAATGAAACTGATAAAATAATTAAAGATATATGTAATCGTATTTGTTCTAAATATAACATTGAAGTAGAAGAATACTTGATAAATCCAACTGGTAAGTTTGAAATTGGTGGTTTTGAAGGCGATGCTGGACTTACTGGTAGAAAAATAGTAGTTGATAGTTATCAAGGATTTGCTCCTGTAGGTGGTGGTGCTTTTAGTGGTAAAGACCCAACTAAGGTAGACAAAAGTGGTGCATATAAAGCTAGACTAATTGCTGTGCATTACTTAAAAAAATATAATCTTAAGTGGTGTAAAGTACAACTTAGTTATGCGATTGGTATTAGAAAACCGTTAGCTATTTATATTGATAGTGATAAAGGAATACTTCCAGAAGAAGTTACTATTAGTAAATATGAGAGTTTATATGAAGAATGTGAACCTAAGAATATAATAGATGATTTAAATTTATTAAATGAAAGATTCTATGAAAGAAGTAAATTTGGTCATTTTTAGAAGTGTAAAGTTTTTGTAGAAACCTTGATATTAAAAATTAATATGATATAATTAAATTAACCTAGAAATAAATATAGCTCAATAAACCGGCTATGTAATACTATAGGGGGACTAATTAGTATATGGAGTTGAATATTGCATATTATGCAAGATCCCGAGTATGTTATGTGTCCTACCACCTCGTGCGAAACGCGAGTTTTATTACACTATATTTACCTAGGTATTTTTTTATGGTATAATACTCTTGCTTTTGAAGGAGTGAAAGATATGAATCTTTGTAGACTTGAATGTCTAATTGGAAGTGAAAATTTAGAAAAGATAAAGAATCTTAAAGTACTTATTATAGGACTTGGAGGAGTAGGTGGATATGCTCTTGAATCATTAGTTAGATGCGGAGTAGAAGATATAACTATAGTAGATGGAGATACTATTAAACCTAGTAATATTAATAGACAAATAATAGCTACTTCTCGTAATAATAATAAATATAAAACTAGAGAATGGAAGAAAAGAATTAAGCTTATAAATAAGAATGCTTCTGTTAATATAATTAATACTTATATAACACCTGATAATATAGAATTATTATTTGGTGAAAAGTATGACTATATGATAGACGCATGTGATACTACTCGTGTTAAAGTTGAACTAATTAAGAGATGTCATCAAAATGATATAAAGTTAGTTTCATCAATGGGAACAGCTAAGAAATTAGATGCTACTAAGTTAATAATAACAACACTTGATAAAACTAATACAGACCCTCTTGCTAAAAAGGTAAGACATGAACTTGGAAAAGACAAAGACTTAATGAAAGATGTTATAGTTGTAACATCAACTGAGAAAGCAATAGATACTAAGAATATGCTTGGTTCTAGTGCATTTGTTCCAGCAGTTGCAGGACTTTATATTACAAACTATATAGTTAAAGATGTATGTGAGATGTAAATTAATTCCTTTATGGAATTTTTTTGATATAATAGTATTATCATAGGAGGTAATAAGATGTTTGGTAGTAATAATAATTCTTTTGGACATAGTTCTAGTTCATCTTTTGGGCATGATTCAAGTTCGTCATTTGGACATAGTTCTAGTAGTTCAATAAGTCATCATGCAGGTGGTAGTAGTCATAATTTCTCTAGTGGAAGTTCAACAATAAGCCATCATTCTAATGGAAGTAGTAGCCATACTTTTTCAAGTGGTAATTCTTCAATAAGTCATCACTCTAATGGTGGAACAAGCCATAGTTTTACTTCAGGAAATACTACTATTAGTCATAATTCTAATGGAACAGTTACAACAAGTTTTAAAAACTAGAAATTAGATTTTATATAAGAACATTATTATAAATTATAGTAATGTTTTTTATTTTGCTTAATTTTAAGAAAAAAAGAAGTGTTTTTGGAATTTATAGCTAACTATAATAATAGAGGGTAATAAATATTTTCTAGAAAGTAGGAATTTAAATGAAGGAAATAATTGAATACACTGAAAAGGTATTTGAAGACATTAAACATATTGATGAAGAAGGAAATGAGTATTGGCTTGCTCGTGAATTACAAGTCGTCTTAGATTATAAGAAATGGCAAAAATTTATAAATGTAATAAATGATTCTATAGTAGCTTGTAAACAAAGCAATCAGTTGATGGATGACCATTTTACCCAAGTGGGTAAAATGGTACAAATAGGTTCTGGTGCTAAAAGAAAACAAGTGGATTATAAGTTGTCTAGATATGCTTGTTACTTAATTGTACAAAACTCTGATCCTAGAAAAGAAGTTGTAGCTTTAGGAAAAACTTATTTTGCAGTTCAAACTAGAAAACAGGAACTTAGTGAGAAAGAATATCTTGGACTTACTGAAGATGAGAAAAGATTTTATCAAAGAGATTTAACAAGAAAAGGTAATTATTCTTTGAATATTGCTGCTAGAGATGCGGGAGTTAAGAATTTTGATAAGTTTCATAATGCTGGATATAAAGGACTATATAACGGAGAAACTGCAGATGATATAGCAAAACGTAAGAATTTAAGATATAGAGAAGATAGACTTGATAATATGTGCAGTGAAGAATTAATTGCTAATCTTTTTAGAATTAGTCAAACTGAGTCAAAATTAAAAAGGGATAATGTATCTAGTGAAACTAAAGCCAATGAAACTCATTATATCGTAGGTAAAAATATAAGAGAAACTATTCTTAAGAATGGTGGAGTTATGCCTGAAGATATGCCAACACCTGATAAAAGTTTAAAAGAACTTGAAAAAGATAGAAATAAAAAACTACCTTTATGAGTAGTTTATAATGTTTTTTGACTTTGAGGTTTTATTCTTAAGTCTTCACTTTCAAGTTCTTCTTTTGTTTTAGATAATGGTGCATGTCCTTTAGTAAATGAATTTATATAAATATTTCCATTAATAGATTTAAAGTCTTTAGTAGTGTATCCAGTTTTTGTATTATAAAATGAATTTCCGTATATTCTAGCGGTTTCTTCGTCTAAAATATGATATCCATCCACTAATAATCTTTCTACTAGAGGTTTATCTTCATCTTTTATAAAATGCCCTGGAGAAGGCGTTTTTAATATCATACCATTATGTGTTAAATAATCTTTTTTATCGTCTGTAAAGAATTGTCTATAAGTTGGATCTATTAAATATGGAACAAGCATACCCATTACATTGAATCTTGCAACTAAGAATGAGTGACCTTCAATATCAGTAGTTATTTCACTTTGTGTAGAGCAAGGATGAGTTTCTACTCCTAGATCATTTAAATAATGAGTAATTATAGAAACTGCTTTATCGCATTTAAAACTAAAGTCATAATTATCAAAATCATTAGTGAATTTGCATCTTGTTAAGTAACAAATATTATCTAAAAAAAGTTTTATTTCATCTGTAGATAGAGGTATGTTACTTTCGACTTTTCTTTCTAATTCTTCAATTACTTTTGAATCTATATTTACTGTTTTAGGAGTACTGTTCATTATGAATTTCATTTTTTCACCTTAATACTAGCATTAAATTTATACATTTCTGTTTCATATTTATTTTTTCTTGGTGCGTAGTATTTCCTTCCTTTTAATGCGTCTGGCATATATTCTTGATCTACCCAGTAGTTTGGATAGTTATGAGGATACTTGTAGTTTGGACTAGTTGTTCTTATGTGTGCTGGGATTCTTCCAACTGACATAGTATTAATGTCTTTAATAGCTTCTGTGATTGCCATATCAGCTGAATTACTTTTAGGACTAAGTGCCATATCAATAACAGCACAAGAAAGTGGCTTTACTAGTTCTGGATATCCAATTCTTTCACTTGCTTCAACGGCAGCTACTACTTTAGGACCGATCATAGGATTGGCAAGACCTATATCTTCATAAGCAATAACAATCATTCTTCTATAAATAGAGTCGTAGTCTCCACTTACTATTAATCTTCCAAGGTAGTGAAGAGCTGCATCTACATCACTTCCTCTAATACTTTTTTGAAAAGCAGATAGCATATCGTAATGACCATCTTCATCTTTATCTGTAAAGAATGATGGAGTATTGGTAGTTTCTTTTATATTATCAATAGTAACTTCTTTATTATAACCATAGTAATTAAATTCAATTAAATTATAAGCAAATCTTATATCTCCATTAGATATTTTAGCAATATACTTTATAGTTTTATTATCCATTTTTATATCAGTAAATATTGTTTTAACTCTTTTAATACCTGCTTCAATATCTTCTTCATTTAAAGGTTTTAATTCTATTAATTGACATCTACTTCTGATAGCTTGATTTATAGAATGAAATGGGTTGGAGTTAGTAAGACCAATTAGAGTTATAAGACCACTTTCAATATAAGAAAGTAATATATCTTGTTTATCTTTATTCATTCTATGAATTTCATCTACGATAAGAATCATACTTCCATACATTTTAGCTTCTTCAATAACAACTTCAAAATCTTTCTTGGAATTAATAGTTGCATTAAGCATTCTGTATCTTATACCAAGTTCATTTATTAAAGCAAGAGCAATAGTAGTTTTACCACAACCACTATTACCATAAAAAATTATATTAAAAAGAACTTTATTCTTTACTAAATTTGTTAATACTTTACCTTTACCAATAAGATGTTTTTGACCTAAAACATCCTTTAAATTATTAGGTCTTAATTTATTTTGTAATAATTCCATAGTACACCTCATAAGTATTTTATCAAGTTTATAATTAAATTTAAAGTCATTTAAAAGTCATTTTAATCAAATATTATTGTTATTGATATATTTCTTTGCTATAATAGTGAAGTATTAATAAAAGAGGAAACTATGAAAAACACAAAATTTAAAAGTATTTTATTAGTAGTATTAACAGTGGGATTATTTTGGTACATTCTTAAAGATAATTTTAATGAGTCGATTAGTCTGTTATTAGGGGCTAATATTTGGTATTTATTGTTAATCTTATTAACCTATGCAGTATATTTTGTAATTGAAGCGTATTTGCTTTATTTACTTATTAATAAAATTAATAATACTTATTCATATAGAAAGACTTTAGAGCTTAATCTTATGACTAAGTTTTTTAATGGGATAACGCCATTTTCTTTAGGGGGGCAACCTCTTCAAATATATGAACTTAGTAAAAGTAAAATAAGAGTTACCGAAGCATTACTTGTTATAGTGGAGAACTTTATAGTTCTACAAATAGCTATGACTATTATGTCAGTAGTGTCTTTAGCAGTATGTTTAAGTAATGGGCTTGTTCCAAATAAGTTCTTGTGGATAATGACTATAGTAGGTATACTTATAACACTTATATCATTATTTATGGCTATATTTATGTGTGTTAAAATAAATTATGCTAAAAAAACAGGTAAGTGGTTTATTAAAGTATTAAATAAAATTCATATAATTAAGAATAAAGATGAATCGTATCTTATGTGGACTAATAAATGTGATGAATATCATACTTGCTTTAAAATATTATTAAAAGATAAAATATTTATTATAAAGTGTGTTCTATTAAATATTATTTATATGACTGTATTTTGTATGTTACCATTCCTTACATTTAAAGCATTAAATATAGATGTAGATATCAATATGTTTTATAGTATTGTTCTTGGATGTTTTGTTTATCTATCTGCTTCGTTTGTTCCAATACCAGGGGCTACAATTGGAATGGAATATGCATTTATTAATTACTTTAAAATGATAGTAGTAGATTCAATAGTAATGCCAGGTGTATTATTATGGAGGTTAGTTTCATATTATATTCCTATGATATTAGGTGGAATATTATTTAATATAAAAGATTCTATGAAGAAGTAGAAATACTTCTTTTTCTATTGTTTAAAATTATTAAAAATGATATTATATTTAATGATAGGAGAGTAAGAAAATGGATAATAATAAAAAAATAATATTTGGTATATTTTTAACTATTTTGTTTCTTTCAAGTGTTGGTCTTTCTTATTCATACTTTAGTAATAGTATTGTTCAAAATGAAGTAAAAGATCAAGTGGTTACTACTGGTAATTTAGAGTTAACTTATACTGATGGACCAGAAATAAAAATGGAAAATATCAAGCCAGGACAAACTATTACAAAGAAAGTTACAGTTAAAAATACTGGTACTCTTGATGCATTATACAACTTAGTATGGCAAGAATTAAATAATACTATTACTAAAGATGAAATGGTAATAAGTGCTACATGTAAGAGATTAAATGGAGAGGCAGAAGAAGAAGCGTGTGAAGGAGTAGATGAAACGCCAATAATGAGAAATACTTTGGAAAGTGTAATAAAAAAGAAAATTTCTATTGAACCAGGTATTACTCATGAATATAATGTAACTATTACATTCAAAGAAACTAATGCTGCTCAAAACTATAATCAAGGTAAAACATTTAGTGGTGTTTTAGGAATAAATGAGTATGTTTCTAATGCTAGAATGCTTGATAATAATTATTTAGAAATAGCTGGTATAAGTGATGATAGCGTTGTATCTTCTTTAGCTTTTTATAGTGATAATAGAGTAGTTGAAGGAGCGAAAAGTTATGACGTTTCAGCTGAAGGCAATAATTCTGTTATAATGTATGTTAAAACTAATAGTTCAAATAATAAATTATATGATTTATCTATTGTAAGCGATGATAAAATCTTTCTTCCAGTAAATTCTTCAGGGTTATTTTCTTTTTATAAATCACAACATGGAATTGTATCAAATATAAACAAAATTGATTTTAATGATTCAGTAAATACAAGTAAAGTGATGTATATGAGCAGCCTTTTTCTTCACAATATTAAATTAACTGAACTTGATTTGAGTGGTTTTGATACTAATAATGTAACTGATATGTTTTATATGTTTTATAATTGTTCAAGCCTTAAAACTATATATGTTAGTGATAAATTTGTTACAACTAATGTTACTGATAGTGAATCTATGTTTTCAACAGGAAATATAGTAGGTGGCTCAGGTACAACATATGATGCTAATCACGTAGATAAAGAATACGCTCGTGTAGATGGCGGTACGGCATTACCTGGATACTTCACATTAAAAAATAATTAGAAATTTACATAAAAATAAAAAAAGAACTATGAAATATTAGTTCTTTTGTTGTATAATGATTATGGGTAAAAATTATGATAGAGATTGATAACAAAGAATATATTGATGATTTTAGTGATTACTTAAAGATAGATAAAAACTATAGTTCTAATACTATAGAGTCTTATATTAGAGATATTCGTGGTTTTTTAGAGTATACTGATAAAGAAATAGTTGATATATCTAAGAAAGATATAGATAATTATATATTACATGTACTACCTAAATATAATGAAAGTTCTATTAATAGAGTTATTGCTAGTATAAAGAGTTTCTTTAAGTATTTAGCTATATATAAAGGATTTATTAATGTTAGTGAAGATGTTGAAAGTCTTAAAAGAAAGAAAACTCTTCCTAAATATTTAAGTATTGAAGAAGTAGATAAACTTTTAGATATAAAATTAGTGACACCTTTTGATTATAGGAATAAAACAATACTTGAACTTTTATATTCTACTGGACTTAGAGCTACTGAACTAGTTAATTTGGATTTAATAAATATAGATACTAGTAATATGGTTGTTAGTGTATATGGAAAGGGAAGTAAAGAGAGAATTGTTCCTTTAAGTAAGATAGCAGTTAATTACTTAGATTTATATATTAATAAGTATAGACCTATGATGTTTGTTAAGAATCAAAAACCAACTGATGCATTATTTCTTAATAATCATGGTAAGAGAATGACTCGTCAAGGTTTATATAAAATAATAGGTGAGATTGCTAGTAGTAAGAAGATCGATAAAGAGATAACACCTCACGTACTTAGACATAGCTTTGCGACTCATATGATAGAATGCGGAGCTGATATACGTAGTGTTCAAGAATTACTTGGTCATGAGAATGTTGTTACTACTGAGATATATACACATCTTGCAAATAATTTTATAAAAGAAAATTATAATGAATATTTTAATAGAAGTATAAAGGAAGGTGAAGGTAATGTTTAAAAGGGTATTTTTGGTTGTTATGGATAGCGTTGGAGTTGGATGTACTGAAGACTCTGATAAATATGGTGATAAAGGTGCTAATACAGTTTTACATACTATAGGAGATGCATATAACTTAGACGTATTAGAAAAATTAGGACTTACTAATTTAGTTGGAAAAGATGAAAAAGATGTTAAGGCTTTATATATGAGAGCTAAACCTATTAATGTAGCAAAAGATACATTAAATGGTCATTATGAAATGATGGGTGCTGTAGCTAAAGTTCCATATAAGACTTATCCTGATGGATTTCCTCTTGAATTAATATCTAAGATTCAACATGCGATTGGTAGAGAAGTTATAGGTAACTGTGTAGCAAGTGGAACTCAAATTATAGAAGATTTAGGCGAAATGCATATGAAGACTGGAGCTATTATAGTTTATACTTCTGCTGATTCAGTTTTACAAATAGCTGCTCATGAAGATATTATTCCGGTAGAAGAATTATATAAAATATGTGAAACGGTTAGAGAGTTAACTAAGGGGGATGAATATAAGATTGCTAGAGTTATAGCTCGTCCATTTGTTGGAAAACCTGGAAGTTTTACAAGAACTCCTAAGAGACACGATTATGCTTTAGACCCACCACTTAATGTACTTGATTTACTTGATAGAAATAATGTTCAAACTATATCTATAGGTAAGATTTCAGATATATTTAATAATAAAGGTATTGCTGTTAAAGTTAGAACTAAAGATAATTTAGATGGAATAATGAAATTAATTGATTTTGCTAAAGGTGACTTTAAAGGATTCTTATTTGCGAATCTTAATGACTTTGATATGTTATATGGACATAGAAGAGACAGAGTTGGATATTTAAAAGCACTTGAAGAATTAAATTATTATTTACCAACATTCTTAAAAAATCTTAAAGAAGATGATTTATTTATATTAACGGCAGATCATGGAAATGATCCTACTTGGAAAGGAACAGATCATACTCGTGAATATATACCTATTATGATATATAGTCCAAGTTTTAAATATGGTAAACGTTTAGAAGATAGAAGTACATTTGCTGATATAGGTGCTACTGTACTAGATAACTTTGGTATTAAGAATGAACTTGGTATTGGAACATCTATATTTGATGAAATTAAAAAAGATGAAGAGTAGTAAATGTTAAGTAACTTATGATATAATTAAGTTACTTTTTATGTGGAGGAATCTATGAAAATTGATGATATATATGAAGTTACTATAAATGATGAAGATGAGATTGGTAATGGTATTACTAGAATAGATAATTTTGTTGTGTTTGTTCCTTATGCTTTAAAGAATGAGAAAGTAAGTATTAGAATTACTAAAATAAATAAAAGATTTGCAACTGGTAAAATTGAAAAGATAATTACTAAGAGTGATAGACGAGAGTGTGTGAAATGTAAGAGTTTTAATGAGTGTGGTGGGTGTTCATTTTTACATTTAAGTTTTTTTGAAGAAAAGAAAAAGAAGATAGACTTTATTAATAAATTATTTAATACTGATATTAAAAAAATACTTACTAATAACGAATATAATTATAGAAATAAAGCTACGTTTCATGTTAAAGATGGTAAAGTTGGATACTATAGTGAAAGTACTAATGATTTAGTAGAATTTGATAATTGTTTACTTTTAGATGGTAGAATTAATGAAGTATATAGTATTTTAAAGAATATAAATCTTAGTGGCATATCTGAAGTAGTAGTTAGAACTTCTAAGAGTAGTGTTATGGTTATATTTAAGGGTGAAATTGAAGAGTTTGATTATGAAGACCTAGTAAATAGTATTAAGATAGATTCAATATATTTAAATAATAAATTAATATATGGTAGTGCTTATATTATAGAAGAACTTGGTAGTATTAAGTATAGTATTTATCCAAATGCATTCTTTCAAGTAAATACAGAAAATATGAAAATTATGTATGATAAAGTTAAAAAGTATGCTGGAAGTGGAGATAAGTTACTTGATTTATACTGTGGTACTGGTACGATTGGAATATACTTAAAAGATAATTTTAGAGAAGTTACTGGTATTGAAGTAAATAAAGAGGCAATATTGAATGCTAATATTAATAGAGGACTTAATAACTTAACTGGAATTAATTTTATATGCGGAGATGCAAGTATTGCTAAAAATAATAATTATGATGTTATAGTAGTAGATCCTCCTAGAAGTGGACTTTCTAAAAAAGTAATAGATTTTTTAAATAAAAGTAATGCTAAAACTATTGTTTATGTTTCTTGCAATCCAAAAACTTTAAAAAGAGATTTAGATTTGTTAGATAAATATAATATGACAAAACTTGAATGTATAAATATGTTTAATAAAACTAAGCATTGTGAGGTAATCACTGCTTTAGAAATAAAGTAAATAAAAAACATTAGTATGTTAATATTTTTTATAATGATATTTAATAATATCAAATAAAATAATTTTTCTTGAATGAGTAACAAATGTTTGTTATTATAGTTACATACATAAATATATTTCAGGAGGTTTAAAAATGATGTCATTAAATGAATATAAAAATTGTTTAATTAATACTTATAGTTGGACTATTGATAAAAGTGATAAGCTTATTCTAAAAAGAAAAAGGGTATTAGATAAAGAATATGGTGATGAATTTTTATCTAAGGTTATTAGTGATTCTTATGATTTTGCTAGAAGTGTTTTAGATGATAAAAGTATAAATTATGGATACTATAAAAGTAATGTTTTAGATGATACAACTTCATATATCAATTTAGGATTATATGGAGGGTGGATGTCTGATACTTTATATGTCGATTCTGAAGGAAGACAAGTGAGTACACATATTATTAAAACTATTTTTGGTAGAGGCATTATGATTGAACTTAGAACTGAAGAAGTTGAAAGAGAAGTAGAAGATGATATGTTTACTTTTGATTATAATTATTATATTTATATGCAGGGATTTCCTGAAAATTTAGATAAAATTAGAAAATTACTATCAAAAGATGAATTGCAATTAAAAAGAAAAGGATGATGAAATATGATCACATTTGAAGACTTTATGAAAGCCGATATAAGAGTTGGAACTATTATAGAAGTTAAGCCTTTTTTAAAGGCTAGGAAATCTGCTTATCAGTTAAGAATTGATTTTGGTGTTGAGATTGGTATTAAAAAGAGTAGTGCTCAAATAACTGATGTATATAAACCTGAAGATTTAGTTAATAAGCAAATACTTGCTGTTGTTAATTTTCCGCCAAGACAAATAGCTGATTTTATGAGTGAAGTATTAGTTCTTGGCACTTATAGTGAACAAGGTGTTGTTTTAATAAGACCAGACGTGGAAGTTAAGAATGGGGATAAGTTAGGATAAAGAGAAAATAACTGGATATGATTATGAACCTTGACATATTAGATATGTTGTTCTTTTAATGGATGTGGTAGTTCATCCTGACTATCAAGGAAATGGTTATGGTAAATTACTAATAGAGTCATTATTAAATTTTATTAAAGGCAATATAGATGGTAACAAAGAAATTATGGTACAGTTATTGTCTGCTCCTGGTAAACAAACATTTTATTCTAAATTTGGATTTAAAGTTAAACATGAAGTCGCTGAAGATGAAATGTATATGTGGGTAAAAAAATAGAAGTGAGTATTTACATACTTGCTTTTAAAATGTTAAAATATTTGTGTATTTTAGGAGTTGTTTATGGAAGAATACAAAGAGATAGAAAGAAGTTTAATTACTAAATATAGAAAAGATATATGGAGTAAGTTTGTAAGAGCTGTTCAGGATTATAAATTAATAAATGAAAACGATAAAGTTATGGTTTGTATTAGTGGAGGGAAAGATTCTTTTTTACTTGCTAAATGTATTCAAGAATTAGAACGTCATGGTAAAGTAAAGTTTGAAGCTTACTATGTGGTTATGAACCCTGGATATGCAGAAAAGAATAGAGATTTAATATATGAAAATGCTAAACGTTTAAATATACCTATTACTATGTTTGATAGTGATATATTTGATGTAGTAAATACTATTAGTGGTGAAAAACCTTGTTATTTATGTGCTCGTATGAGAAGAGGATTCTTATATAGTAAAGCTAAAGAACTTGGTTGTAATAAAATAGCACTTGGTCATCATTTTGATGATGTAATAGAGACAACTCTTTTATCTATGTTTTATGGTTCTGAAGTTAAAACGATGATGCCAAAATTACATTCTGATAATTATGAAGGACTTGAATTAATTAGACCTTTATATTTAGTTAAGGAAGACGCTATAATTTCTTGGAAAAATTATAATAAATTAGTATTCTTAAATTGTGCTTGTAAGTTTACTGAAAAGATTGAAGTAGATGATCAAAATGCAAGCAAGAGAAAAGAAATGAAAAACTTAATAAAAGAACTTAGAAAGTTAAATAAATCAATAGATTATAATATATTTAAAGCACTAGATAATATTAATTTAAATTGTGTTTTAGGAACTAAGAAGAATGGTGTTTATCATAGTTTCTTAGATGATTATGATAATAAATAGGAGGGATAATATGAGTTTTTATGAACTTGCTAAAAGTAGATATTCAGCTAGAAGTTTTGACGATAGAAAAGTTAATGATGAAGATATTTATAAAATAATTGAATGTGGTAGAATAAGCCCTACGGCTAAGAATTTACAACCTGAAGTGATTTATGTTATTAGGAGTGAAGAAGGAATGTCTAAACTTAAGAATGTATGTAAGATGACTTATAACGCTCCAGTTTGCTTAATGGTTTGTGCAGACAAAAGTATTTCATGGAAGAATGAGTTAGAAGATGGTTATGATTCATATGAAATGGATGCTAGTATAGTAGCCACTCATATGATGCTTGAAGCGACTGACTTAGGTATTAATTCTGTATGGGTTCGTATGTTTAATAGTAAGGAAGTATCTAAAGAATTTGATTTACCTAGTAATATAGTTCCAGTTTGTTTATTAATGATCGGATATATTAAAGAAGGCTTTGGTCCAAGTAGACTTCATGATAATAGAAAAGATATTAGTGAAATAGTAAGATATTTATAAGGAGGCTTGATGGAAAAAAAGAAAGAAAGAATTAGTATACCTAATTATACGTTGAGTGAAGAATTAATTAATTCTATTTCTCATGGTGTTGCGGCTGCTTTTAGTATATGGGGACTAGTTATGCTTATAATAAAAGCTAGTAAAGTGGGAGCTATGGCTGTAACAACTGTTACCTTATTTGGAACAACTATGATACTTTTGTATACTATATCTTGTATATATCATGCTTTAAGCCCTAGAATAACTGGTAAGAAAGTCATGAGAGTAATTGATCACTGTAATGTGTTTTTACTTGTATTTGGTACTATTATACCCATAGCGCTTGTTGGTATGAAAGGTGTATATGGTTGGATATATTTTGGAATAGTAGGATTTGTTACGCTACTTGGTATTATATTTTCAGCTATAGATGTAGATAAAAATGAAAAGATAGAAGTAGTTTGCCATTTAGTGAATGGATGGAGTGCTATATTGTTTATAAAACCTTTAATTGCTGGAGTGGGAGTAACTGGTTTAGTATTTATAATATTAGGTGGTGTAATGTATTCTATAGGTGCTTTATTATATGGAATTGGATCTAAAAAGAAATATATGCACTCGGTATTTCATTTCTTTTGTATTGCTGGTTCTATATTTCATTATTTAGCTATATATTTATATGTATTATAAAACAGAGTTAACTTAACTCTGTTTTTTTGTTTACGTTTCTATAAATAATCTTGTTATCTTATGTTTATTCTTTTCATAAAATTTAATTATATAAATAACTATTATACTTACAAATACTAGAATTAATATTGTAAGAAGTGAGAATATCCAATAATTAGTAACTATATTTAATTTTCTTAAAAGTGCTTTTAAACCATATATTACTATCCATTGATAAATATACATAGGTAAACTTAATTTTTCTAAGAAGTAAAATACTTTATTATTAGAAAAATTTGTTAAATATATATTTGGATTTGCTGATATAAGAAGCCCTATACTTAAAAGTATTAGCATAAATATATCAAATTTTAAATGTGCGTTTGTTATATTACTTATATAGAAAATACTTAGATATAAGAATATTTCTATAATAGGTAGTATTACTTTTGATAATTTAGTGAGTTTAATGTTGTTAAATTTTTCACTTAGTATATATAAATACATACCTAAATTCATTACTAAAAATCCTCTTAATATTCCTTTTAGTGCGAATGGTGTTTTAACCCAAGGAGCTACTAAGATTTTAGTTTCTACTAATATATAATTCATCAATAATAATACTATTATGGGGCTTATTATATAAATAAAATTCTTTTTATATTTTACTATTAAAGGAAACATTATGGTTTCTACTACTATCATAGTTGTTAAGTACCAAAGTATTCCATATATTGATGGGTCTGTGTCTATATTAGCTGGTATTAGAAATATTTTATAGAAAGTCATTACATGTTCTGTTAGGGTGTAGTGTTTTATAAAAGTTAGATAGGGAATTCCAACTATCATTAAAAGTATTATGTATGGAATAAATTTTCTAATTTTACTCTTCATAAAATTAAATGTTTCTTCTCCAATATTTTCTTTAGGTTCATAATAAATATATTTTTTTGCTAAAAAGTATCCAGATACTAAAAAGAAAAATTCTACTCCGATACTTCCGTATAAAAAATTATATCTATATTTTGGATATATAGATGCTATATGGAATAGAATTATTAGTATACAAAAACCAAACTTCCAAAAAGATATTTTACCAAAACGATTTGATTTCATTACCAAAACTCCCTCCTGTATTTTCTTATATATTAAATATAACATATTTTTTTGAAAAATTACAATATATGATATAATAATTTTGGTGATTTGATGAAAAAGCAAGAGAAAACTAATGTTATGAGAATACTTGATCAAAAACATATTATTTATAGTGTTCATGATTATAGTGATACTGATATGATAAGTGGGTTAGAGGTAGCTAGTGTATTAAATCAAGATCCTAATATTGTTTTTAAGACTTTAGTGACAGTTGGTAAAAGTAATAATTATTATGTGTTCTTAGTACCAGTATCATCTAATTTAGATTTAAAGAAAGCAAGTAAAGTTGTAAATGAGAAATCAATAGAAATGATAAAATCTAAAGATTTATTACCTCTTACTGGCTATATACATGGAGGATGTTCACCAGTTGGTATGAAAAAACAATTTAAAACTGTTATAGATATAAGTGCTAAAAATAATGATAAGATATATTTTAGTGCTGGTAAGATAGGTTATCAAATAGAAACAACTTTAGAAGAACTTTCTAAAGTGATAGATTATAGTTTAGAAGACGTGAAGGAGTAAGTATGTTTAAAATAAGTAAATATGTGGATTCAGACAAAGAAAGTATAGAAGTTTATCCATTAGAAATAGAAATAAATGATGTAAAAAGTAAAACACTTTCTGTTGAAGTAAATGGATGCTTAGGGGATGATGAGTATACATTTAGATTTATATTTAGTGATATAGAAAAGATATTTAATATGAAAATTAATGATGAAGTGTGTTTAGATGAAAGCTATTTATTTGAAGGAGAGACTATGTTTACATATAATGGTGTTACTGATTTAGATACAACTTGTGATATAGATCTTTTTAGAATAGATGATAATAATTATGAATTTAATATTAGTTTTAATACTATTGATTTTAATGGAATAATAAATTTTGAATGTAATTTAAAGAAGTATCTATGATATTTCTTTTTTGTCACTCTATAGTCACTTTTGTTTCATAAAATGTAAGTGTATTTGAAAGGAAGGATATTATGGAAATATTAAAAGTTGATAATTTAACTAAAGTATATGGAAAAGATAATAATAAAGTTGTTGCTTTAGATCATGTATCATTTTCTGTAGAAAAGGGAGAATTTGTTGCGATTGTTGGTGCTTCTGGTAGTGGTAAGAGTACACTTTTACATTTAATGGGTGGGGTTGATACTCCAACTAGTGGAAAAGTATTTATTGATGGAAAGGATATTTATAGTTTAAGTAGTGATAACCTTGCAATATTTAGAAGAAGAGAAGTGGGACTTATATATCAATTTTATAACTTAATACCTATTTTAAATGTTGAAGAGAATATACTTCTTCCATTAGAATTAGATAATAGAAAAGTTGATAAGTTTGAACTAAATGAATTACTTAAAGTTCTTGGCCTTCAAAGTAGACGTAAACATTTACCTAATGAGTTATCTGGTGGCCAACAACAAAGAACATCTATAGGAAGAGCTTTAATTACTAAACCTGCGATAGTACTTGCGGATGAACCAACTGGTAACTTAGATAGTAAAAGTAGTGATGAAGTAGTTAATCTACTTAAAAAAATGAATAAAGAATATAAACAAACTATAATAATGATTACACATAACTTAGATATAGCAGCTGTGGCTGATAGAATTATTACTATAGAAGACGGAAAGATAGTTAAGGAGAGATAGTTATGAGTATCCTTAATAAACTTACAATTAAAAATTTAAAACTTAATAAGAAGAGAACTATAGTTACTATAATTGGAATAATTTTGTCTGTTGCATTAATATGTGCTCTTAGTAGTATGATTGTTAGTTTTAAAGAAAGTATAATTATTTTTGGAAAGAAACAACTTGGTGACTTTCATTATGCTTATTATAGAGTAGATGCGAATGATATAAAGAATTTTAGTAATAATAGAAATATAAGTGATTATTATCTTACTAAAGAAATTGGTTATAGTTATTTAAGTGGCAGTAAGAATCCTGATAAAGTATATGCTCATATAGTTAGTTTTGATAGTAAAGCATTTGATAAGTTATCTATAGAACTAATGGATGGAAGACTTCCACAAAATGAAGATGAAATAGTAGTTCCTAGACATTTAAAAACTAATGGAGGAATAGACTATAAGATAGGGGATAATATAACTTTAGAAATAGGTAAACGTTATAGTGAAAACTATACTTTAGATCAAAATAATCCATATACAGGTGATGAAGAAAAATTTAAGGCTGAAGGTGTTCATACATATAAAATAGTTGGCGTTATTGAAAGACCTGGTAAAATGATAGAACCTTATACTGCACCTGGATATACATTTATTACTAAACTTGATACAACAAGTTATACTGGCAAATATGATGTGTATACTAAATATACTAATGAAGCTATTAAAGATAGATTTAATGTAACTGCTAGTATACTTGGTGTTGACGCTAAGATGTATGAAAGATATGAAATTGGTGACTTAGGTCCTAATGATGAAGTAATGGATGAAGTTAATAAAAGTAAATATGAAACAGTATGTAACTTCTATTTGATTAGTTTAGAAACTCTTTCTTTTAGTAATGATATTATGAATATGTTATATAGTATATCTGCTATTATAATACTTATAATTATGGTTACATCTATATTTTGTATTAAAAATAGTTTTGATATATCTATTACAGAGAAAACTAAACAATATGCGATGTTTAGAAGTATTGGAGCTACTAGAAAACAAATAAAGAAAAATGTTCTTTATGAAGCATTTATACTTGGTATTATTGGTGTATCTCTTGGTATATTAAGTGGTATATTTGCATCATTTATATTGATTAAATTATGTAATTACCTTGCAGCTGATATGTTTATTGGTAATGGTTATGTATTTAAAACATCATTCTTAGCTATATTTATATCTATAATACTTAGTGCTATTACTATATATTTGTCAGCTCTTAGAAGTGCTAGAAGAGCTAGTAAGTTAAGTCCTATAACTGCTATTAGAAGAAATGATGATATAAAAATTAAATCTAAGAAAATAAGATGTCCTAGAATAATTAATACATTATTTGGTATAGGTGGAGTAATATCATATAAAAATATAAAAAGAAATAGAAAAAAATATAGAACTACTGTTATATCTATAATAGTATGTACTTCTGTGTTTATTGCTCTTACATATTTTATGAATCTTGGATTTAAAGAAATAGATAAAGAAATGGGTACTCAAAACTATAATATATCTATTAATATTACTAAACCGGAAAAAGTAGAAAAAGAATTTAAAGAATTTTTAAATCTTGATTATATGGAAAGAATTAGTATAGAAAGACTTACTCATTTAGTTATATCAAGTGATTATTATGATCCTAAATTAAAAGCTTTACTAAAAGAAAATTTTATAGATCCTGGTAGTGACACTCAAGTTTCAGTTATGGCTATAGGAGAAGATGAATACGATAGATATTTAAAAAGTCTTAACTTAAATAAGGAAGATGTGAAAGATAAAGGAATTCTTATAAATAATAGTTTCTATGATGTAGATGTTGATGGAACTAGCAAGCAAGTTGAATATGATGTTCTAAAGAGTAGAAAAGGGGATACTATAAGTGGTAAAGCATTTAATTTTGTTAATGGTGGATATGATGAAAAGACTATTGAAGTAGGATATGTAACTTATGAAAGACCTCTTGGACTTGAAAGTCAATTTACTGAATCTTTCTTAATAGTAAGTGATGAATACTTTGATAAGTATCTTAAAGATAATATGTATTTAAGTTATACAATATATATACATTCTAGTAATCCAGATAAACTTCAAGAAAATGCTGAAAATATATTTAGTAATTATGATGACTTTAGTATTAGTAACTTAGATAAACAAATGAAAAGTGTTAAAGGTTTATATACTTTAGTAGCTATATTCTTATATGGATTTATAACTGTTATAGCTTTAATTGGTGTTACGAATATATTTAATACAATAACTACTAATATTAGTCTTAGAAGTGGTGAATTTGCTATATTAAAGAGTATTGGTATGACTCGTAAAGAATTTAATAAACTTATTAATTTAGAAAGTGTATTTTATAGTACTAAATCATTATTAATAGGTATTCCTATAGGAGTGGTTCTTTCATACTTAATATATATGGCGTTCAATCAAGGTGGAACAACATTTGCATTTGAACTTCCATATCAAGGAATAATAATTAGTATACTTGCTGTATTTATACTTGTGTTCTTTATAATGAATTATTCTGTTAAGAAAGTAAATAAACAAAATATTATAGAAAGTATACGTAATGAAAACATTTAAGGACTTAGGTCCTTTTTTGTGTTATAATGATGTGGAGGTTAGTTATGAAAATATTACTTGTAGAAGATAATTTAAATATAAGAGAGAGTTTAGAATATTCTTTTAAGATAAAAAGAATTGATTTAGTTAGTAAATCTAATATAAAAGATACTTTAGAATACTTAGAAAGTAATAAAGTAGACTTAATAATACTTGATGTTACTTTACCTGATGGGAATGGATTTGATTTATATAAAGATTATATTAAAGATATGGAAATACCTGTTATATTTTTAACAGCTCGTGATAGTGAAGAAGATATAGTTAATGCTTTAGATATGGGAGCAAGTGACTATTTAACTAAACCATTTAGAACTGGTGAATTAATTGCTCGTATAAATAAAATACTTAATAAAAAGACTATAAGTGTAAGTGATATTACATTTGATCTTAATAGAATGTGTGTATATAAAAATAATGAAATAATTAATTTAACAACGTTAGAAGTTAAGATATTAGGACTTTTATTTAGTAATATTAATAAAGTAGTTACTCGTGATAAAATAATTGAAAGTATATGGGAATGGACAGGTAATGATGTTAATGATAACACTGTTACAGTCTATATGAAAAGAATACGTGAGAAGTTAAATAGTGATATAATAATTACACTAAAAGGAATAGGTTATAGGATAGATGAAAAATAAAGTAAACAAGAAAACATTAATTTTTATAATTATAACTAGTGTTTTATCATTAGGATTTTTTGGTTTACTTTTGAATTATCAATATAAAACTTATACTATAAATTATAATAATAAAATTAATTCTTTAATTAATGAAGTTATAAATAAATATCCTGAAGTTAATGAAAGTGATTTAGTTGGTATATTAAATAGTGAAAGTGAAGATGATTTACTTAATAAATATGGTATTAATGATAAAAGTAGTTCTGTTATAGAAAATGATAAACTATTTAAAAAGTATTTGTTTATTGATCTTAGTATTTTATTTATAATTATTATTACT
>CAJJPX010000005.1 GCA_905193755.1 uncultured Clostridium sp. | reverse complement strand
GTTTATCTTCCTCTATTATTATAGTTAGCCATAAAAATACAAAACACTTCTTTTTCGAAAAAAATTCATAAAAAAAGAAAGCGTTTGCTTCCTTAATAATTATTACTTTAAATAATCTTTTAAATATTGTCCAGTATAAGATTCTTTTACTTTAACTATTTCTTCAGGAGTTCCTTTAGCTACAATAGTACCACCAAAATCCCCACCTTCAGGTCCTAAATCAATAATATAGTCAGCTTGTTTAATTATATCAAGATTATGTTCAATAACTATAACAGTATCCCCATTATCGACTATTCTGTTTAGTATAACAAGTAGTTTCTTAATATCATCTTGATGAAGACCAGTAGATGGTTCATCTAGAATAAATACACTCTTACCAGTAGGCTTCTTTTGAAGTTCTTTAGCAAGTTTTACTCGAGAAGCTTCACCACCTGATAATGTTACTGCATTTTGTCCAAGAGCAACATATCCAAGACCAACTTCTTCCATAACTTTTAAAGTCTTATATACTTTAGGAACATTTTCAAATACTTTTAATGCATCACTTACACGAGTATCAAGTACTTCTGATATATTAAGACCTTTAAATTTTATCTTTAATGTTTCTTTATTATATCTAGTAGCATTACACACATCACATGGAACATACACATCAGGCAAGAAATGCATTTCAATTTTCTTAACTCCATCACCTGAACATGCTTCACATCTTCCACCCTTAACATTAAAACTAAATCTACTCTTATCATATCCATGTATTTTAGATTCTTTAGTTTCAGCAAACACATCTCTTATTGCATCAAAAACACCAGTATAAGTCGCAGGATTACTACGAGGCGTTCTACCAATTGGATCTTGAGTAATATTAACTATCTTATCAACATTCTCTATTCCTTTTATATCTTTAAATTTACCAGGCTTATCTTTAGAACGATTTATTTTACTTGATAAAGCCTTACATAATATTTCATTTACTAAAGTACTTTTACCACTACCAGATACACCAGTAACACATATAAACTTGCCAAGTGGAAATTCAACACTAATATTCTTTAAGTTATTTTCTTTACAACCAGTTATCTTAATAGATTTTCCGTTTCCCTTACGTCTCTTCTTTGGTACCTCAATTGTCTCTTTACCGCTTAAATATCTACCCGTTAATGATTTATCATTCTTCATTACTTCTTCTGGAGTACCACATGCTACTAAGTAACCACCTTCAGTACCAGCTTTAGGTCCAATATCAACTAAATAATCAGCTGCAAGCATAGTATCAGTATCATGCTCTACTACTATTAAAGTATTACCTAAATCTCTCATTTCTTTTAATGAATTTATAAGTTTAGCATTATCTCTTTGATGAAGACCAATACTTGGTTCATCAAGTACATACAAAATACCAGAAAGTCTACTACCTATTTGAGTAGCAAGTCTAATTCTTTGAGCTTCACCACCACTTAAAGTAGCAGCTTCTCTTGATAAAGTTAAATATTCAAGTCCAACATTTTTTAAGAAAGTAAGTCTTTCCTTAATTTCCTTAACTACTAAAAATGATACTTCGGTTTGCTCTTTAGTAAGTTTAAGTTTATCAAACCAAATAAGTAAATCCCTAATACTCATATTAGTTACTTCATATATATTTTTATTATTAACTCTTACACTTAAAGCTTCATCTCTAAGTCTAGTTTGATGACAACTAGGACAAGGAAGTTCAGTCATATATCTTTCTATCCAGTCTCTTATAGATGGACTAGTAGTTTCCATATAACGTCTTTCTAAATTAGTAATTATTCCCTCAAAATAATCATAACTCTTTAAGATACTACCACTTCTAGTAGTAAGTGATAAATCTAATTTATCAGGACTTCTATAAAGTATTATATTAAGCTCATCACGAGTTAAATCTTTAACAGGTTTATACAAGTCTATATTATAATGTTTAGCCACCAAAGCAAGCTTCTTAAATGCAATATTTAATGTTTCACCACTTTGAAAAGAAGCAACTGCTCCATCCATTATAGATAAATTCTTATCTGGAATTAATATATCTTCATCAATATGTAAATTAACTCCTAAACCTTTACAAACTGGACAAGCTCCATATGGACTATTAAATGAAAATAATCTAGGCTCAAGTTCAGGAATACTAAAATCACATAAAGGACAAGCATAATTTTCACTCATAACTATTTCTTTATCGCCAAGTATATTTATAACAACTTTACCATTAGCCATCTTAGTAGAAGTTTCAATACTTTCAAATATTCTACTTCTTGAATCTTCTTTAATTACTATTCTGTCAATTATAACATCTATATTATGTTTATTATTTTTTTCAAGAACTATATCATCATTTAAATCTTTAACATCCCCATCTATTCTAGCTCTTACAAATCCTTCTTTTCTTAACTCTTCTAATAAATCTTTTTGAGTTCCTTTTTCACCATGAACTACTGGAGCCATTATTTCTATTCTAGTACCAACTTCATATTCAAGAACCTTATTAGTCATTTCTTCAATACTTTGTTCAGTAACAGGTATATTATGTTTAGGACAATAAGGAGTACCAACACGAGCAAACAACAATCTTAAATAATCATATATTTCTGTAATAGTACCAACAGTACTTCTAGGATTCTTATTAGTTGATTTTTGATCAATACTAATACTTGGACTTAAACCCTCTATAGAATCAACTTCAGGTTTATTCATATTTCCTAAAAACTGACGAGCATATGCACTAAGGCTCTCAACATAACGTCTTTGTCCTTCAGCATATATAGTATCAAAAGCAAGACTACTCTTACCACTTCCTGATACACCAGTCATAACTATTAATTTATTTTTAGGAAGTTCTAAATCTATATTCTTTAAATTATTCTCACGAGCATTCTTAATAATTATTTTATCCATTTCACACCTCATTATATTATTAACATAAACATTTGTTCATATACTAATACACAAGTAATAATATAATGAATTTATTTTAAAAAGTCAATAGATTTGCAAACAAATTTTTGTATAAAATAAAAATGCTAATAAATAGCATTTATATAGTCTCTCCTCCACTACCAGAACCACCACTATTAGTTTTACAAGTAACAGAATATTTATTATTAATTCTATCCTTCTCACCACTAAGTATGAATACATAATATGTTTTATCACTTGTAGAATCAACAAAACCAAAAGTATGAGTATAACTAGTAATCCAATCACATTTAAGAAGAGATTCATTATTGTCTAAAACACAAAAGTATTTTCCAGTTAAACCTATAGTACCCCCGGTAAAGTCCCAAGATATAACATCTGATGTACCTAATTTTTTAGATGCACTTCTAGTACAAGTCAAATTATTTATAGAACCAATACTATAACTATTATCAATTTCAGCCCATTGTCCATATACTTTAATATCACTATTAATAACTTTTGAAGTAATCTTAGTTGTAAACTTAGGATCTTTATACCATCCTAATAAAATTTTACCAGAGGAATATGGATTCCAACTAAGTGCATCAGTGATATTACCGCCTTTATTAAAAACAACTTTTTTATTTTCAACTTCACCATTATTTGTTATATAAGTTAAAGTACGAGTTGTTCTAGTATCACAAGAATCTTCATCTTTCATATCTTTAGCTTTTATAAATAATGTTGCATTCAAAGTTTTATTAAGCATATTTATTTGATCTACATCATTAGAATACTCTATCCACACATACATTGTATAAGATTTAGTAACTCCAGATCCAAAGAAATATAAAGGACCAACTAATACTTCATCACCTTTACTAACTGAAGAAAAATTACCACCAACTGCATAACCAGTATCATCATCAACAACAATATATTTAAAATACTCATTTTTTAATGCGTCATCTATACTATTAATTCTCATATATAAATCAGTACAGACATTTAAAGAATTAGTATCATTAGTTATAGTAAATTTCTTAGCAAAAGAAGATTCTTCATACGCATACTCATCATCTGCAGTATATAATGGCTTTACATTTGTTACATTAACACTATTATCAGATATTTGAATATTTATATTACCAGTAGTAACTCCTGTTGTATTTATTAAATCATTTAACACATTACCTTGAAAATAAGCAAAAGTAATGGCACCAACACCAACTACTAACGTTAATAACATCAACACAACATACTTCTTTTTAATATTTATATTTTTCATATGATCACCTTACTATTAATATAATACAATATTTTATATGTATTTTCAATCTAACATTAATTTAAAACTATATTTTAAAGTCAAAAAATTACTGAGTACACTCTTTATTAAATTGTGAAATAGGACTATCACAACATTCACAACTATAACCCTTACTATTTGCAACACATACTTCTTGCCCATTACTATATCTAACAATACAAGAATCTAAATATTCATTATCTCCTATAGATGCAATATATAGTTTAATAATATAATTACTTGGAAACTCCTCTTTTGTAACAGAATTTTTAAAATTTCTAGGAACATAATTTGCACTTTGTAATTCACCTAATTTAACAGTAATAACTCTATTTTCATTCAAAGTACTTCTCCATGATTCATTTAAATCAACATAAATATTTGCATCTCTTTGCATTTCTATATATTTACCTCTTAAATCTTCTTCATTAGTATCACTATTACTTTTACCAAATATCATCGCAGAACCAGCACTAATTACTGCAGTTATAACAATTACAACTAATAATTCCATAAGAGTAAAACCATTTTTCATGTGCCACCTCAATATTCTAAACTATAAACTAATTATACAATATTATACTAATATTTTAAAGATTGTTTTTTGTATTTTTCAAACATTTAACATAACCATTAATATAACCTATATCATATAATTTAGACATAACTTCTAATTCATTAATTTTTTTAAATTTTTTATTTTGATCCTTTAAAGCATCTTTTACTCCTTCAATAAAACCAAGTTCATAAGATTTAATATATTTATACATAACTTCCTCCTACTATTATAATAAGAGAAAAATTTTAAAAACACTTTAAAAAAGCAAAAGAAATTATTTTCCTTTTGCTTCTAATTGCGCTTTAGTTTGAATCTCTTGCCAGAATGGACCAAATGTATATGCTTCAACATCTCCGTAATTATATTTGTATGTAACGTATCCTGCTCCTTTACACCATTTAACTGTTCCATCTTCATTTTTAGTTTCGCCAGTACTTATACAAAACTTAGGTTCATTCTTATTATTTACATTATAAAAGTCATATAAAACTATACCTATCCATACAAGTAATGCTACTGTTATTAAGAAATTAAATATTTTTCTAATAACATGTTTTTTCTTCTTAGGTTGCACTTGATTCTGAGCATTAAGTTCTTCTTTTAATGTTTGAGGCATTACATTCTCAACTGGAGTTTGTTCTTGACTCATTACTGTATTTCCTTGTATTACAGGAGTCTCACTAACTATTTCACCAGTTTTTGGTACTACTGCTGGTTCTGGTGGAGCACTCAATGGTCCACTATTATTTTCAACATTTGGTACATTATTTAAATTATTATCGTTCATATCATTCTCCTTACACTAAGATTATAACAAAAATTCCTAAAAAAATAAACAAAATAAAAAGAAGATAAACTTCTAATTATTCTTAAGTGTAAACTACTAGTTCCACCATCTATTCTTGCATATTCTTTATCAGTATGACTAGAACTAAATGAAGTCCCAGCGCCACTCTTCAAATACAATGAATCTCTAAACATTCCAGAACTACTAGTCACATTATCAGTAACAAACCTATTGCTAGCATATATAGTTTTTAATTTTTTGCACTGTTCAAACATATTACTCATATTCACAACATTACTTGTATTGAAACTACTTAAATTTAATTTTTCAAAAGAAGAATATGCAAACATATAACTCATACTTGTTACTTTACTTGTATCGAAATTACTTAAATCTAACGATTTAAAAGAACTACTCATAAACGTCCATGACATATTAGTTACTTTACTTGTGTCAAAACTACTTAAATTAACAGTTTCAATTTTAGATAGAGCAAACATTCTATTCATATTTTTAACATTACATAGTTTACCATACAACACATATTTTTTAAAATAAAAAAATCAGAGTTTTTATTCTCTGATTATAAAACTATTGCTATTAAGTTATTGCTTCCTTTATTAACCATCTTTGTAATAGTTTGTGATAATTTATATTTAGCTGCATCCGGAAGTAATGAAAGTTTAGCTTGTATACCTTCTTGTACTATCTCATTTAGACTTCTTCCAAATATCTCACTTTGCCATATTTTCTCGGGATCTTCATTATCCTTCATAATGTAATCTATTAATTCTTTACTTTGTACTTCACTACCTATAATAGGTTCAAAACTACTTTCTACATCAACCTTTATCATATGTACACTTGAAGCCTTAGCTTTAAGCTTAATACCAAATCTACCCCCCTGCTTAATTATCTCAGGTTTTTCTAACTTCATATCAGTTATTCTAGGAAGTACTATACCATATCCAGTTTGATATACTTGTTTTAAAGCACCCTTAATACTTTCATATTCACTTCTTCCTTCACTAACATCTTGAAATACCTTTAATAAGTCACCCTTACTATTAACAGAAGTTCCAACTACACTCTTCAATATCTCATTAAATAATTCATCACTTGCTTCCATAGTAATAGTTACTTCAGAGTTATCAGTATCAAGTTTAGAAATATATGCTTTAGTAATCTCACTATTATCTTCAAGATTTAAATTAATATTTTCTACGTCTCTTAATTTATCAACATTCACTATAGAATCTTTCATCTTTTCAATAAACTTTTGTTTTAAAGGGTGATCACTCTTTAATACTCCTACCCAATCAGGTATATTAAATTCAATATGATCAACTGGGAATTCATAAAGTGCTTCTTTTAATATTTCAGTAATATCTCTCTCAGTCATATTTTCTACACTAATTGGTAATACTGGTACACCATATTTTTCTTTTAAAGCTTCACTCATACTTATAGTTTCATTAGCCATTGGATGCACACTATTCATAATAACTATAAATGGTTTATTAATATTTTTAAGTTCTGTTATAACTTTATCTTCAGCTTGAACATAATTACTTCTTGGCATATCTAATATACTTCCATCAGTAGTAACAACTATACCAATAATTGCATGATCTTTAATGACTTTTTCTGTTCCAATTTCAGCTGCCTCCACAAAAGGAAGTTCTTCACTAAACCAAGGTGTTTTAACCATACGAGGATTTCCAAGCTCATCTTCATATCCAAGTGACCCGGGTGTTACAAAACCTACACAATCTACTAGTTTAATATTTGTAACTAACCCATCAATATTAATATTGGCCCCACTACTAGGAACAAACTTAGGCTCTATTGTCATAATAGTTTTGCCTTGAGCAGTTTGAGGTATTTCATCCATACATCTTTTCTTTTCTACTTCATCATCGATATATGGAAGAATCAAATTTTCAATACATTTCTTAATAAAAGTACTTTTACCAGTACGAACAGCACCTACTACTCCTAAATATATTTCACCATTACTTTTCTTACCCAAACTCTTAATAATTTCTGATTTATCCATATTTACCTTCTTTCTAGCATTTAGTAATAAATATGACATAAATCTATTTTTATGACTAATTATTAATGTAATTTAAAAATAAGTATCCATGAGACTTCAAAAATTTATCTTCTTTAATTAATTTAATTACTTCTTCACTTGTCATCTAGTTTACACTTTCTACTTCTTCATCTTGTAATTTTAACTTATCTATATCGATATCTTTTTCTAGTAAATATAAATTTATTACGCATGGCTTATCAGGATTTTTAATAAGTCCAATTCTTGTTGGATTCTTTGGTTTACTAGCTGTCTTATTCTCACTTACTTTTTGACTAGATACTTTTGATCCTCCATTACTATCGAAAGTAACTGTATACTTAACAGTATTATCATCTTCTGTTACATTACTTGTACTTTGCTTTTCAAATTTTGCTGTTAAAGTAATGTCTTTAGTAATTGTATCACCTACACTTACTTTCTTACTTCCATCATACCATCCTACAAAAACATAACCCTCTTTAGATGGACTTGGTAAACTATTTATTTTACCATCTGCCACTTTAACAGTTTCAGTTTTACCATCAATATCTAATGTAATAGTATAAGTAACATCACTATCACTCTTCTTTTCCCAAACAGCTTTTAAAGTTATATTAGATGTAACTTTATCTGTAAAATCATATTCTTTATCATCAAGTTCCCATCTTACAAAATTATAACCTTCTCTAGCTGGGTTAACAGGTTTAGAAACATTATCATTTACTTTAACTTTAACACTATTAACAACACTTCCACCCGCTGAATCAAAAGTAACAGTTGCTTCTTTGCCATTCAAAAACAAAAATAATATTGCTAAAACAGCTAAAACACATACTACTAAAATAACCCATTTCTTATCTTTCATATTTTTCTTCTTTCTATTATTTGTTAAAATATATATTCTACTATAATTATATATTCAACTATAATTAAATAACATCACTTTAATTTCACAAAGTAAACACTTAAAAATACCTTTATATTTATGTAAAAGAATAATGTAAACAATTTAAAAGAGTAGAAACGATAAATGAATCTACTCTATAATATAAACTATTTATTAAATACAAATTCTGGAAATATAGTTCCAATAAATAATAGTATTACTAATATTATTGGGTTAAGCATAATATTGGCAATTTTACTAACTGTATTATTTCTATAAACAACTTTCGCAGATATATCATCTATTTCAATAACCTTTCTATAATCTTTATTTTCATAATTATTGGTTACATCAACAGTCAATTTATAGTTATCACGTTCTACTACTTTTCTAACTACAATATCATAATCAACACCATCTAGAAATGAAACAAAATCTCCAACTTCTATATCTTCACTCTTTTTAAGAATTAAATAACTATTCTTTTGAATTTCAGGTTCTAGCGTAGCATTATCAATCTTATAATAAGAATAACCATTTATCTCAGGATATTTTTGATGATAGCTATTCTTTTTAACATAAATAATTACAAACAAGAATGTAAGAGTTATTAAATATATTATTATCAAACCTCTTATAATATTAAAAATCCATTTAAATACTTTCATCTTCTCGCTCCTTTACCCTGATCTATTTCTTCTTCGTATGTTTCTTCTTTTGCTTGAACTTCTGGTACTGTGTATTTTCCATATTGCATAGTAGGATTCATAGCATATGTTATCATTTCATTTCTTACATAATCAATCATATTTCTATATTGAAGAGTTGCATCCATTTGATATGCTTTTAATGGGTCTTTTTCAGCATACGCTTGGAATATAGAACCTTTTTGTATTTGTTCTAAATATTCCATTTGACTTATCCAATAATCGTCTAACACTTTAAGCATCTTAGCTTTCATATCTTTTTCGTATGCAGGATCCTTTGGAACTTTAGAATATTTACTTCTTAAAGCTTGCTTCATCAATTCTTTTCTTTCAGATATTTTTTCAACATCTTTAAATTTTTCAGTATCAATTAAATGTCCTAATTTAGCATCAATTTCTTCTTCACTAAGTCTTCCGACAACTTCATCAATATATCTATCTATTGAGTCCTCAATTACCGGAACAACACTTTTTGAATCAAGTATAAAATTTCTATATTCATATACACCATTCTTTTGAACAGTTAAGATTTGACCATATTTTTCACCAATCATTCTTATTTTCTTATCATAAGATTCTTGAGATTTTTGACATCTCTTAACCATCTTCAATATAGCGTTAGATATAACTCTACCTTTTTCTCCAATAATACCTTTTAATTGGTCAAAACCATGTACTAGTTTTAATAACTTATCTCCACCACGTCTTAATACATAATCATCTTCAAATGAAGAATAGAATTTAGTTTTACCTGGGTCTCCTTGACGTCCAGCTCTTCCTTTTAATTGATTATCAATTCTTTCATTTCTATTTTTAGTTGTACCAATAACATATAAGCCACCAACTTCTGCTACACCTTCACCAAGTTTGATATCAGTACCACGTCCAGCCATATTTGTAGCTATAGTTACTCTTCCAAGAAGTCCAGCAGTAGCAACAATACCTGCTTCATTCTCTGATTGTTCTGCATTTAACACAGAATGTCTAACTCCTGCCTTCTTAAGCATATCAGATACAAGTAAACTTTCTTCTACACTAGTAACTCCAATAAGAACTGGTTGAAGTGTCTCTCTGCATCGAAGTACATCTTGCAATATAGCATCATATTTAGCCTTCTTAGTACTATAAACTTCATCCGGTTCATCTATTCTCATATTAGCTTTACGACTAGGAACTTCATAAGTAGGAAGTCCATATATATCCATAAAATCTTCCTGATTACTAGTACCAGTCATACCACAAATACCATTTTCATACATACCGAAGAAATCTGGATAAGTACATTTAGCAGTAGTAAGAGTTGGTGATTTTATTGGAACAGTATAAGGTCTCTTCTCTTTCATAGCAATATAATTTTCTTTAGCTTCTATACATTCGTGAAGACCATTCATAAATCTTCTTCCCTGTAAAATTCTACCAGTACTTTCTCCAATAATTTGAACAGTATATTTAGGCATACCATTCTCATCTCTACTATTAGGTCCATCTGGAGTTAATGTATAATCAGTACCATTTTTAAAATGATATCTTGCTAACATATAACTCTTAACAGCTTGAAGTCTAAAATTATATTCTTCTTTATCTTCTTTAGATAAAGTCTTCCATTCTTTTTTATGAAAAACATCTCTATATATTGCTCTTTCTAATGCTTCAGATAATTCTACGGTAGTTGTATCATGAAATAATTTTGCTGATTTATGTTTTAATTGACCACTTTCATATTGTTCTTCAATTTCATCTTCATGATTACGATAGAAGCTTTCTTTATCATACTCTTCACAATCATAACCATGACTCTCTACAAAATTACATGCCCACGAATATATATCAGTATAAAATGAATCATTTTTACCAGCAGGAGGTTTTAAAGGTTCAGCTTTTATTAATGGAGTAATACCATCATCTAAAAGTATACTATCAACTTCATCTATAATTGCATATCCATATCCCTTTAAATTAACTCTATCACTAGCGCTCCTAGCTTTATTATCATCTAAATAATCAAACGCAATAGTTGATGCAGTACCATATACAATATCACAATCATATTCTCTACGTCTTTGTTCATTAAATGGCATATCTGCTCTAGGCAAAATATTACCACAAGATAAACCTAATGCACTAAAAACCATTTTATTTTGTTTCATATCTCTTCCTGCTAAATAATCATTAGAAGTTATAACATGAACACTTTTACCTTCTAAAGCATTTAAATAAGCAGATAATATTTGAACTAATGTTTTTCCTTCACCAGTTTTCATCTCAGCAATAACATTATCATGCATTGCAACAGCTGCTTCAACTTGAACATTATAATGAAACATACCAAGTTGTCTTTTAGTTACTTCACGACAAACAGCTATAGCATCAACAAGTACATCATCAAGAGTACCACCTTTAGAAATTGTATCCTTAAATTGTTGAGTCATATTTTTTAGTTCTTCATCACTCATAGAAGCATATTTATCTTTTACAGCACTACTATCAATTTGACTAACAATACGTCTAATTCTATTTCTATTTTGATTTGTATAACTACCAAATATTCTATCAGACATACTCATACTTCATCACCTATTTTCTCATATATTAAATATAACATTTTTATAAGTTAAATTCAATTAAAAAACAACTATTAATTTTTAAACTTACTAATAGTTGTCATAATAACATCAATAATAAATACAAAACTAAGTATAACCGTAACAAATAATGGAATTTTTTTAATAAGTGATAAAGCCCAAGGTAAAACTAAATATATAAGAATAATACTACCCACTCCCCAAATCAAACTCATTTCAAACGATATGTATTTTCCAATATGATATTTATAATTACTATAATCCCAAAACGTTATATGAAATATTTTTTCAATCATTATTCCACCTAACCACTCAAGTATAGTAAGAACTATTGTTATAACAACAAATACTATTATAGTCTCAACCACTCTATTTAGATGCAAACTTTGAAATATCTTATTAGATAATAACATAATTATTAATGTACCAAATCCATATAAAGGAGTCCATGGTCCATAAAGTATTCCACTACTAAAACCAGTCTTAAATATCCATGAACATATAGTTTCAAATAAATAACCAAATATTGAAAAACACAAGAATATATTAATATAAAACATAATTTCACCACTATTATTTTGCCCAAAAGTGAAAATTATATGAAGTTTTACTTGAATTTTTTAAAAAAGAGTTTATAATACAGCCCTACAAAGCAACATAAGTTGCTAAAAATATAGGGGGATTTTGGAAAATGAAAAAAATACTACTTTCATTAGTTGCTTTTCTTATGATTTTTAATACTATTTCTGCTGATGAATTAGAAGTATTAGAAAATAATAATGAAGTAACTGAAACTGCTTTAACAAATGTTGAAGAAAACACTACTAATGAAAATACTGCAAACGAAAACGAAGAAAGTAATCAAAAAGATGATTACAAATGGGCTGCTATTCAACCAGGTAGAACAAAAACAAGTGAAGGACTTACAGTTGACTATTCTTATGAAGGATACAATGGTTCTTATTTATTATTCACACTAGTTTATACTATACCAGAAGATTATGAAGAAGAAACACTTGTTATTAATCCAGATATTTTTGAAGTAATCGCTTGGGGACAAGATGAATCAGGCGCTCCAAAAATATTGCCAAGTTATACTATAAAAGTTAATGTTAAGATCGTTAATAAATCAAAGTATAACTATAATTACGATGAAAATTCTTTCGTAATATATCCAAAAAGTGCTGATGAATTAGAAGAAATGGGATTTGAAAGAATCGATAGCGACAAAACATCATTTAATGGTGAAAATCTAACTGAATTGCAAAAATTTGCAAGAACAGATAATGCTGCATTAAAAGCATTAGGTTTAAAAAGAAAAGAAATGAACAATGAAAATATTGATAAAGCTCTTAAAGAAAAAGGATATAATGGTATTGAAGATTTAGCTAAATATTATTTAGATTTCTTTAATGATTTTTATAAATATGGACAAAATGGTAAAGAAAGAGTTACTAAATTATCAGACTTTACTGTTACTGAAATCGCACATGGAATCTTTGGTGGATTTGTAATTGGTTACGAAGAAGACAATGCTGAATTAATGGCATTACATTTTGATTTCTTATATAACTATGGTATGGGAATATCTTTAGATGACGAAGAAATCAATGATAACAATCAACAAGATTATGCTCCAGGTGAATACATGAGAAATGAATCTAAGGGAGATACTAAAATTAAAGAAAAAGTTGGAAAACTAGAAAGTGAAACAAAAAAAGATAAAGATATAGATATGAATTTCCATTTTAGTGGACCACTTTTAAACAATCCATATCAAGGATATAGATTAACAGGAAGTTCTCATTTATCTTATACTGCAGAAAAAGGTAAAGTTATAGCTAGATACATTGATGTTAAAGGAAATGTATTACATGAAGAAATCATTACAGTTGGTATGGTAAATAAAGCATATCAAACTGGTGCATTAAAATTCGATGGTTATGAATTAGTTAAAGTTGAAGGAAATGAAAAAGGTTTATACCTTAGTGAAGATCAAGTAGTAACATACATCTATGAATTCGTAGATGGTGAAGGTGGAGATGATACTCTAGAAATACCTAATACTGGTATTGATACAAATAACGCATTAGAAGTTACTACAGTTCTTAGTATGATCACTTTAGTTGGTGCAATCGTTTTAAGAAAAAGATTCAACTAATATATAAAAATTACAGTATAGATTTTATACTGTTTTTTTATGTGAAAATTCAATATTTAATTCAAATTTTCTTGAAAAAAATAAGTTTTGTGATATAATATAGCCTCGTAAGCGATAAGGGGGTTTTGGGAAAAATAGTGTAATACTACTCTTCCCTAAACAAATCGCAAATTTAGGGAGGGTTTTTAAATGAAGAAAGTATTACTTTCTATAGTTGCATCTACTCTATTTTTTAATACAATCTATGCAGAAGAATTAGAAGTATTAGAAAATAATGAAGATGTAACTCAAGAAGTAGAAGAAACTATTAATAATGAAAAAGAAATTGTTAATAATGAATCTACTAAAGAAACAGTTTTTACTTCTAGTGAAGAAGTAAAAACATACGTAGCTCAAATTGGAGATACAAAATATGAAACATTTGATGAAGCAGTAACTGCAGCAGTTGATGGTGATACAATTAAATTACTTGATAATGCAACCACAAAAGGTTTAAATTTATCTAAAAATTTAACAATTGATGGTTCAAAAGAATATACTCTTACATTTGAAGATAAAGGAATTGCTTTATGGGAAGTATCTTTAACTTTTAAAGATGTAACAGTAAATATTAAAGGAATAGGTTCAACTCCTTATACAGCAGAATGGAATTGGATGACAATCAGTGCTTCAAAAAAGGCAGCCTTAAACTTAGAAAATGCAAAACTTACATTAGATGGTACAGGAACAAAAAGTAATGTTCATGCTATTTATTTTGGCAGTAATAATAAGTTAAATCTAAATAATTCTACTTTAATCATTAAAAACTATACACAAGATGCATTAGAGTGGAATGGTGGAGATGGCGGATATAATGTTAATTTAGTTAATTCAACATATATATCTGACAACAATCGTCAAGGATTCACAGGTACATTCTATGCAACTATAGATAATAGTACTGTAGAAGTACTTAATAGTAGTGCAAGTGGATCAAATGGAACATACTACACTATTAAAAATAATAGTAAAGTTACATTTGAAAATAATAATTCTTGGGGAATCTCAGCATGGAGAATCGACATGACTAACAACTCTACATTAAATGCTAATAACAATGGATATAGTGGTATCTGGACAAGAGTTTTAAACGTAGATAAAACATGTACTTTAATAGTAAATAAAAATGGAACAAAAGCACCTAGTTCATCAAATAATGCAGGTATTTTCTTCCAAGGAAATAAAAGTTTTACAAGTACTATAGAAGAAGGTGCTAAAGTAGAAATTAAAAATAATGCTGGTTCTGGAATCTATACTAAACAATCAGTCGGAAACTTAACAATATTATCAGGTGAAATTACTAATAATGGAACTGGTAGTGTAAATAAAAATAATGTTGGAGCAGACTTCGGTGGTGGCATTTACAATGTAGGTACATTAGTTATTGGTAACAAAGTAAATATTTATAACAATCATGCAAGTAAAGCTGCAGATGATATTTATAATAAAGCAGGAGCAACAATAGAATTCAAAGAAGCAAAGAAAGATTGGGTACTAGATGATTGTGATGATAAAATCGATGGTTGGTACGATGATAATAAAGAATCAAGATGGAATGCACATGATAAAGAAAATAAATATGTAGAAGAAGTAGAATCTAATGCATATGAAACCGAATTAACAATCAAAGCAGCTCATGGAATCTATGGAAAACTAATCGTAAGATATGTAGACAACAAAGGAAACGTATTAAGTGAAGAATTAACTTCTGAAAAAGTTGGTACTGAATACGCTACAATAGAAAAAGAATTCGAAGACTATAGTTTAATTGATATAGATGGTGAAACTAAAGGTAAATATATTGACGGAACTATAATAGTTACTTACATCTATGAATTTACTAGTGGTACAGGAGGAGACGATATTATAGATATACCTAACACTGGTATTGAAACAAACAATGTTTTAGAAATTACTACAATATTAAGTTTAATATCATTAATAACTTCAATAATAATTAGAAAAAGATTTAACTAAAATACATATAAAAAAATAGCGGTGACATATTCATCGCTATTTTCTTTCTATCTCTTTACCTACTATAACAAGTAATTTATCATGATACCTGCCAAATATACATGTTTGTAAAACCATAATACTATCATTTTTATCAATAGAGACATCAATCTTGTACTTACTTTTTTTCTTAAGTCTTTGATAGTGTTTTAACCATTCACTATCTTTTTTATAATCAAACTGCATATGTTCTTCAGAGTCCTCTTTATTAGCAATTATAACACTAAATATTTCATACTTACGAGTTTCATTATCAATAAGTAATTCAAAATATTTATGTTCTTCATAATATTTCTTTTCTAAGTACCCCTCTAGTACTTTAAATGGAGGATCAAACTTAGTACTATTGTGTCCATATATATTTATTTGTTTACTTCCTGCGTCATGTCTATAATCAACAAACACACTACCAATTACACTCTTCTTCTTGTTAACTGCATGTTTTAAATAATACTTGTTATCACTTCCCTTAACTAAAGGAATACTTACGTCTAATCCATCAACATTTAAAATACCAAGAATATCTTTATTATTAAATTTAACTTGAAGATCATTTATATAATCTTTAACAATCTTTTCTGGAAGAGTTTCTGTATCTTTTGATATAACAGTTTCCTTTATTTCTTTAATAGTTTCTTTATCTTGTTTATTCTTAAAATATAAAAGTACTAAACAAACACAAACTACTAATATAAATACATATATAATAATATCAAGAATAATCTTAGTTTTTTTATTTTCCTTTTTTTCAACTACTTTTACTTCTTCTTGTTTTTTTATGTCTTCATTCTTAACTGTTTTTTTCTTAGTACTTGTAGCTTTCTTATTAATTTTAGTAGTCTTTTTATTATCTTTAACTACTTCCTTAGAAGCTTCTTTTTTAACATTAGTTTTTTTATTACTATTAATTTTCTTAGTACCATTTTTACTCTCAAAAGTATTTTTAATATTATTCTTCTTAGTATTATTTACTTTTTTAGTACTGCTCACTTTCTTAGTAGTACTTTTTTTGTTAGTAGCTTTAGTACTCATCTTCTTTTTAGTTCCATTACTTTTCTTAGTACTACTAGTTTTCTTCTTTTCTTCATCCATACTTTTTCACCTAACCTAAATTAATCATATTATACACTATTAATTGATAAGTGTTATCTTTTTTTTCAACTTTAGCATTTATTTTATAAACATAATTCTTTTTAACTTCACCAATCTTCTTATATGCTTCTGGAAAAACAACACCTTCGATAGTTCTAAATTCATCACTTAATTTTATAAAAGACATCTTGTCTCCATTCTTAGTCTTAATAGTTTTAACACCTTCTACATATAAAACACAAGATATAACTTTATCAAAATATTTAATAAAATCTTTTAGAGTTATTGAGTTACTTCTATCAAATTTAGTAACAGGATGAAATGATAAATAAAATCCATAATTAATTATTTCATTATCTATAATTTCTCTATCAGTATAGTCATCCATATCTTCAAGTATAGGTTTTTCATCAATAACCATATTTAAGTCTTTACACAAAGTTACATAATTAAGTACTTCATCAAAACTTTTTATCAAACTTTTTTTATTAATATTAAATACATCAAAAGCTCCACACTCTATTAAGGAAGTAACTACTCTTTTATTAACGCTTTTACCATAACACCTAATCATAAAGTCATAGAAATCTTTAAATAAGCCCTTACTTCTTTCATTTTCAATTTCTTCACTAACAGTAGACGCTATACTTTTAATAATAGTAAAAGGTATCACAAGTTTATTGTTAGATATTATAAATTCTTTAGATGATTTATTAATATCTATTCGTAAAAACTCTATTCCAAGAAGTTTACTTTCATCTATATATTCTTTAATGCTTTCACTACTCTTATTCATATTAAGTAAATTTTTCATGAAGTATAAAGTATAATTTATTTTTAAATATGCCATTTGAAATGCCACTACTGAATATACAACTGAATGTGATTTGTTAAAACCATAAGAAGAGAATTTTATGATTAACTCGTATAATTCTTCTCCAACTTCCTTAGAATGTCCATGAGATATAACTCCATTAATAAATTTATCTTTATTAGAAGCTATAACACTCTCTTTCTTTTTAGACATAGCTCTTCTTATTATATCTGCTTCAGCATAACTATATCCACCAATGCTTCTAAGTATTTCTAATACTTGTTCTTGATATATTATAATTCCATAAGTACTTTTAAGTATTGGTTCAAGTTCAGGTATTAAGTATGTCACTTTCTCAAGACCCTTTTTTCTTTTAATATAAGTAGGTATCATCTCACGAGGACCTGGTCTATATAAAGCTATCGCATCTACTAAAGTGTGAAATGAATCAACCTCTAATTCTCTTAAGAATGCTTTCATACCACTACTTTCAAATTGAAATACACCATTAGTATAAGCTTTACTAAATAAATAAAGAGTTCTCTTATCATTTAAATCTATATTATTTATATCTATATTTATTCCACTACTTCTTATATCATCTATTATATTAGATATTGTATTTAAGTTTTTAATTGATAAAAAGTCCATTTTTAATAAACCAAGACTTTCTATATATTCCATAGAATAACCAGTTAAAACAGTATCCCCTACTTTATATAAAGGCATAATACTATCAAGTTCTATATCACTTATAACAACACCAGCTGCATGCATACTAGTATTTTTCTTTAAGCCGCATAACTTATCACATACTTTTATTAAATACATAGCATCTTTATTTCTTCTAACTATATTATTAAATTCAAAATTATTTTTAAGTTCATCAAATGTCTTTTCATCTTTTATAGTTCTACAGATATTATCAACTAATATTTGGTTTAATTCCATTACCCTAGAGACATCTCTTATAACTTGCTTAGGAAGTAACGTATTAAATGATATTATTCTAGCTGTATTCTTGTGTCCATATTTGTCACTTACATACTTAATTACTTCTTCACGTTTCAAACTATCAAAGTCTATATCTATATCAGGCATAGTAACTCTATCAGGATTTAAAAATCTTTCAAATATTAAATTGTATTTTAGCGGATCGACATTTATAATCCCAAGACTATAGTTTACAAGTGATGCAGCACCACTACCTCTTCCAGGACCAACTAAAATATTATTTCTTTTTGCGAATAATACAAAATCATACACTATTAAAAAGTAATCTACAAAGTTCATCTTTTCAATTACAGATAACTCATACATAAGTCTATTTTTATATACATCTGGCACATTACCATTAAGTCTTTTTTCTAATCCCTTTTTAGCAAGAGCAAACAAAAACTCTTTTGAGTCTTCTCTATATACTGGAATATGTGTTTTAACAGGAGGCATTTCTATATTAATAAGACTAGCAAAATCAAAAGTACTCTTAGTATATTCTTTTCCTATATTATTTTTAAAACCACTTTCATATACATTTATTTTTTCTTTTAATACTTTTCCTTCATCTATATATCTAATATATTTAAAATATTCTATATCATCAGGTTCAAAATATCTAATTAAATCCATATATACTATATTATTAGTATGTTTTAACGCTTCTTCTTTAGTCTTTTCATTATGAAATTTTAAATAACAATCATTAAAATATTTAGATACTATTTCATAATGTTTAATACTAGTTACTACTATTAAATTAGATATATATTTTTTAACATCTTCAAATGTTATATTACCATCTATATTCTTTTTAGAAACTAACTTGAATAACGAAACCAACCCATCATAGTTTTTAGCATACAAAACAACATATGCATCCTCTATAATAAGTTCACATCCAACTATTGGCTTAATACCACATAAATTACATTTAGTTATAAATTCCATAGTACCAAACATAGATGAATCTGTTATTCCAAGTGCCTTTACTTCTCTACTTTCTGCATACAAAAGCAAATCATCTATTTTGATTAGACTATTCATTAAATCATATTCAGTTTTAATATTAAGTGGTATATAATTCATAGTATTTCCTTCCATATATATTCTATCATAATTAAAAGGTTCTTACGAACCTTTTTTCTTATTTATTAAATTAATTAGTTTTAAGTGTGAAATAACTAGAACGATACAAGAAAAATTCAAAATAAATAACCAAATATTTTATTTTGATCAATTACATAATTTATAATCTTTTGAAATTAACTTAAAATTTTATTTTATGTATTAAAACAAAGTTGATAATTGTTTTTTTACCTAAAGAAAAGTTAAGTTTCCACTATAAAAATATATATCAAAATTAAATTTTACCTATTTGAATTACTTTTCTATATATGATACTTTACATATCGAAGTACCTGGGGCTAGGTATCGCCAAAACTTTTTTCTCTCTTCAGGGGGTTAATATGGAGGCGATGTTATATGAGTAAGAAAGATTTATTAATAAGCGTATTGCTTATTATAATATTAATTTTACTTTTTATAATAGTTTTATTACTTTTTTAAAGTAATAAAAACACCTAACTCACTTTGTAGTTAGGTCGAAACATAAATTATGTGATACCTAGCCTACAGGGGGCAGGTACTTCACTAAAAATAGTTTATCATATTTTAATATAGATTGTAAATAATTTATTATTCTTCACCATAAGATTTACACTTATAATTGTCTAAGTTGCCTTTTTCAACATTTTCCTCATTTAAGTCTTTAATAGATTGATCATCACCTAAAGTAGTAATCCATTCTCCATCTGATACTTTAATATCAACAACATACCCTTCATCATTTAAATAAACACAATATTTTAGTTTACTATCAAAACCATCTAATTTAGTATCATCTTCTGAACTAATAACTTTAATAGTATTTCCACTTTTGAATCTACTTTCTGCCTCAGTGTGCACTCTCTTAGCTTGACTTATAAGATAATCCTTCTTTGAATCAACAACACCGTTATAAACAACTGGAAGTGCTATTATAACTATAATTGTTAAAATAACAATAACCGCTAATAACTCTACTAATGTAAAACCTCTTTTTTTCATATATTTATATTCTCCAATCTAAATTATTTATTTACATTCATATTTTTTTAAATTTCCACGTCTTAAATCATCAATTGACAAATCATTAATAGATTGATCATCATCTAAAGAAGCAATCCATCTCCCATCAGAAACTCTAATATTTATAACATATCCATCATCATTTAATGATAACACAATATTCTAATAAATCCCCATAAAAATTCAATTTAGTATCGTCTTTAGAACTAATCACTTTAGTTGTATTACCACTTTTAAATTTTCTTTTTGCTTCAACAAATATTTCTTTAGTCACATCTACTAATTTTTGTTTTCTAGAATCCAATTCAGTAAAATAAATTTTAGGATATATTACTAAACCAAGAGAAAAATAAATAGTAATCGCAAATAATATATTATGAAGATTTTTATTTTTTTTCATATCTACTCCTTAAAATAAAATACTAAGAAATTGATTCTTAGTATTTACCATCTACATCATTAAAATCAACTTTATCCATTTCTTCTATTACTTCTAATTGATTCTCTATGATTTGTTTTAATCTACGTTTTAAAATATTAGTGTTTCTCTTTAATTGATCAGCATGGTTTTGAGCTTTTTCTGCTTTTAATAGAGCATCATTTATTATTCTACTAGCATTATGTCTAGCTTCAGTAACTAAAGACTCAGCTTCACGTCTAGCACTACTCTTTATTTGATCTCCTGCTTGTTCAGCAGTATATATTGCTCTATTCATAGTATCTTCTATTCTTTGATAGTAAGCAATTTGTTCAACTAATTTTTTATTTTCATCTTCTGTTTTCTGACTTTTTTTAAGTAAAACTTCATAATTATTTATTATTTCATCTAAACATTTTTGAACTTGGTACTTATCATAGCCACGAAAAACAGTATCGAACTTTTTCATAAGCTCCACCTCTAATATTTTAAAACTTTATATTACCATTCTCCTGTATCTGCTTTTTTAGTTTTTTTAGTATCTTCTTCTGTTATATTTCCTTCGATCTCAAACCCTTTAGGAGCACAAATAACAATACCTGGACCTAACTTTTGCATAGTTCCTTCAATCGCATAAATTATACCATTAAGAAAATCCATTATTCTCTTAGATACATCTGAAGTAACTCTTTTAAAGTTAACAACAACTTGATTTTTAGCTTTTAAATAGTCAGCTATTTGTTGTGCTTCAGAAAATGCTCTTGGTTCAACTAAAATAGTTTTATTTCTATATTCTTCTTTTTTACTTTTTGGTATCTCTTTTGTTTCGTATTCTTCTGTTCCCTCTGGATCATCAGGATTGAATATCTTATCTATAAATCCCATAAGTGTTCCTCCTTATTCTCGTACTACAATATCATTTTAACACAATAATAAACTAGTATCAATAATTAAATAAACAAATTTAACAAGAAAAATTGACAAATTTTTACCAAAAAAGAAATTATATAATTTCTAGAATTCAATTCTTTCCTCAATATAATTTCTTAAATCTTCTAATTTTATAGTTTCTTGTTCCATAGTATCTCTATTTCTAACAGTTACTGTTCCATTATTTATAGTTTCATCATCAACAGTTACACAATATGGAGTACCAACAGCATCAGCTCTTCTATAACGTTTACCAATAGAAGCTGTTTCATCATAACTACACATAAAATGTTTTGATAAATTTTTATAAACTTCTATAGCTTTTTCACTATGATATTTTTTTACTAAAGGAAGTACTGTTACTTTGATTGGAGCTAAGTATGGATGTAATCTTAATACTTCTCTCTCATCAGTATCACTTAATTTTTCTTTTTCATAACTATCACATAATATTGTTAAGAATAGTCTTTCTACTCCTAGTGATGGTTCTATTACATAAGGAATATACTTTTCATTTGTTTCTGAATCTAAATATTCTAAACTTTGACAACTATATTTCATATGTTGACTTAAATCATAATTAGTTCTTGATGCGATTCCCCAAAGTTCTCCCCAACCAAATGGAAATTTATATTCTATATCAGTAGTAGCATTACTATAAAAACTTAATTCTTCTTTTTCATGATCTCTTAGTCTTAAGTTTTCGTTCTTAATTCCAAGACTTAGTAAGAAGTTTTTACAATACTCTTTATAATGTTTGAACCAATCAAGTTCAGTTCCTGGTTTACAGAAGAATTCAAGTTCCATTTGATCAAACTCACGTACTCTAAATATAAAGTTACCTGGTGTAATTTCATTTCTAAATGACTTACCTATTTGAGCAATACCAAATGGTAATTTAAGTCTCATACTACGTTCTACATTTTTAAAATCAACAAATATACCTTGAGCAGTTTCAGGTCTTAAATAAACTGTACTTTTAGCATCTTCCGTAACCCCTTGGAATGTTTTAAACATTAAATTGAAATTTCTAATATCAGTAAAATCACTGCTTCCACAATTAGGACATACTACATTATGTTCTCTTATGTAACTCATTAATTCCTCATTACTGAATTTACCTGCATCTTCAATACCTAAATCTTCAAGTAACTTATCAGCTCTATGACGAGTCTTACAATGCTTACAATCTATAAGTGGGTCACTAAAAGTTTTTAAATGTCCACTAGCTTCCCATACTTTAGGATTCATAAGTATTGCACTATCCAAAGCAACATTATTAACATCTTCTTGAATAAACTTTTTAGTCCAAGCACTTTTAATATTATTTTTAAGTAAAGTACCTAGAGGTCCAAAATCCCAAGTATTAGCAAGTCCTCCATATATTTCACTTCCTTGGAAGATATATCCATAATTCTTACAATAATTAGTAAGTTCTTCCATAGTTATTTTCTTTTCCATTAAATTCCCTCCATTTTAAGTTGTAATTTTCTTATTTCTTCATTTTCTTTCTTCATTTTTTCACATTTTTTATTGTGTTCTTCTACTTTTTTAAGTATGTCTTTATTCATCATACCAAGAATTACTCTTTTACCATTTCCAACTAATTCATAGTTGCTTTTATAGTCTTCTCCATTTTTAGGCTTAACAACTGTTACTATTTCATCTTTAAATATCTCATCTAAAAATGTTTCAACAAATACATTTTCATATTCAGGCAACTTATCTTTATCACGAGATAAATTAAATTTAACACACCCACTACGTGTTATAAAATATGAACTAGTTTCTCCATAATTAACATTAAGTCCATAAATATCACAAGGATGATTATATAAAAAGTAATATCTATCTCTTATATATTTATTTAATATTCTCATTTTTTCTGTTTCAGTAGTTTTATCATTAATAAGTAATAATTTACCACTTTCTGTCCCTACATAATATATAGGTCCTGTTATTCTACTAAAGTCATCTGATATAAAATTAAGTCTATTATAATTCATAAAGTATTCTATAATAGCCATTCTTATTTCTTCATCACTTTTCCCTCGTAAAGAATCAGTAAATGATTTACTCATATGTATTGTATCTAGTACTTTACCACTTACTTTGATAATTCCATCTCTAACAGTTATTGTTTCATAGAAATTTTGATCTAATTGTTTTACTCCTTCAATCCTCATGATACCTCCAATAAATAAAAAACTTCTAAAATGTCGTAAGGGTCCTTAAGGACGGTTCCACCTTACTTATTCTAGAAGAATCACTTTAAATCTATAGCCTAAGTGCTTTGCCATCACACTATCATCGCTCAATACATGTATTTTAACACATTATTATTTACTTTTCAATACAAGTTGTTTTGTTTTTAAGAAATCATCTTTTTTACAATCTTTTGGTGTAAATCTTTTTTCTTCAAATTCTAGCATTTCAATTTCACCTCTTTGATTTACATACATATCTACAAAGTAAGCTCCCATAGTATTTTCAAGTCCTTGTCTTATAGCAAAATTAGTTTTAGCAGTCAAACATGGTATTAAAAATGCTATTACATTTCTATAAGCCATCATATGGCTTTGATGAAAGTGTCCACTACCAAGTATGTTAGGTTTACACCCAGGCTCCATTTTATCTATATATTTTTGCATTTTATAAGAAAGGCTTGATGCACATCCACCACCCGGATGATACATTTCTTCTATTGTTTTAGGACTTTCTTTAGGACTAAATATTCCTTTATCATCTCCCATAAAATGTAAGTCTGGTCTAAGTCTTTCAATAGCAGGTCCCATAAATAATCCACCATTCTTAGCATGAGTTTGATCATGAGTACCAGTTATAAAATACGTGCTCACTCCTTCAACCTTAGGATAATAATTAACTATATATTCAAGTTGTCTTGAAGCACCTTGTCTAAATAAAGCATATTGATGTTCTGGTCTATTATGATAATCTCCATCAAGTACATCCCCAAAATGTAAAACAGTATCAATACCTTTATCACGAGTTTCCTTATATATTTGATTCACAAGTCCAAGTTGTTGTGCTTCATTACAAAAATGCGTATCAGATATCCAGGTTTGCCTAATATGTGTTAATTCTCCCATCTGAGGCTTAATAGTTTTATTACTTCTTCCTTTATTTTTCTTTATAACAATCTTACTACCAGACTTATCAATTAAATCTATATCATACCCTTTAAGCTTTAATTCCTCAACAACTCCACCAAACTTCAAAACACTAATTCCCAACCTAGAACATATTTTATCTATCTTTTCACCATTCTTAATATTAGAATATATTTTATCTCTTTCATCTCTAATAATTGGTCTACTTAAATATATATTTTCACCATCAGTAAGATAAAGTGTTTTAAAGTTTTTATAATCATCTTTTATAGTTTGATAATAAGGAATATACATTTGACTAGTATTTTTTAAATTACCCTTCTTATCCTTCTTTAAAGTAATAATCCAACTACCAACAGTATTATATACTGGCGTATTAGCATCCTTCATTTCATCAGTAGTACTAACAACAGTAGGAACTTGATAAGAACGAACACCACGTCTTAAAAAAGAATCACAAGCAGCAAAATGACTAGTAACAAGTATATCAGTCTTGTCTTCATTTCTAAGCGCAGCTATCTTTTGTTGAGGTTTATAACTTATAGTATATGGAACATTACCACTAGAATGTTGCAAATATATTGATACACTACCATTTCCTTTATCACTTATAAATGTAACTTTCTTACGTCTTGGTCCCAAATAAATCATGTCTTCTCTTTTAGACGCAATTATTTTACCTATATCTACTTTCTCTTTAGTTTTCAAAAATGATAAATCATGTTCACCAGTAACAAAATACGTAGTTATTCCTTCTACTCTAGGAAAACAAGAAGCAACATAATCGGCTTGATCATCATATCCATCTTTATGTAATGTAGAATTATATATACTTTTACTGCCTCTATATATTCCTTCAACCACATCACCAGTTAAAAATACATACTTAACACCCATAGCTTTAGCTTTTAAATACATATCATTTAATATACTTGTTTGTTGATATATACTGCCAAATCTAGTATCGGATATAAGCATGCACTTAATATTTTCATCATTACTTATAATATTATAAGAAAAATCATTAATTAATTGTTCATGACCAAAATTACGTATTAAAGTTACAGTAGTTTTATCTTCATTCTCATAATTAGATGCAGAAGTATTCATGGTAACTATATTATTGCCTCTCTTTTTAAGTTCATGAATAAGTATAAACATATCTTCACGACTTATATTATAAGACTTACATAAATCTTCAAGAATACACTCTTCTGCTAACGTATCAAACTGTAATTGATCAGCAAGTTCCTTTAAGTTTGAAGAAGTTACTTCAACTAAACCATTATCCTTTTTTTTAATTATGTCCCCTTCATCAAGTATTAACCCATCATCAATTCTTTTATCCATTAATACTACCTACCTATCTTACTTTAAGTATATTATTTTATTAAAAAAAATTCAATTCATTTTTTATATAAATTGAACTTTTAAATATATTTATCACAAGGAGCAAATGTTTTCCTATGCTCTTTTATTATTCCATATTTTTCTATTGCTTCTATGTGTTTTTTAGTACCATATCCTTTATTATGCTTAAAGTCATACTCTGGGTGTATTTTATCAAGTTCTATCATCATTCTGTCTCTTGTTACTTTAGCAACTATACTAGCAGCAGCAATACTTTCACTTTTAGCATCTCCTTTTATTATAGATGTTTGTGGTATATCTATATTTAATTTAACAGCATCTATTAATAAATGTTCTGGCCTAACACTTAAGTTATTTACTGCTTCAATCATTGCTTTTTTAGTAGCTTCAAGTATATTTATTTCATCTATTACATCTTCACTACTAATACCTATTCCAACACTAACTGCGTTCTCCATTATAACATCATATAATAATTCTCTCTTTTTTTCAGTTAATTTTTTTGAATCATTTATTCTCTCATCATAAAAATCTTTTGGAAGTATAACAGCCGCAGTAACAACAGGACCTACTAAAGGACCTCTTCCTACTTCATCTATACCAGCTATATAATTTATTCCACTTTCATATAATTCTGTCTCAAACTCTTTCATATTGCCTCTATAATTCATCTATTTTAATTTTCATTGCTTTCTCAAATACAGGAACAAGACCAACCTTCTCACTCACAAAACTTGGTTTAATTTGATAAACTCCTGGAAAACAATTTCCTTCTATAATAACAGCTTCTTTATCAGTGATAGCAACATCCCATCCAACATATTTAACTTCTGGTACTTTTTTAGCACACTTCTTTACCAATTCTATTGCTTTATCATAATTAGGAATCTCATAACCAACTATTTTAATTTTACTAATTGGATGTTCATAGAATATATTATCATCTCTATCAATAGCTGGAACAATTATTTTCCCATCACGAACAAAAGTATACATACTTCCACTAGAGAAGTTATCAGTAACACCACCATTACCTATCTTAAATACAACATTTAATATATGAGTCTCTTTTCCATCAAAGAATGTAACTATTCTAAAAGTATTAACACTCGTTTTATTAAGTTTACTAATCTCTTTATTTTGAATAATCTTTTCTTCAACAAGAAGCTTATTATTAGAAACTAAATATTCATAAGTATCTTTAAGTTTCTTTTTATTGACTTTGATTAGTTCTATTCCTTCACCACCACTACCACCTACAGGTTTAGCAATAAAATCATTTTTGTCATCACAAAACTTAATAAACTCATCATAATTATTATCCAAATACAACCAATCACGTTTTAAAAACTCATTAAATATTTTATTAAATTCTACTTTATCATCAAATTTCTTAGATATTTCTTTATCATTAAACATTCTTACAATTTGATTATTTTTAACTCTAGTTAAGTATGTTTTTCTCTCTTTAAAATTCAAATTATAAAATTCAAATTCTTGATAGTCATAAGGACCACTACCATATTTTATAGAACAAAAGACTATATCGAAAAGTAAGAATAATCTACATTTATGAGTCTTCTTATGTATCTTACCTACTATATTAAATATACTTTTAATAGTTCCACCTTTAAAACATTTTATCTTATAAATTAAACTTTTCATATTCATCACTATAAATAGTATACCATCTTTTTAATAAAAAACATATATTACTTAAAATATATGTTTTATTCTTTTTACTCAATAAATTAAAAGATGAATAAATTTTCATCTAAACATCTTTAATTGTATCAATACTTATTTTAAAAGTCTAAAAAGTCATCAAGTCCACCACCAAGTAAAGAACCCATTAAAACTTTATAAGCAATAAATCCACCAACAATCACAACAACTGATAAACAAATTAAATGATAATAAATTCTAGAATTTTTATTTTCAATCACAACTATATCATTAATTAATTCAAATAATGTTACAACACAATATATTCCACCAACAATAGCTGCAGCAATTCCAAGCGGAGCATATAACATTGAAAGCAATGGAGATAGTAATAAAGAACATACTGTTAAAGGTATAGCAGCAGTAGTAACAGCACCTAATAATTTAGCAAACTTTGCTTCCTTCTTTATTACCAAACTTGCAAGATAATAAACACCAGCAATACCAGCAATTATACCTGCATATATCAATAAATCTAATCCAATAACTTTAAAATATTCTACATCTTTTAAATTAGACCAATTCCAAGTAACACCTGAAAATAAACTTACTCTTCTAACCGCTGAAATCATAGTAGATAATAAATTTATAACAGTCATTATACCAACAGTTATAACAGCTAGCATAGAAACATTTTTAATGTCATTCATACTATTTTCATTATTTTTAAATGTATCAAATGGTTTTAAGAAAGCACTTATAATATATTTAAAATAATCAAGTTTTCCAGAATACATTTGATTATTATTCCAATTATTATTACCGATATTATTACTATTATTATTCCAATTATTATTGTTATTGTTATAATTATTGTTAAAGTTATTATTCATACTTTTATTTTGATTCATTTGATTATTATAGTTATTATTCATTTGATCCATATTATTTTGATTATTATCAAATGTATTATTATAATTATTATTCATCTTTTATACCACCTTTATCATAAAAACATTATAACACATAAATTTCACATATCAAATATTTTAATAATAAAAAAGTAGTGATTTTTTAAGTCACTACTCATTAGAAATAACTATATCATTATTTTTATAGTCAACAATTATTTCAGTATTTTGTTTTATTTCATTATTAATAAGTTTACGAGCTATTATAGTTTCAAGTTTATTATTAACTAGTCTCTTTAAAGGTCTAGCTCCATAATATTCATCATATCCATTATCAATGAAATATTTTTTAGCATCTTCTGTTAATTTAATTTTAACATTTATGTCTATTAGTCTATGCTCTATCTCACTAATTATTTTATCAAGTATTTCACTTAAATTATCTTTAGAAAGTTTATTAAATACAACTATTTCATCAAGTCTATTTAAAAATTCCGGTCTAAAGTATTTATTAAGTTCACCTCTTACTTTATCTTCTTCACCACTTATAATATACTCACTTCCTACATTAGAAGTCATAATTATAATAGTATTTTTAAAGTTAACTGTTCTACCATTTGAATCAGTTAGTCTTCCCTCATCAAGTATTTGTAGTAATAAGTTAAGAACATCTGGGTGTGCTTTTTCTATTTCATCAAATAATACTATTGAATATGGATTTCTTCTTACTTTTTCAGTAAGTTGTCCTCCTTCTTCATATCCAACATATCCAGGAGCAGCACCAATTAATCTAGATACTGAATATTTTTCCATATACTCACTCATATCTATTCTCACCATATGGTGTTCATCATCAAATAACTCATATGCAAGACTTCTTGCTACTTCTGTTTTACCTACTCCAGTTGGTCCTAAAAACATAAATGAACCAATAGGTCTTTCAGGATCTTTAATTCCACTTCTAGAACGAATTATCGCATCACTAACAAGCTTAATTGCACCATCTTGTCCCTTAACACGTTTCTTTAGATTTTCTTCTAAATTAAGTATCTTTTCCTTTTCACTACTCATTAACTTAGATAATGGAATATTAGTCCATTTACTTATAACATCTCCAATATCTTCACTAGTAACAGTATCAGATAAAATACCATCTTTACGTTTCTTAGTAAGCTCACTTAATTTTTGTTCTAATTTTGGTAAAGTACCATTCTTAATTCTAGCAGCAGTTTCTAAATCATAATTATTTTTAGCTTCTTCAAATTCAAAGGTGTATCTAGATATATCAGATTTAACCTTCTTTATATCTTCATTAATTTCTTTTTCTTCTTTCCATTTAGTACTTAATTCTTGTTCTTTCCCTTTTAATGTATAAAGTTCATCATCAATTTTTTCAAGTCTTTTAATAGAAAGTTCATCTTTTTCTTTCTTTAATGCTTCTTTTTCTACTTGTAAAGTTAATATCTTTCTAGTTATTTCATCTAGTGAAGTTGGTACACTATCCATTTGTACTCTTATAGTAGCACATGCTTCATCAACTAAATCAATTGCTTTATCAGGTAAGAATCTATCAGTTATATATCTATTTGAAAGAGTTGCAGCGCTTACAAGAGCTTTATCTTGAATAGTAACTCCATGATATATTTCAAATCTTTCTTTTAGACCACGAAGTATTGTTATAGTGTCTTCTACAGTTGGTTCACTAATAGTAACCTTTTGAAATCTACGTTCTAAAGCACCATCTTTTTCAATATACATTCTGTATTCATTTAAAGTAGTAGCACCTATTACATGTATTTCACCACGAGCAAGCATTGGTTTTAATATATTACCTGTATCCATTGCTCCATCAACTGCACCAGTACCAACTATCAAGTGAATCTCATCGATAAACATTATAATGTTTCCTTCACTCTTCTTAACTTCATCAAGTACTTTTTTAAGTCTTTCTTCAAATTCTCCTCTATATTTAGCACCAGCTATTAAAGAAGACATATTTAACTCCCATACTATTTTATTTTTTAAACTCTCTGGTACATCTCCTCTAACTATTCTTTGAGCAAGTCCTTCAACTATTGCAGTTTTACCTACTCCTGGTTCTCCAATTAAAACCGGATTATTTTTTGTCTTTCTTGATAAAATTCTAGTGATACTACGAATCTCATCATCACGACCGATGATAGGATCAATCTTATGATTCTTAACATCTTCATTTATATTACGTCCATATTTTTCTAAGACGTTTTCATTCTCTTCATTATTCATATTGAACATATCTATACCTCCTATTCGACGAGTATATTATACACCACTTTTTAGCACTTGTCAATAGAGAGTGCTAATTATTTATAAATAAAAAGTCGTTGAAGATTTCTAAAATTTTCTCCAACGAAATCGTAAAACTATCCTTGTCCAAAATTCACCATATTCCATGAATTATCTTTTTTAATAAATTCCATAGAATATGTATATTCTTCATTTCTATTTAAAGATTGATCAGTAATTAAAAAAGTTTTAAATTTAATATATATTACTACTGCATCAGTAGCTGAATATTCATTTTTTAGTTGTTCTTCCAAATCCGCAACATTCTTTTCATAATACTCAATTGTTAATAATTTAGCATTTATATTCCATTTATAAAATTCTTTTTCTGCTAACTCAACAACTTCATTAATATCTTTCAAATCATGTGATTGATTATTTATAGTTATTTTAACATCATTAGTTTTATTCAAAAAAATATAACAACCCACTACAAAGCCAATTACCAATATAATTATTAATATAAACCATTTCTTTTTCATACAAACATAATACCATTAAATATAATTAGTATCAATCATAGTATATCAAATATATGTAAACACACTATATTTCTTCTTAATAAAGAAAGCCTTATTTATCTTTAACATTTAAAATGATACCAATACTCATCATACTAACTAATAAAGATGATCCACCATAACTAATAAAAGGAAGAGTTACACCTGTTATTGGAACAAGACCAACTACTACTGAAAGATTAAGAAGTGTCTGAAACATCATTAAAAATACTAAACCAAATATTAAGTACTTTGAAAATAAATCTTCAGTATTTATTGCTTTCTTAATGATATTATAAAATAACGTTATAAAAAGTAATATTAAAATTAAGTCTCCAATGAAACCAAACTCTTCACTAATTATTGAAAATATAAAGTCTGTTTGAGGTTCTGGAAGATAAAAATGTTTTTGTCTAGAATTTAAAAATCCATACCCAAGTAGCCCTCCTGGACCTATTGCATATAAACTTTGTATCATTTGAAAACCACTACCCAAGGGATCACTCCATGGATTTAAAAACGATGTAATTCTGTCCATTCTATATGGTGCGATTATGATAAGAGCAATTATCCCAGCTATCCCAAAAATACCTAATTTTATAAATATTGACACATCTGTTCCACTAATAAATATAAGTCCAATCAAAGAACAAACTATAACCATACCAGTACCAAAATCCGGTTCTAACATTATAAGTCCAAAAAACAACATTATTATAAAAAGTACCGGAGCCATAAACTTAAATGGATGTCTTTTTATCTTATCATTATTACTTAAATATTTTGATGTAAATATTATAAGAGATATCTTAGTAAGTTCACTAGGCTGAAAACCAAGTCCCATAATACCAAACCAACTTCTACTTCCATTCCTAACACTACCAATACCTGGTATTAAAACTAAAACAAGCAATAAAAAACAAATACCTAAAAAAGTATTTGAGTATTTCTTATAAATATTAACATCTACTTTAGAAAACATAAACATAATAAAAATACCAACTATAAAGAATATACCTTGATTAAGTACATATTTATAAGGATTATTATATTTAAAAGATGCCCATATATAACTACTAGAATATATCATTATGACACCTATTAAAGCTAGTAATATAGTTGTAATAATTATTAGTTTATTTCTTTTAATAAAAATCACCTATTCATTAATAATATGAATAAGTGATTATATTTATGTATTTAGTTTTTCTTTACATCCATACACCATAGTATATTGCAACCATACCAAGCATAAATCCTACTATCAAAAACATTTTTACAATGTCAGTTTCTTCCCAACCTAATTTCTCAAAATGATGGTGTATTGGAGCCATTAAAAATACTTTTCTTTTAAATTTCTTAATAGCAGTTAATTGTATTATAGAAGATAATACTTCCATTACAAATACTCCACCTATTAGAGCAAGTGATAGCTCGTGTTTAGTTACTATTGCAACTGCCGCTAGTGTTGCTCCTAAAGCTAAAGAACCAGTGTCTCCCATAAATACTTTAGCTGGATGTGTATTAAATACTAAAAATCCTAATATTGAACCAACAAGTATAAAACAGAAAATTGCTATTTCTTGATAACCTGCTATCCAAGTTGTTCCCCAAGTAATAATACCAAAACTTAAGAATGCTATTAATGAAAGCCCTCCAGCAAGCCCATCTAACCCATCAGTTAAATTAACTGCATTAGAACTTCCTACTAAAAGGAATAATATAAAGAGTCCATATAACCATTTCATATCAATATTTATACCAAGAGAAGTTATGGTTAAATATGCATCCCCTCCTCCTTGCATATATATATAGAAAAATACTAACGCTATTAATACTTGAACAACTAACTTTTGAGTTATTGAAAGTCCATCATTATTGTGATCTCTTACTTTTAAATAATCATCAACAAATCCAAGTAATGCATAACTTACAAATACAAATATTATAATAAGTAAATTATGAGTTATCTCTAAACTACCTCTCAAATATAAAAGAATCATCGTTATCAAAGTCGGAATTATAAATATAAGACCACCTATAGTTGGAGTTCCTTGTTTACTTGCATGTCTAAATGCCACAAATGAACTTATTGTTTGACCACACTTTAATTTTCTTAGCACTGGTATTAAGAATAATCCTAATATTACAGATAAAAAGAAACCTATCATTAACCCTAATATACTTTTAGCTAGAATTAACATAAAATATCACACCCTTATAAATATATTATACTTTTATTTTAATGTTTTACATAATAATTTTACGTTTACTATGTAAAGTATATACGTCATATTGATAAATAAAAATTCTCAAGAACTTTACTTTTATCAAGCCCCTCTACTTTTATAGAAATATCTGCATCACTTAATTTATATATAATATTAAGTAATTTTTCTTCACTAAATTTACCTACTACATCAAGCATCTTCTTAAATACAAAAGGATTTATAGAAAGTCTACTTGTTATAGTTTGTACTCCTGTATCTTTAGACATAACTTTTATTTGATAAAGTGTTCTAAATTGTTTAGATAAATAATCTATTATAACAACTTCATCTACTCCACTACTAACAAGAGTTTTAGTACTTTCAAGCATATTAGGAATATTATGACTCATAACAGCATCATTCAACTTAAACATTTCTTTTTCACTATTCTTACTAATTACTTTTTCAATGTCTTCATCAGTAATCGTATCACTATCTAACTTATATAAAAGTAACTTATTTACTTCATTTAAAACACTATCAGTATCATTCTCACATAAACTTAATATATTCTTTATTTGATTATAAGTAATTCTCTTTTTATTATCACTAAATATCTTAGTTACATATTCATGTAATGTTTTATAATCCATCTTAACTAACTCTATAACTTTACACTTTTCATTTAATAACTTAATAATACTCTTTTTAGAATCTAACTTCTCATCTATACATTTTAATATAATAACATTATCATTCATATGATTTATATAATTACTTAATGCTTTTTCTTCTTTATCTTTCATCTTCTTAAAAGTAAAATTTGATACTATAAGTAATTTCTTTTCATTAAATAAGTCTACATAATTTATTTCATTTAATAAGTCATCAATACTTACATTATCATAATCATATTTAATAATATTATCTATTTTAAGTTCATCTATTAAAGAATCAATTTTTCTTTTAATAATATTTATTTCATTTCCTAAGAATACATATATCATATTATTTATCCTTTACTATAACACTTCTAACATTAGCATCTATTATAAAATTAGAAGGATTATCTATTTTAATATTATCTATATATATAGATTTAGTTTTATAAGCTATTTTTAAAGCCTCTAAGAGTTCTACTAAAGAAGTATATAGTTTTACCTTAACTATTATAGGTTTACCATCATTTATAGTTAAAATAGTATTATCATACATATAATCTAAAGATATAGCTTTATGAATCGCAAGAATCTCTTCAACATTATAAAATACACAAGTAGAATCCTTAAATTTCTTATTACTATGAACCATACATATATTTAAAAAAGCATTAATATATTTGTTATAAGCCCCTATAGAATTTAAGTCATCTCTACTTACACATATATAACAATTCTTCATACCAAAAGCACTCATAAATTCATCTATTGCTTCAAGTATTTCTTCATAACTTTCATAGTTAATTACCATATCTTTAAGATCATAATTTTTATCATATAAAGAATTAACTACTAAAGTAGTCTTACTATTTATTTTATTATCAAGTCCATACTTTTTTAATGATTCAACTATATCACTCTTTTTAGTTTTACTTAAATTTCTAGTAGGATTTAATTTTTCTTTTTTATCTATAAAATCATTCTCAATAACTAAACTATTCGCATTCCCACTTTTATAAGACATCTTACTAGTACCAACTATTTTACCACTAACAGGACTAAATATTTTTTTATCATTATCTCTTTCACCAAGTAACGTATTATGATTAACTTTTTTATTTTTAGGTAATTGTAATTTTTCTATTGAATCAAATGGAACATAAATAAATTCAGGTGTTAAGTATGTTATATATTCTTGTATTTCTTTTTTCATTTTTTACTTCTCCATAAAATATTATATATTAAATTAGAATATTTTAAAAGCATAATTTGTATGTTATAATATTTTTATAATAAAGGTGGTTATAAATGAATAAGAAAAAAAGAATTATTATTATTGTAATAGTATTACTATTAGTATTATGTATAAGTGCCGCAGTTATTGGTATCTTATCTTCTGATCCAAAAGTGCCAGAAGAACCAAAAGAACCTGAAATACCAAAAATAACAGAAGAATTCAAAGAAGTAGAATTAGTTTCTAAATACACTACAATTGGTAGTATATATTATGATAATGATACTAAAGAAATAAGTGACCTCGTAAAAGGAGAACTTTATACTATTGGTAATAATGGAAAATTATTTGATGAAAAAATCTTAAAGCAAGATGAAGATGATGATAAAGATTATCCAAATGCTAAATCGAAAAATTTTGAATTTTATTATGGAGATAATGAATATTGCTACTATGTAAATACTAAAACCAAAAAGAAATCTAAAGATTATAACGATATTATATTACCATTTAATAAAGAATTAACTGGAATTTATGCTATACTTGAAACTTATGATGAAAAAGCAAATACATACACTTACGAAGTATTAAATACAAATGACGGTAGTGTTACTAAACTAGATATTGGATCTTCTACTATAGATGATGATTTCTCTATCGCATATAGAGAAATGGAAGAACCAATAAGTACTAGCCTTTACTACTTCCCTATAACAAATGAAATTAAAAAATCAGGACTTATAGACTATAAAGGAAACATAATAATAGATGCTATTTATGATGGAATAAGTGTTTATAATGATAAATATGCAATAGTTATAAAAGATAATAAATTTGGAGTTGTAAACTTTAAAAATGAAATAATTATTCCAATTGAATACAATCAAATAGTATCAATAGAAAACTTCTTAATACTTGAAAAAAACAAAAAAATAAGTATCGCAGATGCTAACTGTAAAATATATATTGATAGTAAAATAGATGCATCACTTGAAGATAGATACCCAGGTTATGATGGCATATATGACACAATAGTAACATCAGTAATAAATAATAAACTATATCTAGTAACATACTATAATAATAAAACATCTATTTACTTAATAAATTCAAAAGACATAGAAAGAAAAATAAGTACAAGTACTGAATTTATAGATTTATATTCATTCAATAAAAATTCTAAATATATTTATACATTTGAACCTAACAATGATAAAGTAATCCTTACATTCTATGACAATGATTTATACGAATACTATAAAACTGAATTTGATAAAAATAAAAATATAGATTATATGTATACAATCTCACCAATGTATCAAAATAAAAACTATTACAAAATTTCTCTTTATACAGAAGTTGATGATCAAGATATACTTTATTATATAGACTTACTTAATTCAAAAGTATTAGATGAGTACAATGCATTAAAACAATACTTTGATAATGGCTATAATTTCTATATAACAAACAATTATAAATTAAAAGTTTATAAAGATAAAGAATTATTACAAGAATTTGATGATGGTGAATATGAATACTTAGGTGGTTACCTATTCTCTAAAGATTCCAAAGAAATATTTGAATTAACTTTTAAAAAAGATTCTACAAATCAGTAGAATCTTTATTTTGTATGTTTTAAATAAAGTTTATAAATGTATTTTTTATTAAGAATCTTCTCTCCTTTTTTACTTAAATCATAAAATACTTCTTCTAAAAAATTCTTAAGTTTAGGGTTTAATTGATACCCATCTTTATGAGCCATAAAATATTCATATGAAGTACTATCTTTATATTCTTTCTTGTAATATATTTTAGAAGCAGCTATTCTGTCACATATCATTTCAAGCATATATTTAAATGGTATTATAGGTGTTTTAACAGGAGCACTATAGTCATACCAATATTCAAAATGATGTTTATTACGACCAAAATGATGGAGCCAAGCTTTACTATAACCATTTATTTTTTTACTAGTTCTCAAAGGACTATCAGATCCATCTGTATAATATTTAACTGATTCGAAAAACTCTTCAAAAGAATATTTAGACAAATCATGCACCAAACCTCTAAAAGGAATACCAACCTTACAACATAATTTAAATACTTCAAATCTATGTTTATTTATTGTATGTAAATGTCCAAAAAATTTATTCATATATTTCACCATAAAAATTATAACATAAAAAAAGTTCCTATTGGAACTTTTGCATTTGTTTCATTAACTGATTTACTTGTTTTTGACTAGGATTTCTTCCCATTCCTCTCATTAAAGTTTTAATCATTTCTTCATTAATTGGTGGATTTTCTTTTAATTGCTTACTAACTAATTTCTTAGAAATTAAGAAACCAGCTACAAGTCCAACTATAAGACCAATTACTAAATATAAAATATCCATCCAGATATTACCAGTACATTTAACTGTCTCTAATATTAACATAAATTCATCTCCCTAAGATAATTCTATCAAGAATTAAGAGTTTATGCAAGAATATAAATTATTATCTAAAAGAAAATAATCATGGTTCTCAAAATCACATACAAATATATTTTTAAAAGCACGAATATTATAAAAAAACGATGGAGCATTCTTATTAGTTTTAATTTTTATATGAGAGTTATTTATAACCATTTTAGTTGTTTCATCATTATAAAAATCATTTATAGTATGAGTATAATTATAACAAATATAGTTTTCATTTTCCAAATTAGATTCTTTAATATATTGGTTATACTCTTCTTTTTTCAAAGGAACAACTAATGAATTAAATATATTATAGCCAAGAACTATATCTTCGGTTTTTAAATGATGGATATTTTCAAGCATGGAATATAACTCCTCATAATTATTTCTATAATTTTTAATGATATTATCTTTTACTTCAAATAAATAAAAAATTCTCATGTTTTCACCTCAATTATATTGTATAACACAAATATTAAAAAATTTGTCGAAAAAGAAAAGGAAGTTAATTTTCTTCCTTCTTCACCTCTTCTTTAAATTTCGGCTCGAGTGCCACTTCTAGTTTACTGCCATTTACTAGTTCTGTCCCACTCTTTATAGAATATGTTTTAACATACCCATATCCATCAAATGTTACATCAAGCCCTGTAAGATTAGCATACGTAGACACATCACTTCTACTCCAACCTTTTATATCAATCATTTTATAATTAGAATCATTTGTTACTAAAAATATTTTATTATGAGCATTAAGTTTGGTATTACTACTAGGATATTGCTTTATTATCTTGGTTCCTTCTCCAATAATAATTGGTTCCATTGAAGAAACCTCTAACGATGTTTTAACAGTATTAACATCAAGATTTATATAACTCTTTGTTGTATATGTACCTGTTTCTTCTACTTCTTTACTGCCAACTATATTTAAGTAAGTACCAACATCTTTTATAAGACTTTTAACAGCATTTTTTAAATATTTTGCGTCTGATATCTTACTAGCAGCAACATAAACTATAATTTCAGGATCATCTCCAGGAAATAAAGTAGCAAAACTTCTAATATAATTTTTACTTCCTTTTAAATATCCACCACTTGAAGATGCTATTTGTGCAGTACCAGTTTTACCAATAACATCATACCCTGGAACATTGTATCCTCCACCAGTAGCAATTTTACATCCATCTTGAACTACACCACGCATTAATTCTTTAATTTTTTCTACAGTTTCCGTACTAGCAACCTTAGCCACTTCTGTTCTCTTATTCTCAAGAACAACCTCACCCGTTTCACCACTAACTATTTTAGATACTAAATAAGGTTTAATCATAACTCCATCATTAGCAATACTTGTAAGAGCTTGTACCATTTGAATAGCACTAACTGTCATACCTTGACCATAAGATGCAGCAGCAACTTCAGTATTATATCTAAAATTAACAGTACCCTTACTTTCATTAGGAAGTGAAATTCCAGTTTTCTTTCCAAAACCTAATGAGGTAAAATAATCCTTCAATTTTGCTCTACCTAGTTCCATCGCCAAATTAACAGCAGCAACATTAGACGAAGCCATGAATCCTTCATCAAAAGTAACCATTCCCCATCCTTTATTATTCCAATCCTTTATATTAGCTTCATCTATTTTGATAGTACCACTTTTATATTTTTTACTTCCATCATAGATACCATTTTCCATAGCTGCCATAAAACTAAATATTTTCATAGTAGAACCAGGTTCATACTCATAAGCAACAAATGGATCATAATAAGATTTAATTTCTAATGTATTATTATTAAAACTAGGACTTGATGCTACTCCTAATATTTCACCAGTCTTAGCATTTACAACTGACATAGTAGCCCATTCTGGTTTACCCTCTTCCAAAGTATTAATAGCTTGTTCAGTAAACATTTGAACATTATCATCAATTGTAAGATATATATCATCTCCACTAATACTCTTTTGTTCAACAGCAGGTGTACTAGTTATTTGATATCCATATAAATCAGATTGATATTTTTTATACCCATCTACACCAGTTAATTCTTCATTATAATAAAGTTCAAGACCCATTTCACCAACATATTGATTATCATCATTATTTTTAGCATATCCCAAAGTATAAGATAAAAAGTCTCCATTAGGATAATATCTCTTAGTACTAGCAATAAAATCAATGCCTGGCAAGTCTAAGTCTTCAATTTGATCTTTAACTAGTTCAGTAATACCACGACCACCAGGTCCAAGTTCTACTTGATATGGAACTCTTTCTGTACATTCAGTTTTATCTTCATTACATGATTTAATCTTTGTATTTAAAAGCTTTAAAATTCTCTCTTTAGTCATATTTATTAAAGGACTTAAAAGTTCAGCTGTTTTTTCTTTATCAACTACATGATATGGTCTTTTCTCATCCTTAGTTCTACTAGGATCTAAATATGCTATTACCGTATAACTATTTACATCTTTTGCAAGTACTTCTCCTTTAGCAGAATAAATAGTACCACGTTTGGCAGTTAAAGTCTTAGTACGTGTATCACGATTCTCTGCAAAATCAGCAAGAGGTTTACCTTCTACTTTAACATTACCAAGTCCTATCCATAATAATTTCAAAATTATTGCAACAAAAATAAAAACAACAATAATTATGAATATTGCATTAATCTTAATTACTCTTGTTTTCTTCATATGACACCTCTACTTTGAAATTACTCTAATATTACTATTATTATACTTCAAATCATTGGCATCTGCAACTTCTAAAGCATTATCTAAAGATGCAAGTTCATTTATTTTCATTTGCATACTTAAGTTCATTTTTTCTTGACTTTCAACTTTACTTTTTAATCTTTGAAGTTCAGAGTTACTTGATTGAACTTTTGCACTCATAACAAAAGTTGATAGTAAAAATCCAATGAAGAAAATTACTGTCAATGATTTAAGTAACCCTTCCCCCTTAGTTTTTACATATCTTTTTTGTTTCATTTATCTTATCCTTTCAATTACTCTTAATTTTGAACTTCTGCTTCTATTATTATCATCTAGTTCATTCGTACTAGGTGTTAATTTCACTATTTTTTTAGCTCTTGCACTTAATTCTACAGGAACCATTGGTAATTTTTTAGTACTAGGATCATCTGTACATAACTCTTTAAATACTTTTGATACAATTTTATCTTCCAATGAATGGAATGATATCACTTCTAGTCTACCACCAATTTTTAATAAATCAAATGCATCTTTCAAAGAACTTTCTAAAATGTCAAGTTCATGGTTAACTTCAATTCTAATTGCTTGAAATGTTTTTCTTGCTGGATGACTTTTGTTTCTATAACTAATTGGTACATTATTTTTAATAATTTCAGCAAGTTCAAGAGTTGTTTCAATTGGTCTTGCATCTATTATTGCCTTAGCTATGCTTTTAGCATATTTTTCTTCTCCAAATTTAAATAGAATTTCAGTTAATTTTTGATAGCTGTACTCATTTACTACTATCTTAGCATTTAATGGATTACTTTTATCCATTCTCATATCAAGAGGAGCATCTTTATGAAAACTAAATCCTCTTTCTGCCTCATCTAATTGAGGACTTGAAACCCCTAAATCAAAGATAATTCCATCTACACTCTCATTAATATATTTTTTCATATTAACAAAATTGCTTTTAAATATTGTGAAATTGTCTCCAATTTCTTTTAATCTTTTAGTTGAATATTCTATTGCTTCATCATCTTGATCAAAGGCGAAAAGAACCCCTTCTTTTCCAATTTTCTTTAATATTACACTTGAATGTCCTGCATATCCTACAGTAGCATCCACATATATTCCACCCTGTTTTACATTTAAATAATTTATTACCTCGTCTAACAATACACTTTTATGCTTCATAGTTCGCATCGAAGATATCTTCTGCTATTTCATCAAGATTTTCTTCATTCTCCTTCATATAGTTATTAAATTCTTCTGCGCTCCATATTTCTAGTCGTTCATTTACGCCAATAATTACACATTCTTTATTAATATTGGCGTAATGAACTAACGGTGAGGTAATATTAATTCGACCTTGTTTATCGAATTCAATTAAAGAAGCTCCACCAATGAAAGATCTTTCAAAAGCTCTAACATTCTTTTTAGTAAATTGTAGGCTACTTACTTTTTGTACTATTTTATTCCATTCACTTTCTGAATAGATAAATAAGCACTTGTCAAGTCCTTTAGTGATAATAGCTTTTTCTCCAAGTTCATTTCTAAACTTACTTGGAATGATTAGTCTACTTTTTTCATCAAGATTATGATGAAATTCACCCATAAGCATAACTAAGCACCCCACTTTCTACCACTTTGTTTCACTTCCTACCACTATATTACTATTTTTGTTCGCTTTTGTAAATACCTTTTAAAAAATAGTTTGTAAAATTTATGTCAAATTAAAAAAGAACTATTGCTAGTTCTATTTAAAAAATATATAATTTATGATTTTATAATTCTATTTTAAATCCCTTAGGTACTTCTATAAATTCAGGTTCACCCATATACATATCAACCATATAATATTTTTTATTATTATAATTATAACCAACTGATGTCATATTAGAATAATTTCTAAATACATCTTCTAGTTCAAACGAAATACCATTATTAGTAAGAATATCACATACTTTATCTAAACTAGATTGTTCAGTTTTAAATGCTTTAAATACTTCAGCATTCTCTATTTCTTCTTTTCTCTCGCTTACTAGTTTTATGAATTTATTAAGTTCTATTTTTCCGTTTTCAAAAGCAGCTATATGCATAAGAATACTAGAATTTTTCAAATGTAAAAGTACAGCAATACAAGTAGCAAGATCTCTTGTATAAGCTAATGGATTTGATTCATTCATTTCCATGTACTCATCTAAACCAACTACATAATTATCCATACTTATTCCTCATTCAAATCAAATTGACTACTATAAAGTTCATAATAGTATCCTTTATTTTTAAGTAATCCTTTATGCGTACCTGCTTCAAGTATTTGACCATTCTTAATGACAACTATTTTATCACTCTCTACAATAGTAGAAAGTCTATGAGCTATAACTATAGAAGTTCTATTCTTCATTAGACTATTCATAGAATGATTTATTAAATATTCAAGGCGAGTATCAACATTAGATGTTGCTTCATCAAGTATAAGTATCTCAGGATCTTGAACTAAAGCACGAGCTATCGTAAGTAATTGTTTCTCACCAGCAGACATATTATTAGTTTCTTCATTTATTTCATAATCAAGTCCACCAGGAAGTCCTTCAATCATATGAAGTATTTTAGATTTAGAAAGAACTTTACTTAGTTTATCATCACTGATACGCTTGTCAAAAACAATATTTTCTTTAATAGTTCCCTCAAACAACCAAGTATCTTGTAAAACCATACTAATTAGTTTTCTATATGAAGATTTATCTATATCTCTAATATCTACTCCATCAATTAATATTTGGCCAGTATAATGAGCATGAAAATTCATAAGAAGATTTACTATTGTTGTTTTACCTGCACCAGTCTTACCAACTAAAGCAATTTTTTCACCTTTATTAATTTTAAGGTTAAAGTTTTTAAGAACAGTTTTTCCTTCAACATAACTAAACGTTACATCTTTAAATTCAATTGAATCGTTAAATGTAAATTCTTTTATTTTACCATTTGCTTCTTCTTCCAGGTCAAGTATTTCATAAACTCTATCAACACTCGCAATAGCCATTTGTAAATTACTAATTACTTGAGCAATAACATTCATTGGTCTATTAAAATCCTTCATATACTGTATAAATGATTGGATAGCTCCAAGTCTCATATTGCTTTTAATAACGCTAATACTACCAACACATACAATGATTATATAGTTTAGATTTCCAATAGCTTTATTAAATGGAACAGCAAGACTACTATAAAAACTACTCTTAAATCCATATTCTGCAAGTTCTTTACTCTCTTTATTAAACTTCTTATTAAAATATTTTTCTTTATTAAATGACTTTATAACATCACTATTAGTAACACTCTCTTCTACAAAAGAATTAACATTTCCTATAGCCTTTTGATTAAGTTCAAAATAGTTTTGGGTCTTTTTTACTACAAAAGAAAGTAAAAAATATGTAAGAGGTATAGCAATTATAGTAAGTAGTGCAAGCTTAACATCAAGAATAAACATCATTATAACTACACCAATTATTAATGAAATATTATATACAAGTTCTGGTATTATCTCAGTAATATTATCAGTAAGTCTTTCAACATCATTAGTTATTTTACTAATAATATCACCTTTTTTCATACTATCAAGTTTTCTAAGTTTAGTAACATTTATCTTATTAATAAGTTTACGTCTTAAATCATATCCAATCTCTTGTCCTAATTTTGAAGACATATAACTTTTAAAATAAGTACACACTGCATCTATAATATAACAAGATAAAACTATCATTAAAACTTTTACTATGTAAATATAATTAAACGCTGTACCATTCTTTATAGAATCATATAAACTATCTGTTGCATATCCTAAAAAGTATGGAGCAAGTGCACTAAACAAAGCAGCAAGTAAACAAAATAATATTATAAGTATATAATGATTTTTATAGTCTTTAATTATCTTAAATGTTTTACTAACCATCTCACTAAAAGTAGGAGCTTTATTATTATTTTTCTTTTTCATTTAAGCCACCTCCCTTTTCTGAGAATCAATAAATTCTTTAAATACTTTACTAGAGTTTTCAAGAGTCTCATAGTTACCAATAGATTCTATCTTTCCTTCATCTATTACTATTATTTTATCAGCTTCTTTTATTGTTCCAACTCTTTGAGTAACAAGTATAACCATCTTATCACTATAATTTTTATTTATTGAACTTCTTATTCTTTTATCAGTTATATAATCTACCGCACTAAATGAATCATCAAAAAGTAAACATTCTCCTCCACTAAGTAAAGCACGAGCAATAGACATTCTTTGTTTTTGACCACCACTTAAATTAACCGCAGCTTGTTCTATTTTAAAATCATATCCTTCACTATTGTTATCAATAAAATCTTTAATAGCTGCTTCATCTAATGCATTATCAAGTACGTTATTAGCAAGATTTTTATCAAATGTTAAGTTTTCACGAATAGAACCTTTAAATAATAAAGTCTTTTGAGGAGTATATGCAAATATATTTCTAAGAGACTCTATATCATATTCTTTAATATCAATACCATTTATTAGTATTTCACCACTAGAGGCATCTATATGTCTTAAAAGTAAATTCACAATAGTAGTTTTACCACTACCAGAACTACCAATTATACCAACATTTTCTCCTTTTTCTATTCTAAAAGATATATTCTTAAGCATATCATCATGAGCTTTATCGTATCTAAAATAAACATTTTTAAATTCAATACTCTCTAAACTAGAAAGTTTTATTTTACCACTATTGCTTATACTTGGTTCAACACTTAATATCTCATTAATTCTTTTAAATGATACGATTACCCTAGGTATATTCAAGATTATAACAAGAAGCATCATAAAACTTAATAATACTGTTGACATATATTGAATAAATGCCATCATAGAGCCTATTTCAAGAGTACCAAGGCTTAAATAATCACAAGATACATAAACTATAACAATCGTAGCTATATTTATAATTAATGACATCATAGGTTCTACTAAATATAAAACTTTATTTAAAAATATATTTAATTTTTTGTTTTCAGTATTTACTTTATCAAATCTCTTTTTAAAATAATCTTGTTTATTAAATGCTTTTATTACTCTCAAACCTGATAAGATTTCTCTAGTTGATGCATTAAGTTTATCAAGTAGCTTTTGTAATACTTCAAACTTAGGAAACACAAGCATAAATATAGTAGTAAGTCCAAGAACAAGTACACACACAGCCACCAAAACTATAGGAGCTAAACTAGGAGCAGTTTTATATCCCATTATCGCAGCACCTATTCCCATTATTGGAGCAAACACAATAAGTCTAAGACCAAAACTAAATGTACTTGTTATATTACTAACATTATTAGTACTTCTTGTTATTAAAGTTGAAGCTCCAAATTCATCTATTTCTTTCTTACTAAAAGATGTTATTTTAGAATATAATGCTTTTCTAATTCTATAACCATAATTATTAGAGAATTTAGCTGTACTATAAACTACCATGGTATGTGATATTAAACACACAACTGTTGTAATAAGCATAACAATTGCTTCTTTAGTTATAAAAGCTTTATCAGAGTTAGCAATACCAATATCAACTATATCACTCATTATATTAGGCAAATAAAGTTCGCAAAATACTTGAATAACACAAAAAACTAACATAATAAATACGTACTTTTTCAAGTCCCCTATCAATTTAAATATCTTCATCTTTTCCCTTTCTATAAAATCATATTAATTATTTCATTCATTACATATATCTTATCTTCTGGTATATATATTTTATCATCTTTAATTATTAAATACTTTTTCTTAATTGCATCCTCTAACTTAAATACATCAAAAATATTTTTTTTAAATCTCTCACTAAATTCATGAATACTTATACCATCTAATTTACGAAGACCAAGTATTACTTCATTTTCCATCTCTTCTTGAGTAGAAACAAGTAATTCATTAAGTCTATATTGTCCATTTAAATATTTATTAAAGTTACGTGTATTTTCATATCTCATCTCATTTATATATCCATGAGCTCCAAGTCCAAAGCCATAGTATTCATTATTATCCCAATATATTAAATTATGTTTGCTTTCATATCCTTTTAATGTAAAATTACTTACTTCATAATGATGAAAACCACGTTTCTTAAGTTTCTTACATATATATTTATACATTTTAAAGTCAAGTAGTTCATCTATAGGTTTAGTACCATTATTATAAAGCATAGTATGTTCTTCTATAATTAAAGAATATGTACTTATATGAGTAATACCAAGTTTTAACATTGTATTTAAGTCACTCTTAAGAGTAAATAAACTTTCTTCAGGAAGAGCATATATCAAATCAACATTAATATTATTAAATCCAAGTCTTTTACATAAATTAATTTTCTCAAATACTTCTTTTTTAGTATGACTTCTATTCATTAATTTAAGATTTCTTTTATTAAAACTCTCTACTCCAATACTAAGTCTATTTACATTATTTCCTTTAAGTATGATAAGTAAATCTTCTGTTATATCATTAATATTACATTCAAAAGTTATTTCAGCATCTTCTATTCTTCTTATATGACTAATAATTTCAAATAATTTATTTAGGTTACTTGTACTAAGACTAGATGGAGTACCACCACCAATATAAATGCTTTTAACTTTATCTCCTTCATAATATTCATGAATTTCTTGATTTAAAAAATCTAAATAAGTATTAGCCCATTCCTCATTATATAAGAATTTACAAAAGTCACAATAACTACATATATTCTTACAAAAAGGAATATGTATATATACGCCTCTCATATTATTACCTCAATATAATTATAATATAAAAAGAAGACAATCACAAGATTATCTTCTTAAAGTTCTTTGTCCATCACTAGGTGTCATTTGACTCATAAATAATTGATTACGTTTAGCTAATAGTTCTTGAACTTCAGTTCTAATAGCATTAATTCTAGATAATTTCGATGCATCTGCTTTACCAGCCTTTGTAAGACTATTATATTCTACTATTAACTTAGCTTGTTCGTTTTTTAAAGATTCTAATTTAGCACCAATACTTTCTATTGTTTCAACTGGTTTTTTAGTTTGATCACTAGTTCTAACAGCTAATCTTTGTTTTAAACCATTATATGCTTCAATTAAACCTTGAGCATTATCAGCAATTTCATCCATTTTCTTCTTAGTAATAAGTAACTCACTCTTAGGAGCTCCTTGTTTCTTTAAAGCATTATATTCTTTATTTAATTTATTATATTGACTTCTTAATGAATTAATTCTGTTTTCAGCTTCAGTTAATTTTTTCTTAGCAAGTTCTACTTCTGAATCAACGCTTGCAGTAGAAACTGGTTTTTTAGTTTGTAAATTATTTTGAACAACAGGTTTTCTCTCTGGTAATGGCGGATTTTGTTTTTTATTTTGAGTTTGACTAACCGGTTTTCTTTCAGGAACTTGTTTAGAAGGAACACTTTTAGTAGTTTTATTCTCAACCTTATCATTACCAAAAAATTTATTTATTTTTTGAACTAATTTATTTACACGTTTCATTCTTTTATTTTCTTTATTTTTCCAAATAGCATATTGACTTCCACCACTACTAATTAATGAATCAATTGGATGTAAAAGATTTGGAAAACGAGAATTAGCAAGTAATACAAGTGGATGTATTATATTATAAACAGGTATAAATGTCTTTAAAATATTTCTAGCAAAGAAACTTGCTTTTTCAAATCCTGATCTTTCTTTAAATTCTTTTAAATATTGTTTATCATATTTGCTAACGTACCATAACACTAATAAACTCTTTGTGTTATTTACTATACTACTAGCAACAACACCCCATAAATATAATGCAGCATACCATGCCATATTCTATTCCCCCTTAATGATGTGCATATTATATCACATTTGATACAATATGTCAATTTATTTCATAATTACTGGTTTTGCGATCTCCAAAGTCTTAACATAATCATATCTTCCAAGTACTCTTTCTTGTGGCATCTCAACTTTTTCTATTGTAGAAGTATATCCTAATTTATGAGACCAACTTCCATCAATATTTTGCCTTATATTTTTTTAAAATAAAAAACCGCATAAGCGATTATTTTTAAATATGGTGTCCTCGGCACGATTCGAACGTGTGACCGACGGCTTAGAAGGCCGTTGCTCTATCCAGCTGAGCTACGAGGACAACTGGAAATTACTACTAAAGTATACAACACTATTTTTATTTTTGCAACCCCTTTTTTAACTTTTTTTGACACTTGTAATATTATTATGTTCTTTTGTACTAAAAATAACCTCTTTTACATTCATATTTTCAAATATACTTTCAGACACCACATACTTAACCTCTTCTAAAATAACTTTAGAAGATGCATCACTAAATATAAAATCATTGAATATTAAATTAACTTTTTCATCACTTATTTCTGAGTCTACAAGTTCAATATTGCTAGAAACATAACTATTTAAGTTTTCTTGTGCATTAACAGTACTTTTTAATTCTTCAATAATTATATCTATCTTAGAACTACTTGTATTACTAATCTTAGTAACAGGTACATAGTATTCTACCTCATCACAAGTTTTAACAAAATATACAGTTGTTTTATCTAATTCATTTAAACTATTTAAATCATACTTTTTATTTATACCAAAACTTCTAGTTAAAGGGTATGGTATTTCTCTACCAGACTTAGGAAGTTTAGTAAGTTTTTTAGAGTCAACATTTATATAAACATTATTAATACCATTTATCTCAGTCAAACTAAATACTATAGCTTCAATCATAGATTCTTCTAAATATTTATTTACACCTAAAAATTCTTTATTAAAATTCAAGTATACACTATCTTTTTCAACTTTAACATCCTTTAAAATAGTATTTTTAGGTATCAAAGAATAAAACTTACCCAAACTCTTATCTCCATTAATAAGAATCTTTATCTTTTCACGTATTAACGTCTCAATATCACTTTCTTCATAATAACTAATAACTCTAGATACATAATTATCTTCGTCAAGCAAATATACTACATTCTCTTTACCACTTTTATTATCTTCCTCCACTACTTCCATATCAAAAGAAGGACTAGGTACCAAATAAAACAAAACAAGTAATCCAAATACTAAAGTACTAACAAAAATTTTATTCATTGCATATCTCTTTATCATATTAAAGTTTATGCCATCATAATAAAAAAAATTCACTTTTTAAAGTGAATTATAATGAAATCTCTCCTAACTTCAAGAGTTCTATAACTGCTCCTGCTCTTCCCTTACATCCAAGTTTCTGCATAGCATTACTTATATGATTTCTAACAGTTTTTTCACTAATACCTAAATCATCTGCTATTTCTTTAGTAGTTTTATTAAGTACCAGAAGTTCAAATACATCTTTTTCTCTCTTAGTTAATATATTCCCTGTCATAAACACCTCCGTCTACATACACCTATGTTTCTAGAGTAATTTATGACATTGCCACTAATAATGTGACTTCATTTGCCTATGACTCAAACTTAATAGTTATATTTTTCTTATCTTTAAATTCTTCTTGAACACTTCTCATTATATCATTAGCAAGTTTAGTATTATGTTCACTAGAAGCAATAGTTATCTTAATATTATCATTATTTATTTCTACGAATGATTTAATTTTAAAGTTATTAAGTATTTTATCTTCCAAATATGTTTCTTTTCCTTTAGCTAAATTAAGTATTTGTAGTTCTTCAAACGCGGCATTCTTAACTTCAGTAGATGATGAAGGTGAAGTTATTTTATTTTGAAGTTCACTCATAACAGTACTTATTTCTTCATCCCTTTCTACTCTTAAAGCAACAAGTTTATCATTCTCGGTTACTACTACATCAACATTCTTATTAACATTTTCTAAAGCTGACTTACTAAATATATCACTAGGAAGAGTAATATAATAAACACCTAAAATAAGAATTAATGAAAATAAAGTTACAAACCATAAATTTTGTCTATTCATTTATTCACCTCTAGTTAATTATATTTATAAGACTAAAAAATATCACAAAAAAGAGAAATTAATCTCTATCAACTTCTCTTTCAATTATTTTACCAGTTTTAGCATCTATTACATATTCATATTCAATGTCTTTAGTATCAAAACTAATTTCATAAGTTTCATCATCACTCTCAAATTCTATTTCATAATCAAAATAATTAGTAACCTTAGCATCATTTAATGCAATACTTTTAGCTTTATCTTTAGTTATATATTTAGTTGTATCTACTTTCTTATTCTTAGTTTCATACTTAATTATATTGCCACTTACTGCACCAAGTACAATATCATATTCTTTATCTTTAGTTTCAAATTCAACTTCATAAACGGCTTTTCCACTCTTAAATTCAAACTCTACTTCATAATCATAATAATCTTTAGCTTTAGTTTTATTAAGTACTATCTCTTTTATCTTTTCTTTAGATAAATAATTTTTAGATGTACTTGTACTTACATTTTTGTTTTCCACTTCTCTTTCGATTATTTTACCAGTCTTAGCATCTATCTCATAATCATATTCAGTATTATTAGAAATAAATTCTATATCATAAACCATAATACCATCATCATAGTCATATTCAATTTCTAAATTCTTAACAGTATCACTGCTTACTTTAGAATCATCAAACACTATTTTTTTAGCATCATCTATACTTATATAGTTACTCTTACTAGCAGTACCAACAGTACTTACTTCTTCTGTCTTATTATAAGTTGTATTAGCCAAGATATTTAACTCATTAGTACTTAATTTAGATAATTCTTCAAAATTATATAAAGAGTTCTTATTAAGAATACTTCTTATTAATTTAACCCTAGATACAGAAATATTATATTTTTTAGATAAATCTTTATCATAAGATGTAGTATCTAAATTTTGAGTTAATATTGAAGAATCTAATTTTTCACTTTTCAAATAACTATATACATTATTAGCAAGTTTATCTACATCATAACTTCCTTCCACCATGCTTATTAAAACAGAATTATCATTTTCATTTATATATCCATTTTTAACCATAGAACCAAATATAGCATTAACTGCTACATCTACATTACTACCTTTTAAATCCATATCCCCTAATACTTTTTTACCATCTTCATTATTTGTATTAACACTAACAACCTTATTCTTAGAATTAATACTAAGTTCTAAACTTGGGTTAACATCAATACCTATAACAGCTACACTATTATCATTTTTAAAATACATTAATCCCACAAAAAATAACATAACAGCAAAAGCTAAACCAAAACCACCAGTTACAAAGTATTTACTTTTACTTTTCTTTTCCATATTTAATACTACTCCTTTATTATTTTTAATTTTCTTGGCAACGTCATTATAATCAGAAGATATCATATTATCAAATACATTATATAATTCATCTTTAACTTTTTTATTCATTTATTGCCTCCTTATATTTACTACGAACTTTTTTAATAGTTCTATTATATTTTGAGAGTACTGTAGATAACTTAAGTTCTAACATTCTACTTATTTCTAAAAACGTAAAACCACATAAAGAATTTAATACTATTATTTGTCTTTCCTCATCAGATAATTCCTCTAATATAGTTTTTAAAAGTATCTTATCATATGATATATCTTTTTTAGAAAGTAAATGTTCAACTGTACTTATATCATCAAACATTAATTTCTTTTTACGTCTTAATTTTTCTAAACATAAATTTCTTGTTATAGTGATTATCCAAGCCATAGGCTTATTCTTAGAAGAATAGAAATTAGCATTTTTATATATGTTTAAAAATACATCTTGCATTACATCTTCACTATCATTTATATTCTTTAATATAGAAAAAGCATATCCAAAAACATAAGTTTTTGTGGCGCCATATAACTTTTCTAAACATTTAGTATCTCCATCAGCAATACCTAGAATATAATCATCTAAAGAAATATTATCTAGTTTTAAAACATATTCCATAAATCTACCTCTCATAATAATAATGTTTTAAATAATAAAATTATTGCATTAAATATTAAAAAAATTATATCACAAAAAAAGACCAATTACTTGATCTTTCTACATTCAAAATAGAATCTCTTATCATCAGAGTGTCCCATACTAAATGTCTTTCTTGGAAGTGCTCCATCTAATATAACTGATTTAAATAAATCACTCTTTTCCATCTTTGGAAGTAAGAATCCTATATTATCTTGTTTACTACCCATTTCACGAGTTACTTCATCACCGTGAATATAATCAATTTTACCAGCAAATTCTTGTAGATAGTCATCTAAAAATCCTTGTAAAGTTCCAACTGCTAAGTTACTAGTAGGATCTTCTATATAAATAGTTTTTTCTCCTGCTGAAGTTATATATGTAAGTGCTTGTCCATTACCTTCAATATTAATTTTAAATCTTTTATATAATGCTGTTAATAAGTGTTCTACATCACAATCAAAGATTACTCTATGAATTGGCTCAAAATCTAACGCATCACTATGAATATTAACTAGTTCTACTAAAGCATATCTACTAGGGTGATTACGTGCTTCTTCTTCACCAAGTTTTTGTTTTACTTCTTCATAACATGCTTTTGCAGTAGCTAAACTATGGTTCCCGTCCCCCATCGCATAAATACATGGAACTTCTTCATTAACACCATATTTCTTATTAAAGTACTCCATATCACCTAAAGCTTCTAGTTTACTAGTTATTTCATCAATTACTGAACCACTTAATTTGTATCCCTTAGAGTGTCCTCCATTAAGCATTAAATCAAAATCATAAATAACGTCTTCTTCTGTTACTTTATTCTTTAATGATTCAATAATCTCTTTCTTTTCATCATCAATAAGAATCATAATATGTGGTAATTCTAAAGGTGCATTAATTCTTACTTTCTTTCTTGGTGGTATTCTTTCAACTACAGTTTTTTCAGTAGCTCTAACTAAACTCTTACTACCTATATTATAGTCATAACTCTCTAAATCAATCATACCAATAAGTCCTTCACGAACTTTACCAGTAGAATCAGTTCTTTCTAAATAAATCATTGAGTCTTCTAAAGTATCAAAAATATCATTATCTAAGTATTCATTCATAGTCTTATTAATATTTTCAATTCTTTCATTAACATTCTCATCTTCAAGATATACTTCAGGTAAAGTAATCTTATATGTAGAAGGTTTATCTCCTACTAAATCTTTAACCTTATTCCAATATTCAATTTGAGAAGTATATTGATCACAAGCAATAACACTCCATAAATTATAATCAACACTTTTCTTTGGAATTAAGATATTACATTTCTTAAATGGTACTTCCATCATATCATCTCCTTTAAACTATAATAACCCAAATAAAAAAGAGTTTCAACTCTTAATTATAACTTGACAAAGTTTTTTCAATAATTCTTTTTACATCTCTTTCATTAAATGGTTTAGAAAGTAAATCAACTATTGGATAATTAAATGCTTCGTCTACTTGATCACGTGTATCATTACCAGTAATTATTGATACAGGTATTCTAAGAAATAAATTATTCTTTTTAAAGTATTCAAGAACCTCGAATCCATTAACATTTGGCATATTTAAATCAAGTAAACATGCTTTAATTTTACTAGCATTTGGACCACTTACCATCTCTATAGCACGAGCTCCATCACTAGCAATAAATACTTCATATTTATCATCAAATATTTTCTTAATAAAGTTTGCTACTAAATTAGAGTCATCTACTACTAAGATTGCTTCTTCTTTAGTACCACTAACCATATCATTAATTACATTTTCAGTAACTTCACGTCCTAAATATTTTTTAGATAAATTAATTACTCTATGAGCTTCATCAAGTAAAGTTTTATAATTATCATAAACAAACATTAAATCATTAGCTTTACTTTTTAATTCAAATTGATAAGCAAGATCAGCTAAACTTACAAATCCTAAATAACGAGCATCACTCTTTAAAGAATGTACTTCAATTGCATAATTTGGCATATCACCAGTTTCTCTATATTTTCTAAGATTAGCTAATTTTTGTTCTACCATATCTAAGAAATCAGACATAGTAGCATCATACATATCCATATCTCCAAATAATTCTAAAGCTTTTTCTACATTTACCCCATTACTAGTTAATAAATTCACATCTCTCATATTCGTCTCCTACCTAACTAAATTTATTATATCATAATTTATTATTTCTTCAAATATTTTTTAATAACTCTATTAAGTTCTTCTTTAACTATTGGTTTACTTAAATAATCATTAAATCCTTTACCAAGATATTCTTCTTTCATACCAGTTATAGCATTAGCTGTAAGTGCACACACTGGTATATTAAAATTATCTATCTCTTTAAGTTTAACAAGTGTCTCACTACCACTCATCTTAGGCATCATATCATCAAGTAATATTAAATCATATTTTTCTCCATTCGCTATTTTAGTAATACATTCACTACCACCACTAGCAAAATCCATGTCACACTTATATGCTTTTAGTAAACGTTCTGCTACTTTTAGATTTAATTGGTTATCATCTACTACTAGAACTCTTTTACCACTAGCATTTATAACTTCATCACTTGGTTTTTCTTCATTTTTTTCGTTTTCAATTAGTTTTTCTAATTCACTACCAGTTACTATCTTTTGATCTATTGATAGTGTAAATATACTGCCTTTACCATATATACTTTGTACAGCAACATTTCCACCCATCATTTCAACTAATTTTTTAGTTATCGCAAGACCAAGTCCAGTTCCTTCAGTAGTAGTTTCCTTTTCTACACCAAGTCTTTCAAATTTAGTAAATAGTTTTTCTATATTTTCTTTCTTAATTCCTATACCAGAATCTTCTACACTTATAATCAAACGAATAATGTCATTTTTGACTACACTTCTTACTCTAAATTCAACAAATCCTTCTTTAGTATATTTAACTGAGTTAGTAAGCAAATTAAGTATTACTTGTTTAACTCTCATCCCGTCTCCATATAAATATTTAGGAATACTCTCATCATAACTATATTTAAATTCTAATGGTTTATCCCCTATTCTAGCTTTGGTAAATAACACAAGTTCATCAAACATTTTATAAAAGTTATAGTTTGTATCTATTATTTCAAGTTTATTGGCTTCAATCTTAGATATATCAAGAATACCATTTACTAAATCAAGTAACGAATCACTTGCCATAATAATATTTTTAACGTCTTCCTTAGCTTCTTCACTAACACCAGGATTTTCAAGTAAACTACTACTAAAACCACATATAGCATTCAAAGGCGTTCTAATCTCATGACTCATACTACTTAAGAAATCACTCTTAGCTTGATTAGCTTTAACAGCAGCATCCTTAGCTTGATTTAATTGCTCAATCATCTTAACATCAGGGTTTTCAATAGTGAAATACATAATAAATATAATTAAACTTATTGAAAAATTAATTAAATATAAATCAGTAAACAAACTTTGTATAACAGGAATTAAAATAGTTAAAATTGACATTATAAAAAATGGAATATACTTTTTATAATTAACATTTTTTA
>CAJJPX010000004.1 GCA_905193755.1 uncultured Clostridium sp. | reverse complement strand
TATAATCATATATAGAAAGAGAGCGAGTTCGTAAGATGTATTTAAACCGCTCCATGGTAAATAATAAGTCAGTCAATTATGATTGACTTTTTTTATATAACCACAAAAAGTTAGCAGCCTGAGAAGGCAATATATAAATTTTATATATTCAAACTTTTATTAAAGAAAAAGTATATTTAAGTGAAAATATAATACCTTCATGGTAATTTCATGGTAATTTTGCGGCAATAAATTCAAAATTAATCTTTTAAAAAATGCTTAATAACAATAACTACCATAGCTTGAATATGAGGAAGTATTATACAAACAGTTGCTACAAATACAAAGAATAATACAGTAAATGCTTGACTTAAAGCAGTAGCTAAATCATTATTTTCAGTTATTATAAATTTATCACCTAGAAATAAAATAAGTACATATGATAAATAAAATAATATAAATTCAAGAATAGGTAAAAATAAAAGATAATAAGAAACTCTTGCAAAAGTACTTTCAAGTTCATTACCAAATTTATATATTTTTTTACTCATCCATGTACTAGGAAAACTAAGACCAAACACAATAATAGATAAAATCAATGCAACAGTTATCCAACTAGAATCCTCATTTATAAACATTATACATAATATGATAAATGATATAATAGACATAACATATCTAGATAATTTATATGCTTTTTCAGTTTTAATATCCATAACCACAACTCCATATCTTAATAAAATTATATCCAATAATTTATGGTTAAGCAATGGTATCAAATATACCTATACAAAAATAAACAAAAAAATTTTTACTATGATATAATAAAAATCAGAAATAGAGGTTATATTATGAGATATAAAAGAGCAAAAAAGATTCTTATGTTTTGGTGTATATTTATAGGAATATGCGCAGTATATGGGGGCGTTTGTATGTTTATAGATCCAACTGGAGGATTACTAAATATGCAAGAACTACTTACATATTTTGAAGTGTTACCATTTAGCGATATTCTATTTAAAAATTACATATTTTCAGGTATTTCACTTTTAATAGTAAATGGAATTTCAAACTTAACAGCTTCTTATTTACTATTTAAAGACAAAAAGATAGGTATAATTTTAGGAACTGTATTTGGTTTTACACTTATGCTATGGATAACAATTCAATTTATTATATTTCCATTTAATATGTTATCAACTACATTCTTCATAATAGGTTTATTACAACTAATAATAGGATATATAACATTATTATTTTACACTCAAGAACAATTTAAATTTAATATAAAGAAGTATAAAAATACAAATAAAAATAAAGATAATTTAGTAGTTTATTTTTCAAGAATGGGTTATACAAAACAAATAGCATATGAAAAAGCAAATGATTTAGGAGCAACTATATTAGAATTAAAAACAAAAGAAAGAACTGAAGGTACATTAGGATTTTGGTGGTGTGGTAGATATGGTATGCATAAATGGAGAATGCCTATTGAAGACGTAAAAATTAATCTTAAGGATTACAAACATATAATTATTGTTACTCCAATATGGGTATTTAATATTTCTGCTCCAATAAGAGATTTTTGTTATAAATATTCAAAAGACATAAAAAGCGTAGAATACATTTTTACTCACTTTATGAAAAGTAAATTTATAAATGTAGCTAACGAAACAGATAAAATATTAAATATAAAGAGAGAAAAACTAACAACAATATGTATGAGATTAGGAAAAATAGTAAAAGAAACAATTGTTAGTTAAATGTTAACATTTATTGCGAAAGTTCAAACTATAATTGATAGATATTTCTAATATAAAAAAGTATTATTATATCGAAAAGGAGAAATGATATGAATTTAGGAAATAAAATAATGACATTAAGAAAGAAAAATAATATGTCACAAGAAGAATTAGCAGAGAAAGTAGGTGTTACTAGACAAACTATATCAAAGTGGGAACTAGAAGAAACTTCACCAGATATAACTCAAGCAAAAACTTTATCAAATATTTTCAAAGTAAGTTTAGATGAACTAGTTAATAATGATTTAAATAGTATTATTGTTGAAAAGGTAAGCAACACAGAAAAACTAGCTGGAATTATTATTAAAACATTAAAAGTATTTGGTATATTAGCAATTGCATTTATTCTTTTAATGATATTCCTTGTAGTAATCTTTAGTATAGATAATGATGGATTGAGAGATAACACTATAGTTGGTAAATATGAATTAAATTGTACTCTTGACAATGAAAATTATGCATATTCAGTAGAATACAACAAGAACTTTCAAATAATAAGTGCTGGAGGAGACGCATTCATAAGTAATCACACTGACGTTGAAGGAATGGGGGATGCTAACAAAGCAATTGCTCACATAGAAGATTATTTTAAAGACCATAATGGTAAATGTGAAATTAATAACTAAACTAATTTTTTAGTAAACTCAACTTTAAAGTTATAGTAAATAAAATCCTTATATGTTAAATTTAAAATGCAATGAGGAGGAAAAAATGAAAAAGAATTTAAAATTAATTATAGCTATAATAGTTAGTTTAGTTATAGGAATTACAATTGGGGTATTAGTAAGTATTAAATATGAAAAACTCGAGCCACTTCCAACACCTGAAGTTACTGGAGGAGAAAGAGGACAACTTGGAATAGATAAAAATGTTAATGAAGAAACAATCGATAAATATTTAAATCGTATTGACTCAGTTTATAGAGATATGAGAATGCTTGTTGACCCAGGAAATTATGAAGCAATCGGAGGAGACTCACACCTTTCTGGAATAATAAAAGGGTTTGAAGTAGTTCCATATCCATATTTAACTGAAGTAAAAGGATTACCTGAAGCAGTTGGAGATTCTTATAAAGGAAAAACATTATTTACAGAACAAAAAGATGGTACATATAAAGCTAACTACAAAGAATCTATGGAAATATTAGAATATTTATTTCCAAAAGATAAAATTATATTCTTAATGTGTGGTGGTGGAGGATACGCAGGAATGACAAAAAATCTTCTAGTATCACTTGGATGGGATGAAAATAAAATTTATAATACAGGTGGTTATTGGTTCTATAATGGTAAAAACAATATACAAATCAAAAAAGAAGAAAATGGAAAAACAACATATGACTTTTGGAAAGTAAATTATCATAATATAGACTTCGATAATTTAACAGAAATAAAATAATGAAAAAAATATACTATTTAATAATTTGTATATTAATAATTTTTACTACTGGATGTAATAAAACCAATGAAAAGATAACTTTAGATAAGAAATATTATAATACTGGAGAATTTGTAAATGTAACTAGTGATGAATTATCCACATTAAATAAAGAAAACTATATTTTATATTCATATAATAGTTATTGTGCATTTCAAGTTCCATGTGAAGATGTATTCAAAGAATTTATGAGTAAATATAAAATTGATTTCTTATCAATATCATTTAAAGAATTTAAAAATACTAAGTATTATAAAAAGATAAAGTATGCTCCTTCTATAATTATAATAAAAGAAGGAAATATAATAGCATATCTAGATCCAAACTCTGATGATGATTTAGATAAATATCAAGATGCTAATAAACTTGAAGAATGGATAAAAAAATACGTAGAAATTTCTAATAATGAGTAAATCGCAAGACTATCAAGTTTTGCTTTTTATTTTGTATTTTACACATTCAATAAAATTTACTAAAAAAGTATTCATCGGAAGTAACACACGAGTTTTATAATTAAAGTATAAAATGTTCAAAAAGGATGAAATTATGAAAAAGAAAATTTTGTTAGGAATCATAATTGTTTTTGTAGTACTATTAATTGTCTAGGAAGCAATATGTATCAAAAGACAAATTGATATTAAAAATGAAAACAATGAAATTAAGAAAGATAGTAAAGTCTTAGTAGTATATTATTCAGCACAAGGACATACTGATAATGTAGCTAAACAGATTGCTAACAATTTAAATGCAGATATTTTTGCAATTGAACCTGTACAAAAATATACAATTGAGGATTTAGATTGGACTAATAAACAAAGTAGATCAACTATTGAAATGTAAGATGATAACTCAATACCAGAAGTAAAAAAAAATTAGAGAATATTAATGACTATAAAAATGTAATTATAGGATTACTTGTATGGTGGTATAGAGAATGTCCTGTTATAAGAACATTTCTAACTAACAATAATTTATCAAATAAAAGAATAATACCATTCGCAACTAATGCTGGATGGCTTGGCAAAACATTTATAGAAATTAAAAAGATGTGTCCAAACTCTAAAGTGTAAAATAAAAAAATATAGTATTTAAAAGTTATAGTGATGAATTAGTAACACTACTTAGTGAAATAGAAGAATGGATAAAAGCAATATAAAAGCATAATATTTAAATATATGTTATAATAACTATATATTTACAGGGAGGAAAATTATGGAAAAAGGTTATCCAATTAAATATGCGGTAGAAGAATTAACAATAAGTAGTGGTTATAAAAATGGTTATGATGATATTGTTGAAGGATATATTGTGTCTAAATGTTATGTAACTGATACTAATATAAGTTACTACACTGGTATGGAACCAAGAATTACACATGAAGTAGTATTTCCATTTAGAAAATACGAAAAATTTAAATTTGATTTAGGTAGTGGTGTTAAATATCACGAAACACCTATTACACCAAGAAGAAATGCCAGTGGAAATGCATCTTATGCACAAACGGTAGATAAACTATTTGACACATTCGAAGAAGCTAAAAAAGAAGCAGAAATAGCTAATAGTAATATATGGAAAACTGAATTAATGAATTTGTCTTTACTAGATGATGATTGGAAAGCAAAACATAAAAGAGCACTACTAGAACATAAAACCAGATTAGGAGTTTGCTCTTGCTATGAAACATTTATAACAGAACAGACTAAACATATGGAAGTAACTCCTATGATAACTTTAAATGAACCAGAAAATTCAAAATTAATTTTAAAACCTAAGAATGACTAGTAATAGTCGTTTTTATTTATCAAAAAACATTTTTCTTTATATAATTTCTTAATTGTTATATAATAATATTAGGTGATTAGAATGGACAGAATGAATGAAATAATAGATTTATTAAATAAATATGCATATGAGTATTATACGTTAGATAAACCTAGTGTAGAAGATGCTGAATATGATAGATTAATGCAAGAATTAATAAGAATAGAGTCTAGTCATCCAGAATGGGTAAGACTTGATTCACCAACTAGAAAAATAGGTGGAGAAGTAATATCTGAATTTGAAAAAGTTACTCATAGAGTACCAATGATGAGTTTAGGAAATGTATTTAATGAAGAAGAAATAAGAGATTTCGATGAAAAAGTGTCTAAGGTATTTCCAAAACATGAGTATGTTTGTGAACTTAAAATAGATGGTCTAGCATTTAATATTGAATATAAAGATGGAGTATTTGTAAAAGCAGCTACTCGTGGTAATGGAGTAGTTGGAGAAGACATAACTCATAATGTTAAAACTATTAAGTCAATTCCTCATGTATTAAAAGAAAAAGTTGATTTAGATATACGTGGTGAAATCTACATGAGTAAAAAAAGTTTTAATAAATTAAATGAACGTCAAAAAGAAAAAGGAGAAAACTTATTTCAAAATCCAAGAAATGCAGCAGCAGGTTCAATAAGACAATTAGATTCAAGTGTAGCTGCTTGTAGAGGATTAGATGTATTTCTTTATCATTATCCAGAAACACCATTTAAAACTCATTATGAAACATTAATGTATATGAAAAGATTAGGTTTCGTAGTTAACCCAAATATTAGATTATGTAAAAATGTTGATGAAGTTATATCTTTCATTCAAGAATGGACCGAAAAAAGAGATACACTTCCATATGAAATAGATGGTATAGTTATTAAAGTAAATGATATAGCACAGCAAAAAGAATTAGGATTCACTGCGAAAGTACCAAAATGGGCAACTGCATATAAGTTTCCACCAGAACATGTACTAACTAAATTAACTGATATTATATTTACAGTAGGAAGAACCGGTCAAATAACTCCAAATGCTGTATTAGAACCTGTAAGAGTAATGGGAAGTACTATCAGTAGAGCAACACTTCATAATGCTGATTATTGCATTGAAAAAGATATACGTGTAGGAGATTATGTTTATATTTATAAAGCAGGAGACGTAATACCAGCAGTAGACAGAGTAGAATTAAAAAGAAGAAATGGAACTGAAAAACCATTCGAAATGATTAAATACTGTCCAATGTGTGGAAGTGAATTAGTACAAAAAGATGGTATGGTAGATTACTTCTGTGAAAACATTCATTGTCCAGCACGTAAAATAGAAGGATTAATTCATTTTGTATCAAGAGGAGCTATGAACATTCTAGGACTTGGAGACAGAATTATGGAAGACTTCTTTAACTACGGATACATAAAGAAATTTAGTGATATTTATAAACTAAGTAATCACAAAGAAGAAATAACTTTACTAGAAGGTTATGGAAGTAAAAGTGTAGATGCAATACTAAAAAGTATAGAAGATTCAAAACAAAACTCACTTGATAGATTATTATTTGCATTAGGTATAAATGGAATAGGTGCTAAAACAGCGAAACTTCTATGTAAATATTATACATCTATAGATTCTCTAATTGATGCAACAGAAGAAGAATTAGCAACTATTAGAGACATTGGACCAACTTTATCAGTAAATATTGTTAACTACTTCAAAGATGAAAAAAATATGGAAGAACTAGAAGAATTAAGAAAACTTGGAGTAAATATGACATATAATGGTAAAAAGATGATAGAAGATGAGAACTTCAAAGATAAGAGGTTCGTAATAACTGGTTCATTTGACAATATCAGTCGTGATGAAATAAAAGAATTCATAGAAGAACGTGGAGGGCTTACAAGTGATTCAGTAAGTAAAAAGACTGATGTAGTACTAGTTGGAGAAGCTCCAGGAAGCAAAAGAGATAAAGCAATTGAATTAAACATTCCAATATGGAATCAAGATAAATTGTTTGAAATTATGGGAATAGTGGAAAAATAGAATAAAATATAGTATAATTAAAAAGCCAAGGGAAGGTGTTAAAAATTATGGGAAAAGTAAGACGTAATCAAGATAATAAAGTATTATGGGTTTTACTAGGAATTTTAGTAGTGTGTTTTCTAGCAATAGGAATTCTATTCTATAGATATTTCTACGCAGGAACAAGCTCATCAAAATATGGTGAAAGATTAGATGGAATAGAAAGCTATCCATTAGAAGACAAATTTGAAGAAAAAATTAAAGAAGTATATAAAGGAAATTCTCAAATTGGAGATGTAACAGTAACTGTTGAAGGAAAAATTATATATATTACAATTGACTTCAAAGAATCTATAAAAGTCGCAACAGCACAAGACTTAGCAATCAAATCATTAGATACTATAGGTGAAAAGAATTTAACATTCTATGATGTACAATACATATTAACTTATTCAGGATCAGAGGAAAACAAGAATTTCCCAGTATTTGGTTCTAAGAGTGCTAAAAGCTTAAAGGTAGTTTGGTGATATAATGAAGAATAGAAGTAAAAAAAGAAAAAATATCATAATAGCCTTTACTATAATATTATTTTTAGTAGTTGGGTTCTTTGCAACACTATACTATATAACAAGCACAGTAAATAACTATTCATATTCTGAAAAGAAATGGATAAATGATAATAAAGATACAACACTAGATGTATACGTAGAAAATGGTTTACCAGTATTTTCAGATAATGGAAAAGGTGTATATTATGAATATTTAAAATCATTAAAAGAAACAACAGGTCTATCTATAGAAGTAGCCACTTCTGATAGTACAGAAGTAAAACTAAATAATAAAACTTCACCAGATCCAGAAGATATAGTAATATACAAAGATCATTATGTCGTTATAGGAAAAAAAGAAAGTGTTAATAAACTATCAGACTTATCAAATAGAACAATTGGCGTTATTAGTAAAGATAAAGAAACAGTTGAAACATATCTAACAGAATATCAAAATATTAATATAAAAAGTTATACAACATTCGAACAACTAGAATCAGATTATACAAGCAATTCTTTAGATTATATGATTATACCAATGTATAAATATTTAGATGAAATAGTTAAAAATGACTATGAAATTATATTTCATGTAGATGGATTATATTCATATTATTGTTTGGATTTACCTGAAAATAATGAAATGCTTTCAAATATATTTAGTAAATTTTATTATAGATGGGAAAAAACTGCAACTAAAAAACTAAATGAATATTTTTTAGATATATATTATACTACGAAGAATTATACTGAAATAGAAAAAGAATCAATAACAAATGATGATTTAATAGTAGGATACATTGAAAATCTTCCATACGAAGGTATGATTAGAAGAAACTTCACTGGACTTACAGATACATATTTATCTAAATTCGCTGATATGACAGGTGTAACATATAAATATATTAAATATAGTGACACTAAAAAACTAGGTGAAGCATTAGAAAACAAAAAAATAGATTTAGCATTAAATTATTATTCACTTGGAAATAAGAACTATACAAGTAGTAGAACATTAGGTCCAACTGAATATGTAGTAATTGCTCATGTAGATAATAATTTAGTAGTGAATTCACTTTATACACTAAATAATACTGAAGTTACTATGTTATCAAATATGAATTTAAAATATAATATGGCTAGTAAAAATTTATTTGAAATAAAAGATTATGTTAATGTTAAAACTATGCTTAAAAATATTGATAAGTCTTCAGTAATAATAATAGAAAAAGAAGTGTACGACTACTACAAAGATAGAGAACTTAAAAATTATAGTATAAGATATATTGATAAGGTTAAATTAAATAACTCATTCTTGCTTAATAGTGATAACAAAGCATTCAATAAATTATTTGATTTCTATCTAAGTACATTAAGCTCAAGTGAAGTTAAAAATGAAAGTGTAGTAGGTGTAATAGAAACACTTAAAAATAATAGAGTATTTAACTTTATAATGAGTAATTTAATATGGATAACAATAGCCATACTAATAATAGCATTCATAATATATGGAGTTGTTAAAAAAGCTTTATATACTAAAAAAACTAAAAAAGAAGATAGATTATATTACTTTGATGCGATGACTAACTTAAAAAATAGAAATTACTTAAATGATAATATTGATTTTTGGAGTTCAAATAAAGTATATCCTCAAGCAATAATAGTAATAGATATTAATGCATTAAAAACTTTAAATGATAAATATGGTCATGAAGCAGGAGATAATCAAATCAAAGCAGTTGCAAGTGTACTTATAAAAACACAAAGAGACAATTCAGAAATAATGAGAACTGATGGAGATGAATTTATTATATATTTAATAGGATATGATGAAAAGAAAGTAGGTTCTTACATACATAAATTAAATCGTGAACTAAATTCATCACTACCAAATAAAGATTATAGTGCATCAATTGGTTATTCAATGATAACAAATGAACAAACTACTATAGATGATGCTATTAATGATTCACTTGCAATGATTAAAAAAGCTAAAGGAAAAATGTAATGAAAGAAAAGATAAAAGAAATATATAATTTAGTATTTGGAAAAGAATTGGGAGTACTACCAGGTAATCTGGCATTCTCATTCTTTTTAGCATTAATTCCATTATTAACATTAATATTCTTTTTTCTTACTCAATTCAATTTACCAATAGATATTATTCAAAACTTCTTAGTAGAAACTTTTCCACCGGGAGTAGTAGAACTAGTTCAACCAATATTTACTGATCAAATAACACTTAGTTCAGTAATTACATTAGCATTTGGACTTATTATTTCAGCAAATGGTTGTCATGCTATAATATTAGCTAGTAATACAATATTCGAAGTAGAAAATGCTTCATACCTAAAAAGAATGATTAAAGCAATAATATTAACATTCTGTATAATTCTACTATTTGCATTCATAGTAATAGTTCCACTATTTGGTAAATCAATACTAGCACTTATCGGTACATTCACAGACTTCTTAACAAAGAATGAAAGACTAGTAAAAGCAGTATATGTTATATTACAAGTACCAGTATCACTAATCTTTGTATATTTCTTTATAAAATTAGTTTATACAATCGCACCAGACGAAAGTATACCAAGTAAATATATGACTAAAGGAGCAATATTCACAACAATAAGTTGGTTATTACTTACAAATGTATTCTCATATTATATTAATAACATAGCTAAATATGATATGATATATGGAAACTTAACAAATATAGTTATATTACTATTATGGTTCTATGGACTAGCTTATGTATTTGTTTTAGGACTTTATCTAAACAAACACAACACAGACACAAGCATAGAAAAAACAAATGCAATAAAACTAGAAGAAATAAGAAAGAAAGTAAAAGATACTAAAAAAACAAAAGATAAAAATAATAAGAAATAATGTCAAATTCGACATTATTTTTATTTTGATTATGATAAATTATACTTGGTGAATAAAATTATGAAAGTTAAAATAATAGATGAAAATCATGAAAAAGACTTAGAAAGGAGTATAAATACATTTTTAATATCTGGAACTTATGATATAATAGATATACAGTTTAGAACTGCTGTTTCAATATTTGGAGATGAACAAATATATTGTTTTTCAGCAATGATACTGTATAAGGAGAAGTCATGAAAAAAAATTCATTTATAGAGGGAACTATCTTTGCATCACTTTCATTTTTAATAATAAAGTTTCTTGGTGCTATATATGTAATTCCTTTTTATGCAATAGTAGGGGAACTTGGTGGCGCTTTATATAGTTATGCTTATACTGTATATAGCTTAATAATTAATATATGTACAATTGGTATTCCTCATGCTATAAGTAAAATTATAAGTGAATATAACACACTTGAAATGTATGAAGCTAAAGAGCGAACTTATAAAATAGGTAATAAGATAATGGTAGTGTTGTCAACTATATTATTTTTACTTATGTTTATCTTTGCTAAACAAGCAGCATATATTTTTATAGGTGATATAGATTCTACGGGCAATTCTATAGAAGACGTGGTACTTGTTATAAGAAGTATTTCTTTTTGTTTGTTAATAGTTCCATATTTAGCAGTAAAACGTGGATACTTACAAGGACAAAAATTTATAACAGTAAGTACTACTGGAGAAGTAATAGAGCAAGTGGTAAGAGTCGCATTTATATTAGTAGGTTCTTACTTAGCAATAAATGTATTTCACGCTAAAACAAGTGTAGGTGTAGCAATAGCAGTTTTTGGAGCATTCATAGCAGGCCTTTCAGCATACATCTATTTAGAAGTGAAAATTCGTAAAAATAAAAAAGAATTTAATATGCCATCAAAGAATCAAAAAGACGCTGTATCAGATAAAACAATACTAAAGAAAATAGTATCATTTAGTATACCATTAATGATAGTTTCAATTACAACAGATCTTTATAATATGACAGACTTATCACTTATCATAAGAGGGCTTGGATACTTAGGATACACTGGTAAAGTAGCTGAAACAATAGGCAGTATAATGGCAACATGGGCATCTAAAATATGCTTAATAGTAAATGCTATAACATTTGGTCTTACAATTAATATAATTCCTCATATGTCATCATACTATGTAAAAAAAGATTACAAAGCAATAAATAATCAATTTATAAAATCAATAGCTATGGTAATAGTAATAGGACTTCCAATGAGTATAGGTATTTCCTTACTAGCAAAAGAAGTATACTATATATTCTATGGATACAGTGAATATGGAAGCATTATATTAAGACTCTTACCATACTCAATAATGTTAGGTAATATTAATATGGTAGTAAACACATCACTTCAAAGTTTAGATAAATTTAAAACAATTTATTTAAGTACATTCACAGGACTTATAACAAATGCTATACTTGATATACCACTAATGATACTATGTAGTAAAATAGGTATATACCCTTACTATGGAGCTATTATTTCAACCATGATAGGTACAACACTATCATTAAATATATCACTTAGAAAATTAAAGAAAGATATGAACTTTAAATATAATGATTTATTACTAACACTTAAAAAAGCAATATTACCATTATTTAGTATGATAGTAGTAGTCCTAATACTAGAACACTTAATAAGTCCATTCTTCACTACAAGATTAACATCAATCATAACATGTCTTATTTGTGCTTTAGTAGGTGCTATCATCTACGGAGTAATCGCATATAAAAATAACTTACTTTATGATTCACTTGGAAAAGAATATGTTGATAGCATACTAAAAAAACTAAGACTTAAAAAGAAAAATTAGATATAGTTTCCTATATCTTTTTGTTTACACTTGCTATAAAGTTAATTTGATAACTGATAAACTATTTGATAAAATAATATTAGGTGATAATTGTGAATAACTTAGATAAATACTGGGATAGAATACATTTAAAATATACTTCTTCATATGACAATTGGTTTGACAAATATATATATTTACTTAACAAAAACGACAAAATAATAGAACTAGGTTGTGGAAGAGCATATACAAGTCTATACTTACTTGATAATGGTTTTAAAGATGTAACCGCTTGTGACTTTTCAACTGAAGTAATTAGTATTTTAAATACTGAATATAAAGAATTAAATACAAGCGTATTTGATATGAGTGAGAGTCTTCCATTCAAAGATAATGAAATAAATGTTATTATCGCAGACTTAAGTCTTCATTACTTTGATACAGAAAAGACAAAATATATAATAAGTGAAATATATAGAGTATTAAAAAGTGGAGGATACCTAATAGGTAGAGTAAACTCAACTAATGATAAATATCATATACCGGTAAATGCAAAAGTATTAGAAAAGAATTTCTATTATGATGGAGAAATATATAAAAGATTCTTTATAGAAGAAGATTTTAATGAATTATTCAAAGATTTTGAAATTATATCTTTAGAAGAAAAACATATGGATAGATATGAAAAACCTAAAACACTATGGGAGTTCTGTATAAAAAAATTAGATAAGTAATTATCTAATTTTTATTTCATTCCAAATGTCTTAAATAGTAATGCTCCAACTATAAAACCTATACATATAGTAATAAGAACTATATAAATTAATAAATATTTATTAGTAAAAGCAGCACTTCCATATTTATAACCAGGATATTTAAAAACAGGTCCTTTTTGTTCTTCAATCATTTTACTTTCTTCTTGTTGCAATTCTTCTTGGAATTCTTGAGCTTCTTCAGTTTTCTTCATCTCTTCAGGAGTACTTCTTCTAAGCGCTCTTAATTCTTCTATAGTTAATTCTTCATTATTAGCAAACTTCATACATAGTTCTTCATACTCTTCTGGAGTTAATACTTTTTCATCATCTATCTCCTCTTCTTGAGGTTTATCTTGCTTAACTTCATCATTTATTTTAGCTTCTTCATCATCACTTATAACAACAGATTCAACACGACCATCATCGTCATTAGTTACAACTATATCATTTGTATTTTCAATAACATGAATCTTTTGATCACTACTATGAGTTATAACATCTTCTTGAGCATCTAATCTAAAATCCTCTTTACCATGAATATAATTCATCATATTAACTTCTTCGTTATTTAAGCTATCAGTTTTAATATCTTCTTTAACATTTAAATCAGTCTCTGGAATATAAGAAGTAAGTTCATTAAAGAAAGCTTCAGGGTCTAATTTATCACCTGGTCTTAAATTCAACATAGTTCTTCTATATATTTCTGAAACGTGTCTAGAATCATTACTTTCTACTAAATGTGTTTCATCATTTTTATCAACATATTTTATATATTGTTTTCCATCTAAATAAACAATTTGAACTCTTCCTTCTTCATCAAGTTTTTCACCAGCACCATTTTGAGGTGTGATATCAACAGTAGGTTCATCAATATCTTTAGCAGTACTCAAACTCTTTAAATAATCTTCTATAGCCTCATTATCACATTTTGTAACTAATTCTTCAAGTTTAGCAGCATCTAATAATGCAACAGCATCTTCAGTAAATACCTTTTCATCAAGACCATCACCTAATTTATCATATAAAGCTCTAATAACCTCTAAATTTTCAGCTAATTCAGGTTTATCATCTAAATTAAGTTTTAACTTTTCAGCAACCTTTTGTGAATAATATTCAACAAGCCCTTTATTTAAATATTCACCATATAATACACTTCTATAATCATCCTCAGATATAGGAAGTTCTTTAGTACAAGTCACATCAATTAAACTTCCAGTTACTTTTCTAACTATATTATTACATACATCACGAGCATTTCCTTTAATAATCTCTTCATCTATATATTCAGTATTATTAAGTAAAGCTACTTTATCAGAAGGTAACATTTTACCATATAAATTCATAAGAATAAGTTTGACTTGAGCTTCAAAAGACTTAGCCATTTCTAAAGTTACTATCATTCGTTTACCTCCATTATTATTCTAAAATAAGTATATACTATTTTAAGAGTTTTTACAACTTTTTTTTTAGTATTAGGTATGATATAATATTTATACATTAATTTGTATGGAGGTGACTTATGAAAGTTATATTTATTGAAGATGTAAAAAAGCAAGCAAAGAAAGATGAAATCAAAGAAGTTAAAGATGGATATGCTAAATTCTTAATTTCTAAAAAGTTAGCAGTACCATACACATCAAAAAGTATGAATGTTCTTCAAGGCGAAATAGATGAAAGAAATGAAAAAGAACAAGAACTTATAAAAGAATGCAATGATATTAAGAATAAACTTAAAGATAAAAAAATTGAATTCAAGGTTAAAACAGGTACTAATGATAAAGTATTTGGTACTATAACAGCTAAACAAATTAGTGAAGAATTATCTAAATTAGGATATAAAATAGATAAGAAAAAAATAATTATAGATGGAGAAATAAATTCACTAGGAACTCACATAGTAACTATTAATTTACATAAACAAGTTAGTTTTACAGTGAATGTAGTTTTAGTTAAGTAGGAGTTTTTATGGCAAGACAAGAACCTCAAAATAAAGATGCAGAAATATCAGTTCTTGGTTGTGGATTCTTAGAAAAATCAGCGTTAGATAGAATACTTGATGAAGTAACTGAAGAGATGTTTTATTATGAAGAAAATAGAATAATATTCAAAACTATGAAAAATCTTCATATAAATAATATACCAGTAGATGTTCAAACAGTATGTAATGAGTTAGACAAAACAAAATCATTATCTAAAGTTGGTGGAGTAGAGTACATTACTAAGATTATAGATTCAGTACCATCAACAGCAAACTTAGGATACTATATAAAGATTATATTTGAAAAAAGTGTACTTCGCAATTTAATAGAAAAGAGTACTAAAATACAAGAAGAATGCTATGATGAAAAAGATTCAGTCGTAGATATAGTAGAAAATGCTGAAAGAAATATTCTTAGTGTTTACAATGATAAACTAGGACGTGATATTCAAAAGATACAAGATGTACTTCCTGAAGTACAAAAGAATTTAGAAGCTCTAGCTGACTCAGGAGATGAATATACTGGTCTTAGAACAGGATATTATGACTTTGATGCGATGACAAGAGGACTTCAAAAGAAACAAGTTATAATTATAGCTGGTCGTCCAGGTTGTGGTAAAAGTGCATTCTCACTAAATGTTGGACTTAATGCAGCAATACATGATAAAAAAAGTGTAGCATTATTCTCACTAGAAATGGGTGTAGAAGAAATAGCAAAAAGAATGTTTGGAGTAGTAGGTAGACTCGATGGAGACGTCCTAAAAACAGGTAAACTTAAAAACACTGATTGGAAAAAATGGAACGAAGCCATGAGTGAACTATCTGATACTAAATTCTATGTAGACGATTCAGGTGGTTTAACAGTAAGTGAAATAAGAAGAAAATGTAGAAAACTTAAAAACTCAGATGATGGTTTAGACCTAATAATAATAGATTACTTACAATTACTTTCTTCATCAAGTAAATACGCTGGACAAAGAGTTCAAGAAGTAAGTGAAATAAGCCGTGATATAAAAAAATTAGCAATGGAATTAGATATTCCAGTAATAGCGCTAGCGCAACTATCAAGAAGCGTTGAACAAAGAAAAGGCGGTGACAATAAACCTAAATTATCAGATTTAAGAGAATCAGGTTCTATAGAACAAGATGCCGACATAGTACTTTTCCTTCATAGTGATGAATATGGAAAATACGATGGAAATGTAAATAGAAAAATAGAACTACTAGTTGCAAAACACAGAGCAGGTTCAACTGGAACAGTAAACTTATTATTCAAGATGAACACAGGTAAATTTGATAATTATTCAAATAAGGAAGATGGAAATGAATAAAAAAGAGTTAACAACTGCGAATATATTATTTGGTATATTCGTAATATCAATAGTTCTTTATATGTGTTTAACATTCAAACCAGTAGAAAGAACAGTTAATAATTATTATCAAATATCATTAGGTGGAGAAAGAATAGGTCTTATTAAATCAAGAGATGAACTTTATAACTTAATAGATCAAGAACAAACTGAATTAAAAGAAAAATATAAGGTTAATAAAGTATATCCACCATCAGGATTAGAAGTACAAAATATTAAAACTTATAGAACAAACATAATGACAGCGCAAGAAGTATACGATGATATAAAAGACTTAGATTCATTCACTATTGAAGGATATGAAGTAACAGTTACATTAGAAGATAATACTAATAAAAAGTTTTATGTTTTAAATAAAGAAGATTTAGATAAAGCAGTAGAAAACACAGTAACAGCATTCTTAAGTAAGAAAGACTATCAAGATTACTTAGATGGTAAAACTAAAGAAACAGATGAAGAAGGAACTGAAGTAACAGATGTATACTTCGGCGATGACGTTACTATCAAGAAAACACTTATATCTACAGAAAATGATATAATGACAAACGCAGATGATTTAAGTATGTACTTCTTATTTGGGACAACTAATTTAACACACAAATACACAGTTAAAGCTAGTGATACTATAGAAACAATAGCTGAAAAGAATAAACTTGGAGTACAAGATTTCTTAATAGCAAACCCTGATATAGCAGGAGAAAATGCCTTATTAGCAGTAGGACAAGAAGTAATCGTAGCAACCATAGATCCAGTAGCTAAGATAATGGTAGATTCATTCGAAACAGAAACACAAACTATTAAACATGAAACAAAAGTAGTACTAGATAAGAATTTAGATGCATCAACAAAATATACAAAACAAAAAGGAGTAAATGGTCTATCTAAGGTAGTATTCGCAACACAAGAAAAAAATGGTGTTATCATGAAATCTGAACTAGTTTCAGAAGAAATCATTAACGAAGCAATAGATGAAATAGTAGTAATCGGAGCTAAAAATGTTTCATACTATGGAAATACTACATATTGGGCATGGCCTACATCAAAACCATTTAGATTCTCATCTATGTATGGATACCGAAGAGATCCAGTAACAGGAGCCGCAGGCTCAATGCATAGAGGAGTAGATATAGTTGGTACTAAAGTAGACAATATATATGCTATACAAAGTGGTACAGTAGTAGCTTCAGGGTATAGTAGTTCAATGGGTAATCATGTAGATATAGACCATGGCAATGGGTATACTTCAATTTACATGCACTTAAGATCAAGACTAGTAGACAAAGGAGATAAAGTGGATAAAGGTCAACTAATAGGTATGATGGGTTCAACAGGTAAATCAACTGGTAAACACCTTCACTTAGCTATCAAGAAAAATGGCCAATACATGAATCCAATGTTAATATATAAATAATGATAAGAATATTATGTGTAGGCAAAATAAAAGAAAAATACCTAAGTGATTTAATACAAGACTATAAAACAAGAATAACTAAATATCATAAAATAGAAATTATAGAACTTAAAGATACTAACATAAATAAAGAATCAAATGAAATATTAGGATCTATAAATGATAAAGACTTTAATATATGTATGGATATAAATGGTAAAGAATATACATCAGTAGAACTATCAAACATAATAGATAATGCATTCACAAGTAGACATGGAACTATAACATTTATAATAGGTGGAAGTGATGGGATAAATGATGAAGTAAAGAATAAATGCAATCTTAGACTATCTTTTTCAAAACTAACATTTCCTCATGGACTATTTAGAGGCATATTACTAGAACAAATATATAGAAGTTTTAAAATATTAAACAATGAAAGTTATCATAAATAGTGATAACTTTTTATATACGTAAATATAATTAGTATGTGGACTTTGCTAATTATATTTTTATTTAGTATCTCTATTTTACTAAGTATAAAACTAAGACTAAAAAATTATAAAATTAATTTAAAAGAACTTATCTCAAAAGATAAAACATCACTATTTCTAACACTAGGTACTAAGATAGGAGTAGGTTCTCTAATAGGTACAACTTCATCAATAATTATAGGAGGTTTCTCATCAGTTATATGGATGATCCTTTTTTCATTACTTTCTACTTCCATTATTTATATAGAAAGTTATTTTGGAAACAAATACAAAAAAGAATATAAAAATAATTATGTAGGTGGGCCATACTTTATACTTAAATATGGACTTAATAAACGAGTACTTTCTATCATTTCACTAATACTTTTAATAGTTATCTATTCATTTCTATTTCAAATGATTCAAATGAACTCAATAGGATACTTACTAGAACTACTTAATATAAATAAAATAATTATTATTTTAGTTTCAATTCTTATACTTATAATTACATTTAGTCTTTCAATAGACGAAGTATTATCTTCACTAAATAAAATAGTACCTCTAATGTGTATACTATTTTTAATAGTGAGCATCTACGGAATAATAAAAAATTTTAATTTAATAAACATTAGTTTATTCTTGAATGATATCACAAGTGTTAAATCAATATTAACAGGTTTAGTTATTGGTATAAAAAGAAGTATATTTATGAATGAACTATTAATAGGAACAACTAGTACAGGAAGTGCAAGTGATAAAAACGATATAAAGACTTCAATAAATTATCAAATACTTAGTGTTTATTTTATAGGTATATTTATAACTACTATAATAACATTACTCTTGTTGATATTTATGAGTACAAATGAAGTAGTTGATAACTATAACTTGCTACTTACTGGAGTATATACACAAGTACTAGGTAAATTTGGACTTTACTTTTTATTAACACTTTATATACTATTTGGGTTTACAACTATACTTAGTGGTTATTATATAGGAAAGAATAATATAGAATACTTAATAAATAATAAGAAAATACTAATTATATTTAAGTTCATCTTTATACTTTTCGCAGTAAGTGGAATAATATTTAAAAGTAAATTTTTATGGAATTTAGTAGATAATTTAATTTTCATAATGATTATAATCAATAGTTATAGTATAATAAAATTAATAGAAAAGGAGAGATTATGAAAAAAACTATTATTGCTTTAATAATAAGCACAGCATTATTATTTACTTTAACTGGATGTACAACTAAACTTGATAAACTTATTGGAGCAGAGTCATCAATAAATATTGAAACTGACGAAATAACTTTAAAAGTAAAAGAAGACACTTTAACAAAGAATGGAGCTACATTCGTACTTGAAAATAATAGAAAAGAAGTTATTAACTATAATGCAGCATACACAATAGAAGTTAAAAGAGATAATGTATGGCATGAAATAAATATCATTAATGAATTTGTAGATGAAACATATGAAGTAGATCCAAAGTCAACTGATCAAATAACTGTTGATTGGAAAGATAGTTATTTAAAATTACCAAAAGGAGAATATAGACTTATAAAAGAAGTAACTGTACCAGATACATTAGAGTTATTCTATGTAGCCTCTGAATTCACAATTAAGTAATGACATGATAAGTAGCATTAATGTAAACTAAAATCTCTTTAAAAATATATGATTATATGTAAAATTAGTTATGAAAGGAGGAACTTATGACATTTGGAAATAAATTAAAAGAGATAAGGAAAAGATTTGGTCTTACACAAGAAGAATTATCTCTTCTCATAAACGTTTCAAGGCAAGCAATAACTAAATGGGAGAGTGATGAAGGACTACCTGATATAACTAATTTACAACATCTATCAAAATTATTTGGTTTGACAATAGACTATTTATTAGATAAAAACAATAATTTACCAGCACTTACTTTAAAAATAGAATTAGATAAAAATAAATATAAAAGTAAACTTTCTATGTATGAAGAAGTATTAAAAGAATACTTTGATGAGTCATATGAAATATATGTTCTTTCAAGAAGTAAAAAATTAAATGTAGTAGATCTTGTTATAGATACATTTACAGTTCCAGAAATTGGACCGGTATCTACCGCAGATGCATTAAGCGATTTATCACCTTACTATCTAGTTAAGAAAGACAATTTAAAACTACTAGTAAACATAAAAAACTATGAGCTTAAAATAATAGAATTACCAAGTGACACAAACGATAAAAAAATAACTTATGAAAAAAATGTATTTAGAAACTGTGGTAAAATTAAATTAAAAAGGAGTTAAAAATGAAGAAGTATAAAATATATTATATAGTTGTAACAATACTAACATTAATAATAATCATAACAAAAGGATTTCCATCTAATCTAATGATGTATTCATATAATGATGCAGATACTGGAATAATAGATGGATATATGGGAGATGTTAGTTTATCAACATTTAATATTATTTTTGTTGCTTTCTTCTTTTTATTAACAATAATTATAACCATAAGTAAAAAGAATAAACTAAAGATTAAATGGTTATTTATGTGTATAATAATTGGACTTATGTTTTTAGTTAGAATAGGTGCTGATACATATTCTGGAGGTATAGCTGGTATTTTAGGAGATCAAGGTATATACTTATGGAATGTATGGAACTATATAAGTAATTTTTAGGAGTAGTTATGATAGGCAATGATTGGGATATAGTATTAAAGAGTGTATGGGAAAGTCCAGGCTTTCATAAATTTATGGATAAAGTAAAAGAAGAATATAAGAATTATACTTGTTATCCAGCATATGAAAATATATTTAATGCATTAAAGAGTACACCTTATAGTAAAGTTAAAATAGTTATTTTAGGACAAGATCCATACCACGGAGAAGGTGAAGCTCATGGTCTTTCATTTAGTGTACAAGAAGGAATTAAACTTCCACCAAGTCTTCAAAATATATATAAAGAATTATATGATGACTTAGGAATCAAAAATGGACCAAGTGGAGACTTAACGCCATGGACTAAAGAAGGAGTACTTTTATTAAATAGCGTTTTAACTGTTAGAAAAGACATGCCAGCATCACATAAAGATCTAGGTTGGCAACTTTTAACAGATCATATAATAAAACTAATAAATCTTAAAAAAGAACCAGTAGTATTCATACTGTGGGGAAACTTCGCAAGAAGCAAAAAAGTATTTATAACAAATCCTAAACACCTAGTAATAGAAAGCACACATCCAAGTCCATTCTCAGCTAGAAATGGATTCTTTGGAAGTAAACCATTCTCAAAAGCAAACAACTTCCTAAAAAAGAACAATATAAAAGAAGTGAATTTTACACTTCCAAATCATTATTAAAACTATCGTCAATTTCTCTTCCTTCAAGTAAAGTTTTTATCTTATAACCTTTTAATTTAGCAACTAGATTAAAAGGTATTTTTTTGATCAAATTATTATATTCTAAAGTATATTTATTATAAAAAGTTCTAAGAGATATTATATGTAATTCATTATCTTCAAATTCATCAATATTTTGATTAAACTCTTTAATATCTTTATTCTCTTTAGTTTTCTTATTATCTTCACGAATCTCTAATATTTCACTATAACATTTATCAAAGACACTTTCATCTTTAAAATTAACTAAATCATTAACTTCAATATTTTTAACTTCTTCAAAAGTACTACTTTCTATTTTTAATTTCTTAGTGATATAACTAATCATCTTAAGTAATAACTCTTTTTTATTCTTCATTTTCTCTAACATGTCATTTTCAGCATTATTAAGCATCTTATATAAATTATCTATTCTTTCTTTAAAGAACTTCAAAAGAATATTTGAAAGTATAAATAATACTATTAAAATAACTAATACTAAAGCAATTATATTTAGAGTTTTCATGTAATCACATCCTATAAAGTATTATATCAAATATTGAATATTTTTTAAAGTTATTTAGCGTAAGTTATTTCTTCATCAAACTCAACAAAATCTAAATATATCATAAGTATTAAATAGTTTTTACCATTATCTTTATCATTTATTACTAAGTTATCACGACCAGCATGCTCTATATAACCTGTAAAAACTCTATCTCTCCATTCAACAGAATCTGAAAAAGATGCATGAACTCTTACTTTTTTACCAATATTATTTCTAAGAATATTTTCTATATAACTTTGTTCACTAGTAAGAGCGTAATCATCAACAGGCTTCTTTTCATAATATTCATTATTCTCACGTTCTATATCATTTATAAATACTGGGCTTTGATAATAACTACCATTCACTTGAATCACTTCCTTTATAAGTATTAAATGACAAAAATAGTAAGTTTGTGATAAATAATTATATAATTTATAGTATAATTAACTTGGAGGTTAGAATGAACATAAAAATTGGTGTATCAAACCATCACATTCATTTGACTAAAGAAGTATTAGAAATATTATTTGGTAAGGGATATAAGTTAACTCCTAAAAGATATTTAACTCAAAAAGGTCAATATGCGTGTGAAGAAACAGTAACTCTTAAAAAAGGAAAAAAAGTATTAGAACATGTAAGAATTATTGGTCCATGTAGAAAGTATACTCAAGTAGAATTATTAGAGACTGATAATAGCTTCTTTGGACTAGACTGCCCAGTTAGAAAGAGTGGCGACTTAGTAGGTAGTGAAAATATTACTATAGTTGGCCCTAAAGGTGAATACGAAGCAGTAGAATCAACTATTATTGCAGATAGACATATTCATATGAGTAAGGAAGACTTAGAAACATTTAAAAGACATAATGATGAAGTAGTGAAAGTAAATGTAGAAAATGGTGTTACTTTAGATGATGTACATATCAAATCAGATGAAACTTGTGTACTTGAGATGCATATGAATAAAGATGAAGCAGAAAAACTTGATATTGAAACAGGAATGGAAGTGAAAATATGTTAAAAGTAGAACACGTAACAAAATACTATGATGACTTTAGAGCAGTAAACGACCTTTCATTTGAAGTAAAAGAAGGAGAAATATTTGGTCTATTAGGTGTTAATGGTGCTGGTAAAACAACAACATTCAGAATGATTATGGGACTTCTTGATAAAACAGAAGGAAATATTACACTTAATGGTAAAAAAATAGACTATAGCGTATCAGATGAAATAGGTTTCTTAACAGAAGAAAGAAGTTTATTACCATCAAAAACAGTATTAGAACAAGCTATATTCTATGGAGTACTAAAAGGACTAACTGAAAAAGAAGTAGAAGAAAGATTAGATAAATACTTAGAAGAATTTGGTATAACAGATTATAAAAATAAAAAGATAAAAGAACTATCAAAAGGTAATCAACAAAAAATACAATTCATAATAAGTATAATTCATGAACCAAAACTTCTTATACTAGATGAACCGTTTAGTGGATTAGATCCAATAAACGTAGAAATGTTCAAAAAAGAAATACTAAGACTTAAAAAGAAAGGTACTATGATTATATTCTCATCACATATGATGGAACACATAGAATACTTCTGTGACTCATTAATAATTCTTGTAAAAGGAAATACAGTCTTAGAAGGTAAACTAACTAAAATAAAGAAAGACTTCAGAAAGAAAAATGTAAAAGTACAAGCATCTTTAGATGAAAAAGAAATACTTAAAGTAAAAGGTGTAGAAGGAATAGAAAAAAATAAAGATGAGTACACTATTAGATTAGAAGATGAATCTTATGTTAATAATTTATTTAAAGCAATATCTAAGTATAATAATGTAACTAAATTCGTTGTTGAAGAACCAACTTTAAATGAAATATTTGTTAGTAAAGTAGGTGAAGTATATGAAAAATAAATTCAAGTTTTTAACAAAAGATAGTCTTAAGAAAAAAATATGTACTAAATCTTTCTTGATAGTAAACATAGTAATATTCTTAATAACAATTTGTTTGATTAACCTAGATAGTGTAGTTAAATTATTTGGTGGAGACTTTGACAAAGAAATAAATGTGTATGTTATTGATGAAGTAGGTATCTATAATGACTTAGAAGAAACTATGAAAACTGGATACAAAGATATACTTAATAACTATAACGCAAGTCTTACTAAGACAGATAAATCTATAGATGAGTTAAAAGAAGAGATTATTAAAGATGAAACAAAAGATATAATAATAAATGTTAAAAAGATAGATACTACATCACTTGATAAAATGTTTGATGTGGATATGATATCTTATGATTATATTGATAATATATTATATCAAGACTTACTTAATGCTCTTAATACTACTAAAGTAAATATGGCTATGAAGAGTGCTAATATTAGTGAAGAAGTATTAAGTAGTATTTATAAAAATGTAGAAATAAATAGAATATATTTAGATGAAAATCTAAATGAAAACGAAGAACTTATTAAATTAATAGGTAGTGTAATTATAATAGTATTTATAGTTCCATTCTTTATATTAATAGTACTTATGGTTCAAATGATAGGTGCTGAAATTAATGAAGAGAAAAGTACTAAGAGTATGGAAATAATCATATCAAGTGTAACTCCTGAAGCACATTTTATGTCTAAGTTAGTCGCATCAAATGTATTTGCTTTATTCCAAGGATTCTTACTTCTATTATATGCATTCATTGGTAGTGGTATTAGATTCTTTACAACTGCAGGTAGCGTTAGTACAGGAGTAGTAGGCGCAGAAGCTACAGGTAAAATAAGTTCATACATAACAATGTTCTTACAAAGTGATATGGCATCTAAACTACTTGCAGGTATACCATTCTTCTTAATATTAATAATACTTAGTTTCTTAGCATACTCATTATTTATAGGAGTACTTGCTAGTATGACAACAAGTATGGAAGACTATAATCAAATACAAACACCAGTAATGATATTCTTAATGCTAGGTTATTATTTAGCTCTTTACGCATCAGTTTACCAAGGAGCAGTATTTATAAAAGTAGCTGCGTTTATACCATTCATATCAGGAATACTAGCACCAGTAATGTATACACTTGGTGAAATGACAATAATAGATCTAGTAATAGCTATACTTCTTATGATAATAACTTGCTTCTTATTATATAAATATGGACTTAGAATATATAAAGAAGGAATACTAAATTATTCATCAAGTAAACTATGGAAAAAGATGTTTAAATCTTTAAAAAATAAAAATTAATGTTAACAACATGTTAACATTTTTCTTTACATTAAAATTAACTTTAGTTTTACAGGAGGTATCATTTGTGATAGTATATATACTCAAGAGGTTACTATGAGAAAAGAGAGAATATTTACACAAATACCAGAAGGTTATTATCATAGAAGATTAAATAATGGGTGTAGTGCAACTTGTTATTTAACTGATTTTGGAAAAGTATTTAAAGAATATCCAGAAGAATATAAATATATAATAGAACTTGATGCACTAGCTTATTATCAAAGTGAACATTTTGCATTCCCTGAAGAGTTTATATTCTTACTTGAAGAAGAAAGAAAATCATTAAGAGGATACTTAATGAAATATATAGAAGGAACACCTATTAAAACCTTGGAAGATGCTACTATGTTAAGAGACTTCGTAAGAGCATTAAATGAATTTGAAAGAGAAATGTTAAATTTAACTACACAAGGTTTATTATTTAATGATTTGAATCAAGAAAATTTAATATATACACCTGATAAAAAAATTAAAGCAGTAGATACTGATCTTTATGATGTAACATCAGATGATGATTTTAGTAGTATGTATAAAAGAAATCTAAAAGAGTTAGCGGCTACTATAATCGCACAGTTCGTAGGTAATGATAACTTTAAAAATGAACAATTAACTGAATATGTAAGAAGATGTGGCGCATATGGAAGACTTAGAAGCAGTAGTCTATTAGAGATTTTAGCAGAAGAAGCAGAAAAAGAAATAAAAGAACCAGTCGAAACAGTAGGGGAATTTAAGCAAGCATTAAGGCTATTAAAAAAATAAAAAATTGAAAAAAGAATATAATTATGATATAATCATAACCCAAAAGGAGTGATAGTGTGAATATAGGTATAGATATAGATGATACTCTTACTAATACAAATGAAGCTAGTGAAGAGTATGTTATTAAATATGAGAGTGAACATCCAGAAACAAAAATAGATCATTACAAACTAATAAGAGGTACATTAGATACACCTGAACTAAAAGATTTTTTCGGTAAGAATGCAAGAAATATTTGTGATAACGCTACTATTAAAGAAGATGCTAAAGAAATAATAGACAAACTAAGAAGTGAAGGAAATAAAATATATTTTATAACTGCTAGAAGTAATACATACTTCGAAGATGCACATAAATATGTAGAAGATTTCTTAAAAAAGAATGATATAAACTATGATAAAATCATAACAGCACAAACATATAAACTTCAAATATGTAAAGATGAAGGAATAAATTTTATGTTTGATGATGGCATAGATACAATAGAATCCTTAAATAAAAGCAACATCAAAGGAGCTGTCTTTACATCAAGATTAAATAAAGAAAGAGAAACTTCTTCAGACAGGGTAAACTCTTGGAATGAACTTTATAATTATATCCAAAATAATAGTAAAAATTAAAAATTTAAAAATATTCAATTGACAAAAAAGTCTAAAACATTATATAATGATAATGACATAGAAATATGTCAAGAATATCCATACGATTCAAAATATGGATGTTCAACCAAAACCCCCTGAAGAGAGCGTGAGCTCTCGTTTTTTTTTATACATAGAAATGTAATAATAGTTAGTTAGATATTAAAATAAAAATAAATTGAAATTAATATTTGACAATAAAACTGAAAAATGTTATAATCTCGGTGTAATTGTCAAAGGAAGGAAAAGAGATTTAATATGAAAGAAGAGAAAAAAATAAGTTATAAAATTGATGATGATGTTCTTAAAAATTATGTAGAAGCAATTAATTCAATGAAAGAACCAATGAATCAAATTAAGGAACAACTTAGTCAAATAACAATACCAGTGAATGAACTAAGTAAAACGCTTAAAGAGACTATGAAACCACTTGCAGAAGCTAGTAAAGCCATTTCTGAATCATTTAAACCAGTTAGACAACTAGGCGAACAACTTAGTCAACTTGCAAAGCCAATGCAAGAAGAACTAAAAAATATTGCTGTCATGTCAAATGCAATAAAAGACCTATCAATTAAATATCCAAACAAACAAGCAAAAATATATACAGATACTATAAAGCAAATAATGAATACAAATAATGGAATGCTTTCTACGAGAATGATAGAACCACTAAATATAAGTAGACAATATCTTTCAATTATGGAAAATAATAATGATATTGAAAAAGTTTCAAGAGGTATTTATATTTCACCAAATGCATTTGAAGATAGTTATTTTTCTTTCCAACAAAAATATAAAAAAGCGATTTTTTCACATATGAATGCACTATATTTTTATGGGATGACTGAAGAGTATCCATATAACTATACAGTAACAGTTCCTCAAAATTATCATGTTGACACTGTAAATGAAAAATGCAATGTATTTTATGTTTCAGAAGATATATATGAAATAGGTATTGTTGAAATTGAGACGCCAAGTGGAAATAAAGTCAGAGCATATGATAAAGAAAGATGTATTTGTGATATTATAAGGTCAAAAAGTAGAATGGATCCTGAACAAGTAAAAAAATCCATTAAACAATATACTAAAAGAAGTGATAAAAATATTGCGAAGCTATCTGATTATGCAATGAGAATGGGAATAAGTGAAAAAGTAATGGAAATGGTAGGTATATATTATGAGTAATTCCGCACAAGCAGTAAAGGATAAACTTAGAAATATTTCTAAAGAAAAAAATATAGATTTTAACTCTATTATGAGGTTCTACATGTATGATAGATTTATTGAGCGCTTATCAAAAAGTAAATATAGAGATAACTTTATATTAAAAGGTGGTTTCTATTTGAGTAAATTATTTGGCCTAGACAATAGAAGTACCATGGATATTGATACTGCAATAAGAAAAACAAAATTTACTGAAGAAAATATTATTAAAATGATAACAAAAATTTTAAATATAGATGTAGATGATAATGTTAAATTTGAAATTAAAAAAACAGAACCAATTCGTGATGAAGATGAGTATGGTGGATTAAGAATTACGATAAAATTTATGTTAGAAAATATGAGAGATAGTTTTCATATCGATATAGCAACAGGGGATCCAATATATCCAGGTCCAGATGATTATAAATATGAATCGTTAATAGGAAACGAAGTATATAATGTATGGTCATATAATTTAGAAACAGTACTTGCTGAAAAAATGGAAAGTATACTAAGTAAGTTAGATGCAAGCAGTAGAATGAAAGATTATTATGATATTTACTTAATTCATAAATTCAAATTTAATAAAATTAATAAAACTAAATTTAGAGGTGCAGTTGAAAAAACTTTTAAAAAAAGAGAGTTTAATGCAGATCTAATTACGAACTTAAATGTAGTTAAAAATAGTAAGATATTAAGAGATAAATGGACAAACTATTCTAGAAAGAATAGCTATGCTAAAAATCTTGAATTCGAAGAAACTATAAAATGTTTAGAAGAATTTATAGAAATATTAATGCCAGTAGCAGTATAGAAGATTTAAATGAGTACATCAGAACAATTAACATATTGCTTAACAAAAATAATTTCATATTTATCAGATGAAACACAATCAATAGAGGCAGGATTTTTTATGAGTTTTAATGTTAATCATAAAAAAATGTGCAACCAGTTGCACAATTACCATGGACACATATCACATTAATGTAAGAATTAAAGATGACATTTATGAATCGGAATATAGTAAATTCTCTTGGATACTTTTTCATCATTAGGGGACTTTACAAAAATAGATTAATTAATTTTGAAGCAGTATTTAAATAAATAAATAAAAATAATATTAATAGTTTTATTAAGCGAGCACAAATTCTCTTTTTTTTCAAATCTTATTAAGAAGAAGTCTTAAAAATTCTTAAATTAAAAATATTTGATTTCTAACAATTAAACTAAAAATCTTTAACTTTTCAGTTTATATGTCATTGACTATCATACGGATAAATCATAAAATGTCCGTATGAATGTACAAAGAAGTGAAATTATGAATTTTATGATTAAAAATGAAAGAAATATAGAAGTTATTCAAATAAACATGTAAAGAAATAATGAAATGCATTGAAAAAATTGTTAAGGGAATAATTTAGTGTTTATTACTTAGTTATATTTACAATCATTTTATCTTTAGAAGTAATTGGATTTATAGGAAAAGCATCTACATATCTAAATTTAGTTTCATTCACTGTTACATTATAGCTATAGTTATTTATCACATAACTTGTATAGTCAGAAGCACTATATTGCTTAACTTCACTTACTGAATATATTTGCCATTTATCAGTTTTATCTAATTGCGTACAAGTATATAATTCATTATAATAATTACTTAAACAATCTTGAATTACTGAACCACTAGCTTTTTCAAGTATAGAGTAATTTCTAGTGATATTACAAGTTATTTTTGTTCCATTGAAGTTTAATTCAAATTCTCTATCTCTTTCATAAATAGGTAAATTATTAATAATGTCTTTATTAAATTCTTTATCTACCTTTTTATAAGTGACTTCATTATTTTCAGTTTCTCCAGTTACATTAGCAATTTCATTACAGTTCATAGAATCATTAGAAGCTGCTGTACAAACTTGTCCATAAAGTATACTAGAGTCTTTATAATAAGTTACAGTGATTACGCCTTCATCTACTTTAAAAGTATAAGAATAATTTTCTTTTTCAGTAGGCATTGTTGTATGATAATATTTATCGTTATAATAAATACCATCTTTATAAAGAACGCTATCCATTGAAGAACTATCAGTGAAACACATTAGATGTTCTGAATCTTTCTCATTAACATAACATCCTTCTTCAATACTGATTCCTTCAAGCATTTTAGTATTTTCTTTTCCACATCCTGATAATAACAAACATGAAACAATTAACATTAATAAATATTTTTTCTTTTTCATAGCTATCTCCTCTAACTGCATTATAACATTATTAATAGATAATAAAAATATAGTAAGTGGTATTTTACAAATATTTTAAATGTATCATATCTTTGAAGCAAAAATAAAAATATTTTTCGGCTTACAACGAAGTTATATTTTATGTCAGTAATACTGACAAGCAAAAAAAAATAAGTTATAATATTATCAACGGAGGTGACAAAGTGTACGAAGAAGAATTAGATTCAAGTGTTAATGAATACAAAGAAGAATATAATTCTAGTAATTATGTTAAACAATTGCAATGGGATATGGCTATTGGACTTCAAGAAGTTGATAATTTAAAGCCATCTAAATATCTTGAAAAACTAATAGAAAAAGAAGTGGAAGGCAATTTAACAATTGAAGAAGTTGAAAAAGAATTGAAAGAATATTATTCAGAGAAAGAAAGTAAAAATAATGTGGATCATAATGAATTAGAATGTGATTTTGTATCCACTAGAATAGTTGAACTATTAAATAAAGATAATTTTAATTTATCAATTGACTTTTTAAAATATGTTCATAAGTTTTTATTTCAAGATGTTTATGAGTTTGCAGGTGAGTTTAGAAAAATAAATTTTTCAAAGTCTGAAATAATTTTAAATAATGATTCAGTAGCATATGGAGATTACAAGTTATTAGAACAATCACTAGATTATGATATATCATTAGAAAAAAGTAAAAAATATGAAGAAATGAATATAGTTGATGTAATTAATAATATAGCTAACTTTTCTTCAAACATATGGCAAATCCACCCTTTTAGAGAAGGCAATACTAGAACTACGGCATTATTCATAGAAAAATATTTAGTATCACTAGGATATTCTGTTAACAACACAATGTTCAAAGAAAAATCGGTATATTTTAGAAACGCTTTAGTAAGAAGTAACTACTTTAATAATGATTTAAATATAAAAGAAGATAATAGTTTCTTAATTAAATTTTATGAAAATTTATTGTTAGGAAAAAATAATAACTTACATTCAAAAGATTTAATTGTAGAAGAACTATTTAAAAAATAAAATTAAAAGGAACAATAGTATAAAATCATATATTAGTGTTTTTATATCCATTATATTTTTATTTATAGTACTGGTAAACAAACTATGATTTTGTTATAATCTATTTATAGTAGGGTGCTGTTATGAGAGAGGAATTTTTAAATAAAATAAAGAATAATGAATATATATCAAATAGAATATATGAATTAGTAAAAGCTGAATATCAAAGTTTTAATATAGAAGAACATAACAATAAAGTATTAGAAACTATAAAAGAAAAATACAAAGATTATTTTCAAAATATGTTTAAGGGAATAGATGATAACATATTACTTGATGATGAACAAATAAAAGCAATACTAAGTGATGAAGATAGTGCTTTAATAATTGCAGGGGCTGGAACAGGAAAGACGACAACAATGACAGCTAAAGTAAAATATTTAGTTGACATTAAAAAAGTAGAACCTTCAAAAATATTAGTAATGAGTTATACTAAAAAGGCTACTGAGGAACTAGAAAAGAGAATACTAGTAGATTTCAATATACCAGCACACATAACAACATTTCATTCCTTAGGATATGAATACATTAGAAACATATTCAGTAATAGAAAATGCACTGTAATAGATTATAATGACAAAGAAGAAATATTCTTTAATTATTTTAGCATGATTTTTAAAGACAAAAATAAGTTAAAAGATATAATAAATACATTTAACATAAATAGGACAGGTATGTCTTGGGTATTTAGTAAATGGTTCTTACAAAACTATGAAAAATATGATACATTTGAACAACTAATAAAAGAATATAAAAAATATAAAATAGAAGAAGCAAGAAACACTTCAATCGGTCTCAAAGAATTCATAGATAATTGGATAGAGAGAAAAATCAATAATGAAGATATAATCACTATACAAGGTGAATATGTAAAGTCTGCATCAGAAGCAGTAATTGCAAATTTTCTATATAAAATAGGAATAATCTATTCATATGAAAAAATATATACTGAACTTATGGATGACAAAAAAATATATAAGCCAGACTTTACCATAGATATAGGCGGAGAAGAAATATATATAGAATACTTTGGATTAGATGATGAAAAATATAATAAAAATAAAGAACAAAAAATAAAATTTCATAAAGAACATAATAATAAATTTATAGAATTAGATAAAGTACCACTAGAAAATATAGAAAATGAATTAGATAAAAAATTGAAAGAATTTGGTATTAAGTATAAACCTAGAACTGATGAAGAAATATATGAAAGAATACTTGATAATAACAAACTATCAATAATGTATCCATTTAAGAACTTCTTCTATGAAATAGTGAACGTAATAAAAGAATCAGTTAACAGAGAAAATTATAAAAGCATTATTAAAAATTATATAGAAACATTAACTGATGAAAAAGAAGAAGCTAAAAAAGAATATATTTATTTTAATGAATTTTATGTTTATTATCAAAGTGTGTTATATGGTTCTGAAGTATATAAATTTGATTATTCTGACTTACTTTATTATGCAAATAAATATATAGAAAATATAGGCATAAATAATGATTTGAATTTTGAATATATAATAATTGATGAGTATCAAGATATATCTCAATATAAATATGAATTAGCAAGAAAGACACTCGAAAGAAATCATGCAAAGATATATGCAGTTGGAGATGATTGGCAAAGTATATATTCATTTAGTGGTTCAAGAATAGAATATACATACAACTTTAAAAAATATTTTAAAGATGCAGTAATATTTAGAATCAGTAGAACCTATAGAAATAGTCAAGAACTTCTAAATGTATCTGGTGAGTTTGTAATGAGAAATCCAGATCAAATAAAGAAATATTTAATTTCAAATAAACATATAGATAAGCCTATAGAATTCATATACTTTGATAATGATCACGAATATGACAAACTAAAAGAAATAATACTTGATATTTATAAGAACAATCCTAATCATAACATACTAGTTTTAGGAAGAACGAATGCTATTATAAATAAATGCTTTGATACTGATTATCTAACAGATGAACTTGGTACTAAAATATCATTTGTTGGTTATGAAGATATAGAATTAGAAGGAATGACTATTCATAAATCTAAAGGACTAACATTTGATGAAGTAATAGTAATAGGTCTTAACAAAAGTTTTCCATCTAGTGATAAAGACACATACTGGATTAATTCATTATTTAAATATCCGAGTGTTATAGAAAAAATACCTTATGCTGAAGAAAGAAGATTATTCTATGTAGCGCTTACTAGAACTAAGAATAAAGTATATTTACTTGTTAATAAAGATGAAACTAAGCAAAGTGTTTTTATTAATGAAATAAAAGAAATATGTTATAATAAACAGTAATAAGTGAGAGGTTAATATATGAAAAAGCTATTTATACTTTTATTAGTTATGATGTTATGTATTGGATGCACTTCAACATCAGCAGGTGGAAGAACATACCAAGAATGTTATTATGGTGATGACGGGGAAGAAGTATGTGTTAATAAATATAGTCCAGAAGATCCAGACGTTGATCAATGGTATGGGTGGTAGTTATGTATAATATAGATAGATTTATAGAAATGCATAAAGAATACTATGAAACTGCATTACAAGAAATAAAAAATGGTTATAAAAGAAGCCATTGGATGTGGTATATATTCCCACAATTAAAAGAATTAGGTAGAAGTTTAACTTCAAAATTCTATGGTTTAGATGGAATAGAAGAAGCAAAAGAATATATGAGTAACTCTTATCTAAAAAATAATATGTTAGAAATATGTGATGAACTACTAAAACAAGATGGAGATATTAAATATATAATGGGATATCCAGATTATTTAAAATTAAATTCAAGTATGACTCTATTTGAATATGCATTTCCAGAAGAAAAAATATTTTCAAAAGTAATAGATAAATTTTATAATGGCAAAAGAGATAAAACAACGATTGAGATAATTAGTAAATAACTCGCTCAGTTTAGTAATAAAAATATTTACTAAATTAATTGTGATATAATAATATATATAAAAGAAAAAAGGAGTATCAAGAATGATAGAAAAAATAGAAAATGAAATAAAAAATAATTATTATATAAATAATTATCCAAACGATGGGCAAAGGTTCGTTGCATGGTATTTAAGAAATATTTATAATTTAGATGAAAATGAAGCAAAATATTGTATTACAGATGGCCCAAATGACAAACAATTCGATGCTATTTATATTGATGAAATTAATTCAATAATACATATTATTCAAGGAAAATTTTATAGAGAAAAACTGATAGATGCAGAACCATTGAGAGAAGTATTATCATCATGGATACAATTAAAAAATATAGTTAAATTACAAGAAAATGCAAATGAGAAACTAAGACAAAAACTATCAGAAGTCGCAAGAGGATTAGAAGATGATTATGACATAGAGTTTGAACTACTTATCCCATCACAATTAACAGAAAGCGCCCAAAAAGATCTTAAAGTATTTCAAGAACAATTAGCAAAATCAGATGATTTTTCAGCAACACTTAGTCTAATAAATAAAGATGAATTAGAAAGAAGATATGATGTAGCACTTGGCCAAGAAAATCCAAATATAGTTCATACAATGACTTTAGAACTTGATAAATGTATATCAATGAATATTGGTGGTGTTAAAGTAATTATGGCTGCAATTCCATTAAAAGAATGCATTAATATTCCCGGAATAAAGGATCAAACATTATTTAAGAAAAATGTTAGACAATCTCTTGGAATTAGTAATCCAGTAAATAAAGGAATTAAAGAATCAATATATGAAGAACCTAATAACTTTTTCTTTTATCATAATGGAATAACTGCAATATGTTCTAAAATGGAATTAAATGATAATAAATTGACATTAAAAGAGCTTAATGTAGTCAATGGATGTCAATCATTAAATACAATCTTATCTTGTAGTGAAAAAGTAAAAGAAGAAAACAATGCTTATGTAATGTTTAGATTCTATGAAGTTCCAGATAGAGCAACAGGAGATAAGATTAGTACAAATACTAATTCACAAAGTACAGTTAAAGCAAGAGATTTAAGAAGTAATGATAAAAGAGTTCTTGCTATGAAAAAAGCATATGAACAAAAATATAGCAATGGACAATTAATGACTAAACGTGGTGAAACAAGATTGCCATCAAAAGATGAAGACTACACAATTGATCTAGAAGCACTAGGAAAATATTTGATGACATGGCATTCACAAAGACCAAATATTGCATATAGTCCAACTAAAATATTTGATAAATATTTTGATCAATTATTTAAAAAAGATTATGAACCTGAAAAAATAATGGCATTAAATACTTTATGGAAAAAAGTTATTAGTAAATGGACAAAAGCAAATCCTTTAGATTTAAATGAATCGTTACTGGCTATGAAAGCATATGCACCATACCATCATTTATATGCAATTTCATTGTTTTTCAGTGTAGCTAATGGAGTGCCTGGAGAAGTAGTTATCAATCCAGTAGTTGCTTTAGAAAAATTACAAAATAGTGGGTCTTTAGAAAATGTTGTCAATATGGCAGGCAATTGTTTAAATATTGCACTTCAAACCGCAGCAAGTGAACCACAAACTGGTAATAAAGTATTTAGTCCACAAAACTGGATTAAAGCAAAAAAGAGCTTAACTGATATTAGAAGTAGTGTATCATTAACATTAAATGCAATGAAAATGCTACCAGGTGGAATGGAAACATATAATAATTTAATGTCAAATCTAAAATGTGACGTATCTGATTTCGAAGCTAGATGGACAGCAGATTAAAAAATCACAGATTACATTCTAAAGGAGAATAAATAATGATAGCAAATACAATAACAAAAGAAGAATTTTTAAAATTAAATGAAGATAATTTAATGTTCATAACTAATCCCGGAAGAATGTGGGATGAAGATGGAATATCATTTGTTATGAAAGAAAATAATACATTCATTCTTTATAGAGTAGATGGCTGGATGTATGGTGAAAGAACAGAAGATTCAATATTGTTAAAGGATGCTATAAAAGTTTTTCCTAAATGGTATGAAACCAGGAAAAATTGTAAAAATGAAAACTATCAAGGAAAATATCAATATATTTATATGGGATTTGGTAATGGACTTTCAGTTGATAAAAGATTATATGATAAGTATAAACCATATCTAGAAAAATATTTAACAAGTGAAAGAAAACCAATAGAAATATTTACTAACTGGAAAAAAGCATTAGCTGATATGATAAATGATGATGATAAAATAGATAAAAACATAAGAGATGTTGTAATGGGAACTGCTATAGGAGACATAGTAGGTTCTATATATGAATTTAGTGGTTTTAAAAGTAAAAAATTTGAATTCTTTGATCCTAGAGATGAATTTACTGATGATACAGTTATGACATTTGCAGTAGCAAAAGCATTATTAGAATATAAGAGTATTGATACTTTCGAAGAATTAGTTATAAACGATATGGTTAATGTAGGTCTTAAATATCCAAATTGTGGATATGGTTCAGGTTTTCTAAGATGGCTAACTACTGATCATAAACCATATGGTAGTTATGCTAATGGAGCAGCTATGAGAGTAAGCGCTATACCAGTAGCATTTAAAGATGAAGAAACTATAAAAGAAGTATGCAAAATCGTAACTAATGTTTCTCATAATCACGAAGAAAGTTTGATGGGTGCTGAAATTGTATGCATGGCCATACATCTAGCTCTTCAAAATAAAACAAAAGGATATATAAAATACTATATTGAAAACAATTACATTAAACTAGATAAATCACTTGATGATATAAAGAAATCAGGCATAAAGGGAAGTATAAAATGTATAGATACAGTGATAATGGCAATAGTATGTTTCTTAGAATCAACAAATTATGAAGATTCAATAAGAAATGCTATATCAATAGGCGGAGATAGCGATACTATAGCAGCAGTAGTAGGAGGTATTGCAGCAGCATACTATGGAATACCAAAAAATATTTATAATAAAGGCATGACATATTTAGATGAATACTTAAAAGATATACATAGTAAATTTATAGAAAAATATAGTTAGGAAGTATAATGAAAAATAAATATGAATTATTTAAACAAATAATTAGAGAATGTAATTATGATAATACTTATAAAATGGCATGGGGAAAATCAATTGTTGAACTATCATTAAAACATGATTTAAGCAAAGAAAAAGTAATTATAAAATTTGATGAAATTGCAGAAAAATATATAAAGTATTATTGGAATCAAATTATATTCTTTGATTTAAAACAGTCAACTAATATATTAAAGATGCCTATAATAATAAAATATATAAAAGAACTAATTAACATTTATATTGAAAAAAATTATGAATTAAAAGAAATATCAAAAATAAATTTTGAAAACACAAAGATTAAAGCAACATATCAACAAACAATTGAAAAAATAGTTGAAATTTTAAAAAATGATGTATCTTGGAGATTCAAAATAATTAATGGCAAAGATACTGAAATATACAATTATGCAAAAGGTAACGAATATATAGAAATTGATACAAATTTATTAAATGAAATAAATAATAATAAGAGTGAATTGTTAAATACAATAGATTATAGATGGATATTAATATTAAAAAGTATTAATGGATATCCTAGAAATAACAAAAAAATAAAATTATCATCAGATGATAAAATTGATGAATGTATATTAAATAATATTAGAAAATTATTAGGTTAATATGTAAAACTATTCAAATAATATTATGTTTATAGTATTCTTTTTATATATTAGTAACGAAAAAATTAAAAATTAATAAAAAAGTGAAGTGAGAACAAAAGTGTATGTTAAAATATATTTAAGGAGGAGAAAATATTATGAATAATAAACAATTTTATTTAAGTTATAAGAATGATAAAGGAGAAATTCGCAGTGAATTTAATGAAACAATTGAAAGTATAATGAAAGTAGAAAAGTTCGACATATATGAATTTTTTGATAATCTAAATAAAATAATTAAATCATTATCACCTGAAGTACACCAAAAATTTCTTCAAATGGTTCAATATAAGCCAACATATTTCTTTGGATTAATATACTATACAATTAAAGAATATAGTTATGATGAAAAATTAGAGAAAGCCTATGAAAATCTACAAAAATATTGTGATTGTAAGATAAGTTTATTTATGTTAATGAACTTTTTACGTGAGGAGTAACAAATGAAAACAAACGCTAAAGATTATTTAGGCAAAGAAGTATCTATTGAAATAGATAGACCACTCGGTACACGTCATCCTAAACATGGGTTTATGTATATGATAAACTATGGCTACATTCCAAACACAATAAGTGGTGATGGTGAAGAGTTAGATGCCTATTTACTAGGAGAATTTGAACCAGTAAAAGAAAGCAAAGGAAAAGTAATAGCTATAATTCATAGAACTAATGATGACGATGACAAACTAATAGTTTCAAAAGAAGGAAAAGACTATAGTGATGATGCTATAAGAGCTTTAACTGAATTTCAAGAAAAATATTTTGAATCTATAATCATTAGATAATAAAAATATACTAAGTAGAATTTTTTCTACTTTTTATTTGTCAATAACTTTATACTTTATTGCTTACACATCTTAATTATGTTAAAATTTTAAATGTTAAGGTGTAGAAAATGAATAATAGAATTAAAACAACAATTACAATTTTAACAGTATTTATATTATCAGTTTTAAGTTCAATACTTTTTTTAAGTTTTAAATATAAAGATAGTTGTAAAGTAGATTTAAACATAGACAAAAATAATATATCATCAGTATTAACAGTTTCAGATGATATAAACTCAGATATAAAAGAAGCCACTTTAGTAGAAAATGAATCCATTACTATTAAAATCAATTTTAATAAGAATTCAGTGGCTAAAAATGTTATTTGGTTAAGTGATAATAAAGATATAGCTGAAGTAGATAAAAATGGAAAAGTAACGGCCAAAAAGCCTGGTATTACTAAAATAACAGCTAAAACATTTGATAATAAAATAGCTGAAGTAAGAATTAAAGTAAAAGAGTCAATAACTGTTATATATCATAGAAATCTAAATAATAAAGATACTATTGAATTAAGACAAACTTTAGTTGAAGGAAATAAAAATACTTATGGAATCATTAATAACAAAAAATATGATTTTGAATTATGGGACACTAGTCATAAGTTACTTGGTTGGTCAATAAAGAAAGACACAAGAGTACCTGAATACGAAATATATGATGTTGTATCTGATGACTGGATTAATGATGTTTATAATAAAAAAATAGATACTCAAAAAGATAAAAAAGTAATAGACTTATATGCTATATGGGCAGAAGATATAGATTTAGTATTATTCTTTGGTCAATCTAATATGGTTGGGTACACTGGAATGTACAAATATGAACAAGAAACAAAAGATACAAGAGACTTAACTAAATTTATAGATGAAGATATATTAAAAGAATATAAAACATTTAGTTATGTTAGCGTACAAATACCAGAAAATACAGCATATGATTTTAGAATAGATGAAAAGAATAAAAGTGTTCTAGAAATGATAACATCTAAAACTAAAACACTTGGTGAAAAATCAATATACATAGATAATAAATTTAGACATTCTAAAAAAGGTGATGAGTATTATTCACTCTTACCATCATATGGAACAAATATGATTCCACAGTTTGCTAAAACATATTATGATGAAACAGGTAATAAAATGGTATCAATTATGGCATCTAATGGAGGAGAACCAATAGCAAACTTCTTACCAAGTACTGACCAAGAATATAAAGATAATCAACATATATATGAAGCTACTAAAGAAAAATACTTACGCGCAGTAGAATATTTAGAAAATAATGGATATAGAGTAGTTAATAGATTCTATGTTATGTATCAAGGATGCTCTGATGCTACAGAAGAGTTATCAAAAGAAAACAAATACTACGATACATATATGAAAGTACATAATTATTTAAAGAAAGATTTAGGATTATCTTTCGGTGTATTAGTAGAAACATCATGGCAATTAAATGAAAAGAAAGATGTTGATGAATATGTTAAGAAAATACATGAAGAACAAGAAAAACTAATAAGAAATAATAATGATATAATACTTGGTTCAGATTTAGGATATATTGCATATGATAAAGAATATAAAGAAATATTTGCATTAGAAGAAGTACCTAAAGATGATAAAACCATTAATAATAGTATTCACTTAACAGCAGCATCTCTATCTCAAGTAGGTAAAGATTCTGCTAAAAATGCAGCAAAATATCTTAAAAATAAATAGTATTTACCCCCAAAAAGTAAATACTATTTTTAATTTTGTAAACCAAATGAAATTTACACTTAATTGACTAGTAGTATCATTTATGATATAATACAAAACATTTAAAAGGGGGACATCATGGATAGATTTGCAAGTTATGTTAGAACTAATCAATATGATGTAAGAGTATCTCAACCAAAAAAAGCAAATATAAGAGGAAATATAAGAATACTTAATGGAAAGATTACTTACCATATAACTTATGATAAATTTGATAAATTCATTAGTGAAGCAAAGCCTAATGATTCATATGAAAAAGACTTTGTTATATTTGATGAAACAGTACCAAACACTATAGATGAAAAATTAAAAAGATTATATTTACTTGAAAAAATTAATTCAATGCCAAATGTAAGGCAAATTATATTTTATACATCAGATGATTCTTTTAGATTATATAATGAATTAATGAAACGTATGAACTGGAGATATAAAGATGCAACATCTTTAATATTAACAATTAATAGAAATCCAAGTCAATTAACTAGTTTAAGACTTGATGAAGCACAAGGTAAAATTATTGGTTTAGGTCAAGATGACTTAATATGGTTATCGGATAACGTAATAAGAACACTAAGTGAAAAGTTATATTTCAATTATGGAAAAGCAAATAATAGTGACTTAGAAGATGCTATAAGATTAAAAAGATTTATAGTAAATTATGCTAATATATTAGAAAGTAAATATCATTTTCAAAGACTAACTGAATTTGATAAAATGTTTTTGGTCTATAATGATATACATAACACAATAAGATTTGCAGGTGATAGAACAATGAGCTCTAGAGAACGTGGATGTATTGTTTTAAAACCATCTGAATCACGTTATGAATCAAAACCATATGGAACTCTAACACATAAATCAGGTGTATGTGAAGGACAGTCAAGATTATATAGATCAATGTTATTTAACCCATATTTAGATGTTAATTGTCAATTGATTTCGGGTTCGATTCCAACAGGAGAAAGCCATATGTGGACTGGAGTAGTAGTAAATGATGAATTATATCAAGTATGTTTAACAATGCAAGGAATGTTTGGAAATGTAGATAGAGCAGGTTATAAACCATATTCAAATGAAATTTATCCAACAATATATCCTCATGCATTTTTAACAATTGAAGACAAATCAAGAATTGAAAGACATGTAAGAAGTTTAAAGAAATAAACTTCTTTTTGTATGTTATAATGTACGTGTGAGGTGTGAAATGAATAATTATGAAATTGATATAGAAAGACTCAGAAGAGACTTAATAGATTATTTTGGTACAGCTATGTTTAATGGTTCACCACAAGCAATGATTGAACTATCAAGAGTAGAAAATGCTAGTCCAAGTGAACTCATAAATATCGCACAAAATAATGGATTTGATATCAATGACTATGTAGTAGGAAAAAGTCTATATTTATAAGGAGGAACAATGAACGAAATAAAATGTCCAAACTGTGGAACAGTCTTTCAAATAGATGAAAGTGATTATGACAAAGTAGTAAAACAAATAAGAGATAAAGAATTTGAAAAAGAGTTAGAACTAAGAGAACAAGAACACAAAAGAGATAAAGAAAGTAGTATTAAACTTGCTGAAGCACATATCAAAGAAGAACTAACTAAATCATTAAATGAAAAAGATTTAGAAATAACTACTCTAAAGAGTGAACTTAAAACTAAAGAAGAACAAACTCTATCAAAACTAGAAAAACAATATCAAGAAGAATTATCTAAACGTGATTTAGAAATATCCGAGCTTAAAAGTAAAATAGAATTACAAGCGTCTAAGAGTGAACTTGAAATTCAAAAAGCAATAACTGAGAAAGATAAAAAAATATCTGACTTAAGTAGTGAACTTACTATTATAGCTAAAGAACACGAATTAAAAGAAAATACTATTAAGGATTCTTATGAATCTAAACTTAAAGATAAAGATGAACAAATTGCATACTATAAAGATTTCAAAGCAAAACAATCTACTAAAATGATAGGAGAATCTTTAGAACAACATTGTAACATTGAATTTAATAGATTAAGACCACTATTTAAAAATGCTTATTTTGAAAAAGATAATGATGCTAGAACGGGTTCTAAAGGTGACTTTATATTTAGAGATTACGATGATGATGGTAATGAAATAGTATCTATTATGTTTGAAATGAAAAACGAAGCTGATACAACATCTACTAAGCATAAAAATGAAGACTTCTTTAAAGAACTAGATAAAGATAGAAGGGAAAAGAAATGTGAATATGCAGTACTAGTAACACTTCTTGAAGTAGATAATGACTACTATAATGATGGTATCGTAGATGTTTCTCATCTTTATGACAAAATGTATGTTATAAGACCTCAATTCTTTATACCGCTAATTACTTTAATAAGAAATTTAGCTAATAAATCTCTAGAATATAGAAAAGAACTAGAACTTATAAAGAATCAAAATATTGATATAACACACTTTGAAGAAAACATTAATGCATTCAAAGAAGGATTCGGTAGAAACTATAGACTTGCTAGTGAAAGATTTGCTAAAGCAATCGAAGAGATTGATAAAACTATTGATCACCTACAAAAAACAAAAGAACATCTACTTAAGACAGATGATAACCTACGTCTTGCTAACAATAAAGCAGAAGATTTATCTATAAAAAGATTAACTCATAACAACAAGACAATGACTGAAATGTTTGACAAACTAAAAGAAGAAAAACCAAAATCAAAAGAATCAATCATAGAAACTAGTGAAAACTAGTTTTTATTTACTATTTAATTATGATATACTTACAATGGGTGTGAAAATTTTATGAAAAAATGCATAACAAACTATTTAGATGAAATATGTAAAAAGAATGGTGACAAAGTAGCTTTTGTTGAAAAAGATAAGAGCATTACATATATTGACTTTAGAGATTATTCTAGAAAAATAGCTACATCTATATCAAAGTATAATCTTTATAATAAGCCTATTGCTATATTCATAGATAAAACTATTAATTGCTTAAGTTCTATGATAGGTGTAACTTATAGTGGAAACTTTTATACTGTATTAGATGTAAATATGCCTCTTAATAGAGTAACTAGTATTCTAGAAACATTAAATCCATCACTAGTTATATCTGATAATAAAAATATAGACAAATTTAAAAGTTATAACTTGAATTATGAATTAATGAATATAGAAGAATCTAACAATATTGATGAAGAACTATTAGATAATATAAATTCTCGTATCATAGATATTAATCCTATGTATATATTATTCACAAGTGGTTCAACTGGAGTACCTAAAGGTAGTGTTATATCACATAAATCAGTTATATCTTACAGTAAGTGGTTTTCTGAAACATTTGATATAACATCAAAAACTATATTTGGTAGTCAAACACCATTTTACTTCAGTATGTCAGTATCAGATATATTTAGTACTATAATGAATGGAAGCACGTTTGTAATAATTCCAAAGAGTTACTTCTCATTCCCACTAAACCTAATAAAGTTTATGGATGAACATAAAGTAAACACAATATATTGGGTTCCTTCAGCATTATCAATCGTAGCTAACTTAAAGACATTTGATGCGATAAAACCAAGATATCTACGTAAAGTATTATTTGCAGGAGAAGTAATGCCTATGAAACCATTAAATATATGGAGAAAAGCATTACCAAAGTTAATGTACGCTAACCTATATGGACCAACTGAACTTACTGATATATGTACATACTATGTAGTAAATAGAGACTTCAAAGATAATGAAACTCTACCAATCGGAAAACCATGTAATAACTGTGAAGCAATAATACTAGATGAAAACAATAATGAAAGTGAAGAAGGAGAACTTTGCATAAAAGGTTCAATTCTAGGACTAGGATACTATAACAACAAAGAAAAAACAGATACAACATTTATCCAAAATCCACTTAATAAATCATTCATTGAATATATCTATAGAACAGGTGACATAGTTAAATACAATGAATATAATGAACTTATATATCTATCAAGAAAAGACTTTCAAATAAAACATATGGGTTATAGAATAGAACTAGGAGAAATAGAAACTAACATAAATGCATTAGATGGTATAACACTATGTGCTTGTATATACGATTCTAACAATAAACAAATAGTATTATTCTATGAAGGAAACAAACTTAAAGAAGAAGATGTTAACAAATTTGCTTGTGAAAAACTTGTTAGTTATATGAGACCAAACAAAATAATAAAAGTAAGTAAAATGCCATATAATGCAAATGGTAAAATAGATAGAGTAAAATTAAAAGAAATGTATGAGGAGATGTAATAATGGAAAAAGTAATTGAAATTTTAGAAAGCGTTAAACCAGGAGTAGACTTTAAAAAAGAAAAATCTTTAATAGATGATGGTATCTTAGAATCATTTGATATCATAGCTATTATTTCAAAATTAAGTGAAGAATTCGATATAAAATTTACTGTTAACGAAGTAATACCTGAAAACTTCAATAGCGCAGAAGCATTATGGAAAACAGTTAGTAAATTAAAGGAAGATTAGTATGTTAGCAAATTTACTTAAGTATTTTGTTTTACTTTTTGTATGCTTAATACTTTATTATATAATACCTAAAAAATATAGATGGATAGCAATATTTATATGTAGTATAGCTTACTACTATTTAATGAGTAAAAGCCTAATAATATATGCATTAATAGGTGCACTAAGTATATATGGTTTTGGACTTATAATTAATAAAATAAATGATAGAAAATGTGATAGTGAAGATAAAGAATTAAAAAAAGAATTCAAACGTAAGAATAAAACTTATAAGAAACTAATATTATCTTTATGTTTACTAATTAATATTGGATTACTTGTATATTTAAAATACTCTAACTTCTTAGTTAGTAGTGTTAATAGTATATTTGGTTTAAAACTATCAGAACCATTTAGTAAGATTGTTTTACCATTAGGTATATCTTATTATACATTAATGGCTATATCTTATATAACAGATGTTTATAGAGGTAAATATAAAGCTTCAACTAACCCATTCAAAGTAATACTTTATATTATATTTTTCCCAAGTGTACAAGAAGGACCTATTGCTAGATTTGATGATGTAGGGGATAAAATATATAATGGTAATGACTTTAATTATAATATGATACACTCTGGATGCATGTTAATCTTATTCGGTTTATTTAAGAAAATGGTAATAGCAGATAGAGCAGGTATATTTGTTAACAATATATTTGGTACAGATATAGGTGGATTCTCTGTATTATTAGCAATGATACTTTATACTATACAAATATATGCTGAATTTAGTGGATTTATGGATATGGCCATAGGTGGAGCTAAACTATTTGGAATAGACCTACCTAGTAACTTTAATAGACCATTCTTATCAAAAAGCGTAGAAGAATTTTGGAGACGTTGGCATATAACACTAGGAACATTCTTAAAAGATTATGTATTCTATCCAGTAAGTTTATCAAAATTCAATATGAAATTATCTGCATTTAACAACAAGCATTTATCTAAATATCTATGTAAATTCTTTATGAGTGCAGTACCATTATTCTTCGTATGGTTCTTAAATGGACTATGGCATGGAGCTAGTAGTAAATACATACTATATGGACTTTACTATTACGTTATAATGATGATAGGTTTACTTCTAGAACCACTATTTAATAAGATTAAAACTGATAAGATAAATAAAAAAGTATTAGACTCTCTTAAAGTACTTAGAACGTGGATATTCGTAGTAATAGGTATGACAATATTTAGAGCATCCACATTTACAGAAGCTTTCAAAATGATTGGCAGAATCTTTACAGGTACAAGTAAAGGTATAATGAGTTATGGACTTTCTATAATAGATTTCATAATAATAATTTTATTCATAGCATTATTATTCTTTATAGCATTTAGAGAAGAAAAAGGTAAAAAAGTAAATGAAGAAATTGTTAATAGTTTCCCATTTAATAAGTATTTAGTTTATTATATATTAATAGTTATGATTTTAGTATTTGGAATATATGGTCCAGGTTATAATGCTAGTGACTTTATATATGGACAGTTTTAGGAGGGCAACATGAAAGTAAGAAATGAAATATTAAGTATAGTAGCATTCATCATATTATCATTAACAACAATATACTTCCTAGATAGATTATTTATTCCTAAATGGATTACTAATGATGATAACTCTCATAGTTTTATAACAAGAGGGTACTATGCAGAACCAAAAAATACAATAGATGTTCTTTTCTTAGGAAACTCTGATACTTATAGGGGAGTTTCACCTATGAAAATATGGGAAGACTATAATATTACAAGTTATAGTTACGTATCAGCTGGACAAAGAATATGGACTTGTTACTATATGCTAATTGAAGCATTAAAAACTCAAAAACCAAAAGTAATATTCTTAAATGTTGATAACTTCTTCTTTAATAATCAATCATCTACTGGTAACTATAAAAAAGTATTTGATAATATGAAACTAAGTAAGAATAAAATAGATGCTCTAACAGACAAAACATTTAACTTTAGTTATGGACAAAAAGCATCTATGATTATGCCAATACTAGGATATCATTCAAGATATAATGAATTAAATAAAAATGACTTTAAATATGCTTTAAGTGACTATTATAATCCACATAAAGGAATGGATATAACAACAGTAAAAAAAGGATATACTAAAGATTATATCTATGATAGTGATAAGAGAGCTAAACTAAATGATACCAATAAAAAATATATAGACCTAATAGTTAAAACAGCAAAAGAAGAGGGTATTGATATAGAGTTTATATGGATTCCTTCACCAGATTCATGGAAAAGAGAAAGAAGTAATACAGTAAGTGATTACGCTAAAGAAAATGGTATTAAATTTACTGACTTAAATTTAAACTATAAAGACTTTAAATTAGACTTCAAAGAAGATACTTGTGATGAAGGAGATCACTTAAATGTATATGGTGCTACTAAAGTATCAAATTACTTAGGTAAATATATAAATGATAATTATAAATTTGATAAACATGATGAAAAACTAATTGCAAGATGGAACAAAGATCTAGAAACTTATAAAAATGATATAAAAGAACTAGAAAAACTAGGTAAATAATATAAGACTATGTAAGAAATTACATAGTTTTTATGTTAAAATAAAAGTGGATGTGATTATTATGAATCAGTTTGCAAATACACTTATAAAAACTATTTTATCAAATCCATTTTATTGGATAGTAGTTTTAAGTGGATTATTTTGTGCAATATTCTCAAAAAAGATAACAGGTAAAGCAGGAGAATTTTGGGTAAAAAGAGAAGTTAATAAACTTCCAAAAGATGAATATATAGTATATAATGATTTAATGTTACAAATAGACGAAAATAAAACAACTCAAATTGATCATTTGGTAATTTCTAAGCATGGTTTATTTGTTATTGAAACAAAACAGTGGAATGGATATGTATATGGTAAAAAAGAAGAACATAATTGGATTTATAAAGCAGGTAACAAAAAAGTATATATAAATAATCCATTAAGACAAAATTATGGTCATAAAGAAACATTAAAAAAATTATTAAACTTAGAAGACAAACAGATAATACCTTTAGTTTGCGTATCTGGAAGAGGAACATTCAAAGTAAATTCAAACGAAATAATATATATAAATGATTTATTAACAAGAATACAGAGCTATGAAGAAAACACAATAGATAACATACAAGAGATAGTAGATATAATTAATAAATCAAATATAATAGACAAAGAAAAAAGAAAAGAACATATAAAGCATGTAAAAAATATATCACAAGAAGATAAAAAAAGATGTCCTAAATGTGGTGGAAATCTAGTTAAAAGAAATGGTAAATATGGAGAATTTATTGGTTGTTCAAATTACCCAAAATGCAAATTTATATTAAAAAACAAATGATATGGATGTGATTACTATGAAAGAAGAAATAACTAAAAAGATAGAACAAGTACAAAAACATTTCAAGAAAGATAAAAATATTTTAGAATTAACTTTATTTAATTATGAAGGTTATTATATTTATATTAGACTAGATGAACTTAAAAGTACTAAGACATATAAACTTAGTTGGATAGACTTAGCTCTTATGCAAACTAAAGATATAGAAAAATATGTTAGTTATGAATATATACCAAATGATAGAATAATTGAATTTATAAATAATGTTAATAACTTAGAGAATATAGAAACTACTTTTATAGAAGATAATCTTAGTGATGAAAGATTAGTTACTCTAAATGTAAATATTGAAACATCTAATAAAGAAAAGATAAGTGTTAAGTTTAATAAATATATACCAAAAGAGATAACTTATATTTACAATATACTTAATTTTACATTTCAAAGTCTTCCTAAAAAGTTAGAAGGATTTCTTTATGAAATGATATCTAGTTTAACAGGTGAATCAAATAAATATGAATATAAAAAAGAATTTAATTTTGATTTATTTAATGATGATATAGATGAAATATTTGATGATAGAATTATAGAACGTGGTATGGAATATTATGATGATGGTAGTGTATTATTCTTAGAAAAAATAGATGATAGATATTTTGCAGTAGTCGAAGGAACTAAAGATTACCTAGTTGTTGTCAAATATAACGAAGATGAAAAGAAACTACAACTATATTGTAATTGCCCATGTGAATATTTTTGTAAGCATATGTATGCAGTTTTAGAATCTATTAGAAATAAAGATATGCGTAGATTCTATAAAATAACTCATAAAAATAACACTAAAGATTTATTAGAAAAAGTATTGAGTTTTGATTATTATCTATGCGTTGGTGTAGTAGAAGATGAACTTGAAGTAGTGAATAATGAAGGCAATATAGAAATAGTACCAGTAGTTGATGAAAATAACAATCCTATATGGGATATACTAGAAGATGATGAAAATGAATCACTAACTAAAGAAATAGAAAATATCATAAAAGAAAAAAAGAGTTAAATTAATTAACTCTTTTACTATGCATTTAATAACTTACAATCATAATCATATAATAATTCATTAACATTATTTATATTATATACTTTATTAATAAAGCAAAATCTAATTATTAAATCAAAATAATTATTTTTAGGAAGTGAATAAGAGGCACTATCTAGTAATTCAACTATCTCAAGTTCATTAAGTTCTAATGAAAGACCAAGTAATATAATAGTTTCTTTAGAAGGATGATAATTTTTATCACTTCTTATCTTAGAAAATAATCTTCTATCAATATGTACTTTATTATAAACATCACTATCTTTAAGATTTCTTTCATCAATCATTTTAAATAACATTGTTTGAAAATCATTATATTTATCATTATCTTTTAAATATTGTTCAACTGGATTAATACTTTTTTTATATTGTGGTTCCTCGCAAATTTCTAAATCATCATCTTCACTATAATACTCATCATAAAAAATATTTTTAAGTTTTCCCCTAAATATAAATTCACTTTTCTTATGTTCAGTTTTATCTTCTTTTTCTAAATTTAAATTAATATATTTTTTTAATTCTTCTTTCATAATTTCCTCTTTAGGTAATTATAACATAAATGTCACTTTTAAAGCGACCAAATAAATAATAGAAAATATTATTATTAAAGAGAAAAGAGGGAGAGAGTATGAAAAATAAAATGAGAGATAACGAAATGGATATAGTGTTTTTACTTGATAGAAGTGGTTCTATGAGTGGGATAGAAAAGGACACAATCGGAGGATATAATAGTTATATCAATTCACAAAGGGGAAAGAACGTAAAAGTAACAACAATATTATTTGATGATAAGTATGAAGTGTTACATAATAGGGAAGATATTGATAATGTAAAAAAACTAACTAATAAAGAATATTATGTTAGAGGATGCACTGCATTATTAGATGCAATAGGTAAAACTATAAGAGAAATGGAAGATAAAGATCCTAATAAAGTAATATTTGTTATTACAACAGATGGTTATGAAAATTCGTCAACAAAATATAACAAGTCACAAATAAAAGAATTAATACAAGCTCATAAAGATTGGAAATTTACATATATTGGAGCTGATATAGATTCGTATAGTGAAGGAAGAAGTCTAGGAATAGATGATGCATTCATTGCAAACTATGAAAAGAGTGAAAAAGGCGTAGGAAAACTATATAAAGCAGTAAGTAAATTAAGTTGTATTTTCTACGATGATGAAGAATTAGATGCAAGTTGGAAAGAAGAATTAGAATAATATAGCAAGATAAAACTAATTATGCTAAAATAATACCATAGGAAGTGAGTAGTATGGAATTATTTAGAAAAGCAATATTAGTTATACATGGTTTTGCAGGTGGAGTATATGATCAAGAATATTTAACACATAGATTAGAACTAGTTAGTAACTATGATGTTTTTACTTTTACTTTACCAGGACATGATGGTGATTTTAAAAAGAAAATAACTTATAAAGATTGGATTAAAAAAGTAGATAGTGAAATGGAATTTTTAATATCTAATGGCTATAAAAAAATATATGTTGTAGGACATTCCATGGGTGGAGTATTAGCTTCATATGTGGCATCAAAATATCCACAAGTTAAAAAGCTAGTCTTAGTAGCACCTGCTTTTAGAATAAGTGGTTTTGAAAATACTAAGTTTAATATCAATACTGCCCTAACTTCAACTCCAAAAATATTTGAAGAATATGGAGCACAACTAGTAACAAATAGATTATTAAAACTACCAGCTAATTGTTATATAGAATTCTTTAAAATAGTAAAAGAACTACAAGATTGTATTAAAGAAGTCAAAATACCAACATTAATACTAAGAGGTACATCAGATTTTATAGTTCCCCAAGAATCAGTAGAATACGTATATAGTTGTGTACAAAATAATTTAAAGAAACTAGTAATGTTAGAAAAAACTACACATGATGTATTTAGAGAAAATAAAAAAGCTCAAGCAACAGACCTTGTAATAGAATTTTTTAAGAATAAAAATAATTTATTAAATTTTCCAAATGGAATAACAGAAAATGATAAAGAGAATTAAGATTACTTCGGTAATCTTTTTAATTATGTTATAATATTTTTAGGTGATAATATGACTATTATAGAATATGAAGAAAAATATTTAGAAGATGTAAAAGACTTACTAGTTGAATTAGAAGAATATATTCTTACAATCGATGAAGACGACTTAGACCAATTACATAAAGACTATAGAGATAAAATGGCAGTAATTGATTTAAAAGAAGCATATGAAAACGAAGGTAAATGCTTTTTAGCATTAGATAACAATAAAGTAGTTGGACTAGTAATTGGATGTATATTTCCATATGATGAATATGATTATTTAGATTATAAATGTCCAAGAAGAGGAGAAATAACAGAACTTATTGTAAGTAAGAAAATAAGAAGCAAAGGTGTTGGTAAAGAATTAATGGACAAGATGGAAGAATACTTTAAAAGTCTAGGCTGTGAATATGTAATAGTAGATGTATTCGCATACAATCATAATGCAGAAAACTTCTATAATAAAAAAGGATATCATACAAGAATGAAAACATTAATAAAAAAGATTGATGAAGATAAGAAAGAAGGTATATAATGATTAATTATTTAATGAGTGGAATAGACAAAGAAAATGGATTCACTAAAGAACAAATAGAATCTTTAAAAAAAGATATAAAAGATAATAGTGTTATTACTTTTATAGCATCGGACTTTGATAATACTGAAAAAATAGATAAGCATAAAAACTTGTTAGTAGATGCATTTAATAAAGCAGGTATTAATTTTAAATGTGAATATCTTATTGATAAAAGAGTATCTAAAAAAGAAGCAAAAGAATTATTAAATAAATCTAATATAGTCTTTCTTATGGGCGGAGATACATATAAAGAAATGCAAAGTATAAATGAATACAAGATTAAAGATAATATTATAAGTAGAGATTTAATAATAGGCGTTTCAGCAGGCAGTCTAAATCAAAGTAAAAATGTTATTTATTTAGATGAATATCAAGATTATAAATTAGTTAAATATGAAGGTTTAGGTTTAGTAGATTTTAATATATATCCACATCTAGATTTTAAAAATGAAGAATTTCTAAAAGAAATATTTACTGTAAGTAATGATAGGCCACTAATTGCTCTTCCAAATGAATCATTTATTAGATGTGAAAATGGAAACTTAGAGTACTTTGGAAATTATTATAATGTTAAAAATAGTGTTATGATTATAAATGGTAAAGAGTATAGTGATATTAAAGAAATTGTAAACCTAAAGTAAATTTACAATATGTATAAATAATATAATGAAAAACATAGTTATAGAATCAAAACAATTAAAAGATTTAGATATAAATGATACATTCTTTGATTCACTAAAAAGTGATTATAAAGACTTTATTATTTGGTTTAATAATCACTTAGATAGAAAAGCATATGTAACATATCAAAACAATAAAATAACATCTATTTTAGTACTAAAAACAGAAGATGAACTAGAAATAAATAATAATTTTACTAAAAAATTTAAGCCATCTAAAAGATTAAAAATATGTACTTTAAAAGTAATAGATAAATATAAAAGACTAGGTACTAAATATTTAGAAATTGCTTTTAACGAAGCTATAAATAATAATGTAAATGAGATATATATAACACTTTACACTAATCATAAAGATTTAATAAATCTATTAGAAAAAAATAATTACACATATTATTGTGATAATACTAATAATGAAAGAGTATATGTAAACAAAATAAAAGAGTTTTAAATCTCTTTTTAATCTGGATCTTCAAAATGAAAGTCATCATCTTCGAGTTCAGTTTCTTCGAATCTATATGACTCATTATCTTTAACTTTACTTTGTTTCTTTTTAGTACCAAATAAAGACCCAATAAATAATGTTTTTAATAAACTATGCTTATTCTTTTTTATTTCTTTTTCTTTCTTATGTATTTTAGTATTTAATTCAATAGTTTCATTAGCTATCTCATTAGTAGTATCAACGATTCTTTCTATTAAATCTAAATATCCCTTAATAGTTTTTGCTTTACTATTCTTAATACCTTTAATATCTTCATCAAAATCATCTAAGTCATTATTGTTTTCTATTAATGTTAAATAATAATTATAAAATCTAATTAAAGTATCATAACAATCAGCAGAGCATTTTATAACTTTTTTTAACTTAGTTTCATCATCTAATTCATCAAGTTTAAGTTTCCTAATAATTTTATCATAGTTATACATTTCCATAGTAATACCTCTATAAAAGTATATCATAATTTTGAAAAAACATAAATTTATTGTATAATACCTAAAGAGGTATATTATGGCAAACTTTACTAAAAAAGCAATCAAGGACACATTTATAACATTACTAAAAGAAAAACCTTTTAATCAAATAACAGTAAAAGATATAGTAGATGAATGTGGAGTAAATAGAAATACATTTTATTATCATTACGAAGACATAAATGATTTACTTGAAAATGTTATTACTGAAGAAACAGACATTTTAATTAAAAATTATCCAACTATAGATTCAATAGACATGGCAGTAGAAGTAGCTATTAAATATGTACTTGAAAATAAAAAGACTATTCTAAATATTTATAATCACTTAGATAAAAATATATATGAGAGATTCATAATGGACACTTGTGAATATACAGTTAGAACACTAATAAACTCAATTACTAAAAATATGAACATAAATGAAAAAGATAAGAAGTTCTTAATTAGTTTTATAAAGTGCCAATTCTTTGGATTCTGTATTGACTGGTTATCAAGAAACTTAGATGAAGAATATGTAAAAGAGTATGTAACATATACTAAAATAAGTAAAGAAATATTATTAGAATTTATAAGTAAACATTCTAATTAATATTCTTTTTTTATGCATTAAAACCATTTTGTCTAAAAATTAAACATCATAAAAAAACTGTCCATTTAAAAAAATGTATTATGAGGTTATACTATTTATATAATGAAAGGAGGAACTAAGATGAGTAAATTTATACGTATAGCTAAAACAAGTTACATAGTTATGTCTATCATATTATGTATTCTAGGATTAGTACTTATGATAAATCCAGCATTTTCACAAACAATGTTAGTTGTAATATGTGCAATACTTTTAATAGCATTTGGTATGATTAAATTATTTGGTTATTTCTCAAATGACCTATATCGTTTAGCATTTCAATATGACTTGCCATTTGGTATTTTACTTCTAGTACTTGGTATTATTATTCTAATACATCCTGAAGGATTTATTAACTTTATATGCATAGCATTAGGTTTATCAATATTTACTGATAGTATGTTTAAAATACATATTGCTAATGAAGCACATAAGTTTGGTATTCGTGAATGGTATTTAATTCTAATATTTGCAATACTTGCTTGTATCTGTGGTATAACACTAATGATAAAGCCTAGTGAGAGTGCTATGGTATTAACTATATTACTTGGAGCTAACCTTTTAGTAGAAGGTATTCTTAGTTTAATAACAGTTATTACATCAGTTAAAATATTCAAAGAAAAGAAAAAATAGTTTAAAGGAGACATATATATGACAGCAGAATTTACTAAAGATATGAAAAAAACTCATACTATACTAGCACCAGATATATTTCCAGTACATATGAGACTTCTAAAAAAAGTATTTAAATTATATGGATATAATGTAGAAGTACTTCATTATGAAGGAAAAGATGTTATAGATACCGGACTTAGTTACTTACATAATGATATTTGTTATCCAGCTATATGTGCGATAGGACAACAACTTTATGCACTTAAAAGCGGAGATTATGATACACATAAAGTAGCTTTAATACAATTTCAAACTGGTGGTGGATGTAGAGCATCTAATTATATTTGTTTACTTAGAAAAGCTTTAGAAAGTATGGGATATGACTATATACCAGTTATTTCAGTAAGTACAAGTAACATAGAAAAATGTAGTGGATTTAAACTAACACCAATGATGATGTATATGTCTCTTAGAACTATTATCTATGGAGACTTTATAATGCTTTTAAAGAATCAAGTAAAACCTTATGAAAAGAAAAAAGGTGAAACTGATAAATTAGTAGATTATTGGATAAATAAATTATCTACTGATTTTGCTTCTAAGAAAAGTTTAAATAATAGAAGTATGAAAAAAAATCTAAAAAGTATTGCTAAAAGCTTCCATGAGATTAAAAGAGCAGATAGAAAATTAAAGAAAGTTGGTATCGTAGGAGAAATATATGTTAAATATTCTCCATTTGGTAACAACAATTTAGAAGAATTCTTACTTAAAGAAGGATGTGAGTACATGGTACCAGGAGTACTAGCATTCTTTGAATTTTGTTTTTCTGATGGAGAAATAAATCATAAATATTATGGAAAAAATAGAGTAAGTATGTATGCAGGAAAGACTGTAGAATCAATTGCATCTTCTTGGGAAAAAGACATGGAAGAAGCATTAAAACCATATCCTGAATTTGTATGTCCAACTCCATTTAAAAAAATAAAGAAACTTGCAGATCGAGTAATAGATAGAGGAGTAAATATGGGAGAAGGATGGCTTTTACCAGGAGAAGTATCTGAGTTAATAGAAAAAGGATATAACAATATTATATGTGCTCAACCATTTGGATGTCTTCCTAATCACATAGTAGGTAAAGGTACAATTAGAACACTTAGAATGTTATATCCAAATGCTAATATATTTCCAATAGATTATGATGCAGGAGCTTCAAAAGTAAATCAAGAAAATAGAATTAAATTAATGCTAGCTATTGCAGAAGAAGGTGATAAGTAATATGAAAAGAGTAGGTTTTGATATAGGATCTACTACTATAAAATGTGTAGTAATTGATGAAAAAGAAAATATAATATTTAAGAAATATGAACGTCACTATTCTGAGATAAGAAGTGCTATATTAAAAATAATAAATGATTTAAAACAAGTAATAAAGAAAGACAAGATAACAGTAACTATTTCAGGTTCAGCGGGGCTTGGTTATGCAGAAAGTCTAAAAATTCCATTTGTTCAAGAAGTATTTGCAGAAAAAATAGCAGTTAAAAAGTATTACCCAAATACTGATACAGTTATAGAACTAGGCGGAGAAGACGCTAAAATGTTGTTTCTTACTGGTGGATTTGAAATGAGAATGAATGGTAGTTGTGCAGGTGGAACAGGTGCATTTATAGACCAAATGGCTTCATTATTAAATGTTAATGGTGAAGAATTAAATGAATTATCAAGTCATCATGATAAGATATGTAATATTGCATCTCGTTGTGGAGTATTTGCTAAATCAGATGTACAGCCATTACTTAATCAAGGTGTTAGAAAAGAAGATATAGCTGCTGGTATATTTAGAGCAGTAGTAAATCAAACAATATCAGGATTATCTCAAGGAAGAGAAATAGGTAATAATGTTTTATATTTAGGTGGACCATTATACTTCTATAGCGAACTTAGAAATAGTTTTGATGAAGTATTAAATACTAAAGGAGTACTTCCTGATGATTCCCTTTACTTTGTAGCAATAGGCTCAGTACTAGCAAATGTAAAAGAAGAAACAACTCTTCTATCACTAGAAAACAAATTTAAAAAGTTCAAAGAGCAAAATAACTATGTAAAAACTAAACCACTTTTCAAAGATAAAAAAGAATATGAAGAATTCTTGAAAAGACATAACGACACAACTATAAAAGAATTAGATAAACCAAGTAAAAATATGTATCTAGGAATAGATGCAGGAAGCACAACAATAAAGATGGTTCTTTGTGATGATGATGGTAACATATTTAATTCATATTATTCACCAAACGAAGGAAGTCCAGTAGAAATAGTTAAAAAATATTTAATAGATTTATATAACAAGTATCCAAATATTAACATTAAATCTAGCGCAGTAACTGGTTATGGAGAAGAATTAATTAAAAATGCATTTAATATAGATTATGGTGTAGTTGAAACAATTGCTCACTACACGGCAGCAAAGAAAATAAATCCTAAAGTAGATTTTATACTTGATATAGGTGGTCAAGATATAAAATGTTTTAAGATAAAAAATGGTTCAATAGATAGTTTATATTTAAATGAAGCATGTTCTTCAGGATGTGGTTCTTTCTTACAAACATTTGCTAAAGCTTTAGGATACACAACAGAAGAATTCTCACATTTAGGTCTTTATGCTAAAAGTCCAGTTAGTTTAGGTTCAAGATGCACAGTATTTATGAATAGTGCAGTTAAACAAGCTCAAAAAGATGGTGCTTCAGTAGAAAGTATAGCAGCAGGCCTTTCAATGAGTGTAGTTAAAAACGCATTATATAAAGTTATAAGATGCGCTAGTCCAAAAGACTTAGGTGAAAACATAATTGTTCAAGGTGGAACATTCTTAAATGACTCAGTACTAAGATCCTTTGAAATGGAAATTGGTCACAATGTAATAAGACCAAAATATTCAGGACTTATGGGAGCATACGGAAGTGCACTTTATAGTAAAGAAAAAGAAAGTGATAAAAGTAAAGTATTAACTTTAGAAGAACTTAAAAACTTTAACTACGAAACAAGAAATATAAATTGTAATGGATGCACTAATCATTGTAACTTGGTTATAAATACATTCGATAAGAAAAGAAGATTCATCGCAGGTAATAGATGTTCAAAACCTCTTAACAAAGGCAATCTTCAAGAACACTATGACTTATATGAATATAAACAATCTTTATTAAAAGAATTCATGAATAATGAAATAGATGAATCTAAGACTACTATTGGTATACCTCTAGTACTTAATATGTATGAACTATTACCATTTTGGTATACTTTATTTAAAACTTTAGGACTTAATGTAGTAGTGTCTCCATTTTCATCAAGAAGTCTCTATTTAAAAGGACAACACACAATACCATCAGATACAATTTGTTATCCAGCAAAACTAGTTCATGGCCATATAGAGTATTTATTAGATTCTAAAGTAGACTATATATTCTATCCTAGTATGAGCTACAATGTTGATGAAAAACTTGGTACTAATCATTATAATTGTCCAGTAGTAGCATACTATCCTCAAGTTATAAGAGGCAATATAAATAATCTAAACAAAGATACTTTTATAGATGATTTTATAAGTTTAGCAGATAAAAAACAATTCTTAAAAAGAATAAAAACTATAATTAAATATTATAATATTGAAACTACTGAATCTGGTCTTAAAAAAGCTGTAGAAAAATCTTATGAAGCATATAATGATTACTTATCAAAAATAAGAACTAAGGCAGAAGAATTTATGGGAATTGCTTCATCTAAAAATATGCCTATAATTGTATTATGCGGTCGTCCATATCATTTAGATCCTGAAATAAATCATGGTATTAATAAACTTATAACTTCACTTGGAGCAGTAGTTATAACTGAAGACAGTATTAGTCATAAAGTAAAACCATTTAAAACTAAAGTAATGAATCAATGGACTTATCATTCAAGACTATATGCTGCTGCTAAATACATAAGTGAATCTAAAGATAATATTAATTTAGTTCAATTAGTATCTTTTGGTTGTGGAGTAGATGCAGTAACAACTGATGAAGTAAGAAGAATTATTGAAAGTAAAGACAAAGTCTATACACAAATAAAGATAGATGAAATATCTAATATGGGAGCAATTACCATAAGACTTAGAAGTTTACTAGCTATAATTGATAACAAAAATGTAAAGAATAAGTAATGTTATTGTTTTAAATTTATTATGAATGTAAAATGATAATGTAGTAGGAGGTAGATATGGAACTAACAGCAGCAGCTGAATGGTTAAATACTACATTTAGTGGATTTGATCATACTATACTAAATATTTTACATGAACTAGCACTTCTAACACATAGTAATCTAAACTGGTTATTTAAGTTTATAAGTTTATTTGCTGAAAAAGGTCTATTCTTAATTTTGTTAAGTATATTCTTAATGCTATTTAAGAAAACAAGAAAGTTTGGAATATGTATGTTTGGAGCAATAGGAGCAGGTGCTATTATAACTAATTTTATATTAAAAGATATGGTAGCTAGACCTAGACCATATATGAGTAGTGTCTTAGAATATAACGAATGGTGGAAATATGCAGGAAGTGTTACCGAAAGTGATTTCTCATTCCCAAGTGGACACACAACAGCTATGACAGCAGCAATGATGTCTTTAGTATTCATGGCTAAAACAAAAAATAAATATTGGTGTTTTCTATTTATAATACTTATGGGTATATCAAGAAATTATCTTATGGTTCACTATCCATCAGATGTAATAGGTGGTATGTTATCAGGACTAATCGGAGCAACTGTTGCATACCTCATAACAATATTAATTTACAAGATACTAGACAAATACAAAGATGTAAAATTATTTAACTTTATAAAGAACTTTGATATAATAAATGCAATGAAAAAGAAATAATCATTGCATTTTTAAATGCTAAAAAATATTTATTATAAAAGTGAAAGAGAGCTAATTATGTATACAAGTAAAGAAGAAATATTTAAATACCTAGATAACTTAAATATTAAATATAAAAGAATAGATCATAAAGCAGTATTCACCATGGAAGAAATGTCAGAATTAAAATTAGATGACGAAGTTGAAGTAGTTAAAAATCTATTCATCAGAGACGATAAAAAACAAAATTATTATTTAATACTAGTTGCTGGAGAAAAAAGAGTAAATCTAAAAGAATTAAGAAATACTCTAGGACTTAGACCTCTAACATTTGCAAACGAAGAAGATTTAGAAAAATATTTAGGTCTTAAAAAAGGCTCAGTAACAGTACTTGGAATACTTAATGACAGAGAACACAAAGTAAAAGTATTAATAGATGAAGACATAAAAAGTTTCAAAGAAATAGGGATGCACCCAAATGAAAATACATCATCTATCTGGTTAAAATTAGAAGACATAGAGCGTATATTAAAACTTAATAACGTAAGTTATAGTTTTATAAAAATATAGTCAATTTAATTGGCTTTTTCTATTGACATAAAATATATATAATAGTATTATTGTATTATGCAAGTAATACAGTGAAAGGAGTTCATATGAGTTATACATTTGATAACAATATACCAATCTATATTCAACTAGTAGATATTATTAAATTGGATATAGTATCAGGTAAATTAAGTGTAGGAAGTAGATTACCTTCTGTAAGAGAGCTAGCATTTTACTACAAAGTTAATCCAAATACTATGCAAAAAGCTTTAGTAGAACTAGAAAATGAAAAACTAATTTATACTGAAAGAACAAATGGTAAATATGTTACTAATGATTCAAAAGTAATAAACAAAGCTAAAGAAAAACTAGCTAAAGAAAAAGTAAATGAATATTTAAGTTCTATGAATAGTATAGGTATAACATATGAAGAATCTATTAAGTACTTGCAAGAATTTGGAGGAAAATAATATGGAACTTTTAGAGTGCAAGAACCTATCAAAGAGTTTTGATAATAAAAAAATTCTAAAAGATGTAAACCTAATAATACCTAGAGGTAAAATAGTAGGTCTTCTAGGTAAAAATGGGCAAGGAAAAACAACACTAATAAAACTTATTAATGATTTACTTACTCCAACTAGTGGTGAAGTACTTATAGAAGGACTACATCCAGGAGTAGAATCAAAAAAGATTATTTCTTACTTACCAGAAAGAACTTACTTAGATAAAGAAATGAAAGTAATAGATACACTAAATTACTTTAATGAATTCTATGTTAACTTTAATATTGAAAAAGCAAAAAAATTACTTAAAGATTTAGATTTAGATATAAACTCTAAAATATCTAAGATGTCTAAAGGTATGCAAGAAAAGCTACAACTTATTCTTGTTATGAGTAGAGAAGCTGATCTTTATATTTTAGATGAACCATTAGGTGGAGTAGACCCAGCTACTAGAGATTATATATTAGACACAATACTTTCTAACTTCAAAGAAGGAAGTAGTGTAATAATATCAACACACTTAATTTCAGATATAGAAAGAATATTAGACGAAGTTATATTCATAGACAAAGGTAAAATAATATTAACAGCTTCTGCAGATGAACTTCGTAAAAAAGAAAAATCATCAATAGATGAGATCTTTAGGAGGACATTCAAATGCTCTTAAAAGTACTAAAATATGATTTAAAATTTACATACAAGAACTTAATAATATTCTATAGTTTATCATTATTCTTTGCTTTACTTGGAAGAATATGTGGATTATTTGATAATTCAGGAATAATGTTAATACTTTCAAAAATAAATAATGGAATTGCTGTTTCAATGTTAGTAAGTGTACTTATTAATAATCTAATGAGAGTATGGGCAAGACTTGTTCTAAACTTCTATAAAGATGAGTCTTACTTAACACACACATTACCAGTTAAAAAGAGTACATTATATTTATCAAAAGTGTTATGTGGGTTAATAACTATGTTAACATCAACTATAGTGATTGCCGCATCACTATTAATATGTTATTACTCAAAAGAAAATATTGAACTATTAAAAAATAGCTTAAATATAGTAGCTAATCTCTATGAAAGCAGTATAACAAATTTACTTTTACAAGTATTTACATTACTATTCTTAGAATTTACATTTATTTTACTAACAGGTTATATAGGTATAATACTAGGTCATAAATCAAATAACAATAAAATGTTAAAAAGTTGCTTATATGGATTCTTAACATATATGGCTTTATCCATAATTATACTTTTAGTTGTCTATGTTTCAGGTTTATTTAATAGTGACATAATGAATATATTTACAAGTACAACTTTCACACTAACAACATTTAAAAGCATACTTTTAATTGTAATGATAACATACACTGTATTAATAATCATAGAATATATAGTTGGACTTAAAACAGTAGAATCTGGAGTAAATATTGATTAGTTATAGAAAAAGTGTTATAATATAAACACTTTTTTATTTGGGGGTTAATATGACTGGTTTAAAAAAAGAAAAACCTATATATACAAGAAAAATAGGTACTTCATTCTTAAATAAGGCAAATGATGAAGCAATCAAAATAAATGAAAAAATAAAAAGTGAAGAAGAATTACCTGAATACTATATAACGAGCTTATTTAGAAGAAATGAAGACTTAAGAGTCGAAGCATATGCAGCATTAGATATTATAGAAAAATCATTAAAGAAAGACTTAAAGAAATCTTATATAGAATGTGGTGCAATGGTAACTTTAGGTTTAGCAAATGTAGCACTATTATTTATAATTCCCATGGTAGGTATAATAACATCTATAGTTTATGCGGGTGGCCTTTATAAAAGATTAAAAAAACTAAGTAAAGAAGATAATGAATCATTAAAAAAAGAATTAGAAGAAACACTTAAAAAGGCAGATAATGTAATAGAAACTATATCTGATAATGAACAATGTATTGTTAAAAAAATAACGAAAATGAGAAGTGAGAGACTATTAGTAGAAGAAAAAACAGAAGCAAAAGTAAATGCATATATGGAAGCAAACTATAGAATTCAAGAATATGTAAGTACTGGTATAGTACCTAAAAACTTAGATGAAGAAACAAGAAAAACAATAATAGATTTATTACAACGCGATTTAAATACTAATGAAACAAACTTAGAAATACTATTAAAAGAAACAAAAGATAAAGTATCAGAAGATACAATTATAAAGAAGTTAAAATAAATATTAAAAGGGGTACATTATGATAGAAGAAACAAGAGAAAAAACATTAACTACAAAACAAATAGGAAATAAAATGCTAGAAAACATTGAAAAAGAAGCATTTGAACTTTATAAAGAAGCATTAGATGATAAAAATAACAATGAATATTATTTATATGAACTAGCTCAAAAAAATGAATATTTAAAGTCAAGAGTACCTAAAGCATTTGAAGTTATCAATAAAGGATTAGGAGAAGAGATAAGAGCAGATAGAAAAAAGAAATTTAGAATAATGTTATTAGGAGCAATTAGTATAGCAACATCAATAATAGCACCTGCTGAAATAGGAATAATTGTATCATTAGCATACATTACTATCGCATATAAAGAAATAAAGAAAAGCTTAGAAAAAAAGAAAAATGGTTCTTTTGAAAAAGAAATGCTAGATATATTTCACAAAGTAACAGGAATTATGACTAACATTGAAAATAATCAAACATTTATCATCAAAAGACTAAAAGAAGCGAGTAAAAGAAGAGTTGAGAATATAAAAGAAGATCCATATAAAGTAAAAAGATTATTAGAAGCTAATCTCATAATTCAAGATTATTTAAATTATGATAGACTCCCAGAAAAAATGGATGATGATATTAAAAACACAATAATCAATATATTAAGACAAGATTTAAACTCAAATGAAACTTCACTAGAAGCTTTATTAAAAGAAGCAAAAGAAAAAGTATCATTAGATACATTAGTTAAAAAACTAGAATGTGATGGGAAATAATTCTGAATAAGTCAATAAAAAGTGGACACTAAAAAAGAATTTATTGAAACCCTAGTTCAATTTTATATTGAATTGGGGTTTTATAATCTAATGAACATGCTAAACGTTCATTGTTATAATAATAAATATATGTATTAATAAATTCGTCAAATGAATCGTAGCTATCAATATTCCAATCACTCATGATTTCGTCTTTTATCCATCCATTAATAGATTCCATTTTAGGGTTATCTGTTGGAGTTCCTGCTCGACTCATTGAACGAATAATGTTATAATCTTTATGTGCATTAGTAAATGCCTGAGAGGAATAAACTACTCCTTGATCACTATGCAAAGTTGTGGAGTAATTAATTCCTTTTATTTTGTCCAAAATTACATTTAATCCTTCATAATAAGGAACTATTGAATTATGTTTTTTAGTATATGAATAAGATAATATTTCAATATTGAAAGCATCCATATATA
>CAJJPX010000003.1 GCA_905193755.1 uncultured Clostridium sp. | reverse complement strand
CGGGAGCACGCATGTGAAAGCCCTGGAAATATCCCTGAAGGACACCTGCAAGAGCAAGAAACGGAATACCCAGAAGTGCTATCCGCACGGTCATCACTGCAAGAGGGAGCTGCAACACATTCTGCAGGACATACCGGCAGCCTGCTTCTAAAAGAACAGTAAGTATCATACCCAATATGAGCGCTAGAAACAGAGATTGTAAAAAAAGCCTGCGTACACCCTTAAACTGCTCTCTGCGCACGCGGTAACGGATAAGAGATGCAATTCCCTCTTTCATACTGTAAAACAATACCCCGCCCACAAGAAGAAAAATCTCCTGTGCCAGGGAAAAATAAGCCATTCCATCCTTCCCGATCATATGATAAACGGGGATTCTGCCAAGTAAAATGATTATATAAGAAATAAATACAGTATTCTATCTACTAGATTCAAACTCATATATAAATAATAATTTTAATAACTATGACTTCGTCCATGAAAATCAAGTAGAGTGGTATAAAGAAAAAGTAACTGAAATAGGAGAATCTAATCCATCTATGATGTTCTTACATATACCTCTTCCTGAAACAAAAGAAGCAATTGAAAAGTATAAGAATAATAGTAAAGACGTTAAATATTACTTTGGAGAAGTAAATGAAGAAGTGTGCACTACTAAAAATGATTCAACTTTATTTGATACAGTAACTTCTCTTGGAAGCACTAAAGCAATTTTCTATGGACATGATCACTATAACAACATATCACTTGAATACAAAGGAGTAAGACTTACATATGGTATGAGTATAGATTATCTAGCAAGTCCAGGAATAGAAAATAAAACTCAACAAAGAGGAGCAACACAAATAACTATTAAAAATGATAGTTCATTTGATATAAAACAAGTTAAACTTGACACTATTAAGCACTAAAAAGTGCTTTTTTTCTTATGAATTTTTAATTTAGCACAAGATAGAGAAAACTCCATGATATACTTTAGGTGTCAAAGAAAGGAGAAAAAACTTAATTTTAACACAATAATAAAAAACACATGATATAATGGCAAAGAAAAAGGAGAAACTATGAAAAAAGAATCAAGCAAAATAACAAACATAACTATTAATGGAAAAGAAGTATACGATAATAAGAATAATTTAAAAACTGAAGAATTACTAAAATACTATGATGAACTAGGAAATTCAAACATACTTTATTTATACGCATACTCATCTCTCATGAAAGAAACAAATGATAAAGATATTTCATTAAAACTAACGGATACACTTATAAAACTAATACTTTGGTTAGAAAATGGATTCAATATGAAATATACAATTAATAATTTAGTAAAAGGAATTATAAAAGTATATGAAATTAAAAAAGATGAAATAAATGATTTATCTATAATAGAACTATTAGGAAATATAAATAATAATTAAGGAGTAACCATGAAAAAAGAAAAATCAAATATATTTGATAACATAGTAGAAGCTTACCTTGAATACACTAAGAAAGATGACTATGAAATACTAAATGAAAAATACTTAAAACGCTTAAGAAAAGCAATAGGCGGATATAATATCACAAGATTATATGAATATGATTGTCTTTCATTATCATTAAAGAATAAAGAGAATGCATATCCTCTTATGGATACATTACAAAGTCTATGGTTAGATACAAGAAATATTTTTAAGGAAGAATATGGTATAAGCAAAATAAGTGATATTTTAAATGAAGTAAGTGAAAATGTTGATGATATTTTATCTTTAAGTTATGAAGAAATTGTATCTGAAATACAAAAATTAGGATATTAAAAGAAAGGAGTTAAATTTATGAAAACAGTAACTAAACATGGAAAGAAAAGAATTAGACAAAGGGTTGGAGTAAGAAATACAAGATATAACTATAGACAAGCAAGAATGAAAGGAAGCTATAACTATCAATATGATGGGGACTTTAGAAAATTTTTAGACTACTTAGCATATAAAAATAAACATAGAATAACTGTTTATAATAACTATATCTATATAATTAAGAATAACAAACTAGTAACTGTTCTAAATGTACCTGAAAAATATAAAAATTTAACTCCAATATATACTAAATAATAGGTAAATAATGTAACTAAAAAACACTATAATTCATACCATATTAATGAATAGAAATAAAGGAGTGGATTATATGTGTAATAATAATAACGACAACAACAATTGCAATAAATGTGATAACTGCATAATGGAAATCCTACAAGTTATTAATGTTTTACAGTCTAATGCTTGTCCTGATAGTTGCTTACTTTCTTGTGATAGACCTGCATTAGGTGGAGGAACAAACTGTGTTATATGTAATACTCGTCCAATAATGTTATATACTTGCGCAGGAAATGGTACACCATTTAGTATGCCAGTTAGTAGAAGTGAAACAGATACTACTAGTAGTGTATTTAGAGTAGAAAAAATAGATGGATGTTGTTGTACATTTAGAGTACTAGCTAACAATCCAGATACTACATCACTTTATCCTTATGTAAGTACAGACTCATTATTTACAATGGATTGCAATTGCTTATGCGCGGTAAGATGCTTAAATGATACATTCATAGAATGTGTATAGAGTTCTTAAATGAACTCTTTTTGTTTGTCTTGACAAACTAATTTTAAATGTTTTATATTATTTAAAGGGAAAGACATAATATAAGATAAGGAGAAATATGAAGAATCTAGTAATCGTAGAAAGTCCAAGTAAAAGTAAAACAATAGAAAAATATTTAGGAAAAGATTATAAAGTATTATCTTCAAAAGGACACATTCGTGACTTAGCAACAACTGGTAAATATGGCCTAGGTGTAGACTTAGAAGATAATTTTAAACCAAATTATAAATTAATGCCTGGTAAAACTAAACTAGTGAGTGAACTAAAGAAAGAAGTTAAATCTAGTGATAATGTTATACTAGCAACCGACCCAGACCGTGAAGGAGAAGCAATAAGTTGGCATCTAAAAGAAGCACTTGATATAAAAAATGATAACTATAGTAGAGTAGTATTTAATGAAATAACTGAACCTGCTATAAAAGAAGCATTTAGTCATCCGAGAAAGATAGATATAGAACTAGTACATAGCCAAGAATCAAGAAGAATACTTGATAGAATAATAGGTTTTAGACTAAGTAAGCTAATGCAATCTAAAACAGATGGTAAAAGTGCTGGTAGAGTACAAAGTGTAGCTTTAAAACTAATAGTTGATAGAGAACGTGAAATCGAAGCATTCGTTCCTGAAGAATATTATACAATCGAAGCAGACTTTAAAGACTTCAAAGCAGAACTTACTAAATATAAGAATAAAAAGATAGAAGTTAAGACATCTAAAGAAGCAGATGATATTATAGCCTCTCTTTCTAATGCTTATAATATAGTAAACGTTGACAAGAAATTAAAACCTAAAAAGAGTAAAGATCCATTCACTACAAGTACTCTTACTCAAATGGCATCTACCCGTTTAGGTTATCCAGCTTCTAAAACAATGAGCATTGCTCAAAGACTATATGAGGGAGTATCTCTAGGAAATGAAACAGTAGGTTTAATTTCATATATGAGAACTGACTCAATTAGACTTTCTGATCTTTTTGTAAATGACACTGAAAAATACATAATGAATAATTATGGTAAAGAGTACGTTGGTTACACTAAGAAAGCAAAGAAAACAGAGAACGTACAAGATGCACACGAAGCAATTAGACCAACAAGTATCTTAAGAACACCTGAGTCTATTAAGAAATACTTAAAACCAGATGAATTCAAACTATATAATTTAATATATATAAGAACACTTAGTTCACTAATGGCAGATGCTAAAGTAGAAGCAACAAGTGTAGACTTAGAAAACAATGATTATATCTTTAGAGCAAATGGTTCAGTTCTAGTATTTGATGGATACTTAAAAGTATATAAAGACTTTGAAGATTTAGAAGATACTATACTTCCAGACTTCGCTAACTATAAATCTAAAGTAATAGTTGCATCTAAAGTAGACAAAGTGCAACACTTCACTGAACCAAAATCAAGATACACAGAAGCTAAACTAATCGCAGAGTTAGAAAAACTAGGTATTGGAAGACCAAGCACATATGCTAAAATAATAAGTGTTTTAGAAGAAAGAAAATATGTAAGCTTAAAAGATAAGAAATTTTATCCAACAGAAATAGGTATAGTAGTAACAGATAAACTACAAGAGTTCTTTTCTTCAATTATAAATGTAAACTATACTGCTAATATGGAAACTGAATTAGATGAAATCGCTGATGGTAAACTAGTATGGTACACAGTACTTGATAAATTCTATAAAGACTTTGAACCATTACTACAAAAAGCATTTAAAGAAATGGAAAAAGAAGCACCAGAAGAAACAGGAGAAACTTGTCCAGAATGTGGTAGCACTTTAGTAATCAGAAAAGGTAAGTTTGGTAAATTTACTGCATGCTCTAACTATCCAGAATGTAAATACATCAAAAAAGAAGAAAAAACTGAACCAGTAGAGACAGGAGAAACTTGTCCAGAATGTGGAAGCAAGATGGTAGTGAGAAAAGGAAAATATGGAGAATTTACTGCATGTTCTAATTATCCAAAATGTAAATATATAAAGCAAGAAGAACCAAAAGAACTAGATGAAACTTGTCCTGATTGTGGTAATAAACTAGTAGAGAGAAAAGGAAGATATGGAAAATTCATAGCTTGCTCTAACTATCCAAAATGTAAATACATTAAGAAAAACAAAGAATAATTATTAAAAAAAGACTAAAAACTATAAAATTTAGTCTTTTTATATGATAAATGTGTAAAAAAAGCATCAATTTACTTGCTTTTTACATGAGTTATGCTACAATTAATATGTAAGCATCGTACGAAAAATATATGCGATGCCGAAGTAAAAAATGGGAGGTAATTTACGATGAGTAAAACTGAATTAGTAGAATTCGTTGCTGCTAAAGCCGGATTAACTAAAGCTGATGCACAAAGAGCATTAGAAGCTACAATTGAAGGAATTACAACTGGTCTTAAAAAAGAAGGAAAAGTTGCCTTAGTAGGATTTGGAACTTTCTCTGCAAAGAAAAGAGCTGCCAGAGATGGAATCAATCCATTAACTAAACAACCAATCAAAATTCCTGCTTCTGTTGCTGCATCATTTAAAGCTGGAAGCAAATTAAAAGAAGCTTTAAATTAATAAAAAGGCCCTCGGGCTTTTTTTATTGTAAAAAAAATTATTTGTGATAAAATAAATTATATGAAAGAGATAGTAGATAAAATTATTAAAGAGGGTTTTGAATGCTATATAGTAGGTGGTTACGTACGAGATTATTTACTTGGATACGATTCTAAAGATATAGATATATGTACTAATGCCAAAGTAGAAGATTTAATTAAAATATTTGAAGGTACTGGTAAACCAAACAAACAATACTTTAGTTACCATATAAAAGATGGAGAATATAACTATGACATTACATCTTTTAGAAAAGAACTAGAATATAAAAAAAATAAACCAATAAGACTGGAATATGCTAAAGATTTAAAAACAGATTTATTAAGAAGAGACTTTACCATAAATACTTTCGCAATAGATTCTAATGGAAAATTAATAGACCTATTAAAAGCAAAAGAAGACTTAAATAATAAAATTATTAGAGTAGTAGGTAATACTAAAGATAAACTAATAGAAGACAAGACTAGAATAATAAGAGCAATAAGATTTTCTTGTACATTAGATTTTAGCCTATCAAATGAAATAAGAGAGTTTCTAAAAGAAAACGGTAAATTACTAAACGAAGTACCAAAAGAATATATAAAGAAAGAACTAGATAAAATATTCGATTCTAATCATTATGATAAATTCTTTGAAATAGTTAGAAACTATAACTTATCAAAATACTTAAATATAAAATTTGATACCATAAAAGAGGCATACGATAGATATGGAATATGGGCTCAAATAGAGACAACACTCACAATTCCTAATAAAGAAAAAACAATAATAGATATGATATCAAATATAGTAAGAAAAAGATCTATTAATACTAGTGAGTTAGTTATATATAATGATAAAATAATTAAAAACGCCGCAACAATATTAAAAATAAATAAAGATATAAATTCTTACGAAGAAATAAACAAAATTCATAGTATATTAGAACTTGATATAACACCAAAAGATATAGCTAAATACGTAGAAATTAAAAACATTAAAAAAGTCTATAAATATATAGAAAGAAAAGTAATGAATGGAGAGTTAGAAAACTCTAAAGAACAAATAGAAGATTTTTTAAAAAATATAAATATAAGAACAATATTAAAGGAAACAAGTTATGAGTGATTTGAGAAATATTTTTACAAGTAAAGATTTTATTATAAATTCTAATGTTATTAAATGTATAAGTAATATAGATATAACATTAGATGAGTTTTTGCTTGTATTATATTTCATAAACATATCTTCTTATCTAGATACAAAAGATATACAGGATAAATTAGGATTCACTGAAGAAAAAGCATTTAATACATTCACTAGCTTAATAAATAAAAAATATATAGAAATGCTCGTATCTAATAATAATGGAGAAGTAGTAGAAAAAGTAAGTTTAGATCCATTGTATGATAGACTAGCTCTTAATAAAAAAACAGAAGAACCAAGTAGTGATATATATGCTTTATTTGAGCGTGAACTTGGAAGAACACTTTCATCATTTGAATATGAACTAATAAATAAATGGATAGAAAATGGTATAAGTGAAGAGACAATAAAAGGAGCCTTAAAAGAAGCAATTCTAAATAATGTAAGGAACTTTAAGTATATTGATAAAATAGTTTATGAATGGTCTAAAAAAGGTATTAAATCAAAAGTAAAAGAAGAAAAATCAAATACAGAACTATTTGATTACGATTGGTTAGACGACAATGAATAAAAAAGAAATAACAACTTATTTAGATGAACTATTTAATAATCCAAAATGTGAACTTGAATATACAAAAGATTACGAACTATTGTTATCAGTAATGCTATCTGCTCAAACAACAGATAAAAGTGTAAACAAAGCAACAAAAGAATTATATAAGAAATATGATACACTAGAAAAATTAAATACACTATCTATCCAAGAAATAGATAACTATATAAGAATACTAGGTTTTCACAAAACAAAATCAATTAATTTTAAATATATCGTAGAACACTTACTTCCATTAGGATACGTTCCAGATAATAGAGAATTCTTAGAATCTCTAAAAGGAGTAGGTAGAAAAACAGCAAGTGTGGTTCTAGGAGAACTATTTAACGTTCCATCTTTTGCCGTTGATACACATGTATTTAGAGTATCTAAAAGACTTGGTATAACCACTAAGAAAGATGATGTATTAAAAACTGAAATAAAACTTAAAAAGTATTTTGATGAAAATGAATGGAATAGAGTAAATTCACAATTAGTATTATTTGGAAGATACTATTGTACAAGTAAAAATCCGAAATGTGATACTTGTAAACTAAAACATATATGCAAGGAAAAAGATCTTAAAATTAATTAAGATCTTTTATTTTAACTTACTGTAACAGTTTGAACTTTAGTTTTAGTAGTATTAACTCCATTATAAGTAAACGTAATAGTGTATGTAACTTTATATGTACCAGCTTCCTTAGTTATTTCACTAAGTTTAATACTGTTTCCACTACTATTATTAGCGCTAGTAGCAGCAACTTTTAAATCAGTAACACTACTTAATATATTAGTACCATTTAGTGTAATTCCATCTATATAACTAGAACCTAATTCTCTATAACTATCTCCAACTTTATATGAATAAGTAAGTCCCAACATAGATACTTCATAATTAGTTCCAATCGGTGTATCTGAATCAAACACTATTTTAATTCCATCAGAGGCGTTACTTTTAAATATAGAATATGTACTCTTTATAATAACACCATCGAAATATCCAGAATAGTTATTTAAATTTATTGAATAACTTGTATCAGGTGTCCAACCAACATATGTAGATTTACTACCGGATGTAAGATATACAGCAAACCCAAATCTACCAATCTTACTATTATTATAGCTAATACGTTTATCTAGATATTTTTGAGCCCAAATAGTATATCCATTATTAAAGTATTCTGTTAAATAAGTATTATCTATTGCATTAGGTGTTCCAGGGGAAGTCCATGATAGATTTAATGTTCTACCATCTAAAGAATATGTATAATTTGATGGGTCACTTAATTTACTAAATCTATTTGATACTTCACTAGGTTCAGTACCACTTATAAATAAATAACTCTTTCTTAAATCTTTTGGTGTATATGCACTTGGTTTTTGAGCAGGTATTGTTTCAAGCTCAACTTCAGTTGTAACTATTCCACCAGGATTTTTAAATTTCTTACCTTTATTATGTATCTTATTATTTATTTCAGCTTGTATTTTCTTACGCTCAGTAACTGCAGGACCATTTACTAAGTAATGTTTATTTTTAACAGCATCAGCAGTTAACCATTCAGGGTATCCATACCATATCGCAACACTATAATCAGTTGAATAAGTAACTGTCCATGCATCAGGTATAACAGAACTACTTAAGCCAAACTTTTTAAGTAAGCTATTATCATATGAAGTAGTACCAGTCTTAGTAGCAAGTTGCGTACCAGATACTTTAACTGTTGAAGGAGTAACACCTCGAAGTACTGTAGATATAATATATGCTGTTTGAGGCTTCATTACTTTTTCACGTGTTGTATCTTGTGTATATTCATCTCCAGTTTCAGTATAAACTACTTTAGTAAATGAATATGGAGCAGTGTAATAACCACCAGAACCAAATGCAGAGTATGCACCAGCAAGTTGTACAGGACTTACGCCGTTAAATGCACCAATCGAATATGACTCAGGTAGAGTAGTAACTCCTTCAGGAGGGTTAATACCAATTGATGTTATAAACTTAACTTTTTCATCATTACTTGTTAACTTAAATGCTTGTAAAGCACATGTATTCATAGATTTAACTAAGCAGTCTCTCATACTCATGAATCCATTATATTTGTGATTATAGTTTCTCATAGTTCCACTACCATAAGGTGTTTCATCATCAACAAATGGACCATAAGTACTTAAATTTGTATATTCAACGGCTGGACCATAATCAATAATTGGCTTAATTGTTGAACCGGGTTGTCTCTTTGTTTGACCCCAAAATGTAGCCATATTTAATGTAAGAGCACCTTTTTTATTACGTCCAGCACCAACAGCTACAATAGCACCAGTATTATTATCAACAATACCAATACCAACTTCAACTTTATCATCTTTAAATTTATGATTCTTATAAAAATTATTGATAACATCTTGTTTATTCTTATCCATAGTTGTATATATAGTCATTGGAACATTATAAGGATTATTACCAGTCTTATCAATTACTTCTTGTACAACTGTATCTATAAATCCTTGATACTCATTACTTGATGCTACACCACCTTTTAAGAAATCTTTAATTTCAACAGAAGTAGCAGCCTTATATTCAGTATCAGTTATATAACCATGTCTTTTCATAAGATATAATACTGTATTTTTACGACTATTTGCATCATTAGGATTATTATAAGGATTATATCCATTAGGAGATTGGAACATACCAGCTATTTGAGCAGCTTCTACCAAATTCAAATCCTTAACATCTTTATTAAAATAATACTTACTAGCTTGTTGAACTCCATATATATTACCACCCATACAAGGAGTATTTACATAATATTCAAGTATCTCATACTTAGTAAAATTTCTTTCTATCTTGAATACTGACATGTATATATCAGTAAACTTTCTTATTATACCTTTAATACCTTCAGCTTCAATAGATGTAAAAGACAATTTTGAAAGTTGCATAGTTAATGTAGAAGCACCACCACCTCCACGACCTAAGACTTGACTAATAGATGCTTTTAAAAATCTTGGAGCATCAAATCCATTATGTTGAAAAAATCTTGAATCTTCTGTCGCTATAATTGCATCTACTAATACTTGTGGAAGTTCATCATAACTAACTTTTTCTCTTTGCTCAGCTCCCAAAGAAGCTATCAAATTACCTTTAGAATCTAATACCTTAGTAGCTTCTTTCTCAAACATTTTTTGAGCATCAAACTCAGGTGCACTCTTAACTATATAGTAGCAAAAACCAATACCACCTATAAAACATAATAGAGCAAAGCACATAACAACTACTAAAAACCAATACCAAAATCTAAATCTTCTAGGTTTCACATTTTCCTCATTTTTTACTCTTTTTTTCACAATACCTTCATCCTTCTTTTCTTTATTTTTAATTTTAAAGTTTAACTTTTTCATATCACTCCTTAAAATAAGCATTATCTACAGCTTCTAAATATTTAAGTCTAGGAGTATAACTTTCAACTATTTTATATCCTTTATCTTTAATATAACTAAATTCTATAGATTTTCTTGTCCCATTATCAATAAACTCAAGTATATCTTCACCCTTCATTAAGAAAAATTCATTATTCATAAATATTATCAAGAAGATTATACCACCTTGTTTAATAGCTTTTCTCATATGAAGTACTTGATGTTCTTTAATATTTGACAAAGGGAAAGAAGTTTTATTATGACATTCCTTCGCATCATATTCTATATATTTACCTCTATATATTCCATTATAATCAAGTGTAGATATACTAGAATAAACTGCTTTGTTTATTAGGTGAGACCTATTAGTAGGATAACTTACATTAAGTACCTTTATTGGAGTAGGTTTCTTATATATCAAACACTTATCTATACTATTATAATATGTATTAGAGTCATTTAATATATTTTCAAGAAACATACCTCTATTTTTATAAGTACTAGTATCCACCAAAAATCACCAATTTAATTATACTATATTTATGTATTTTTTTCTATCTATTGTATTAATAAATGTAAAGTAATTAACTATTGCATAATTATAATTAACTATTGCATAATTATTAAAATATGATAAAATTAAAAATAGAATAGTAGGTGTGAGTATGAAGAAATTTAAAATAATGTTTTTATTAATGTTGTTGATGTTACCAATTGTTAGTGTAAATGCATTAGAAGAAGAAATCGAAAATTCAAGAGAAACAAATGATGATTTTTGTAATAACAGCGATAACAGCGGAAAATATAATGGATGTATATATAATGCAAATGAAGAACTGTATACAATGAGTGGGGATGTAACTAATGCAGAAGGCTCACTTACATTTAGTGTTAAAAGTACACCACTAACAAGAGGATATCAAGGCATTGATAAAGATGGAAATGTAATCTTCGCAGGTTGTTATAAGGTTACTGGTGGGCCAAGTGATAACCCTGCCAGGTTATGGTCAGAAAATGATGCGTTTGTTTTTAAAATAGTGCAAATGAAAAATGGAAAGTGTCAAGTTACAAATACCGATATAGTTCCAGCTGAAGGTACAACTTTAACTGTAGATAATGGGAGAGGAGACCATGATAGAATACAAAAATTCGATGGCACAAAAGGAGTAGGCTCACAAATGGCTATGTATTCAGAATGGACAGCAAAAAATGGTGGGAATTGTCCATTAATGTTTGGAGTTACTGCGAATACTTGGAAATGGTGGATTTTTGGTACTTCAACTAAACATAAATATGTTTTCACAGATAATAATACTTCAGGTTTTCAAACCGATGAATACAAATTTGGAACAGATGAAAAATATGAACAAGTACAAGGATGTACTGTAGCTGACACAAATGGTTCAGAAGAAGCAAAGGCATGTTTTGAAGAAGCAGCAAAAAAGATAGAAAGTTATAGTTGTCCTAGTGACTTATCTAAGCTCTCAGAAATGTCAAGTCAATTAGAAGCATATCAAGAAGAATGTAAAAGTAAACTTAAGGTTTCATATTCTGATGAATATTTAAAATCAGAAGCAGAGAAAAATTCCCAAATACTAAAAGAAAAAGCTAGAGAAAAAATAAACTCATGTCAATATAATAAATGTAATATAACTCAAGATCAAATTACTAAAATAAATAATGCTAAAAGTGGTAAACAATGTGCAAATGGATGCTTAATCTCATACAAGGCACAAAGCGATTCGCCAGAAGCTACTTGTTACTGTTGTGGAAGTCCACAAGGATGCACTTATACTTGGACAGATAATCAACGAAATAATTGTGGTAAAGTAAATAAGTCAAAAGCTCAATGTGTAGGAGATACAAAAACAGATACATGTCTAAGCTGCCTTGAAAGTGCATATAATGCAGCAGGACTTACTGATGCACAAAAAAAATGTATGAAAGACTCAGATATTCAAGCGTCCGAAACAGCAGCAAAAATCAATGATGATATAAATAATCAATTTAATGACCAAATTAAAAAAGATTTAGAAGAAAATGCCAAGGTAAGAGAAGGCACAGAGAATGCAATGATAGGTTCAAACACTGTATCAAATAGAGGATTTGGAAAAAACGGTGAATCATGTAAAGAAGTTGTTGGAGAAAGCTTATCTAAATTAATAAAATTATCAATAAATGTACTTAGAATAGCAGGAGCATTAATAGCTATTATAAAAGGTATGACATTATTAATACCACCAATTATGAGTGGAGAAGCTGATAAATTAAAACAAGCTGGAAAACAATGTACAAAATTAGCAATTATATTATTATTAATAGGTGTGTTCCCAACTATAATTAACTTCCTAGGCAACATATTCAAATATGATTTAACATGTATCTTTGACTAATAATTATATTGTTCATAAGCACAGGTCAAGATAAAAAGACTTGTGTTTTTTAGTGCAAAAATAACAATTACTTGCAAAAAAACGAATTTTGTGGTATAATATAGACCATATTTAAAAAGGGTGTTAAAAAAGAGAAGGGGTGTAGTTATGAATAAAAAGATAGTAATAATACTTTTAATATTATTTGTTTCTATAGTTGGAATAACTACAATAAATGCAAGTACTATTAAAGTTACTGATACTATTAATATTATAGATATAACTAATAAAGGTTTTGGAAAAAGTGGACAAACTTGTATTGAAGTCGTAGGTGGAAATTTATCTAAATTAATAAAATTATCAATAAATGTACTAAGAATAGCAGGAGCAACTATAGCTATTGTAAAAGGAATGATGTTACTTATCCCACCAATAATGAGTGGAGATGCAAAGGAATTGAAAACATCAGAAAAAAGATGTGTTAAGCTTGCAATAGCATTATTATTAATAGGTGTATTCCCAACTATAATTAATTTTATAGCATTTTTATTCAAGTATGATGTAAGTTGTATATTTAATATATAAAAGGCACAAAAGCCTTTTTATTTTGTTATAAAAATGTTATACTCTTTAATGTAAGGAGAGCAAGAATATGAAAAATAAAAAATTAATATTTGGTATAACTTTAGCATTTGTGTTTCTAGCTAGTGTGGGGTTAAGTTACGCATATTTTACAGCAACTATAGTTAATAAAGATGTTAAAGATCAAGTGGTTGAAACAGGTACATTAAGTCTTCGTTATGTAGATGGTGCTGAAATAGTAATGCAAAACATAAAACCAGGAGATACTATTACAAAAACAGTTTATGTTGCAAACACAGGTACTTTAGATGCAGTATACAACTTGTTATGGCAAGAACTAACAAATGAAATTACTAATGATGAAATGTTAATCGAAGGTGCTTGTACCAGAATGAATGCAACAACAGAAGCAGAAGATGGAACATGTGACGGAATAGATAGTACTCCAATTGTTTCTAATAACATAAAAAGAAAAGTAACTATTGAACCTAATATAGTTCATAAGTATGATTTGACTATTACATTTAAAGATACAAATGCTGATCAAAATTATAATCAAGGAAAAAAGTTTAGTGGTGTATTAGGAATTAAGGAATCAACTCAATTTGAAAAAGATAGTTGGCAGACTATAGCTACTAATGTAAAAAATGGAAATATTTCACGTTATAATTTAGGAGATATTAAAGAAGTAGATTTAGGCGATTTAGGAAAACATAATGTTAGAATAGCAAACACTACAACGCCAGAAGAATGTTCTACAAAAGGATTCTCACAAACAGCATGTGGTTTTGTTCTTGAGTTTGAAGATATAATTACAGAACATGTAATGAATACTACTAGTACAAATGTAGGAGGATGGCCTGCAAGTGAGCTATATACTTATATAAATAATGATTTATACAATTTGTTTCCTAATACTTTAAGAAATATCATTATTGATACAACTGTTATAAGTGGCCATGGAGTAGAAGATACAAATAATATTTCATCAATCGATAAACTGTATTTACTATCTCCGAGTGAAATTTACAGTGATTGGTCTAATAACGGTATTTACGACTCAGCAAGCAATACAACAAGACAATTAGATTTTTATAAAAAAGAAGATGTTTCTTTAATTGGAAATAGCGATGGTGCAATAAAGTATTCAAATTATTGGTGGCTTCGTACCGCACATTCTAAAAATAATACAAATTATTTTAGAGTAAATAATAATGGAGGGCCTTGGTACAACGAATCTGCTAAACTTCTGAATGGTGTCTCACCTGCATTTAGAATCGGCTAAAGAAAAAACATCAAAAACACTAAAAATATAACAAAAATACTAAGAAGAGTTAAAAAACTCTTTTTTTTAGTTACTTTTTGTGTTAAAATAACTATGCTTTAAGAAAAAAGACATACCTGTTGATTTAATATTCTAGTGCTTATACATTAAGTGAATATTAATTTAAAGATGGGTAGATGAATTAACGAAAGGAGAGAGAAAAATGGCAGTAATTGCAAAAAGTTATTTATTAGAAGCAGGTGTACACTTTGGACACCAAGCTAAAAGATGGAATCCAAAAATGAAGGAATACATCTTCACTACTAGAGATGACATTCATATTATTGATTTACAAAAAACTGTTGAAAAGATTGAAGAAGCTTACGCTGAACTTCTTAAAGCATGCGAAAACGGTGGTAAGGTTCTATTCGTTGGTACTAAAAAACAAGCTAAAGAAGCTAGTATCGAAGAAGCTACAAGATGTAACAGTTTCTATGTAACTGAAAGATGGTTAGGAGGTATCTTAACAAACTTCAGAACAATAAGAGGAAGAATCAATAGATTAGTAGAAATCGAAAAGATGGAAAAAGATGGTAAGTTCGAATTACTACCTAAGAAAGAAGTTGCTCAAATTCAAAAAGAATATGATAGACTTAACAAATTATTAGGTGGAATTAGAGAAATGGATCGTCTTCCAAAAGCTATCATCGTTGTAGATCCACGTGTAGAAGTAAATGCTATTCGTGAAGCTCGTAAATTACATATTCCAGTATTCGGAATTGTAGATACAAACTGTGATCCAGATGATGTAGACTTCCCAATTCCAGCAAACGATGACGCTGTTAGAAGTGTTAAAGTAGTTTTAGGAGTACTTGCTAATGCAGTATGTGAAGCTAATGGACTACCAACAGTTGATTATGTTTCTGAAGAAGAAGTTTCTAGTAAACCAGCTAAAGAAATCAAAGTTGAAACTAAAGTAGTAGAATTTGATGATTTTAGTGAAGAAAAAAAAGAAAATAAAAAAGCTGAAAAGAAAGAAACACCTAACTATGCTGATATGACAGTTTCTGAACTTAGAAAACTTGCTAAAGACAAAGGTGTAGCTGGATATTCAACTATGAAAAAAGATGAATTAATTTCATCATTAAATTAGGAGGAAGTTATGGATATTAGTGCAAGTATGGTTAAAGACCTAAGAGAAAAAACTGGTGCAGGAATGATGGATTGTAAAAAAGCTCTTGTTGAATGCAACGGAGATATGGATAAAGCAATCGATTATTTAAGAGAAAAAGGAATTTCTAAAGCTGCTAAAAAAGCTGAAAGAATCGCTGCAGAAGGTCTATCTAATATTTATATTAAAGGTAATGATGCAGTAGTTGTAGAACTAAACTCAGAAACTGACTTCGTTGCTAAAAACTCTGAATTTAAAGAATTATTAGATAAAATTGGAAATACTATTTTAGATAATAAAGTTGAAACTATGGAAGATGCTTTAAATGCTAAATGTGGTAATGAAACAATTAATGAATTAATTGTTAACGCTACAGCTAAAATAGGAGAAAAAATCAGTCTTAGAAGATTTGAAAAAGTAACTAAGAGTGATAAAGAAGTATTTGGTTCATATTTACATATGGGTGGAAAAATTTCATCATTAACAGTTGTTGAAGGTGATAAAGAAGACGTAGCTCGTGATGTAGCAATGCAAGCAGCAGCTATGAGACCACTTTATATCAATATTGAATCAGTACCTGAAGAAGATTTAGAACATGAAAAAGCTGTAATCAAAGAACAAGTTATCAACGAAGGAAAGAAACCTGAATTTGCTGATAAGATTGTTGAAGGAAGACTTAGAAAATTCTATGAAGAAACTGTTCTTGAAGAACAAGCATTCATTAAAGATTCTGGTATTACAGTTAAAACTTACTTAGAAAACAACAAATCAAAACTTGTTAAACTTGTTAAATATGAAGTTGGCGAAGGAATGGAAAAGAGAAACGATGACTTTGCTGCTGAAGTTATGAGTCAAATTAAGTAATTATTTAAATATTAAGTATGGACTTGTCCATACTTTTATTTTATAATAAAGCCTCAAGGAGAAACATAATGAACATCGATGAACAAAGAGTAATAAAAGAAATGATAGAAATATATGAGCCAGGTGAATATGACTGGATGGGAAGCAGAATAAGTAAAAAGAATGTTCTTACATTTCATCATATTGTTAAAAGAAAAGAAGGATTAACTATAAAAGAAAATGGTGCTTTGCTTACACAAAAAAGTCATCAAAGATTAAATAAATTAGAAGCACATAACAAAGAATTATTCGAGCGTTGGCAATGGTTATTTGTACTCATCAATACTAGCAATATGCCTCCAAATGAGGATATGATTGCTCAAATTCAAGAGTTAAAAGAAGAAACAACAAGCTTTATATATGGAAAAGAATCTGGGTTAAAACTAGTTAGAAAAAAGAAAAATACAGAATAAATAGTAAAAAAACATAAAAGTGTGAAAATTTATTGTAGAATTTGCTTGAAATTTGGCACTTTTTGTACTATAATCGTATTTAGTCATGAAGGGAGGGAAGAGATAATGACACACGTAGATGTAAAAGACGGAAATGTTGAGGGTGCATTAAAACGTTTTAAGATGAAAGTTCAAAGAAGCGGAGTCCCTACTGAAATGAAAAAAAGAAGAGAATATTCTAAACCAGGCATCTTAAGAAGAGAAGCTAAAAAAGAAGCTATCAGAAATGCTAAAAAACATAATAAACAAAGATATTAATATTATTAATAAGGAGTGATACTTATGTTATATGAAAAAATTACAAATGATATGAAAGAGGCTATGAAAAGTCATGACAAAGAGTCATTAAGTACATTAAGACTTTTAAAGTCAGCAATTGACCTATATCTAGTTAATAATAAACTAGAAAGAAATCATGCTTCAGATGATATTGTAATCGATGTAGTAAGCAAACAAGTAAAAACTCATAAAGAAAGCATTGAAGAATTTAAGAAGGGTAATAGAACTGACTTAATAGAAGGACTAGAAAAAGAAATTAAATTATTAAGCACATACTTACCTGAACAAATGTCTGAAGAAGAAATAAGAACTAATATAGATAAAGTATTCGAAGAAGTTAAACCTACAAGTATGAAAGACATGGGAGCTATAATGAAAGCTTTAGGTCCGATATTTAAAGGCAAAGCTGATATGAAACTAGTAAATGAAATAGTTCGTGAAAAGTTAAATTAAGAAACATTAGTTTCTTTTTTTTTGCCATAATGATATAATTTTATTGTGGTGAAATATGAAAAAAATAATAATTACATTAATGCTTTTAATACCATTTATAGTAAAAGCAGATATAAATAAAATATATATAGATTCAGAAGTAGATATAAGTGGTAACTTAATAATAAAAGAAATAATAGAAACAGATGATGACTCATTTACTTTAGAAATACCTTATAAAAATAAGGATGCAAAAGAATATAAAGATAAAGATATAGTAAAAGATGATAGTATAATCTATAATGCTGAAGGAATACAAATAAATAAAGTAGGCACTTTAGATAAAGAATATGACATAAATGATTTATATAAAAATGAGTTAGATATAAAAGAATATAAAGATTATACTGAAGAAGATACAAAAGAATATAAAAAAATAACATTTAATAATAGTAATAAAAATATATATTATATAGAGTATTTAGTACTTTGCACTTCTGTTAAACATAATGATTCAGGAGAACTATACTATTCGTATTTTAAAAACTCAAATCAAAATATAAAAGAAATAATTATTATGACAAGACTACCATATAACTCGGAGTTATTTGAAGTATATGCTCATGGAAAAAGAAATATTGAAGTATCAAAAGATGATAAAGATTCAATAGTATTAACTAAAATAAACAATCTAAAAGAAAAAGAAAGTTTTAGTATAAGAATACTTTATGATAAAGATATATTTAGTCTAGCAATCAACGATTCAAAAAAAAGTAAAATAGACGCTGTAGATCTAATTAAAAATATAGAATCATCTAAGTTAAATAAAACAAATTTCTTAAATATATATAAATATCTAAGTATACCTATAATTATAGTTTTAGTAATAATCATTTTAAAATTAAGAAGGAAAAACAAATGAAAAAAACAATAAAATATATATTAATAGTTTTAATAACTTTAATAGTTTTAGGATTTTTTATAGTACTAGATAGCTACATAAATATAGACGTATCATACTATGAAATAAAATCATCTAAAATCAGTGATAAATATGATAATTATAAAATAATGCTTTTGACTGATCTACATAATAGAGATGTAACTGAAAAATTAGTTAAAATCGCTAAAGAAGAGAGCCCTGATATCATAGTTATGAGTGGTGACATGATTAATGAAAAAATAGATAATGGATATGAAAACTTCTTTAAATTGTGTAATGAATTAGAAAATTATACTAAATATTATGTATTTGGCAATCATGAAGAAAATATGACTGATGAAAGACAAAATGATTTTATAAAACAAATAAAAGAAAAAACAAATGTAATTCTTATGAATAATAAAGTATTAGAGTTAGATAATAGTTTCAATATATATGGATTTAGTCATGAAGTAAGATATTATTTAGCGAGTACTAAAGAAAGGATAGATACAAGCTATATAGAAGAAAGAATTGGCAAAATAGATAAGTCTAAATTTAATTTACTTATATCACATGATCCACTGTTATATAATGAATATAGTATACTAGGATATGATTTAGTTTTGAGTGGACATATGCATGGAGGAATAATAAATATTCCATTTATTGGAGGACTTTTATCACCTGATTTCACATTCTTTCCTAAGTACTACAAAGGAGTAAATAAATTTGATGATACAAACGTTGTAATATCAAGAGGTCTTGGTTATGGATATATGATACCTATTAGAGTATTTAATAGGGGAGAAGTAGTAATTATAAAGTTAATGAAAAATGAATAGAATTATGATATACTAATATAGGAGATAGGGTAAATGAACTATATAATATATAAAACAGTTAGAGCACTAGGAAGACCAATTTATAAAATGTTATATTTTCCTAGGTATTATGGAGTGGATAATATACCAAAAGAAGGTGCTGTAATTTTAGCAGGAAACCACACTAATAATTTAGATGCAGCCATGATGGTAGGAAGTCCTAATAGAATTGTACATATGATAGCAAAAAAAGAACTATTTAAAACAAAACTTAGTAACTGGTTCTTTAGAAGCATGGCATGTATTCCAGTGGATAGAAGCATTCATGATGAAAATTGTAAAAATGAAGCTATTGAATACCTTGAAAGAGGCGAAGCTATAGGACTATTTCCAGAAGGAACAGTTAATAAAACAAAAGGTACTGAAAATGAACAATATTTATTACCATTTAAATATGGAGCAGTATCATTTGCTAAAAAAACAGGTGCTTACATAGTACCATTCGCAATTAATGGAAAATACAAATTATTTAGAAAAAGTATTAAGATTACATATGGAAAGCCTTATAAAGTAAAAGGTGATTTAGAAGAAGAAAATGAAATCTTGAGAAATAAAGTATATAAATTAATGAAAGAGGGAGACCTAGAATATGAAAAAAGAAACAAAAGAAGTAAAAGAAAATAAAAAGTATGAACATCCTTGGTTCAAATACTATAAAGGTGTAAGAGAACACATTGATTACCCAGATGTTTCAATGTATGAATTAGTAAGAAGATGCGCTGATAAATATCCAGGAAATATCGCATATACTTATTTTGGCAACAAAGTAACTTATAAAAGTTATATTAAAAATATAGATGAAACTGCGAAAGCATTCGTAAGACTAGGAGTAGTAAAAGGAGATGTCGTAAGTATTATAATGCCAAACACTCCAGAAGCTATTACTTGTTTTTATGCATTAAATAAGTTAGGTGCTGTATGTAATATGATTCATCCACTTTCAAGTGAAGAAGAAATAAAATATGATATCAATCTTACTGCTTCTACTTATGTTATAGTAGCAGATATCGCATATGGTAAATTAAAAAATATAAAAGATGACTTAAAACTTAAAAAGATAGTATATCTTCCTATATGTGAATCTATGGATACAATGATGAAAATAGGATATAAACTTACTACTGGTAGAAAAGCAGTAAAACCTAGTGGAAGTGATACAATTCCATATTATAGATTCATTGGAAGAAGTAAATATGAAAAAGAAGAAGTAAAAGATACAGGAAAAGGTGAAGATGTAGCAGTTATTCTTCATAGTGGAGGAACTACTGGTAAACCCAAAGGAATAGTACTTACTAATAAAAACTTTAACGCACTAGTACTTAGTGAACTAGAGATAAATAAATGTTTAGGTGATGGTATTAGTATACTTGCTATAATGCCTATATTCCATGGATTTGGTTTAGGATGTACATTCCATGCATGTATGGTATCAGGTGGTACAGCAATAGTACTTCCAAGTGTAAATCCTAAAAAATTTGATGAAACACTTCTTAAATATAAACCAAATATCTTAGCTTGTGTACCAAGTGTACTAGAAGGACTTACATTAAGTAAGAAACTAGTAGATGAAGACCTTTCATTCATAAAATGTATTATTTGTGGAGGAGATTCATTAACTGGAACACTTAATGAAAAAATAGATGAATTCTTATATGATCATGGAAGTGAAACACACGTAAGAACAGCATTTGGTATGACAGAATGTGCAGCTGGAGTAACAATGATGCCACTTGAAGTAACTAGAAAAGAAAGTATCGGAGTTCCATGTCCAGACTGCTTGATTAAAATATGTGAACCAGGAACAGACAAAGAATGCAAAAATGGAGAAGTTGGAGAAATATGTATAAGTGGTCCAACTCTTATGAAAGAATATATAAATGAGCCTGAAGAAACTAAAAATACACTAAAAAAACATAAAGATGGACTTACTTGGTTACATAGTGGAGATCTTGGTACAATGGATGAAAATGGATTTGTATACTTTAAATCAAGACTAAAAAGAATGATAGTATCAAGTGGATATAATATTTATCCAGGACAAATCGAACAAATTATATGTGAACATCCATACGTACAAGCATGCTCAGTAGTAGGAGTACCACATCCATACAAAAAAGAAGTTGCAAAAGCATATATTGTGTTAAAAAAAGGAATAGAATTAAATAGTGAAGTTAAAAAATCAATAAAAGAACACTGCGAAAAGAATATTGCTAAGTATGCCCTTCCATATGCATATGGTTATAGAAAAGAACTACCAAAAACAAAACTAGGTAAAGTAGCATATAGAGAACTAATAAACAGTAAAGATGAGGATGATGAAGATGAAAGAAGTCAAAGCAACAGATGAATGTAGACACGAATTAGGTTATAAATTAATGAAACCAATCGTGGCTAGCCACTTTAAAAGAACATATCATCCAGTAGTAATAGGAAGCGAAAATATTCCTAAAACTGGAGCACTTGTTTTTTGTGGAAATCATAGACATAAAGATGATCAATATAATGTGATGTTAGCAACTAACAGAGTAATTCATATGCTTTCAAAAGATGAATACTTTAAAGGTAAGAAAGCATGGTTCTATAGAGCAGCTGGATGCATACCAGTAGATAGAACAATACATGATGAAAATGCTAAAAGCGAGGCAAGAGCAATACTTCATAGTAAAGGTTGCATAGGACTATTCCCAGAAGGAACAAGAAACGAAGTAACTTGCAAAGATGCTGAACTAGAAAAACTAGAAAAGATATTAAATATATCTAAAGAAGAAATAATAGAAAAAATAAAAGATAAATCAATAAGAACAACACAAGTAAATCTTTTAATAGAACTTAAAAACCAAAACAAAATCACAAAAGATGAACTTAAAAAGTTCGTACTTGATGCAGATAATGCATTATTGAAACTACTTAAAAAGAAAGTAATAACTAAAAATGAATATGAAGAATCATTACTTCTTCCATTTAAATTCGGAGCAGTATCTCTAGCTAAAAAGGAAAATGCTCTAATTATACCATTCGCAACAGTTGGACTTTATAATAAAGAAAAAGATCAACTTATCACTAGAATAGGTAAACCATTAGATATAAGTGGTATGGAATTAGAAGAAGCAAATGCTCTACTTAGAAAAACAATGATTAAATTAATGCAAAAAAGTGAATAATAGTATATAATATATAAATTGTGAGGTGTAACTTATGAAATTTATTTTAACAGCTGGTGGAACAGGAGGACACATATATCCTGCATTATCAGTATTAGAAGAAATAAAGAAAGATAAGAAAAATGAATATTTGTACATAGGTACTAAAGACAGAATGGAAAATGAATTAATACCAAGTCTTGGAATACCTTATGAAAGTATAGAAATCTATGGACTTTCAAAAACAAATATGATAAAAAATATTAAAAATATAAAATGCATAAAAAATTCATATAAGAAATGCTTAAAAATAATGGACGAATTTAAGCCAGATGCAGTAATAGCATTCGGAGGTTATGTGACTCTTCCAGTATGTTTAGCTGCTAAAAAAAGAGGAATTAAAGTATTCTTACATGAACAAAATATGTTACCTGGTAAAACAAATATATATTTATCTAAAAAAGTAGATGCAGTATTTGTATCATTTAAAGATGGTAAAAGAAAACTAAAATGTAAAAATATAATTTATACAGGAAATCCAGTGAGTCAAAGAGCAATAGAAACTAAAAAATATGATAAAACAGACTTAGGATTTACTAAAGATAAAAAACTTATAATAATAGTTATGGGTTCTCTTGGAAGTACATCAGTAAATGAAAAACTATTAGACTTCTTAAGAACTTATGAAAGAGAAGATACTGAAATATTATTTATCACTGGTAAAAAGAGTTATCCAGATTTAAGCAATAACTTAATAGTACCAAAAAGTACTAAAATAGTTCCATTCTTTGATAACCTTCCAAGTCTAATGAAATCAGCAGACTTAATTATATCAAGAGCTGGAGCTTCTACAATAGCTGAAATAATGGCAACTAAAACACCATCAATACTAATACCTAGTCCTTATGTAGCAAACAATCATCAATACTATAATGCATTAGATTTAGTAGATAAAAAAATAAGCATATTAATAGAAGAAAAAGACCTAAACAAAGAAACTCTTATTGAAGCAATAACAGAAATATTCGAAGAAAGTACATTCAAAGAAATAAAGAAAAACTTAAGCGAAATAAAAGATATGTCATCAAGTACATTAATAATGAAAGAAATATATAAAGAATTAAAGGAAAAAGATGAAGAAAAGGGTAAAAAGAAAATTTAATTTTGGTAGATTTATATTATTCATACTAACGATATGTCTTATTTACTTTGGAATAAAATACTTACTAAGTATAAATACAAAAAACATTCTAATTATAAATAATAATTATTATAGTGATGAAGAAATAATAGAAACCGCTGGAATAGAAAATTACCCTAAATTTATAACACTAAGTAAAAAGAAAATAAAAAACAAATTAGAAAAATTAGATTTAATAGAAAAAATTGAAATAAAAAAAGAGTTTGGTTTCAAACTCAGAATAACTGTTTATGAAAAGAAAATATTATACTTTGTTAGAAGTACTAACGAATACAAAGCATCAGATGGAAATAACTATGATCTTAAAAATATAACTGGGGTACCAACACTTATAAATTATGTACCAGAAGAAGTCGAAAAAAGATTTATAGAAAGATTTAAAGAAATAGATATAAATATAATAGACATGATAAGTGAGATAGAATATAGTAAGACTTCATATGATAACGAAAGATTCTTACTTTATATGAATGATGGTAACGAAGTATATATAACAGTACTTAGAACTAATTTATTAAATAAATATGTAGAAATAGTTTCTAAACTAGATAATAAAAAAGGAATACTATATTTAGATAGTGGAAACTACTTTGAGATAAAGAATTGATATACATAAGTATATCTTTTTTTAATATAATTTAATATGACAAAATTAGATAATTTTAAGAAATTTATAGGTAATCATCCAGACTTTATAGATGTAGTAAGAAATAATGAAACAACATGGCAAAAACTATATGAACTATATGATATATATGGAGAAAATGAAGAAATATGGAGTAAATATATAAAGTCATCATCAAAAGATAGTTTCAGTATCAAAGGACTATTAAATACTATTAAAAGTATAGATGTAACATCTCTAGAAGAAAATATAAATTCAATTCAAAAGGCAGTATCATTAGTAGAAGAACTAACAAGAGAAACTAAAAAAGAAGAAAAGGCTACCCCTAAAGAATCAAAAATAGATACTTTATATGGAGATAAAAATGAATAAAGAAGTTCTTGATAAACTAAAAAAAGATCCAAAATATTTAAAATTCTTAAGACAAAACTCTTCATGGTATAAAACTCTTAATAGAGAACCTGAAAAATATAATGAATTTGTAAAAGCAATGAAAGAAAAGTATAAACTAAGAACTATTGATAAAATAGATAACTTTGTAACAAGCGTAGATTTAGTAACAAAAATATTAGATGCATCTAAATAATAAATGTGTATAATTTTTGTAATAAGAGATTGACATGTATTTTTAATTAATGCTATAATTAGAACATAAAGATAGAGAGGATATCTCAAATATAGAAAGGATTGTGATTTAGAAAAATGAAGAAGAAAGGATTTACTTTAGTTGAATTATTAGCAGTTATCGCTATCTTAGCCATCTTAGTAATTATAGCATTACCAAACGTACTTTCAATGTACAATGAAGCTAGAAAAAATGCATTTACTACAGAAGTAAAAGATCATTACAAAGCAGCAGAGCAAAAATATATGCTTAATGCTGGTAGTCAAATCATCTTCTCAAACGCTGATAATGCACCAGCAAGTGCTGTTAAATTAGAAATGAGTGGTAATAAGAAAACAAAATACTACATGATATTTAATGCTAATGGTGATTGTACAAGATTTGTTGCTACTAATGGTACTTATGGTATTGACATTGCAGATGAAAAAATCTTAATTGAAGATATTGGCGTTGAAGATAAAGATGGAACAAATGGAACTAAGTATGCAGTAAAAGAAGCTGATACTACATTCACAGTAACAATATCAACAACTAATGGAAACACAACTGCTACATTAACCGGCAATGTAAAAGGTGCAGCTGAAGCTGGAAATTAAATAATTAAATAATTAAGACTTAAATTTAAGTCTTTTTATTTTGTAAAAAATAATATATAATTAACTAGGTGATAATAATGAATTTAATAATAGGAAGCCACGTGAGCTTTAATAATAAAAAACAACTATTAGGTAGTGTGGAAGAAGCAATAAGCTATGATGCTAACACATTCATGATTTATACAGGAGGAGCTCAAAGTACTATGAGAAGTCCTATAAATGATGAATTAACTTACGAAGCATATAAACTAATGTTAGAACATAATATAAATGCCAAAAATGTAATAGTTCATGCACCATATATAGTAAATTTAGCGAACAGAAGTGATCAAAATAAATATGATTTTTATATAAATTTCTTATCACAAGAATTAGATAGATGTAAAACTTTAGGATTAGATAAAATAGTACTTCATCCAGGAAGCGCAACTACATGTACTAAAGAAGAAGCAATAAATAATATAGCTCATGGAATAAACTTAGTTTATAAAAACACCACTGATACAATGATTCTTCTAGAATATATGTCAGGTAAAGGAAACGAAGTAGGCACTTCAATTGATGAACTTAAAAGTATAATAGACAAAATAGACGATAAAGATAGAATAGGTGTATGTATAGATACTTGTCACATGAATGACTCAGGCATAGACATATCTAAATTTAATGAGTTTCTAGATGAGTTTGATTCTAAAATAGGTATAGACAAGATAAAATGTGTTCATATAAATGACAGTATGAACCCAATATCTAGTCATAAAGACAGACATGCTAATATAGGTTATGGAACTATAGGATTTGATAACTTAATAAACGTAGTATATAGTTCTAGATTAGAAGGAATTCCTATGATTTTAGAAACACCTTATATCAATAGAAACACTAATGATGCATACGCACCATATAAAATGGAAATAGAAAGTATAAGAAATAAAGAATTTATTGATTTTATAAATAAATAAAGGGCATAATAAATAAGAATAAGCGCGGGTGATTAAATGCAAAAAGTAATAGATTATGTAAAACAATATATTGGACTAATATCAATAGTTTTAGCAGTTTGCATGCTCCTTACATATAGTTTGTCATATTTTATGACTAATAGTGATAATCATAGAGCAGCAGAAATGTATGTTGGAGAACTTCAATATTCAATTTCAATAGATGGAAGTGATACTAATATATTAACTGTACCAAGTGGTGAAACAATAGTCGATCTAACACTAACTGGACTAAATAATATAGATACTTATTATAAACTCTTATACACGTCTAGTAATAATGCAGTAACGGTTAAATATTTTGATAAAGTTCAAGATACCAGTGGTAACTTAACAACATATGATTTACCTGGAAGTTCACTTACTATTAAAGGAAGTAAGACTTTAAAACTAAAAATTAATAATGCTTCTGCTGATAGTAGAACAGTAACATTTAAAGTAAGCGGAGGATACTCAACAAATACACTTGCAGATGTAGTAGTACCATCTGGTTATTATCAAATTGGTTTAGCCACACAAGATGCTAATACATACTTTTGTCATACATCTTCTGCTTTAACAGATGGACTTGAATATACAGCAGATAAATTAGCATACAAGTATAAGTATCTTCCAAGTACTACTACAGCAGGATCTTGGGCAACAAGTGCAACAATAGATAGTTGGGGAGTACAATTAGCAGATAAAACAAGTACTGAATCATTTAATGGAAAGCTTTGTACATATATAGATAATAAACCAATAAAAGTTTTATCTAACACATTTGAGAAAAGTAAAGCATCATCAATAGATATATCAAATTTCAATACAAGTAATGTTACAACATTAGCTAATTTATTTTCAAATAGTGCCGCAACAACAATAACACTAGGAAATATTGATACATCCAACGTAATTAATATGTATGGTATGTTTTATGGTTCAAGTGCAACAACAATTAATGATCTTGATAAAATTAATACAAGTAATGTAACTAACATGGCACAAATGTTTAGAGCATCCAAAGCTACAGCACTAAACCTAAACAATCTTGATACATCAAATGTAACAAATATGAGTTTTATGTTTTATGGTTCAAGTGCAACGTCTCTAGATATAACTGCTTTTGATACGAGCAAAGTAACAGATATGAGGTATATGTTTTATAATAATAAGGCTACAACATTAAATTTAAGTAAACTTAATACAAGCAATGTTACTAATATGACATATATGTTTTATGGAAGCGAAGCAACATCACTAGATCTAACAAATTTTAATACATCAAAAGTAACAAATATGACATATATGTTTCAATCAAGTAAAGCAGCGACAATAAATTTAAGTAGTTTTAATACTTCAAATGTTACTGATATGACTAATATGTTTTCTCAGGCTGAGGCAACTAATATTATAGGCTTAAGTAATTTTAATACAAGCAAAGTAACAAGTATGGAATATATGTTTAGAAGTAGTAAACTCTCAACAATTGATTTAGGAAACTTTAATACATCTAGTGTAACTAAACTAAACAGTATGTTTATGAGTGCAGAAGCAACCGAAATAGATGTCAGTAGTTTTGATACAGCAAAAGTAACTATAATGGGTAGCATGTTTAGATATTGTTCTAATTTGAAAACTATTTATGCGAGTAGCAAATTTGTTACAACAAAAGTTACAAATGGAACATATATGTTTAGTGACGCAACAAAATTAGTAGGTGGAAATGGAACTACATATGATGTAAATAATGTAACACATAATTATGCAAGAATAGATACATCATCCACACCAGGATACTTTACAAATCTAGAACCAATTTCGTTTAGTGCAGATTCATGGAATACGATAATTGCTGCTGTCAAAAAGAATAAAACATCTAAATATAATGTTGGCGATACTAAAAAAGTTCAAATAGGAAATTTAGGAACATATACACTTAGAATAGCAAACATTTCAACACCAAATTCATGTGATTCTAGTACTTATTCCGAAACAGCATGTGGATTTGTACTTGAATTTGAAGATGTAATATTAGCAAAAAAAATAAATAATATAGCATCTAATGCAAATGGATGGCCGGCAACTGAATTACATTATTACTTAAATAATGAATTTTATAGTATGATACCAACTGAATTAAAAAATGGTATTATACAAACAAGAGTAGTTTCGGGTTATGGACAAAGTGGGTCAAGTAATTTTACATCAACAGATTATATTTATATACCATCACTATCTGAGGTTTATGCTGATGCAACAACTACTTCTGATACAGCAAAAAATGTAACTAGACAATTAGATTACTATAGCTATAGAGGAGTTACAACAACTAATTCATCTGCTGCAATAAAAAAATTAAGGGATACTGAAAATGTATGGTGGTTAAGAACTCCAATTAGAACTTTAACTACTTCATATTATGCAGTTGATACAGCAGGAAAAAACTCTGGTGGAACAGCAACATTAGATAATATAGGTTATAGCCCAGCATTTAGAATAGGTTAACAAAATAAAAGTTTATTGGTTTTATTCAATAAACTTTTTATATTCATTATATTTTTCAATTATTTTTTTATAAAGTTCAGGGTTAAAATTTAATTTATAATTAGAAATATAACTCATAAAATTAGTATTTAATATTTCTTCATAATCATTTTTAACAGCATTATAAATCATATCAATTTCTTCATCTGATGCAGTAACACACTCATGGCTTAAATAATTTATAATATCTTGTTTAGTTAATTTATTAATATAACCCTTTAATAGTTCTTTTTTCAAATAAAAACCTCCTACTAATATAGTTTATTAGTAAGAGGATTTTTTATTCATTTAATTTAGATATTGCATTAATTAATGCTATCTTACCATAGTCATAAGTAAGAGCCCCTTGTTGGAACAAAACATATGGTTCTTTAAGTGGTCCATCACAAGATATCTCTATAGAACTTCCTTGAACAAAAGAAGCACTAGCCATTATTATTTTATCATCATATCCAGGCATATCAGATGGAATAGGTGAAACATTAGCATCTATTGCTCCAGATGCTTGTATACCTTCAGCATACTTAATAATATTCTTTTCATTTTTAAAGTATATTAGTTGTACTATATCAGCACGTTTATCATTATATTTAGGGTGTACTTCATATCCTAATTTATCAAGTATCTTGCTTGTAAGAATAGAAGTTTTTAAAGCAGAAGATATAACACTAGGAGCAAAATATATACCTTGTAAGAACTCACGATTAGCATTTAGACTAGGCCCAACTTCACGTCCTTCACCAGGAACATTAAGTCTTTCAGCACATAATTCTATTAAGTAATGACGTCCAGCAATATAACCACCATTACGAGCAATACCTCCACCTAAATTCTTAATTAAACTTCCAGCCATTAAGTCAGCACCAACTGAGGTGGGGGTAGTAATCTCTACAAATTCACAGTAACAATTATCTACGAAAACGATTACATCCTTATTAATTCCTTTAATGAATTTAATAACTTTCTCTAACTTTTCAATAGTAAGTGATTCTCTTAAAGAGTAACCTCTAGATCTTTGAATGTGTATAGCTTTTATGTTATTTTTAAGTTCTTCTTGAATCTTTTCATAATCAAAATCATTATCTATTAAATCTATTTCTTTATATTTAATTCCATAACTAATAAGAGAACTATTATTAGGCTTAATTCCAATAACTTCATGTAATGTATCATAAGGAGTACCACTAATAGCTAAAAGAGTGTCACCTGGCCTTAAAATAGCAAATAATGCTGTACTTATAGCATGAGTCCCAGATATAATTTGAGTTCTAACTAACGCGTCATCACTATCAAGTACATAAGAAAATATTCTTTCTATTTTATCTCTTCCTGTATCATTATATCCATACCCACTAGTACCATTTAAATCACTTTCACTAATATTCTCTCTATGAAAAGCATCAAGTACTTTCTTACTATTAATAAAAGTATTCTTATCTATAGAACTAAATATATCACTTAATTCCATCTCGCTATCATTTACTAACTTTATATATTTATCATTTAACTTTAACATCTTTTACCACCATCTATTCTTATTACTGAGTCATTCATATAACTTGCATCTTCACTTGATAAGAAATATACAACATTAGCAATCTCATCAGGGTGAGCAAATCTACCAAGTATTATCTTTTTTTCTTCATCTTTTTTATATTCACTATCTAATTCTTTATTCATAGGTGTATCTACCCATCCAGGACATACAGTATTAACTCTAACTTTACCATTATAGTGATTTGCTAAGTTATGACTTAAATTAATTACACCAGCCTTAGATGCATCATAATCTATACTATATTCATAATATGTATCTATTCCATTAGTACTACTTATATTAATGATATTTCCATGTCCTTCTTTTTCCATAATATCACCGAAAGATTTAGACATTAAGAAAGTACCAACTAAATTAATTTCTAAAGTTCTCATAAAATTATCTTTAGTTTTATCTTCAAATGTAGTATCTATTGCTATACCTGCATTATTTACAAGTACATCTAATTTACTATAATTATTTAATATTTCGTTTTTTAAATTTTCTATATCTTTTTCATTACTAATATCACATCTAACTATTAAAGCATTCACTCCATATTTAGAAGTAACTTCGTTCTTTAATTTTTCTGCTTCTTCCTTATGACTCAAATATGTAATAACAACATCATAATTATTACTTGCATATTTTCTTATAATTGACGCACCAAGTCCAATACTTGAACCTGTCACTAAAACACTCTTTCTATTCATAATTTACCTCGCTTAATGAGCATATTTTAGCACAAAAAAACACTTTTTTGAAGTCTTAGCTTAATATTTAATAAGTTTCTCTTGTCAACTTCATTTTTATTTGTTATAATCTTGAGTGTATAAAAAAAGGAGGAGAAGTCCAAATGGCAAAGAAAGAAAATAGAGAAGGTATCGCACTACAATGTACTGTTTGTAAAGAAATCAACTATTTAACTAGTAAAAATAAAAAGAATACTGATGGTAAATTAGAAATTAAGAAATTCTGTTCAAGATGTAATAAGACTACTGCTCATAAAGAAAAGAAGGCGTAGTAGATTATGTTCAATGTTAATGATATTAAAAACGGAATGACTATCAAGTATGAAGGTAATATCTATCAAGTTGTTGAATTTCAACATGTAAAACCTGGTAAAGGTAGTGCTTTTGTTAAAACAAAACTTAAAAATTTAAGAGCAGGTACTACTCAAGAAATTACATTCAATGCTGGAATTAAAATGGAAAAAGCTGATGTAAGAAAGAATCAACTTTCATATTTATATTCTACTGGAGATGCTTATGTATTTATGGATAATAATACTTATGATCAAATTGAAATACCAGCAAGTTTAGTAGAAAATGAAGCTAAATTCTTAAAAGAAGGAATGAATGTTGAATCTATGGTAATTGAAGGAGAAGTAGTAGGTATTACACTTCCTGAAAAAGTATCATACAAAGTTATCAGTGCTCCAGATGCTGTTAAAGGTAATACAACAAGCACAGCACAAAAAGACGTTACTATCGAAACTGGTTATACTTTAAAAGCTCCATTATTTATTTCAGAAGGAGAAGAAATAATTATAACTACTCGTGATGGTAAATATTTTAGTAGAGGATAAAAACTAAAGAAATTTAGTTTTTTCTTTTGAAAAAGTATAGTTTTATAAAAGAAAGAATATACTATTAATAGATATCAGTTAACTAAAATGGGTTAATGTGATATATTATAGGTGCATTTGAAAATGTTCTCACTCCCGGATGGTGCGAAGTATAAATAATCCCAGTTGAATATGTTTAACTCTATCATTTGGTGGAGTTTTTATATTGACAAACCTAAAAAAATAATATATACTTTACTCATTAAGCGAAGACGAAATAATAGTATTTATAAAGATTATTTATAGAGAGTTAGTGGTTGATGGAAACTAACATATCTTTAATAAAGAAGTTACATATTTTTGAGTTTAAAGGTGATGCTTTATAATCTTTAAGATAGTTTAACTATGAAATAAGGTGGTACCACGGAGAAATTCGTCCTTTAATTGGTGCCTTTTTTATTGGAGGAAAGTTATGAGAAAGTTTGAGAAAATAAGTTTTGAACAATTTAAAAAAGATATTAAAGATGATAAAGAACTATATGAAAGCTATTTATTGCCTACAAGAAGTACTAAGAAAAGTGCTGGATATGATATTAGAAGTTTAGAAGAATATACTTTAAAACCTGGTGAATCTAAAGCTTTTACAACTGGACTTAAGGTATCAATGAATGATGATGAAGTGTTATATCTTTATAGTAGAAGTAGTATGGGATATAAATACGATGTATCACTTTCAAATAGTGTAGGAGTAATAGATAGTGATTTCTATAATAATGAAGATAATGAAGGTCACTTTAAAGTAAAACTAATTAATCATGGAAATAAGGATTTCGAAGTTAAAATAGGAGATAGAATAGCTCAAGGTGTATTCATGAAATATTTAACAGTAGATGACGAAGAAGAAATAAAAAATGAGAGAAAAGGTGGAATTGGTTCCACTAATAAGGAGGGAAAATAATATGACATTTTTTGAAGAATTAGAATGGAGAGGCGTAGTAAAAGATATAAGCAGTCCTGATTTAAAGGATAAACTAAATAATGAAAAATTAACATTCTATTTAGGAACGGATCCATCAGCAGACTCACTACATATTGGTCACTATGCATCATTTGTAACAGCTAAACGTTTAGCACTACATGGACATCACCCAATTATATTAGTAGGTGGAGCAACAGGACTTATTGGAGATCCAAGACCTACTACTGAAAGACAAATGATTTCAAAAGAAACAGTTGAAAAGAACTTAGAAGGCATAAAACGTCAAGTAATTAAATTATTAGATGGAAAAGCAGAAGTAGTAAATAACTATGACTGGACTAAAGATGTAACATTCTTAGATTTCCTAAGAGATATCGGTAAATATATTAATGTTAATTACATGCTTAATAAAGATATTATTGCAAGAAGACTTGATACTGGTATTACATATGCTGAATTCTCATATACATTACTTCAAGGATTTGATTTTCTACATTTATTTAATGAAAAAAATTGTGTTCTTCAAGCAGCAGGTTCTGATCAATGGGGTAATATCACAACAGGTATAGAATTAATTCGTAAAATAGAAGGAAAAGAAGCATACGGATTCACTATGCCATTAATACTTGATAGTACAGGTAAAAAATTTGGTAAAAGTGAAGGAAATGCTTTATGGCTAGATAAAGAAAAAACAAGTCCATATAAAATTTATCAATACTTAATTAATTCAGAAGATTCTAAAGTAGTAGAATACTTAAAAGTATTTACATTCCTAAGTAAAGAAGAAATAGATAAACTTGAAGAAAGTGTTAAAAATGAACCTGAAAAGAGACTTGCTCAAAAAACTTTAGCATTCGAAGTAGTAAAAGATTTACATGGAGAAGAAGAAGCTATTAAAGCAAGAAATACAAGTGAAGAATTATTTACTAAAGGATATTCTGAAGAAGGTATGGAAGAAGTACTAATCGATGTAGAAGATGAAATAAATATTTTAGATTTATTGGTTAAATCAGGAATTGCTCCATCAAAAAGTGAAGCAAGAAGACTAGTACAAGGAAACGGTATTAGTTTTAATTCTGCAAAAGAAACTGATGAAACAAGAATGTTTAAGAAAGAAGAAATCAAAGATCTAGTGATCGGAAAAGGTAAAAAAACGCATATAAAAGTTAACTTAAATGCTTAAGTTAGCTTTTTCTTTATCAAAAAATATTAAATAGAGGTGTATATGAAAGAAGAAACTTTAAATGAAATAAGAAGAGAAGTAAAAGAATTAAAAAGAAAAAACGAAGAAATTAATAGAAAAAGTAGAAGAATACAAGAATTAGAACAAGATATCAAAGTAAGAGAATATTTAAGACTAAGAGGAGTGAAAGAAATAAGAATAAAAGAACATCTTGAAACTGATGAAGATACTTTAGTGACAAAAGTATATTATAAACACTTACGTAATATAAATGAAAATGATACTAACAAAATATATGCATACTTAGGTACATATAAAAGTTCATATGAAACTGATATTGAACACGGAAGCAGTGATATAAGAGTTGATTATTTAGATCCAAAAGCAGAATACAGGATATTTCAAGATTTAGAACAAGATACTCAAATAACTATACCAATAAGTAAATGCATAGAATTTGAATCAACACATAAGATTATATATCTAAAAGGATATAGATTATGGGGAAAATACTATAATATTCAAAAAGAGTTTTTTACAGTTTCAGTAAAAAGCAATCAAGAAAAAGCTAGTGAATTAATATTAAGAAAATATAATAGTAATAGTAAATAATTATCATTTATGGTATACTATTAAATAGAAGGTAAGTGATAAAATGAAATTTAAATATTCTAAAGAAAGACCATTTTATATAAATATATTATTCTTTTTAGTTGCATTTATTGGAACATTTGTACTTCCATCTTTATTTAGTGAGATCTTTCTAGGGCTTGTTAAAAATACACAAATAGCTACACTACTAGGAAATTTTACTTTTATATTATTATTATATTTAATGTATAAAAAAGACTTAGATAAAGAATTTAAAACGTTTACAAAAGGATTTAAGAATAATTTTAAAATAGGTTTTAAATATTATATAGCTGGGTTAATTGCTATGGTTGTATTTAATTTATTTATATCAATCATAATAAAAGATGTTTCTACTAATGAAAGCTTAGTAAGAGATATGTTATTTAAAATGCCAGTTTTTACTATGATAAACATATCTATAATAGCACCACTTAGCGAAGAATTTACATTTAGAAAAAGTATTGACCCATTAATCAAAAACAAATGGATTTATGCATTATCATGTGGTTTAATATTCGCTGTATGTCACTTAGTAGCTGGAGAGTTTAAGCTTATTAATTTACTTTATTTACTTCCATATGGTTCACTAGGATTTGTTTTTGCATTAATGGATAGAGAAACAAAAACAACATTCACAAGTGTAATGATGCATATGTTCCATAACACAATGACCGGAGTTTTATTACTTCTTGTATACAATATGGGAGCTATTTAAAATGGCACAAGAAGAAGTAAAAAAGTCACATAAAGGAAAACTAATAAGTATAATATTCTTTATAATTTTACTAATAGCACTATTATTTATATACGCTAAATATGTGGGAATAAAAGGCTTAATAGTAAAAGAATATAAAATAGAAAGCAATATATTAACTAGCAACTTTAGTGGTATAAAGATAGTACACTTTAGTGATTTGCTTTATAAATCAACAACAAACAAAGAAGATATTAAAAATCTAGTCTCAAGAATAAATGAATTAAAACCAGATATAGTAGTATTCACAGGTGATTTAGTAAATAAAAATAAAAAATATAGTAATGATGATATAGAGTTTTTAGAAGAACAATTAACAAACATAAATGCAAATATTGGTAAATACGCAATATACGGAGATGCAGATTATAACTTTGAAGACTATAAAACTATAATAGAAAAAAGTAAATTTAATATACTAAATAATAGTTATGATGAAGTATTTTATAAGAACAATGATTCTCTATTCATAGTCGGACTTCCTAGTTCCTCAAAAGAAGAAGTTAAATTTGAAGAAGCATTTAATTTTTATAAAGAAGATGAAAAAAGAAAATATATAATAGTTTTAGCTCATGATGGTAAAACTATAAAATTATTAGATGATACTATATACGAAGTAGATTTAGTATTAGGTGGACACTCATTAAATGGTAGTGTAGTAGTTCCATATTATGGTGGGGTTTTCTTAGATGATTTGGGAGATAAATACTATCAAGAACATTATTCAAAAGGTATTACTGAAATATATATATCAAGTGGAATAGGCACTAATAAGTATCCATATAGAATATTTAATAAACCATCATTCAACTTATATCGTTTAAAAGCACAATCTTAAATGTGCTTTTTTCATAGTATAAATTAGAGGTGAGTATATGTACGGAAACTTTAAGTATGGAAAAGATAGATTTGGTTTTGCAGCACCATTTCTTTTAGGAGCTTTAACAGGAGGTGTCGCAGTAGGCACATTTAATCCTTATAGACCAAGACCAGTTTATTATCAAAATCCATATGGATACTATCCTTATTATTGATAAAAAAACATAAATATAGTATAATATACCCTCAAAGAGGGGCAAGTATGGAAAATAATAAATATGAAAATAAAGAAATATGTAAGAAATGTAAAGGCGAATGCTGTAAAAAATGTGGATGTGATTATAGTACAAATGACTTTCAAGATTTAAGTATAAAGGCTTTAGAAGAAATCTTAAAAGAAGGTAAAACATCAATTGTAGCAGCGATAGATATAAAAAGAACTAAGAATGGAACTAAATATATAGTACCTTATCTTTATTTAAGAGTTAGAAACAAAAATAGAGGAATAGTAGATTTAATATCAATGAAAAGTTGTTGTTCAGTACTAACTGAAAGAGGATGCCCATACTCATTAGAAAATAGACCAAGTGGAGGAGTAAACCTAATACCTAGTGAAGTAAAAGGTAAATGTTATCCATTATTAGATCAATTTGAAATAGTAAAAGGATGGGAAAAATACCAAGTAACACTTACAAAAATGGTAAAAAGGTTAACTGGAAAAACCGTAGATCGAATTCTAAGAGAAGACACTGAACAACTAGTATATGACATAATGATTGGTAACTTTGATTATGTATCTGATAGAGAAAAACAAGAAATATATCCATTGATAAGAGAATTAATGGATATATATAAAGAAGAATGTAAAAGAGGTATGGATAGAGCTCAAAAAGAACAAACAATGTTAAAACTAAAAAAATAATAATTATTAAAGGCACTAGTATTAGTGTCTTTAATATATAAAAAAAGTAGTAAAATTACTACTTTAAATCAGCCATGTATTTTTTTAATTGTTTTGAGTTAGGACCAAGTATAATCTTAAGTTCATTATCTATTTCAACTATACCTTTAGCTCCTAATTTTTGAATTCCTTCTTTATTAACTAAAGTAACATCTTTTAACGTAACCTTAAGTCTTGATAGATTTATTTGAGCATCAAGTATGTTATCTTTACCACCTAAATATTGAATAAGTTTATTTATTTCAACATGGAAATCCTTTCTTCTCATCTTAATAATTACAAGTGATATTAATAATAACACTAATATTATAACTATATATTGCCAATACATTTTATCTTCCTCCTAATTGCAAATAGAACATGTTGTGTCATATTCTCTTATATAATTTGTTATTTTATCTTTAAATTCCATTATTACTTCTTCAGTCCAATAAGTTTCAATATCCATACTTGCCATAGTAATAGCAGTTTCATTATCATTAGCTATTATTTTACCATTCTTTACAAATATAAGATCAGGAACAAATATTTTAGCTTTACCAGTATCATCTGAATATAAATAATTTTCAAGTAGTCTCACTATCTTAGAGTATTTACTAGAATTAATTTGTCTATCATGTTTAATATTTAAATAATATATTTCTTTGATGTTATTTTCTTTAGCAACTTCATTTAAATACATAGCATACCTTTGACACCATGGACACTCTGGATAAGCAATAAATATAATACCAGTACCATTCTCAATCATATTTGCTATTTCATCTATATTCGAATACACAAATACGTTATCCTTATCTACTAAAGTATATTCATCCGAAAATTTAGTAACACTTTTATTATCAATAACTTTCTTATCAAAATGTTTATAAATAAGTATTGTACCTACAACTGCAACAATTATTATAAGGAATATACTTATTTTTCTTTTCATCTAATCACTTCCTTGATTATAATTGTAGCATATATTTACTTATATTAAAAGAAAAAAGTAGCATTTTACTTAGCTACTTTAGTTTTATAGAATTGTTTCATTATTGGTTCGTTTTTATGTTTTATATAGTAGTCAGTATCAAATAGATCATTTATTACCTCTTTTGTTGTTTTTTTAATTCTATGTTGGTACTTAATATGTGTTAATTTTTTATTATCTCTAGTGTTCTTATTCTTTTTATTATAGTCCATCAGTGTAATAATAGATGCAATAGTTATAATACATCCAAGTAATATTATATATCCACTAGTATTATGAATTAAATGATTTATAACAAAATTATTTATTTTAAGTGCAGGTAAACTCATAAGAGTAAAACTAAGTATAACACATACATCTAATATTATAGTTTTAATTTTACCAGTTTTGCTTGATTGAATATTACCACCAAATCTATACGTAGAATATATTGTTGACATTATTGCTAGTTCCAAAATAAGTGGTGGAATCATGATATTATATTGAAACCCCAGTATAATGAATGAAATAGCATTTAACAGTTTATCACTTATTCCATCCATAGCACTTCCAAAGAATGTTGAAATTTTAAGTGTTCTTGCTAAAAAGCCATCTATCGCATCAGTGGCAAATAAAACTATAGTCCATATTGCGCAAATACTAGCTCCATATTTAACATATATTAATGGAAGCAAAAGTGCACCTACTAATCTAGTAAGTGTTATTAAATTAACTATAACTAACTCAACAATTTTTAACGCACTATATTTCATATCTATAATTTTAAGAAAAAATGCCTATTTTGTCAATAAAACTAGAAATAAAACATATATTATGATATAATTAACACATATGGGGATGCATTGATTCGACAGGATTATGTCTGGGTAGGATGCAAGTAGTAGGCATACTTTAAATGCAAAACAAAAATAATCGGAAACGATTTTAATTTCTCTCCAGCTTTTGCTTAATTAAGTAAAACGGAGCTTCCGCTTTTAACTTTTGCTCACGAGTTTTAAGTTGGGAGTCATAAAGTGAGCTATATTATAAATTTGTTTGTGGTTTATAAAGAATAATTAGCAATCCTAGAATAATAAGAGAAGTTGGCAATCTACATTATTATTTGAAATTAAAAACCAACTAAACTTGTAGAAGTTCTACTGGGATGAATCTTGGACAGGAGTTCGCTACTCCTCATCTCCACCAAATATGTAATTTAGACTTAATAAAGTCTTTTTAAATGAAAGAGAGTGCTTATGTTAAAAATCGATAATGAAAGCTTAACTGACAAAACAACAGTTATATGGGAAAATGAAAGTGGTATCATGAGTACATTTACTTTAAGAATAGAAACTTATTTTGAAGATCTAGGAGATATAAAACTAGAATTTAGAACAACACTAACTAAAGATGAATTAGATGATATAAAAGATGAAATAACTTTAAGAGATTCAGTAGAAGAAATAATCTATGAAGTAAATAATATACCAAGTGATATAAGCAAAGAAGATATAGATTTTAAAATAGTTAAGAATAAAGAACTATATGATATATATTTAAATATAGATTTATTAGGTTTAGTTTATACTAAAAAAAGTATTATGTTGTCATACAACTAGTACATTCATTGCCTCATGGCCAAGTGGTAAGGCTCTGGACTCTGACTCCAGCATCATAGGTTCGAATCCTATTGAGGCAACCATGCTGAAATAGCTCAAGTGGTAGAGCAACTGAATCGTAATCAGTAGGTTGTGGGTTCAATTCCTATTTTCAGCACCATAATGATTATTAGAAAACACGCTATAAAGCCAGAATTTATGCGTGTTTTTAATTTATATTAAAAGTATTATAAAATATCATAACTTATTATAAAGCATTAAATTTTATGGCACTTTATATGGCACTCGATGTAATAATGGCACTTTAGCACGGCACCAAAATAAATAAAAAAGCAAAAAATTTAAAAAACGAAAATTAAAGTTATTTTTTTCTTTTTATGTATCAAAATAAATGTTATAATTTTTAAAAAGGATAGTGATATAAATGAAAGATATTAAAACTAGAGATTTAGAAACAAAAAACTTGTATATTAAAGTGCCAACTATAGAAGAACAACATGAATTATGGAACATACTTAGAGATGAAAATGTAAATAAATATTATTTTCCAACACCAGACAGAATATTTAAAAAATATAATTTGTCAAAAGAAAATATAAATGATTTAAGAGAAGCAAGAAAATATTTTTTAGATGAACTAAATAATTGGGAAAGACAAAAACCATTTTATGAAAAGAAGATTGATTGTATTAAGTCAGGAGATAATAGTCAAAAGTTTACGTGGAGTATATTTACTAAGAATAACGAAGTAATTGGTCAAATAACAGTTCAACCTAAAGAAGAATTCATTGATTCTAAAGATATAAGAGACATTGGCTGGTTTATAAGCCCAAAGTATCAAGGAAAAGGTTATGCAACTGAAGCAGCTACAAAAATACTTGAATATATGTTTGATGAAATAGAAATATCTAAAATAATAACATCTGCAGCTATTATAAATAGAGGATCATGGAAATTAATGGAAAAACTCGGATTCGTAAGAACTGGAGAAAAAACTTCAACATACTTTGATGAAAATGGAAACATTCTAACATGCTATACGTATGAATGTGATAAAGAAAAATTTATAAATAGAAAGTAAAAGTGATTTTATTTAAAAAAAAATAAATTATTATGATATAATAATCATAGAATTATTTAATCAAGTAAAAGGAGAATATATGAAAAAGAAAATATTATCTATTTTATTATGCATAACATTAATTATAAGTTTAACTGCATGTACAAAAGAAAATGTTAAAATAAGAGAAAGTGAAACTAAGAAAATAAAACTTGTTGATTATGATAATAGTCTAATAAAATTAAAAATACCAGAAGGATGGAAAGTAGATGTATTAGGAGACTATATTCATTACACCATAAAAGCTTATAATCCAAGTGACGAATCTTACCAATTTTTCTTTAATTTAAAAACCGAAGGATACAATAAGTCACAAGAAGCAAAAGAATGGCAACAAAAATATTATCCAAGTAGTATATTTGCTAAAACATCAGTGTTGTCCCCTAAGACAACTGAAGCATTCTATAAAATATTTAATGATTTAGGAAAACTTAATAATACAGACGAATTTACTTTTCCAACTATTAATGACTTTAAAGTAGTTGATAAGCTAGGAACATCTAATATAGGTGGAGACATCTTAAGAGCAACTTTTACAAATAAAGATAAAAAAGAATTAGAAGGACTTTTCACAGCATACGTTTATGATGCTGGACCATATTATGTAACTAAAAACATTACTAGTGGTAAGAAAATAGACATTTATACATTAAGTGTATATGATGCAATATTTATAAGTGCTCCAAAAGATGAATAAGTTAACTGGGAAGAAACATTAAATCAAATCGTTTCATCACTAGAATTCACAGATACTTTTATGAATGGCTTTGCCAAAGAGCAAGATGCAGTAATGAAAGACTTTAACTATGTGAGAAGTGTTTGTAATCAAATAAGTAATGGAATAATGGATTCATGGAATAAGAGAAGTGCTAGTTATGATATAATGAGTCAAAAACAAAGTGATGCAATACTTGGATACGAAAGAGTTTATAACACAGATACAGGTGAAATTTATAAAGCATATAATGGATTTACTGATGACTACGATGGAAATGAATATAAATCTATAACGGATGATATGTATACAAAAGGAATAAGCGGTTACATTGAAAAATAAATTAATAGTAATAGGAATTATACTAGTGCTAGTATTAGTTACAATACTTACTAGAACAAACTATCCAGAATTAAAAGAAAATGCTATAAGTTTCATTATGGGAGAATATAAAAGTGATATAGATGATACGTTATAATGATAAAGATACAAGAGTATACACGCTAGCAAATGATAAAGATGAAAACTTCTTAATGGTTTATTATATAGGCGAGTCCCTTATGAATCAACTAGATTTCTATAGAGTGCTAGATACAAAAGATAAAAATATAGAAATACCTAATTTCATAGATAAAGAAGATTATGAATATTGGAATTAAAGGAGATAAAACGGACAACAAATATGAAATTTTTATAGCAGGAAACAAAGATACTAGAAACATAAGAAAAAAAAGGAAAGAAAACACTATATTATAGAATGATTAATATCAAAGAAGTAGTAGAAGTTAAGTAAAAGATTAGTTATAAAAAACTAGTCTTTTTTATGATATAATCATTATATGAATTTAACTAAACTGGAGGTGATAAAATGAACAAAGTATATATGTGTATTGATTTAAAAAGTTTCTATGCATCAGTAGAATGTAGAGAGAGAAACTTAGATCCACTAGATACTAACTTAGTAGTGGCAGATGAATCAAGAACAGATAAAACTATTTGTTTAGCAGTATCACCTTCACTTAAATCTTATGGACTAGGTGGAAGATGTAGATTATTTGAAGTAAGACAAAAAATAAAAGAAGTTAACTATCAAAGAAGAAAAAATAATCACTACAGGAACTTTACTGGAAAGTCATATATCGCTTCAAAGTTAAATAATGATCCAAGCCTTGAACTAGATTTTATAGCTGCAGTCCCTAGAATGAAACTATATATGAAATACAGTACTAATATTTATAATGTCTATTTAAAATATATTGCTCCAGAAGATATATTAGTTTATTCAATAGATGAAGTATTTTGTGATATAACTAATTATTTAAGTTTTTATAAGATGACTGCTGAAGAATTAGTTATGAAGATTATAGAAGATGTTTATAATACTACTGGTATAACAGCAACCGCAGGAATAGGTACAAATATGTACTTAGCTAAAGTAGCAATGGATGTTACAGCTAAAAAGATGAAACCAAATAAGTTTGGTGTAAGAATTGCTTCACTTGATGAAATGAAATATAAAAAAGAATTATGGAGTCATAAACCACTAACGGACTTCTGGAGAGTAGGCAAAGGATATGCTAAAAAATTAGAAGAAAATGGAATGCATACGATGGGAGACGTTGCAAGAATGTCCATTAATAACGAAGACTTCTTATATAAATTATTCGGAGTAAATGCAGAGTTATTAATAGATCACGCTTGGGGATATGAACCTTGTACTATAAGAGATGCTAAAAAATATAAACCATCAACTAATAGTATAAGTCAAGGACAAGTATTACACTGCCCATATAATTATGAAAAAACAAAACTTATAGTAAGAGAAATGACAGATAACTTAGTACTAGATTTGGTAGAAAAACATTTAAAAACAGATCAATTTGTTCTAACTATAGGTTACGACGTAGAAAGTTTAACAACACCTGAAATTGCAAGAAAATATCGTGGTGAAGTAACCATAGATGCATATGGAAGAAGAGTACCAAAACATGCTCATGGAACAGCAAACATAGACCATAAAACCTCTTCAACAAAAGTAATAACAAGTGAAATAATGAAACTTTATGATAGAATAGTAAATCCTATCTTATTAATTAGAAGACTTAACTTAACAGCTTGCAATTTAGTGAGTGAAGACACTGAAGATAAACCAATAATAGAACAAGTAGACTTATTTAGTAATTATGAAGAAATAAGTAAACAAAAAGAAAAAAGCTTGGAAGACGAGATAGAAGAAAAAAAGATTCAAAAGACACTACTAGATATTAAGAAAAAATATGGAAAAAACTCTATTTTAAAAGCAATGAACTACGAGGAAGGAGCAACAGCTAAAGAAAGAAATAAAGAAGTAGGAGGACATAGAGGATGAATAATTATGATGATATTGTTAATTTAGATAGACCAGTTTCTAAACGCCCTTCTTCAAGTATGGAGTCCCGTGCTTCTCAATTCGCACCATTTGCAGCACTAGTAGGATATGATAGTGAAATAAAAGAAACAGCAAGACTCACTGACAAGCAAATAGTTTTAGATGATAGTCAAAAAGAAATAATAAGTGATAAACTGAACTATTTAAATGAGCACTTAAATGATCAAAATGAGATAACCATTACATACTTCATAAAAGATCAAAAAAAATCAGGTGGAAAATATCTACAAAAAACAGGAATAATCAAAAGAATAGACTTAATAAAGAAAAATGTAAAATTCACTGATAATTCTATTATAAGTATGACAGACATTATAAATATAAAAGGAGATATATTTAATGAAATGTTTGAATAATGTTAAAAAATATTTAAGTAAAACTAGAACTTCAAATATCAAAATAAAAACCAAAAATAAAATAATTAATACAATCTTAATATTTATATTAGGAATAGTTCTCGGAATATTTTCTAAATGGTTAAATAACTTAAGTATTGATAACTCAATATATAAAGGAGGTAAGCATGTATTTTCCACAAAATATGACTTTTCAATATTTCTTTTTTGATACATATGTTGGTTACTTTTTACAAGCACTACCACTAGCACTAATCACAAGTGTAACTTACTATTTAATAAAATTTAGAAATGATTCAAAGACACCACTAAGTAAAAAGATATTTTCAAGTATATTTATTTGTTATATAACTGGTCTAATATGCTTAACTATTGGTCTAGACATAATAAATATAATTTGGTATAAACTGATATATCATATGGATCCAGGTACTAGTATAAATTGGTTTAATGGCAACTTTAGCTTCAATCTAAATTTTATAAGTAACTTAACTAAAGAAAATATTGGAAACTTCTTAATGTTTTTACCATTTGGTATATTGTATCCTTTATCACAAAAAGAATTTAACTATAAAAATACTATTATAAAAGGAATTATACTCGTATTAATAATAGAAGTATTAGAACCAATATTTGGAAGAGCGTTTGATATTAATGATATTATTCTAAATTCATTAGGCATTATAATATCTACATTGATATATATGATTATTAATAAAAAAAATAAGGAGTAAAAATAATGAACGAAACAATTAAAAATTTAATAGAAAGAAGAAGTTGTAGAAAATTTAAAGAAGAACAAATTAAAGATGAAGAATTAAATGAAATATTACTAGCGGGAGAATATGCACCAACTGGTATGGGAATGCAATCACCTAAAATGGTAGTTCTTCAAAATAAAGAAACAATAGAAAAATTATCAAAATTAAATGCTAAGATTATGGGAAGAGACATTGACCCATTTTATGGAGCACCTACTGTAATAGTAGTTCTAGCTGACAAAACAAGAACAACTTATATAGAAGACGGAAGTTTAGTTATAGGAAACTTAATGAATGCAGCTCATAGTCTAGGATTAGGTTCTTGTTGGATACATAGAGCTAAAGAAGAATTTGAAAGAGAAGACGGAAAAAAACTATTAAAAGAATGGAATATACCTGATAATTATGTAGGAATAGGGCATTGTATTTTAGGTTGCGCTGAAGGACCACTTCCAGAAGCCAAACCTAGAAAAGAAGACTATGTAACAATAATAAAGTAGGTGACTCATGAAAGAATATATGAAATATATAATTAGTACAATTGTATTCCTAGTAGTTTATACATTAGTATCATATTTGCTTACAAAGAATATTGATTTCAAAATGATAATAATAACTTCTATTGTATACGCCATATCTTACATAACAATAGACTTAGTTTGCAATAAAATATCATCAAAAAGCAAAAAAAATAATAGAGGAATTAAAAATAAAATTGAATTATTAAAATGAGAACAAAATGATATGAGTAAATACTTTATACCAAAGAAAGGAACAAAACTATGAAAAGATGCAAATGGTGTAACTTAGATAATTCATTATATGTAGAATATCATGATAAAGAGTGGTGCGTGCAAAACAATAATGATAAATACTTATTTGAAATGTTAATACTAGAATCCTTTCAAGCAGGACTTTCATGGGAATGCGTTCTAAACAAAAGAGAAGACTTTAGAATTTCTTATGATAACTTTGATATAGATAAAATAATTAACTATGATGAAACTAAAATAAATGAGTTACTATCTAATCCTAAGATTATAAGAAATAAACTTAAAATAAAAGCAAGTATAAATAACTCAAAAATATTTAAGAATATAGAAAAAGAATATGGGAGTTTCTATAAATATTTAATGAGTTTTACAAATGGCAAAACATTTTATGAAGTTGGTAAAACAACAAATGACCTATCAGATAGAATATCTAATGATTTAATTAAAAGAGGCATGAAGTTTGTAGGCTCTACTATTATATATTCATACTTACAAGCAATAGGTATAATTTATTCTCACGATAAAGACTGTTTCATGCATAAAGAAAATAATAACACTAAAATCAAAAAAATATATTCTAAAAAATTTAATGATAAAAGAGATTAATGTCTCTTTTTATTATTATTGTAAAAACTAATTAGATTAGTTATAATATAAATATGATTAGTTAGGAGAAAAATGTGGCAAAAAATAATATTAGTGATGAAGTTATAATAGAATTATCAGCTAAACTTTCAAATGAAGTTGGATTAGATAACCTATCATTAAAATTGATCACAGAAAAATTAAATATTAAGGCACCATCTTTATATAATCACATCAAAAGTCTTGAAGATATAAAAGACAAAATAACTGTAAGAACTGCAAATACCATAAAAAACTAATTGATATATGTAAAAAATAATACATTTGTATGCTATAATAATCTCATCAAAGAAGGTGAATTATGGGTGGCATAAGTGTATTATTTTTAATGGGTTTATTATCTTTTATATATATTTTTGTAATTACTTTTATAGCTATAATTATATTTTACACACTAATAAGTTATATATTTGAAAGTATATCTATTGTGTCTATGAGTAAAAATCAAAAATATAAAAATGCTAATACTGGATGGATACCATTTTATAACAAATATATACTAGGTAAAATAGGAAACAGTAAACCTCTTGGGATAACTCTTTTTATAACAACATTAATTTCTACGATTACAATTATATTATTCTTTGTATTTAAAGAACCACAACCTGTATTAATAATAATTTTCTTATTAAGCACACTTATAACATTTATTTTAGATATAATTTTATCACATAAAATATTTAATAAATATTCAAAGAACTTTAAAGATGTTATGACTGCATTAAGCATCTTATCACTAGGATTTTTAAGACCAATCTTTCTATTTATAATTAGAAACAAAAAGGAGAACATATGAGTAAATATGAACCATTATGGAATTATATAAAAGAAAATAATAAAGATAGTTATAAATTAACTTATGAAGAAATAGAAAATATCTTAGGCTTTCCTATAGATCATTCATTTCTAACTTATAAAAAAGAATTAATAAGCTATGGATATGAAGTAGCTAAAATATCAATGAAAGATAAAACAGTTTTATTTAATAAAATAAGATAATAATTAAACATTAGACTTATATAGAAACAAGCCATTATAAATATTATAATTATAAAGGAAAAGGTGAGTTATGAAGAAATTAAATTCTAATCATTTAAAGATAATTGCTATTATAGCTATGACAATAGATCACATAGCCGATTTATTATATCCAGGTATGCCAAATATATTTATATCTAACGTGATGCATATAATTGGTAGACTTACTGCTCCTATAATGTTTTTCTTCATTTGTGAAGGGTATTATTATACTAAAGATGTAAAGAAGTATATAAGTAGATTATTTATATTTGCTCTTATTTCTCACTTTGCATATTGTTTTGCTTTTGGTATTAATTTTATTCCATTTAGTACCGGAAACATATTTAATCAAACAAGTATAATGTGGACTCTAGCTTGGTCAGTAGTAGCACTTCATATAATCCATGGTAAAAATAATTTAAAAGAATATCAAAAATGGTTACTAATAATACTTATAAATCTGATAACATTCTCATCAGACTTTAGTAGTATTGCAGTAATGGCTATATTATTTATGTATGATAGAAGAGGTAACTTAAAGAGCCAAATGATAAGTATGATGGCTTGGCTAAGTTTATATGCTTTAATATCTTATTTATTCGTAAGTAAAACTTATGGTCTGATTGCACTGACAGCAATTCTTGTTTATCCACTTCTAAAAAACTATAACGGAAAACGTGGAAAAACTAAATGGTTAAAATGGTTCTTCTATTTATATTATCCATTACACTTAATAATAATTGGAGCTTTGAGACTATATATGTATGGTAATATTCCTTTATTATTTAATTAATTCAAAAATATAATTATATTTAAACTTATAAAAAACTAAATATTAAACATAGTAAAGTCTAGTGTATACTAGACTTTTTAATGTATTTTCAAAGTGATATAATTATATATAGAAAGGTAGGAAAAAATGAATAATTTAGCTGTATGTATAAGTAATGATAACTTAGCTTCTCCTTATGAAACTATTGATGCTGTAGTTAAAGCTGGATTTAAAAATGTATTTATACAATGGTATGACAAAGACTTTGAGGTTTCACAAGAAGAACAACTTAAATATATAAGAGAAAAGAATCTAAATGTTATATTTGCTCATTTAGGATATAAAAACTTAAATAATATTTGGCTTGATAATGAAATGGGAGAAGAACTAGTAAAAAAATATTTAAGAAATTTAGATGAATGTAAGAGTAATAATATTGATATGGTTGTAATGCATGCATGTATTGGTTGGGATGCAGTAGAACCAAACGAAATAGGTCTTGAAAGATTTAGAAGAGTATGTGATTATGCAGAAAACCTAGGTATTAAAGTTGCTTTTGAAAATACAAAGATGAAAGGTTATTTAGAATTCTTACTTAAGAATATTAAAAATGATAACGTAGGTATTTGTTTTGACTCTGGACACTATCATTGTCACTTCAAAGATAACTTTGACTTTAGTATATTTAAAGATAAAATATTTTGTCTTCATTTACACGATAACTTCGGAGAAATTGATGATCATGTAATACCATATGATGGAACATTAGATTATGATAAAGTTATTAACGGCTTAAAAGAAGCAAACTACAAAGGATATACAACTTTAGAAGTATGTTATAAAGAATTCTATAAAGATAAAATAGATATAAATGAGTTCTACAATAAAACATATAAAGTCGGAGAAAAATTAGATAAATTATTAAAGGAGAAATAAAAAATGAAATTAGTATTATTAAGACACGGAGAAAGTGAATGGAATAAAGAAAATAGATTCACTGGATGGACAGATGTAGACTTATCAGAAAACGGAGTTAAAGAAGCAGAAGATGCAGGAAAACTTTTAAAAGAAAAAGGATACACTTTTGATATAGCCTTTACATCAGTATTAAAAAGAGCTAATAGAACACTAGAAATAGTATTAAAAGAAATGAATCTTGATATTCCGGTTCACTATAGTTATAGATTAAATGAAAGACACTACGGAGCTCTTCAAGGATTAAATAAAGATGAAATGAAAAAGAAATTTGGAGAAAAACAAGTTCATATATGGAGACGTAGTTATGATGTAAGACCACCAGAGCTTACTAAAGATGATGAAAGGTACCCAGGAAACGATCCAAAATATAAAGATTTAACTCCTGAAGAATTACCACTTACAGAGTGCTTAAAAGATACTCTAGAAAGAGTACTACCATATTATAATAATGAAATTAAGAAACATTTAGAAAATAAAGAAAATGTTTTAGTAGTAGCTCATGGTAATAGTCTTAGAAGTATAATTAAATATTTAGAAAATATTAGTGACGAAGATATTATGAGCGTAGAAATACCTACAGGAGTACCATACGTTTATGAACTAGACGATAATTTAAATATAAAAGAAAAATATTTTTTAAAATAAATAGACAATCTTATGTTTATAACTTATAATAAACCACTAAGGAGGGTTTATGAAGTATATAAACAAAACAAATACAAAGAAATATGTTATTTATGGAGTTATAGCATTATTCCTAGTAGTAACTATATTATGTAGTTTTCAAACTATTAAGTCAGGTGAAGTAGGCTTAAAAGTAAGATTTGGCAAAATAGTAAATACTCAATTAAATGAAGGATTCAATCTTAAAATACCCTATGTAGAACAAATAGTTAAAGTAAATATTAAAGTTCAAAAGATTGAATTAAGTACAGAAAGTTCCAGTAAAGATTTACAAACTATTGAAACAACTTTAGCTGTAAACTATAGAATCAATAGTGATAAAGCGACACATCTATATAGAACAGTAGGCAATAACTATGAAAGTACTATTTTAGAACCAGCGATTAAAGAAAGTATTAAAGCTACTATTGCTAAATATACAGCAGCAGAAGTAATCACTGAAAGAGCAAACGTATCTAAAAATTGTATGGAAGACTTACAATCTAAAGTAGATAAATATGGTATCACAATTGATAACTTCAATATTACTAATTTAAGTTTTAGTGAAGAGTATAGTAAAGCAATCGAAGACAAACAAGTAGCTGAGCAAAAACTAGAAAAAGCTAAACTAGATGCCGAAAGTAAAATAGTTGAAGCAGAAGCAACTAAGAAAGCAAATGACTTATTAAAACAAAGCTTAACAGATAATTTAATTGCTAAAGAATTTATTAATAAATGGGATGGTAAACTTCCATCTACATACGCAGGAAAAGATATATTAAGTATATTCAATTTAAAGTAAGCAACATTTGTTGCTTTTTTCTTTCCTAAACCGCATAAAATGGGTAAATTTGATTAATAATGTTAAAAGTGATATAATAAATGGCACTTGCCCATTAAGGAGTGAATATATAATATATGATATATAAATTATTAATAGCACTTACTTTATTTGGAAGCGTATTTAGCAATGAGGCTAAAGAAACAACTGAAATAAATCATAGCTACTTAGATAAACAAATAGAGTTAAGTGTTAAGCATTTCCAAAGTGAACATGAAGACTATAAGAAAGAGAATTATTTTAATGGAGAAAAGATAGATGTCATAGCAAGTAAAATAGATAGATATCTAAATTCTACATTAAAAGGAAAAGGTAAATTTATTACTGAGTATTCTATTTCAGTTGGAATGGATCCTTATTTAGCAGCAGGAGTAATGTTACAAGAAACTGGTTGCTACTGGAACTGCAGTTATTTAACTAGAGTATGTAATAATGTTGGTGGTAACAAAGGAAAACCTGGATGTAATGGTGGAAGCTATAGAAGATTTGATACCATCGAAGAAGGAATTAAATTTGCAATCAATAAACTAAACTCTTACTATCAAAAAGGATTAACTACTACATATCAAATTGGACCTAAATATGCAAGTGATCCAAAATGGCCAGAAAGAGTTAATAATTACATAAATAAGTTAAAAAAATAACAAAAATTAGTCAGGGAGTAAATATGGATAGAGAAATATACTTACATGCGATAAATTCAGTACCGGATGATTACTATCATCCAGATGAAACTAATCAAAAACTACTACAAATTCTAAAAAGAAGAGCCCTTCTTTCAGCAAAACTTCAAAGAAAAAGATCTTACGGTGGATTTAATGGTCGTGATTATGTTTCATTATGTGATTATGATAAAAGAGATGAATACAAAAAATTCATGGGAAAGTATAATGCTTATCATTCATACATAAGATATTCTCTATCACTAGCATTTCCTAAAGACAAATTAAGCGTTATAAAACCAAAAGTATTAGATGGAATATATATTAGAGATCTAAAAGGGTATGAAGAAATGGAAAAATTAGGCAAGTCAAAGATTAGAAGATGCACAGATATGCCAGATGAAGTACAAGTAAAAGACAAAGTATCACTTGATAACTTATGTGCAACTACATTTCCATTACACTTATTAAAAGACTGTAGTAATAGTTCTCTAGATGAACAAGCATCAATAATAATGTTTGAAATCGAAGAAATAGATAAACTACTGAGTAGATTTGGATACGATGTTCCAATCTATGATATAGATACTTTTGAAGAATTAACAAGTACAAGTACAATTAAAATGATACTTAGAAACAAATAAGCAAGCTTTGTCTTGCTTTTAAAATGTCAAAATTGACTATATGTATCACTTATGATATAATATGCGGAAATAAGAGGGGGATATTATGGAAAATAAGGATTTTGAAGTATTCATACCACATGCAAACTGGAAAATGAGCGATAAATTAATTGATATATTAAATGGTACTGCTTTAAAATATGGAGACTTTGTGTATAGTTTAAGTAGAATATATACAGATATGGAACCTAGAGATGAAATTTTAATAAGTAGAGATTACGAATTAAATGATAGTGATGATATTTTATTTAAAAGAACTTGGAATATGTATGGAGCTAGTACAAGAAAAGGCTTCATTGCTAACTACGGAGCATTATTTCCAAAACACACTCAAATATTGCCAATAATAAAATTATCTAATAAAATGTTCGAAGAACTTACAAAAGGTTTAAAACCAGGAACAAAAACTTTAGAGTTAGGTAGATACCCTATGAAAAAAAACTTCTTAACTACAGAAGAGAAAAAAGGAAAAGTACCTACTGGTAAAACATACACTTTACCAATCGAAACACCAGACTTTTGTACAAGAATAAATAAGACACAAAGAGTAGAAGAATATGATCTAAATGGTGAGAAGATAGTAGATGCAGTAAGATACACAAAAGATATACAAAAAGATAAACTACTTAAAGTTAAAGAAACATTCACAGTAAAACCCTTAAAGTGGCATATAGACTGGGAAAATAAATGCTTAATAGCTCCAGCACCCTTATTAACAGGAATAGCTCTATCAAAAGAAGTTGATATACCTCCTTATGAACACACTTATTTATATGAATATTTAAATAAAACTTTCTTACATGATGCAATCTTACAACATATGAATACGAGAAAACTAGAAGAAATGGATAATATAGATCAAGATGAAATAACTACTCTTATAAATGAAATAAGTGTTTATGCTGAATATTATCATGGAACTGAAGATGTAAGTACAGTAGTTAGAAAACTAGTTACAAAATATAATAATGATATATTAGAGTTAAAAAATAATACTGGTCTTACACTAGTTACAGAAGATACATTAAGAGTAGGACTTATTAGTGATTTAAATAGAATACTTGACAAATTAAAAAGAAATATGGAATCAAGTAAAGAATATAATAAGATTTTAGATTTCATAGATAAATGTATAGATGCACTACATGGTAAAGAAACTGAATGTAATAATGAATTATATAAAGATATTTATAGAATACATAGTGAAATATTTCCAAAGCTAACTAGTGATCATAAAAATCAAATGGTTCTAAGAAGAAAAATATTAACTTTATTAGAAGAAGATAAAAAAGATGTAAAAGAATATTTAGAATATATAAATACACTTACTGATGGAATTAACTTAAGATTAGCACCACCACTACTAGGATATAAAGATTTAACTAGTTATGAAACACATTTTAGAATAAAATTACATCCAGTACTAGAATCTATGGTTTCTATGTCTAAAAATGAAGAAAAAAGAATAGAAATCGAAGCACGTGAATTTATGCTTAATGAATTATCAAAGTTTTCAAGTAATGAATTATTCATAAGTACAGCTCTTATGCTTATCAATAATGGTAACTACATACATATTGATAGTAATAATAGATTTATAGATAGACTACTAGATAGTATAAATAAAGAAGTAAAAAGTATAAGAATAAGTAGAAGAGATATAGATTTAAAAAGAATATTAAGTATAGAACTAGAAAGTTATGATATTTTATCTATCTCTAAAGCACTTTCTAAGATAATGATTAGTCTTCATAGAATAAATTTAGATATAGAAGAAGAAAAAGCAAAAGATAAAAAACTAAATAAATATTTAGTAAAAATTTAAAAATTATTGACAAAAACTAATGAATAAACTATAATCTACTCATAAGCGATGAAGGAAAGTAGTAATTATTTATTTCCCTTAATAGAGAGTTAGTGGTTGGTGGAAACTAATAATAGATAAATAATGAAGAAAAAACGTGACAATTTTCCAGAGCTAATAAGCATGTCAGCTATAAAGACTAAAAGATAGAATTCAAAGAATCTATGAAGTAAGATGGTACAGCGTACAAAAACGCTCTTACGAATAGATTCTTTTTTATTTATAAGGAGATGAGTTTTATGGAAAACAGATACAGAAATGTATATTGTGGAGAAGTAACAAAAGAATATGAAGGAAAAGAAGTAAGACTAGCAGGATGGATTGAAACAGTTCGTAATCTAGGTGGCTTAGTATTTATTACATTAAGAGATGAAACTGGTATCGTACAATTAATTTCTAATAATGTAGAATATGCTAAACTAAATCGTGAATCTACTGCTACTGTAACAGGAGTAGTTAAACCTAGAACACCAGATATGGTAAATAAAAACATGAAAACTGGTGAAATAGAAGTAGAAATCAAAACTATAGATATTCTAGGTGATGTATATAGAACACTTCCATTTGAAGTTAAAAACAGTAAATCTTCAAGTGAAGAAACTAGACTTAAATATCGTTATTTAGATTTAAGAAACAAAAGTGTTCATGATGGTATAAGATTTAGAACAGAAGTAATTGATTTCATTAGACACACTATGAAAGATATGAAATTTACTGAAATTCAAACACCAATCTTAACAGCATCTAGTCCAGAAGGAGCAAGAGACTTCATAGTACCAAGTAGAAAATTCAAAGGTAAATTCTATGCTCTTCCTCAAGCACCACAAATATTCAAACAATTATTAATGTGTAGTGGATTTGATAGATACTTCCAAATCGCACCATGCTTTAGAGATGAAGACCCAAGAAGTGATAGACTTTATGGAGAATTCTACCAATTAGACTTTGAAATGTCATTCGCAACACAAGAAGATGTATTCGAAGTAGGTCAAAGAGTATTCTATGATGTATTTAAGAAATTTGGTAACAAAGAAGTTTCAAGTGTTCCATTCAGAAGAATACCATTCAAAGAAGCAATGGAAAAATATGGTAGTGATAAACCAGACTTAAGAATACCATTTGCTATTGAAAATATTACAAGCTTACTTAATAAATCTGAAAGTGTAGTATTCAAAGGCAAAGAAGTAAAAGCATGTGTACTACCAAGCAGTGATAAATCTAATTCTTGGTATAAAAAACTAGAAGAAGAATATAAATCACTTGGTATGTCATCACTTGGTTTCATAAAACTTGATAATAATGAAATATCTGGTTCAATGGCTAAACTATTTAGTGAAGAAGAAAAAGAAGAACTAAAGAAAACATTAAAACTAGAAAATGGAAACGTAGTAGTTATATCTTGCGGAACTAAAGGTGAAAAATTTGATAAACTTTGTGGTTCATTAAGATTAAAACTAGGAAATGAATTAAGCTTAATAGATAAAAATAAATATGAATTTTGTATTATCGTAGACTTCCCATTCTATGAATGGAACGAAGAAGATAATAAATGGGATTTCACACATAATCCATTTAGTATGCCAAATGGTGGAATGGATGCATTATTAAATATGAATCCTGGAGATATAGTTGCTTGTCAATATGACTTCGTATGTAATGGTCTTGAAATGGCAAGTGGAGGGGAAAGAAATTATAGCCCAACTATTCTTAAAAAAGCATTTGAAATTGCCGGATACGATGAAAGTGTAGTAGAAAGTAAATTCCCATCATTATATCAAGCATTCCAATTCGGAGCACCTCCTCATGCTGGTATGGCTCCTGGACTTGATAGAATACTTATGTTATTAAAAGACGAAGAAAATATTCGTGAAATGGTAGCATTCCCAATGGCTGCTAATGGTGCAGATGCTCTAATGGGTTGCCCAAATGAAGTATTTGAAAAACAATTAAGAGAAACACATATAAAAGTAAGAGATTAATAAAAAGGAGATGAAAATATGGAAAGACAATATACAGAACAAGAATTAATTAGACGTGAAAAAGCTGAAAAGTTACGTGAGTCTGGTCTAGATCCATTCGGAGATAGATTTGATAGAGATAGCTTTGCTGCTGACTTAAAAGAAAAATATGCTACAGTTAGTCATGAAGAATTTGAAAGTATGGAAGACACTGCAACAGTAGCTGGAAGAATAATGTTTATTCGTAAAATGGGTAAAGCATCATTCTTTAGTATCAAAGACAAAACAGGTCCTATTCAAATATATATTTCAATTAATGATATAGGAGAAGAATCATATACATTATTTAAGAGTGCTGATATCGGAGATATCGTAGGTATATATGGTAAAGTAATGAAAACAAAGACTGGAGAACTTACTATTAAGTGTCTAAAGTATACTCCACTTGTTAAAGCATTAAAACCACTTCCTGAAAAATTTCATGGATTAACTGATGTAGAAGAAAGATATAGAAGACGTTATGTAGATTTAATTATGAATGATGAATCTAAGAAAACAGCAATCTATAGATCAAAAATAATTAGTTGTATGAGAAGATTTATGGATGGAAGAGGGTTCTTAGAAGTTGAAACACCAGTTTTAAGTACACTTTTAACTGGAGCAAGTGCAAGACCATTCGTAACTCATCATAATGCTCAAGATTTAGATATGTATCTTCGTATAGCTTTAGAACTACCTCTTAAGAGATTACTAGTAGGTGGACTAGAAGCAGTATACGAAATCGGAAGATTATTTAGAAACGAAGGAATGGATACAACACATAATCCAGAATTCACTTCAATGGAAGCATACCTTGCTTATTCAAACTTAGAAGGTATGATGGAAATGACTGAATCACTTTATAAGACAATAGCTCACGAAGTATTTAATAAAGAAACATTTAACTGGAGAGGTCATGAAATAGATTTAGGTCCAAGTTTTAGAAGAGTTACAATGGTAGATGCTATTAAAGAACAAACTGGAATAGATTTCAGTAAAGAATGGGAACTAGATGACTTATTAAAACTATGTGAAGAACATGATATTGAACTAGAAAAACATGAAAGAGTATTTGGTCATATAGTAAATAAATTCTTTGAAAAATACGTAGAAGAAACTCTAATTCAACCAACATTCTTATGTGGACACCCAATTGAAATAAGTCCACTTACTAAGAAAGATCCAAAAGATCCAAGATTCGTTCAAAGATTTGAATTATTCATTGGTGGAAAAGAAATGGCTAATGCATATACTGAACTTAATGATCCAATCGATCAATTAGAAAGATTTGAAAACCAATTAAAAGAACAAGAACTTGGTAATGATGAAGCTAACGATATCGATATGGACTTCGTAGAAGCTCTTGAATATGGTATGCCTCCAGCTGGTGGTATTGGTTATGGAATCGATAGAACAGTTATGTTCTTTACAGAAAATGAATCAATTAGAGATGTTATTTTATTCCCAACAATGAAAGAGAGAAAATAATGAAAAAAGATGTGAAGGTTGAAGTGAATAAAAGTATAAAGCCAGAAAACAATAATTATGTTTTAGGAGTTTTAGGTGCAGTACTAGGCGGACTAATTGCTAGTATTCCTTGGATAATAATGTATGTATATCTAGAAATATTATGGTCATTTATGGCACTTATTATAGGATATGGAGCATTTATAGGATATAAAACATTTAAAGGTAAAATGGATATTAAAGTTCCATATATAGTTGGAATAGTTTCTATACTAGTAGTAGTATTCGTAACACTATACGTAATACCTTGCTTACTAATAATGAAAGAAGGAATTACACCAACTTCTGAAGTAATATCATTCTTATATAGCAATTCTGAATTTAAAGGTGCAATCATCAAAGACTTAATATTCGCACTGTTATTTACAGTACTAGGAGTAAGTGGAATATTTAAAACACTAAAAACACAAGCACAAAACGGTGAAGAATTAACACTTAAAAAGAAAAATGAAGAGCCAAAACAAGAAGAAGTAAAAGAAGAAAAAACTAAAAAGTCAAAATCAAGTGAAAAATAGTTGAAAATTAATTAAAAAGTATTATAATCATATATAGCAAAAAGAAGGGGAACCATGAAAAAGATTATAATATTTTTTATTTTAGCTATATTCTCAATATTATTAATACTTTTTAGTAAAGTTTATTTAAGAAAAAATGGATTATTAAGATTCCATGATTGGAATAATGTAGATAATTTAATGATTGTAGCACACCCAGATGATGAAACACTATGGGGAAGCGAAGAGTTAATTAACAATAGATATTTAGTTGTTTGTATTACTTGTGGTACTAATAAAAAGCGTGAGAAAGAAATAGAACAAGCACTAAAAATATCAAAAGATAGATTAATAGTTTTAGATAAACCAGATAAAGTAAAAGGAAAAAGAAGTGATTGGAAGCACTATAAAAAACAAATAGAACTAGAAATAAACTATATAATGAAAAAGAAAAATTGGAACAATATTGTAACACATAATCCAGAAGGCGAATATGGACACATTCATCATAAAATGACAAACAAAATAGTTACAAAAGTATATAATAAAAATAACAATGGCAATCTTAAATACTTTGGAAAATACTATTCAAAGAAAAGAATAGATAAAAACAAAGGAGCAAGAGAAATACCAGAAGAAGTATATGATAAAAAAATGGAAATGGTAGACGTATATAAAAGTCAATCATTTATAAAAAATAGATTCAATCAAATGTATAAATATGAAAACTTAATAAACGCAAGTGATTGGAAATAAAGGAGACACATATGTTAGAAAGAATAACAAAACCTAAAAAAGAATTATTAGAAAGACTACTACAATTATATCTACACAACATAAGTTTATATTTTCCTATAGACTTTAATAGTGAAACAGCTCTATATGATTATGATGATATATCTAAATACTTTGAAAATGATAATAATAAAGCATTCTTAATAAAAAATGAAAATGATATAGTAGGATTCATGCTAATAGACTTTTTAGAAGATAAAAACGTAATTCAAGAAATGTTTATACTTAATAATTATAAAGGACAAGGCTTTGGCAAAAAAGCAGTAATAGAATTATTAAACACTTATAAAGGCACTTGGGAAATAAAGAGTTTACCATGTTCAAAAGATGCAGAAACATTTTGGACAAAAGTAATAACAGAATACACAAATAATAACTGTAATATAGAGCAGATTGGTAGATACAATAGAGCAGTCCTAACTTTTAATAATAAAGACTAAAATAAATAAAAATTATGTCAAACTTTCTTGATATAATTTTTTTTGTTATGTATAATTAAAAAGGGTGAGGTAAGTGAAAGACGATAAATTAGTTAGGTTTTTTAATACCATAGACTTTAATAAAGAATATTTAAAATATTATGAAAATGCTTCTTTAAAAGAAGTACTTTTAAGACGTAAAGAAAACAGAATGACTATGATCATCAATATAGATTCACTTCCTCCAATAGACGTTTTTAAAGAAACATATGAAAAAGGTAAAACTTTAGAAGGAGCAGACGAAGTAAGATTTAAATTCATAGTAGAAAATAACACTTTATTATTTAAAGAATACTTTGATTATTACTTTGATATTCTAGTTAGCAAGTGTCCTATGCTTAACTGTATAGATAGAACTAAAATAACTTTTGACAATAATAAAATAAATATAGAAGTCTTAAATCCAGCAGAATATAACAAGATCGAAGAAATCAAAGAAAAGATAGAAATATTTATGAGTGATATGGGATTTGATGATGTAGAAGTAACTACTAATATAAATGAAACTGAAAGAGAAAAATTCAAACAAACACTAGATGTAGTAACAGAAAAAATAGTTAATAAAGAAACAAGAAAAACTATAAAAGGAAACCCAATCGCAGGAGAAGCTTCAGAAATAAAGAATTTAATTACTAATGAAGATAGAGTAGTCTTAATAGCTAAAGTATTTGGCATTGACTCTAAAAGTACACAAAGTGGATGGTTTATTATCACTCTTAAGTTAACTGATTATACTGATAGTATCATGGCAAACATATTCACTAAAAAGCAAGAAGAATTTGACTATCTTCTTTCAAATATTAAGAAAGATAAATGGTATAAATTAAGAGGAAATATTAAATATAATCAAAGAAGTAATGATTATGAATTTGGTGTTAATGATATAGAAACTTATGAAAAGAAAGAACAAAAATTAATAGATGACGCTGAAGTAAAAAGAGTAGAGTTACATGCTCATACTATGATGAGTCAAATGGATGGACTTACTAAATTAGATCTAGGAGCACATACTTGTGAACTTGTTAGTAGAGCAATCGAAATGGGTTATAGGGGGGTCGCAATCACTGATCATAATGGTTGCCAAGCATTTCCTATCGCATATGGAATAATACAAGGATACAATAAAAAGCAAACTGATCCAGAAAAGAAATTTAAAGGTATTTATGGAACGGAACTTACTTTAGTAGATGATACTGTAACTATAGTAGTAAGACCAACGGATTTAACTTTAGAAGACACAACATTTGTAGTATACGATACAGAAACAACAGGATTTAATGCAGCATCAGGTGATCAAATGATTGAAATAGGTGCTGTTAAAATACAAAATGGAGCTATTATAGATAGATTTGATGAATTCATTAATCCTGGAAGACATATTCCTGATAAGATTACTGAACTTACAGAAATAACAGATGAAATGGTAAAAGACGCTGGCACTGAAGAAGAAGTAACAAAGAGATTCTTAGAGTGGACTGGGGATGCTCCAATGGTAGCTCATAACGCTAAATTCGATATTTCATTTATTGAAAGTGCTATGAGAAAATATAATCTAGGAGAATTTACAAATACAGTAATAGATACATTAGAACTGTCCCGTGCACTAGACCAAGGATTTGCAAGACATAGCTTATCAGCATTAGTTAAAAGATATAATGTACCATTCGATGAAGAAAGCCACCATAGAGCAGACTACGATGCAGAAGGAACAGCGCTAGTATTTCATAAAATGTGTCAAAAACTAATAGGTCAAAACTACGAAAAAATAAGTGATTTAGAAAGACTAATTAGTAAAGATGAAATATATAAATTTGGTAGAACTTATCACTTTAATGCAATTGCACTAAATAGAACCGGTCTTAAAAATATGTTCAAGATTATCTCTTTAGCAAACACAACTTATCTATATAAGACACCAAGAATATTAAGAAGCAAACTAAACGAACTAAGAGAAGGTATTTTAATAGGAAGTGGCTGCTACGAATCAGAAGTATTTAAAGAAGCAAGAAGCAAAGATGGAGAAGAACTAACTAATATAATAAACTTCTATGATTATGTAGAAGTACAACCTCCAGAAGTATACGACCACTTAATACAAACAAGTGACTTTGCTAACTCTTTTGAACTTAAAAATCATATTAAGAAAGTAATAGAAGCATCAAAAGCAGCAGGTAAAATAGTAGTAGCTACAGGAGACGTACACCACTTCACAAGAGAAGATAAGATATATAGAGAAATCATAATAAATCAAAAAGTACCAGGAGGAGGAAGACATCCACTAGCTAAAAGTAATATCACAAATATTCCATCTCAACACTTTAGAACAACTAATGAAATGTTAAATGATTTTGATTTCTTAGACAAAGATTTAGCATACGAAATAGTAGTAACTAATACTAATAAGATATGTGATATGGTCGGAGAATTTGAAGTTATTATTGATACAGGTGGTATTCCATTTAGTCCAAGAGTTAAAGCAGACGATGGACAAAGCTACCTAGATTGTCCAAGAGTTGTTACAGACCTAGTATTTGAAAAAGCAAAAGAATGGTATGGAGATCCATTACCACATAATATAGAAGAACGTATTTCAAAAGAACTTTATGGAGATGCAATATTCAAATACTGGAATGATAGAATTAAAGAAGAAAAACCAGATATTACTCCTGAAGATTTAGAAACAGAAACATTTAGTCGTCTTCACGAAACACTAATAGAAGGATTTGATAAAGTAAAAGAGCTTATAGGTGATAGTGTTAAAAGCAAATGGACTGAAGAAGATGGAGAATTAAATGAAAAATCTCTAGCTAAAAAAGTTAAAAAGGAACTAGGTGGTATCATAGGTGGAGGATTCGATCCAATATACCTAATCGCACAAAGACTAGTTAAACACTCTAATGATGAAGGATACCTAGTAGGATCAAGAGGATCTGTAGGTAGTAGTTTCGTTGCTACAATGATGGGTATAACAGAAGTAAATCCACTTCCTGCTCACTATAGATGTGGTAAATGTAAAACAAGTATATTTATAGATGAAAATGGAGTACCTTATGGTAAAGATTACTCAAGTGGTTTTGACCTTCCAGATAAAATATGCCCAAATTGTAGAGAAAAAATGATCAAAGATGGACAAGATATGCCATTTGCCACATTCTTAGGATTCAACGCAGACAAAGTACCAGATATAGACCTTAACTTTTCAGATCTAAACCAAGCATCAGCTCACGAATATACAAAAGTATTGTTCGGAGTGGATAACGTTTATAGAGCTGGAACAATAGGTACAGTCGCAGAAAAAACAGCATACGGATTTGTAAAAGGATACTTTGAAGACAAAGGTATTCTAGATAAAAGAAGTTGTGAAATAGAAAGACTAGCTATGGGATGTACAGGAGTTAAAAGAACAACAGGTCAACACCCAGGTGGTATAGTAGTTGTACCAGATTATATGGATGTATCAGATTTTACTCCATTCCAATTCCCAGCAGACGATGTAAATTCTGCATGGAGAACAACACACTTCGATTACCATGCAATTGATGCAGACTTACTAAAACTAGATATATTAGGTCACTCAGACCCAACACAATTAAGACTTATACAAGATTTAAGTCATACAGATGTATCAAAAGTACCACTAGATGATAAAGATACAATGAGTATATTTACATCTACTAAAGTACTAGGAGTTACAAATGAAGAAATAATGTGCCCAACAGGTACACTTGGAATTCCAGAGTTTGGTACTTCATTCACTATAGGTATGGTTGCTGAAACAAAACCGACGACATTCGCAGAACTTGTAAAATTATCAGGTCTTTCCCATGGTACTGATGTTTGGTTAGGAAATGCAAGAGATTTATGTACACCAAATGCCGAAGGTAAAATACAAGTACCATTCAAAGACGTTATTGGATGTCGTGATGATATCATGGTATATTTAATGTACAAAGGAATGAAACCAATCAAAGCATTCAAAATAATGGAATTCGTTCGTAAAGGAAAAGCATCAAAGGATCCAGCTACATGGGAAGAACATAGAAAAACCATGGAAGAAGCAGGTATAGAAGAATGGTTCATAGAATCATGTCATAAAATAAAATACATGTTCCCTAAAGCACACGCAGCAGCATACGTAACAAGTGCATTTAGAATAGCTTGGTATAAAGTACATATGCCAGCATACTTCTATGCTTCATGGTTCTCAACTAAAGCAACAGACTTTGATATAGAATCAATGATCAAAGGATATGATGCTATTAAAAATAAAATAATTGAAATTAAAAATAAAGGATACGATGCAACTAATAAAGAAGCAGGACAACAAGAATGCTTAAATGTAGCCCTAGAAATGGCCGCAAGACACATAAGAGTATCAGAGTTTGATCTTTATAAATCAAAAGGTCTTACTTTCGGAGTAGAAGATGATAAAACAATCATTCCTCCATTCATAACAATAGATGGACTAGGTGAAACAGTTGCCAAAAACATAGAAACAGAAGCAAAAAAACGTCCATTCATAAGCATCGAAGACTTCCAAAGCAGATGCAAAGTATCACAAACTCTAATAGACAAAATGAGAGCAATGGGAATATTCAAAGGAATACCAGAAAGCTCACAACTTAGCTTATTTGACCTTTAAGAAGCATTAAGCTTCTTTTATTTTACAAGAAAAAAATAATCACAAAATGTAACTACTTAAATTAAAAAAGTTAATAAATTTCAATCTACATTAAAGACGTGTTTTTTGTTTTTATAACTAACTATAATAATAGAATGGTAAAATTAACAAATTACATCATTGTTTTTTACGAGAATTATAACAAAGATACCTAAGTATAACGATGAAAAACAAAATTTATTGCAAATAAAGAATAATTTATCACAAGAAAAGTAAATCAATTTGTCTAATTTCTTTATGTTTGAAATAATACATGTTATAATAAAAAAAGAATATTAATCAAGTTGAGGTGAATCATGAAAAAAATTGAAAGTGAATCATTTAATATAATAAATGATAATATAAGTAAAATTACAAAAATATTTCCAGAAATATTAGTAGAGGGTAAAATTGATATAGATTTATTAAAAGAAAAACTCGGAATATTTTCTGATTCAAATGATGAAAAATATCAATTCACTTGGAATGGAAAACAAAATGCCAAACGATATATTCAAGTTACATCTTGTGCAACTTTATTACCAATTAAAAATAAAAGCGTTGACTGGGAAAATACAAATAATATATATATAGAAGGTGATAACTTAGAAGTTTTAAAAATACTGCAAAAAGCGTACCATAATAAAATAAAAGCAATTTATATAGATCCACCATATAATACAGGCAATGATTTCGTTTACAAAGATGATTATAAAGAGACGATAAAAAATTATAAAAAAATAACTGAACAAGAAAATAAAGCAAATCCTGAAACAAATGGAAGATTTCATACTGATTGGCTTAATATGATATACCCAAGATTGCTTCTTTCAATGAGCTTACTTACTGATGATGGCATTCTATTTATAAGTATAGATGATAATGAGCAAGAAAATTTAAAAAAAATATGTGAAGAAATTTTTGGAAAAGCAAATGTAGATTGTATTATTTGGCAAAAAATGGATTCTCAAGTAGACAGAAATACAAACGCAAAAATAATAAATAGATATAAAGAAATACATGAGTACATAATTTTGTGTTATAAAAATAAAAGAGATACAATATTCAATAAGTTTATGAGAAAACCAGAATGGAAAAACAAACAAACTAACCCTGATAATGATCCACGTGGTCCATGGTCTTCTGGAATTATTTCATACGAAGAAGGTCACAAGAATGAAGATAAAACTTCTGATTATTATTATTCAATAACAACACCAAGTGGCAAAGAAATAACAAGACAGTGGTTTATTTCTAAAGATGAGTTTTACAAGTTAGATACAGACAATAGAATTTTTTATCCAAAGAATGGAAATGGAGTACCAAGAATTAAAACATTTGAAAACGAAGAAAAAGAATATAGTATGGAAAGTATACTTAGAGGAGTAGGAACTTCATCATCAGCAAAAGATGAGTTAGAAACACTTTTTGGAAATAGAAATATTTTTGACACACCAAAACCAACAAAACTAATAAAAGAATTGATTAGAGTATCAACAAATGAGAATGACTTCATAATGGATTTTTTCAGTGGAAGTGCAGCATCAGCAGAAGCAACACTACAGCTAAATGCAGAAACAAATGGAAATAGAAAATATATCATGATTCAATTACCAGAAATTATAAGTGATGAATCAATAAAAGACTATAAAACAATATGTGATATTGGAGAAGAAAGAATAAGACGTGCTGGTAAAAAAATAAAAGAAGAAACAAAAGCGAAAATTGATTATGGATTTAAAGTATTTAAACTTGATACTAGTAATATTAAAGTATGGAATAGTGAAGATTTAACGATAGATAATGCAAATAAATACTTTTATGAACACATTGACCCAATCGTTGAAGGAAGAACAGAAGATGATATTTTATATGAAATTCTGTTAAAAGAAGGAATAATACTATCATCACAGATCAAAGAAGAAAAGATAAATAATAATTTATTATATGTAATTAATAATGGTTCCATGATTATTTGTCTAGAAGATGATATTGATATAAACTTAGTAAAAGAAATAGGAAAACTAAAACCTGAAGTTGTTATATTTAAAGATTCTGGCTTTAAAGATGAAAATGCTAAAGTTAACGCATTACAAGAATTAAAAAATTCAGGAATAGATGCGGAAAAAGTAAAGAGTATATAGGAGGTTTTATGAAAAAAGTCTGTAGTACATCAATGGATATAGTAAATGAAAACATTAAAAAATTAGGTTGTCTATTTCCTGAAGTTATTAAAGAAAATAAAGTAGATTTTAATATATTAAAAAGTATATTAGGAAATTTAAATGAAAAAGAAGAAATCTACAGTTTTACTTGGAATGGAAAAGAAGAATCAACTAAAATAGCTGACATGTCAACAACAGGTACACTGATTCCTTGTCCTGAAAAAAGCATTGATTGGGACAATACAAACAACGTTTATATTGAGGGAGACAATTTAGAGGTTCTTAAAATTCTCCAAAAATCATACTATAAAAAAATAAAAATGATATATATAGATCCACCTTATAATACTAGTGGAGACTTTATATATAACGATTCATTTAAAGATCCATTACAAAACTACAAAGAACAAACAAATCAAAAATATAAAGCAAATAGTGAAACAAATGGAAGATTTCATACAAAGTGGTTAAATATGATATATCCAAGACTTAGATTAGCGAAGAATCTTTTATCTGATGATGGTATTATATTTATATCAATAGATGAAAATGAAGTCACAAATTTAAGAAAAGTATGTGATGAATTATTCGGAGAAATTAATTTCATATCTAATATTACAAGAGTATCTAAAACAACTAGTTTTAGAGGAAATTTCTTTGCTCCAAGTAAAGATTATATTCTATGCTATGCAAAAAATATTAATAATTTATCGCACTTTGTTGATGAAGTAACTAATGATGATCAATTTAAAAAAGTAGAACATGATGGTGAAAGAAAAGGTGAATATTATAGAGATGATATAGCATTTTACCTTACAACATTAGAGACACGACCAAATCAAAGATATTACATTGAATGTCCTGATGGAGAACTTGTTATACCACCTGGAGGTACTATGCCTCAAGAAGAAAAAGATGGTTCAAAAGTTCTCCCAAACAAAGGAGATGGTGTATGGAGATGGGAACAATCGCAATACTTATTAAAGAAAAATCTTCTTGTTTTTAAAAAAACCAAAAAGTCACCTTTATTAAATCAATATGGAAAACAAGCTAAATGGAATATTTATACAAAAAGCTATTTAAATGACAAGAAAGATAAAGGAAACATTCCACGCGATATATTTGAAGGATTTCTAAATAGAAATGGTTCTGAGGAATTAGCGAGATTAGATATACCATTTTCTTTTCCAAAACCAACTAAATTAATAAAATATTTAGCTAAAATAATACAAATGGATAAAGAATCATACGTTCTAGATTTCTTTAGTGGAAGTGCCACAACTGCAGATGCAATAATGCAAATGAATGCGGAAGATGAAGGAAATAGAAAATATATCATGATTCAATTACCAGAAATTATAAGCGATGAATCAATAAAAGATTATAAAACAATATGCGATATTGGAGAAGAAAGAATAAGACGTGCTGGTAAAAAAATAAAAGAAGAAACAAAAGCGAAAATTGATTATGGATTTAAAGTATTTAAACTTGATACTAGTAATATTAAAGTATGGAATAGTGAAGATTTAACGATAGATAATGCAAATAAATACTTTTATGAACACATCGACCCAATCGTTGAAGGAAGAACAAATGATGATATTTTATATGAAATTCTATTAAAAGAAGGAATAACACTTTCATCACAAATCAAGGAAAAAAATATAAATACCAAAAAAATTTATCACTTAGAAGATGAAAAAATGGTTGTTTGTTTACAAGACGAAATTGACGTTGGATTAGTAAAGGAAATAGGAAAGCTAAATCCCACAATAATTATTTTTAAAGATTCTGGTTTTAAAGATGAAAATGCTAAAGTAAATGCATTACAAGAACTTAAGAAAATAGGAATCGATGAAGAAAAGATAAAAAGCATTTAGGAGGTAATAGTATGAAATTAAAATTTAGTATTCAGGAATATCAAACAGAAGCAGTTAACTCAATTGTACAAATTTTCAATGGCCAACAAATGAAAAAATCTAATTTCACTGTAGCTCCTAATTCTATTCTTACACAAGGCACAGGGAATTATTTAAATTTATCAGAGGAACAAATACTAGAAAATGTAAGAAACATACAACTAAATAATAAATTAACAAGAAGTACAGATCTTAGTAAAATGAATTTTACTATAGAAATGGAAACTGGTACTGGTAAAACATACGTATATACAAAAACAATACTTGAATTGAATAAAAAATATGGATTTACAAAATTTATTATTGTAGTTCCAAGCATAGCTATCAAAGAAGGAGTTTACAAGTCATTTAAAATAACTGAAGAGCATTTTAGAAGTTTATATGATAATGTTAGTTATAATTATTTTATTTACGATTCTAAAAAAGGAGGTCAAATAGCGACCTTTGCATTAAGCACAGATATACAAATTATGATTATTACAATAGGTGCATTCATTTCTGATTTTGGTAAAGACAGTAAGAAATCAAATTTAATGTATAGACCTAACGAAAGTATCAATGATCATACTCCGATAGATTTAATTAGTAATACAAACCCTATTGTAATTATAGATGAACCACAAAGTGTTGATAACACTGCGAAATCTAAAGAAGCAATTAGTAGACTAAATCCATTATGCCAATTAAGATATTCAGCTACACATAAAGAAAAATATGATTTAATGTATAAATTAGATGCTGTAGAAGCATATAACAAAAAATTAGTAAAACAGATATCTGTTAGTTCGGTACTAAGTGATGAAAATGCTGAAAACGCTTACATTAAATTGATTTCAGTTTCTGACAAAAAAGGTTATAGTGCAAAAGTCGAAGTTAAATCAAGAAAATCTGACGGAACACTTGAAAAGAAAGTAATAACTATAAAAACAGACGATAACTTAAAAGATAATACAAACTTAGAATGTTATTCTAATTATATTTTAGATGATATAGATACTACACCTGGAAATGAGTATATACAGTTTACAACAGGACAAATACTATACATTGGAGAGGTAATTGGAGATATTGATATGTCTTTAATAAAAAGAGCACAAATAAAAACAACAATAGCAACGCATCTAAAGAAAGAAAGACAATATACTAAAGAAGGAATAAAAGTATTAAGCTTATTTTTTATCGATGAAGTATCAAAGTATCGTAATTATGATAAAGATGGAAATGAAATACCTGGAGAATATTATAAAATGTTCGAAGAAGTGTATAATGAATTAATAAACACAAAATTTAAAGATTTAAGGGATTCAAATCCGGATTATTATGATGTTAAGAAAGTTCATGATGGCTATTTTTCAATAGATGGTAAGGGTAGAGTAAAAAATACAAATGGAGATACAATAGCAGATCAATCAGTTTATGAAAAAATTATGAAGAATAAAGAAACATTATTAAGTTTTGATGAGCCACTAAGATTCATTTTTTCACATTCTGCACTAAAAGAAGGTTGGGATAATCCAAATGTTTTTCAAGTTTGTACTCTTGTTGAAACCAAAGATAATATGACAAAAAGGCAAAAGATAGGAAGAGGTTTAAGATTATGTGTTAACCAATCAGGAGAAAGAGTGGAAAATTATATATATAATGAACTTACGGTAATCGCCAATGAATCCTATAAAACTTTTGCAGATGAACTTCAAAAAGAAATAGAACAAGAAACAAATGTTAGATTTGGAATAATAGAAAAAAATTATTTTGCAGATATTACAATAAAAAATCAATCTGGTGAATATGAAGAAATAGGAATAAAGGTTTCAGAAGAAATATATGACGCTTTACTTAAAAATGAAACAATAACACCTTCAGGAAAAATTACTGAAAAAGGTAAATCAGATATTAAATATAGAAGAATAGACTTTCCAGATGAAATGTCTTTATATTTAGATGATATATATTTCAAGTTAGATAAAGTAAATACGAAAGTTACAATAAAAGATGCAAATAAAGAAGTATCTGTAAAACTTAATAAAGAGGTTTATCTTAATGATGATTTTAAAGAATTGTGGAATAAAATCAAGCATAAAACAACATACTCAGTAAATATGAACACTGATGAATTTATACAAGATTGTATTGATGATATAAAAAGTATGCCTCAAATAAAAAAACAAAGAATTAGAGCTGAAAATGTAAAACTAAATATATCTAAAAATGGTATAGGTACAACTGTACAAACAATAAAACCTGTTTCTTTATTAGAACAAAACACTTCTTATCCTGATCCAATGAGATACATTCAAGATACAACTAATATAAAAAGAGAAACAGCTTATAAAATTATAACTTTATCTGAAAGACTAAATGATTTCTTTGATAATCCTCAAAAATATCTTGAAGAAGTAAGTAGAATTATATTAAAAAATAAAAAAATGCAATTGGTAAAGGGTATACAATATATAAAAGTAAATGATTGTTACGAACAAAGTTTGTTTGAAATTGATAATTTAAAAGCATATTTAGATTCAAATGCAATTGAATCGCAAAAAGGAGTATATAACTATACTATATATGATTCAGGAATAGAAAAAGATTTTGCAAAAGACATGGAAGAGGATGAAGATTGCAAAATGTATATTAAATTACCTAGTTGGTTTACTATAGACACACCATTAGGTAATCATATCCCTGACTGGGCAATAGTAATGAACGAAGATGGAGAAGATAAATTATATTTTATAGTTGAAACAAAAGGTAGTATGCATAAATCGGATAGAAGAGGAACTGAAAATGGCAAAATAGAATGTGCAAGAAAACATTTTGATGCACTCGATACAAATATAGGATATCAAGTCGCAACCAATTATTTTTCAGATTTTAAAAATTGATTAAGAATGTAGCAAAAGAAGCCTTTGGCTTCTTTTAATTTAAAAAAGATATATTAAGATTAGCATAACTGGTAATTTTTCTTTTGATTATGCTATAATATTACCTGGTGGTTATATGAAAATTGTAGTTTTAGGAAGTAGTAGTAGTGGAAACTCTACTTTTGTTAATATTGATAATGTTAAATTTTTAATAGATGCAGGACTTCAATTCGGAAAACTAAAAGATGCACTTTATAGTATTAATGAACGTCCTGAAGATATAGATTTTATAATCGTAACACATGCTCACTCAGATCACGTCAAAAGTGTTCATTCATTTAATAGAGTTTATAATACTAAAATATATATTTCTATTGAAACATTAAATGAATATAGCAAAAAAGATTATATAAAAAACTATGAATTATTTGATGAACTAGATAATATTATGGGAATCAAATTTACTAAAATACCTATAAGTCATGATAAAAAAGGTTTTGGATTTGTATTTGAAAAAGATGGTAAATCACTAGTATACATGACTGATACTGGTATGATACATTCAAGATATCATGAGAAAATGAAAAATAAAACAGTATACTTATTAGAAAGTAATCACGATGTAGAAATGGAAATGAATGGTAATAAGTTTGAATACATAAAATATAGAAATATAGGTGATGAAGGCCACTTATCAAATGAAGACTGTGCTAAATATTTAAATCATTTTATAGGACCAAATACTAAAGATATAATGTTAGTACATATAAGTGAAAACGATAACACTTATGAAAAAGCATACGAAGTAAATAGAGAATCAATAGATCCAAACATTCCAATATATGTAGCATATAAAGATAAAATAAGTGAAACTATAGAGATATAACTAAAATATCTCTTTTTAATTGTTTATAAAATTTAAAAAATATAGTACAATAATAAAAGGTGAGGATTATGAAGAAAAGAGCAATTTTAATAGATGGAAACAACTTATTATTTAGAAGTTACTATGCAACTGCATACAATGGAAACTTAATGAAAAATAGTAAAGGATTCCCAACAAACGCATTATATGGATTTATCAACATGTTAAATAAAATAATTAATGAAGAAAATCCTGAATATATAATGGTAGCATTCGATAAAGGACACAACTTTAGACAAGATATGTATGATAACTATAAAGATGGTCGTATCGAAACACCACAAGATTTAAAAGTACAATTCAAAGAAGCTAAAGAAATATGTACACTCCTTGGTATCAAATATATCGAATGTGATAACTATGAAGCTGATGATATCATTGGTACATTCGCAAGAATGGCAGACGAAGACAAAAACTATAATGCAACTATCATAAGTAGTGATAAAGATTTACTACAATTAATTAGTGATGAAGTAAACGTAAAACTTCTAAAACAAAAAGACTACATAATGATGGATGAAAATAAATTTATGGAAGTATATGGTATTAAACCTATTAGAATGATTGATCTAAAATCATTAATGGGAGATGCTAGTGACAACATACCTGGTGTTAAAGGAATAGGAGAGAAAACAGCACTTTCACTTCTTCAAAAATATGAAACTTTAGATGGAATCTATAATCATTTAGATGACATAGGTGGTAAAACAAAAGAAAAACTAGAAAATGATAAAGAAAATGCATACTTCTCATATAAACTAGCAACTATCTATAAAACAATAGACTTCGAATATACTTTTGACAGTATCAAATACTTAAAACCAAATACAAAAGCATTAATAGAAAAATACAAGGAACTAGAATTCAATTCATTCTTAAAATCTATTCCAACTAAAGTAGATAAAAAAGACGTAGCTTACACTATCGTAAAAGGTAAAGTAGAAATAGAAGGTAAAAAAAGTCTTTACATAGAACTAGATAACGCTAACTATAACAAAGCAAACTTCATAGGTGCATCTATCTATGATGGAAAGAATGCATATTATTTTGATGAAGCAAGCCTACTTCTAAATAGAGATTTACTAAAAGATATATTAGTAACTTTTGACTATAAAAAGAACATAGTATTCTTAAATAAACTAGGTATCGAAACACATACATCATTTGACACACTAATAGCTTCATACTTACTTGAATACAATGTTAAAGATGATGTTTCATACATAAGTACAACATATGGAATAGAAATACCTTACTATGACACAATTATTTCAAAGAAAAATCCACTTAGTGAAGAAGAAATAATTACTTCAATAGTTAAAAAATCTAAATTCTTATATGATACATACGAAGACTTCAATAACAAGTTAAAGAATGAAAATCTTTATAATCTCTATACTAATATAGAGCATCCACTAATAGAAGTACTATCTACTATGGAAATAAATGGTATAAGTGTAAGACCAAATATTATAGAAGATTTATCAAAAGAATTAAAAGAAAGATTAACTATAATAGAAAATAAAATATATGAACTAGCTGGTGAAACATTTAATATAGGAAGTCCTAAACAACTAGGAGACATCCTTTATGAAAAGATTGGTCTTCCAAAAGGTAAAGGTAAAAATGCAACATCAACAGCTCACGATGTATTAATTAAATATAAAGATAAATTTCCAATCATAAATGAAATATTAGAATATAGAAACCTATCTAAATTAGTAAGTACATACTTAGATACATTCAATAGTTACATCTTAGAAGATGGCAAAATACATACTATATATAAACAGACTGGTACACGTACTGGAAGACTATCATCAGTTGAACCAAACCTTCAAAATATACCTGTAAGAAGTGAAGAAGGAAAAAAGATTAGAAAAGCATTCATTCCAAGTACAAATGGATACCTTCTATCAAGCGATTACTCACAAATCGAACTAAGAGTACTTGCTCATATAAGTTCTTCTGATAGCCTTAAAAATGCATTCATTCATGGTGAAGATATACATACACATGTAGCTAGTGATATATTTGGTATAAGAGAAAATGAAGTAACACCAAATCAAAGACGTACAGCTAAAGCAGTAATATTTGGTATAGTCTATGGTATAAGTGGTTATGGACTAGGTGAAAACCTTGATATAAGTGCTAGTGAAGCAAAAAAATATATAGATAAATATTTAACACTATATCCAGAAGTAAATAATTATATGAAAAATATTGTTGAAGAAGCAAAGAAAACTGGAGAAGTAAGAACTCTATTTAATAGAAAAAGAGAAATAGAAGAATTAAAGAATACAAACTATATGATTAGAGCTATGGGAGAAAGAATGGCACTTAATACTCCAATACAAGGAACAGCTGCTGATATACTTAAAATGGCTATGGTTAAACTTCATAATATATTAAAAGAGAAGAATTTAAAAACTAAAATGTTATTACAAGTTCACGATGAATTAATATTTGATGTACCAGAAGAAGAAATAGAAGAAGTAAAAGAAATAGTTAAAGATACTATGGAAAATATATATAAATTAGATGTACCACTAAAAGTAGAAATAAACTACGGTAAAGACTGGTACGAAGCAAAATAAAAGTGACCCCAAAAGTCACTTTTTAACTGGTATATTTTTAATTTCTTTATCCATTATGTCAGACATTATCATAGAATATATACTACTAACTCTTTTTTCAATATCTAAAGCTTTGTAGCTAGTATCAAACTTATTAAGTATTTTAATTTCAATCTTATCTTTAAAACTATTTAAATGTTTTTGACCAACTTTATCAAATCCAAGTACTCTTATATATTCTATATCTTTAGTTTGATCTCTCTCATCCTTAGTAAATGAACAAAGTATATGATTAAGCATTCTAGATATTTTATTATAAGTATATCTTTTAGTCTTAATATTTAAAATTAACTCATCAAGACTATTAGATTTACCAATAGAATTTCTAATTCTTGTACTTAGTCCTTCATCTACATCTAAATATTTTTCTAAATCATTTTCAGAATATATCTTATATTTTAAAAATTCAAAATACTTATCATTAAGTTTTATATCTTTAAGTTTCAAATATACATCATTTGGTACATAATCTTTAATATCAATATTATTCATTATCTTATTTCTAACATTAGATGCAGAAATAATACTATCGTTAGATTCTATATCATGAAAATCATTAGTTCTTTTTATATTGAATATTTCTATGTTATATTCATTTTTTATTATTTCTTTTACATAACTTAAAGCAAGTAAATCATTAGGTTCAGTTATTTCTATATCTATAAGTTTCATTAATGCTTTATTTAAAGCAGTAGGGTAGTTAACGCCAAGATCTAATTGTTCTTTTACGATTTTCTCATACCTTGGATCATTTAACTGTGTAATAGCACATTTCTTTATATCACCAATACTATCTCTTTCAGTACCAAAACATATAGTATCAACTTTTAAATAGTTAAGTATCTTTATAGCAGCGCTAGCAAATATATCACTACTTTGAGTACTATAAACATAAGGAAGTTCAACTACTAAATTAACTCCATTATTAAGAGCAACTTCTGCTTTATCAAACTTATTAAGTACTGATGTGTCTCCTCTTTGGGTAAATGATGAAGAACATACTACTATAATAGTTGAGTCTTTATATTTTTCTCTTATTTTATCTATTTGATACTTGTGTCCATTATGAAATGGATTATATTCAGCAACTATACCAATTACTTTATTCATGACTATTCCTTTCTATCTTTCTAATCAAACTCTTAACTGACCTTACAATTCTTGCTTCACTAAACATTATCTCAGGATATGAGTAGGGCATTTTAAAACCATTGAATTCTTCAAGCATACCTCTATCATTAGAAGCATCTCCTATAGTATAAATATCTTCTTTTCCTATTCCTTCTATACCACTTACCACATATATACCATCTTTTTTATCAAGTTCTTCTTTAAACATAATTACATTCATAAAAGAAAAACTATTTAAAAAAGCAATTTCTTCTCTTACCATTCTTGCATCTAAAGAATTTTTAAACTTCAAAGTACAAACTATTTCACATACATTATTATAGTCACTAGTACTTCTACCATAAGCATCACGAAGTTCTAAACTCTTTACAAATCCTAATTTATTTAAGTATCTTAGTGTCTTTTTAACAGTGTCTACTAAAATAGTGTTTTGAAATAACACTCTATCTTTATGATCAAATACTATACTACCATTACTACATATTAGATAATTATATGGTATATGATACTTAGTAATTTCTTTTTTAATTGAATCATAATTTCTACCAGTCGCAAAAGCAAATATATTACCACTATCCATAAATCTTTTAACAGCTTCTATATTCTTATTAATTTTAGAAAGTTTATTATCTTCATTAAAAGTGCCATCATAATCACTAACTAATAGTTTCATAGAGTATTCCCCCTCATAAAAATTATAACAAAATACTAATAATTATACAAATTTTATAAGAAAATACTAAAATTCTCTTGATATTTTCATCTTTTTATGAGAAAATACTTTAGCGAAGTGAAAAAGATATATTTTTACGACCTGATACAAAAGGAGGAATAAAAATGAGATTAGACATTACTTTATTTGGTGCTTTACCATTTAGAAGAATTAGTAAAACTGCTAAAAGACAAAGAAGAACACATTTAAAGAAGACTGCTCCAACAGTTACTACTTGTACTAATTGTGGTGCTGTAGTTGCTCCTCATAGAGCTTGTACAAAATGTGGTTATTACAAAGGTAAAGAAGCTATCAAAGTTACTAAAGAAGAAACAAAGTAGTCAACTAATGTTGGCTTTTTTTGTTGTCTTATGTTATACTTCTTTTAGGATGGTGAATAAATGAATAACGTAGTAGAAGCTATAATAGAAATTCCTTATAGAAGTAGAAACAAATTTGAAATCAAGAATGGCAAGATCAAATTAGATAGAGTTTTATATTCAGCAATGGCTTATCCAGCAGAATATGGTTTTATTGATAATACACTTGCTAAAGATGGAGACCCATTAGATATATTAGTTATTGGTACTGAGCCTACTTATCCAGGCTGTATTATACCAGCAAGAGTAGTAGGATGCTTAAAATTAATTGATAATGGTTTTGAAGATTATAAAATCATTTCAGTAGTAGACGTAGATCCAAGATATAATGAAATAAACGAGCTTAAAGACTTATCTGAATTTATTCTAGAAGAAATTAAAAACTTCTTTGAAAACTATAAATCACTACAAAATATAAAAGTTGAAGTTGGAGAATACTACAATAAAGATGAAGCTTTAAAAGTTATAGAAGATTCTATAAGAAGATATAAAGAACAAAGCAATTAGAAGTTATTAAACTTCTTTTTTTATTTAACATAAAAGTTGAAATTTAATAAGTAATATGTTATAATATTGAAGTTTTTTATAAGGGGGAAATTATGGCTACAAAAGAAACAAAAATAAAAATGATAGAAGAATTCGCTGATTCAACTTTTTTAGTTGGTAAATCTAATCAATTAAAAAATTGTAGAAACTTAGCAAAATTTCTTCAAGCAAATAGAATATCTTTAACAATAGATGATACTAGTGATTTAGTAAAAAATTCACTATCTTTAAAAGAAATGTTAGATGGTATTATGGATACTGAAGGTATTATGGATATAGTTAGTAATACAACTATACAAGCAATGATAACATCACATTCTATGTTTACTGGTAAAGAAATTAAAGAAATAAAGATAGAAGAACCAGAAGAAAAAAAAGAAGAAAAAAAATTAGACTTTAGTTATAATACTTTAGCATACGTAGATAATACACATGTTTATTTAAGAGAATTACCAAGTGAATTATTAACAGGTGAAGAAGAAATAGAATTAGGTAAAAGAATAGCCGAAGGCGATGAAGAAGCAGAAAAGATACTAGCAGAATCTAACTTACGTTTAGTTGTATCAATAGCCAAACATTATAAAGGAAAAAATCTATCATTTTTAGATTTAATACAAGAAGGAAATCTAGGACTTCTAACAGCTGTTAAAAAATTTGATTATACTAAGGGATATAAATTCAGTACTTATGCTACATGGTGGATACGTCAAGCAATAACAAGATCAATTGCTGATAAATCAAGAACAATAAGAATACCTGTTCATCTTCATGATCAAGTTCAAAAAGTAAAAAAAGCAATAGATATTTATGAACCAGAAAATGGAGTTACACCAAATGCAGAGACAATTTCAAATATAACAGGAATTTCAAAATATAAAGTAGAACAACTATTACAAATACTAGCAAGTACACCAGTTTCTCTATCTACTCCAATAAAAGCTACAGGTGATGATTCAAATGAAACAGAATTGGGAGAAATGATTGAAGATCCAAATTCTAGTGATATAGACTATTCAGAAGGTATATTCTATGAAGAATTCAGAAAAGCAGTATTTGAAAGTGGAGCATTAACAGATCGTGAGTGCTTCGTTATATCATTAAGAAATGGATTTAGAGATGGTAAACTATATACATTAGAAGATGTAGGAAAAGAATTAGGAATAACTCGTGAAAGAGTAAGACAAATAGAAGCAAAAGCATTAAGAAAATTAAGACATAATAGAGAACTTAAATCTTTTGATCCAAAAGCATCAGATTCTCAAACTACACTAAAACTAAAACCAAATAACAAATATAATTAGTAAAACTTGCAAAGAACATAACAATGTGCTATAATATTGGCACTTTTTTAAGGGGTGAAATATATGTTATCAATTGAAGAACAAACAAAAATGATAAATGATTTCGTAAATACTAACTTTGTCACTGGAAAAAACAATCAATTAAAGAATTGTAGAAATCTAGTAAAATTTATAATGGACAAGAAAATATTACTAAGTGTAGATGATACAAATGAATTAGTTAAAAATTCAAAACAACTAAAAGAAATGTTAGATGAAATTATAAATTTTGATGGAATACTAGACATAGTAGGTGATGAAACAGTAGGAGCAATGCTAACTTCATACTCAATGATATCAGGAAAAGAAATAAAAGAATCTAAAGTAATCAACGAAGATGAAGATAAATCAGAGTCAGAAAAAGAATTAGATTATAGTTATGATACACTGGCTCCGACTGATGATGTAAAAGCATATTTAAAAGAATTAAGTAGTGAATTATTAACACCAGAACAAGAAGTGGAACTAGGAAAAAGAATTATGGAAGGTGATGAAGAAGCTAAGAAAACTTTAGTAGAACATAACCTTCGTCTTGTAGTCGCACATGCTAAACGTTATCAAGGAAGAAATATTTCATTTTTAGACTTAATTCAAGAAGGAAATATTGGCTTAATGAAAGCAGCAGAAAAATTTGATTATACTAAAGGATATAAGTTTAGTACATATGCAACTTGGTGGATCCGTCAAGCAATAACAAGATCAATCGCAGATACATCAAGAACAATAAGAATACCAGTTCATCTACATGAACAAGTTCAAAAAGTAAAAAGAGCAATAGATAAATATGAACAACAATACGGTAAAACACCTAATGCGAAAACAATATCAGAAATATTAGATATGCCAGTTGATAAAGTAGAACAATGTTTACAAATTTTAATAAGTAACCCAGTATCACTTGCAACGCCATTAAAAGGAACAGGATCAGAACCAGAAGATACTGAATTAGGAGACATGATTGAAGACCCAAGTACTAGAAACATAGATTATACAGATGTAACATTCTATAGAGAATTTAGAAAAGCTGTTTTTGAAGGAGATGTATTAACACAACGTGAAGCACAAGTTATAGCTTTAAGATTTGGCTTTGTTGATGGAAAAGAATATACATTAGAAGAAGTAGGTAAAAGATTTAATGTTACTCGTGAAAGAATTAGACAAATCGAATCGAAAGCACTTAGAAAGTTAAAACGTAATAGAATTATTAAAACATATAATCTAAGTTCAAAAGAATCAGAAGCAACACTTGTACCTACGAAAAAACCACATTTTATATATAAATAAAGTAAAAAAAGAACGTAATTCTTTAATAATTAATATAAAACTAAAGAATTGTAGTTCTTTTTTTTTAATATTTGTTTTGACTTCTTGTATCATTTATGATATAATATATGCGTTAATGGGGGTTATATGGTAAAGAGAGAAAATATTCGTTCTTCTTTAGAAGACATAAAAGATTATAAAATGCCATCTAGAGAAGAAGAAACTTTACTATTTGAAAAAATAAGAAGTGGTGATATTGAAGCAAGAAATGAACTTATAAAAAGATATCAAAACTTATTAATAGAATAGAAACTCCGAAGAAGAATTAATAAATAAAATATATAGTAAAGAATTAGCAAAAAGAGTTTTAGAAATGAAAAAATTAACTCAAAAAGAAAGATTCTTTCTAATGTACTTCTTTGGTTTTGATGGGTATCCACCAATGAGTTTTACAGAATTATCAAGATTAACTAATAAGTCAAAACAATACTATCATGAATTACTAAGTAAAATAATGAAAAAAATAAATAATGACGAAGTAGTTAATGAATTTAAAGAAATAAAAGAAAAATCAGACGAAGATAAAGAAATAAAAGAAAAATCAGACGAAGATAAAGAAATAAAAAAATTATTATTAAAAATAAATGGGGGAAAATAATGAAAAAAGTAGAAGAAATGAAATATTATTTAAAGGACATAGAAGGTTATGAAATACCTTCAATGGTTGAAGAAAAGGATTTATTTAGAAGAATTAAAAATAATGATAAAAGAGCATTTGATGAATTAGTAAGAAGATACTCAATAGAAGTAATAGAAACTTCAGAAGAAATATTTTCTTATCTAAAAGGTGCTCAAATCGAAGATTTAATTCAAGAAGGATATATTGGCCTAGTAAGAGCAATCAATATATATGCAACTAGTGAATCTAAAATTAAATTTAATTTATTAGCAAGAAAAGAAATAAGAAAATCTATTATAAAAGCAATAAAATCTAATATAGAACTAGTATCATCTATAACAGATAAAGATTTCAAAAAAGAAGTAACAGGTTTACTATCTAAAGATGAAAGTAAAATATTAGAATCAAGAAGAAAAAAAGAAGTAGTATCATTAGATAGCTTATTATCAAATAGTGATATAGAAGAAAATGGAATTACAAGTTCTAAGTATTTAGAAGATGCTGTTATAAATAGTATGGTAATTGATGAATTTTATCAAAGAATAGAAAATTCAGAAAGCTTAAATGCTGATGAAAAAGCTATATTATTAGAATATTTTAAAATAAAAGATGATTTCGTCGACCCACTAGGAGAAATTGCAAGTTCATTATATATTAAAAGAGAAGATATCGAGAATATATTTAAAAATGGTGGAAAAAAACTTATAGAAGAAATAAACTTTGAAGAAAGAGCTCTTCAAACTTTAAAAGCAATGCAATCAAAACAAGCTAGTAAAAAAACTGGTGATAAATTCAAAATATTAAATGTTGAAACTGAAGAAGTTTTCTTTGGAAAATTAGAACTTTCAAGAATCAAAAAAACAATAGATCTTTTAGAACAAAAAATAAAAACATTATTAAGTTATAAAAATATTGATCCAAAGATTAAAGAAGAAGCACATAAGAAATTTACAGAAGAAATAGAAAAGCAAAGAAAAAGAGCTTCAGTTATAGAAAAAAGACTAGCCGAAATAGAAACAGCAAAGAAAACAAGAAAAAAAGAAATAAAACAAGAAAATTCTGAAGAATCAGTTAAGAGAAGAAATAGACCAGACTTAGATACATTAACACCACACAATAAACCAAAAAGATATTTAACTTATCTTTCAAAACCAAATAGAGTACTAGCAACTAAATTAGAAGATGCTTTAGCAAATGAAGAAAAACAATTACATGTTGTAACTTCATGTAGAGAAGTTTTAGAAAGACTTAGAAATGGTAAAGAATTAAGTGAAGAATTTGCTGATGAAGAAGAAGCAAAACGTAGATACGAAATAGCTTTAGAAGAATTAGAAAATAGAAAATCAGAAGTAAGAAGAATAAGAAGAGAAGTAGAAATATCAAGATTACCAAAAGTATGCTTAAAGCTTTATGACATAGACGATCAAATAAAAGCCTTAAGTTCTGAAAAAAGAAGAGCAAAAGGTGAAGAATTAAAAAATGATATAGAAAAACAAATATACGACTTAAGATATCAAAGATTTTGTGTAGCCATGTCACTAAAACATGCAGGTATGTTAGGATACGTAGAAAGAGTATATAGAATGCCTAAAAAATAATAAAAGAATTGCTAGACAAGAAAAAAGATTAAAAAGATTATTCGTACAAAACAAAAGCATGTAAAGAGAACTAAAATAGTTCTCTTTTCTTATCATAATAATTGTATTTTATTACTTAATTTGTTAAAATATTTCTTATGGAAAGAGATAAGATTAAAAATTTTTGTATAATAGCTCATATAGATCACGGAAAGAGTACTCTAGCAGACAGAATACTTGATGTTTGTCATGCAGTAACTGAAAGAGAAAAGAAAGAACAAATACTAGACTCTATGGATCTTGAAAGAGAAAGAGGAATAACTATTAAGCTAAATGCAGTAGAACTTAAATATAAAGGTTATACTCTTCACTTAATAGATACCCCGGGACACGTAGACTTTAGTTATGAAGTAAGTAGAAGCTTAGCTGCTTGTGAAGGAGCAATTCTAGTGGTAGATGCAACTCAAGGAATAGAAGCTCAAACACTAGCAAACCTTTATTTAGCACTAGAAGCAGACCTAAAGATAATACCAGTCATTAATAAAATAGATTTACCAAATGCAAACCCTGAAAAAGTAAAAGATGAACTTGTCAAAACAATAGGCTTTGATAGAGATGAAATAATTTGTTGTTCAGGAAAAACTGGTGAAGGCGTTGATGAATTACTAGATGCAGTTATTGAAAGAGTTCCAAGTCCAAAGAGTGATAGTAATAAACTAAGAGCATTAATATTTGATAGCTACTTTGACCCATATAAAGGTGTAGTTATTCTTATTAGAATAATGGATGGCACTGTTAAAGTAGGAGACAAAATAAGATTTATAAATTCAAACGCAACTTACGAAGTACTAGAACTAGGTAAACATACTCCACACGAAATCAAAAAGAATAGCTTAAGTGCTGGTGAAGTAGGCTTCTTAAGTGCGTCTATTAAAAGTATAACTGAAGTAGAAGTAGGGGATACAATTTGCAAAGAAGGAGAAACTGTTGAAGCACTACCTGGTTATAAACCAATGAAACCAATGGTGTTTTCAGGAATATATCCAATCGAATCATCGAGATATCCAGATTTAAAAGAAGCACTATTAAAATTAAAACTAAGTGATGCATCTCTTACATTCGAACCGGAAACATCAATCGCATTAGGTTTTGGATTTAGATGCGGTTTTCTAGGACTTCTTCATATGGAAATCATACAAGAAAGAATAGAAAGAGAATTTGGAATAGAGATAATTGCAACGAGTCCATCAGTTATTTATGAAGTAATTTTAAACGATGGAAGTAGTGTATCAATAGATTCACCTTCTAAAATGCCAGATCCATCTAAAATATCAAAAGTATTAGAACCATTCGTAAGAGCTAATATATATGTTCCAAGTGAATATGTAGGCTCAATAATGGAACTTTGCCAAGATAAAAGAGGAATCTATAAAAATATGTCATACTTAGATGAAACAAGAGTAAATATAACATATGAACTTCCACTATCAGAAATAGTATATGATTTCTTTGATAAATTAAAAAGCTACACTAAAGGTTATGCATCATTTGATTATGAATTCATAGGTAATAGAGAAAGCAAACTAGTTAAAATGGACATACTTTTAAATGGAGATATAATCGATGCATTAAGCTTAATAGTTCATAAAGACTTCGCATATAAACGTGGTAAAATAATATGTGAAAATCTAAAAAAGATAATACCAAGACAAATGTTCCAAGTACCAATACAAGCATATATAGGTTCAAAAGTAATAGCTCGTGAAGACATCTCAGCTATGAAAAAGAACGTACTTGCTAAATGCTACGGAGGGGACGTATCAAGAAAAAGAAAACTTCTTGAAAAACAAAAAGAAGGTAAAAAAAGAATGAAACAAGTAGGTAGTGTATCGATACCTCAAGAAGCATTCTTAACAATACTTAGTACAGACGAAAGAGAATAATTATTGAAAGAAAGTAAGCGTATCATTATATGAAGAACTTCTATCTTCAAGTGTTACATTACTTTCTTTTATTTCACTTATTAAAGGTTCTTCCTTCTTTTTAAAAATACTTTTTTCTCTAAGTAAATATGGCTTAACCTCTCTATAAACTGGAATAGTTTTTTTGATAACACCTAAAGTCTTATTAGCAGTACTAGCTATACTAGAAATATTAATATTCTTAAATATTGATAAAAGTTCACTATTCATATAATCACCTATAATATTATATTAATTTAATTAAAAAAAGTTAAAAAGGTGTTTTTATTTAAAAAATTATATGCTATAATCAATATATAATAGAGTAAGAAGGAAAGATTAGTATGGCTAAAAAAGGTACAATTAAGAAGAAAAAAACCATAAAACAAGCTAAACCTAAAGCTAAAAAGTCATCTTTTAATATAATAGCAATACCTAAAATAATAGTAACAGAAATAATAGTTCTTATTAGAAGTGTTGGAGTAGGAATATTTGGAACAATTGATATAATTATATCTTTTATTGTGTCATTTTTTAGTTACCTAATTTGGGGAATTAAAAATATAATTGAAGGTATATGGGAATACTTCTTTAAAAGAATATGGTTAGAAATATATGCCTTATTTAATGCATTATATGAAGGTGCAAGATATACTTTATCAATTATATTTTATGACTTTCCAATGTTCGTTTACAACAAATGTAGTAAAACAGTATACGATATTTATAACAAAATAAAACGTAGAATCGAAATACTAAAAGATGTATACAAAAAAGAAAAAACAGAAGAAACAAAAACATTAAGTCAAAAGATAGAAGAATACATAAAAGAAAAATATGAGAACTTATCATTCGTAAAAGCAGCTCGTGAAAGAAAAGAAGCAAGTCTTATCATAATGACAGTAAATCCAAATGGAGACGATGCTGTTAGAACAGAAGCAAAACAAACATATAGATACTTAGCTAAAAACAAAGAAGGCAAACTTGTAAAAGGTTACTTCGCAGCTCTTTCAAAATTAGATGTTTATTCATACTTAATAGATGAAGGAATGACAGTATATGAAATAGAAACAAACTGGGCTATAAATTTCTTTCACACAGAATCATCAAGTATAAAGAAAAAAATGAAAACAAAAGACTTAGTATTCTGGTTAGCTCAATTATCTACTTATATTAAAGCAGGTATCCCACTTACAGATGCTGTTAAAGTCTTAGCAGAACAAGATAAAAGAAAGAAATACAAATCAGTATATGATGCCGTTATATATGAACTTACAATGGGTGAAACATTTTCAGAATCACTAAATAAACAAGGAAAAGTATTCCCGGCACTTTTAATTAATATGATAAAAAGTGCAGAGATGATAGGCAATATTGAAGGAACACTAGATGAAATGAGTGCTTATTATCAAGAAGTAGAAGATACAAAAAGAGCAGTCGTTAGTGCACTTGCATATCCATGCATCGTATTAGTTTTTGCAATAGCAATAGTTGTATTCATGCTTACATACATAGTTCCACAATTCGTAGATGTTTATGAATCAATGAATGCAGAACTTAACCAAGTAACAGTAATAACGCTAAATATATCAGCATTCCTACAAAATGAATACATGACAATCATAGAAGTAGTAGTTGCAACTATATTAATATATACTTATCTATATAAGAAAGTAAAAGCATTTAGAGCTATGATGCAACATATATTTATGAAATTACCAGTAGTAGGAAACTTAATAATTTATAAAGAAATATCTCTATTCGCAAGAACATTCGCAACATTAAATAAAAATAATGTACTTCTTACAGATAGTATTGATATTTTAGGAAAAATAACATCAAATGAAATATATAAAAGCATAATGTATAGAACAGTAAATAACCTATTAAAAGGTGAAAAGATGAGTGAAACATTCAAAGATAACTGGGCAGTACCTCAAGTAGCATACTATATGATACTTACTGGAGAGTCAACTGGAGAACTAGCAACAATGCTTGATAAAGTAGGTGACTACTATCAAAAAATGCAAAAGAACTCAGTAAATATGATCAAAACATTCATAGAACCAATCATGATCATATTCTTAGCACTTATCGTAGGTTTCATACTTATCGCAATAGTAGTACCAATGTTTGGTATGTATTCAACATTAAGTTAGGGGAGTTTTAGATATGCAAATAGAAATAATGATTATTTTAACAGTACTAGGTGCTGTAATGGGTAGCTTTTTAGGATGTATGGGATATAGAATACCAAACAAAATAAAAGCTACTTCACCTAGAAGCTTCTGCAATGACTGTGGAAAACCACTTAAATGGTATATGAATATTCCAATATTATCATATATATTCTTAAAAGGAAGATGTGCTTATTGTAAAAAACCAATAAACTTCATATATCCATTCATAGAAATAGTATGTGCATTACTATTCTTATGTAATTACCTAATGTATGACTTTACATTTAATTTCTGGATAGCCACAATACTTACATGTGCATTAATGGTAACTATAATAAGTGATTTTCTTTATTATTACATTTCAGATAGAGTATTAATTATATCAGGAGTTTCTATTATGATTACATTATGCTGCTATTTAGAAATGAATGAAGTATTTAAACATATAATTGCATCCTCTTTATTATTCGCTATAATGTATGGACTAAAATTATTAGGAAACTATGTATTTAAAAAAGAATCACTGGGTGACGGAGATATTAAATTAATGGGAGTTATAGCTTTAGGAATAGGTGCCATAAATAGTTTTGTAGCATTATTCATAGGCTCAATAGTAGGATTAATATTCTCAGTAATTATAAGTAAGAAAAATAAAGAAGGAATTATTCCTTTTGGGCCATTCCTTCTTATCGGAGCACTAATGACATTATATTTTTCGAATATAATTACACCATTAATAACAAAATATTTAATATTTTAAAATAAAAGATATTCATGAGAATATCTTTTTTAATTATGCACTAAAACTTTAGTACCAGCACTTACATTATTATAAATAGTTTCAGCAGCATCATGAGGCATATTAACACATCCATGACTACCACTCTTAAAGTGAATATCTCCACCAAACTCATCTCTCCATGCAGCATCATGAAGTCCAATGCCGCCATCAAATGGCATCCAATAATATACATGACTCTTATATCCAGGACCTTTTAAATAAGTATCATATGTTTTATATTTGATAGGGAAGTATCCTATACGAGTAGGAGTACTATCTTTACCAGTAACACATAATGTTGTTAAAATTACATCTTTATCTTTATATAATTCTACAGTTTGATCACTTATATCTACTTCAACATACATATCAGGTAATACTTCTAATTTACTAGATTCAATATATCCATATTGAAGATCTTCTGTTTGAACATAATCATATTTACCATCAGAATTAATTCTAAGTACTTTTTGAAATTTCTCAACTTGACCTAATTCAACCTTATCATCAGTTTTTTTATCATAAAGACTACTAGTGTCTTTTAAATATGCAAAATCATTAGTACTTAGTGTTTCATCATCAGTATCTATTACTTCAGTGTCACTAGGTATATTTGTTTCATCTTGTTCTTCACTTTTATTTACTTCATTAGTTTCTTCTTCATTATTAATTTCTGTATTATCTTCACTTGGTAATGGTTCTTGATTTATAACTTCTTCATTACTAGAACTATTTCCTTCACTTTTAGAAGGTTCTTGCTCGCTATTATCTATATCTACAATAGCAGGTGGTTCATTATTCATAAAAGAACATGAAGTTAGTCCATAACCAAGACCAGCAACAGATGCAAGTATTAAAGCAGAAGCAACTAATTTACTGCCTTTTTTAGGTTTATGGTGAGTATATTTTTCACTCTTTGTTTCAGTATTATTCTTACTCTTAACTCCATATTTAGCTAATAAACGAGATTGACAAATATAAAAAGTATTTTTAATACTATCGTAACTATCACTATCTTTACTTGAAATTAATTTTTTGTAATTAAAGATATATTCGTCATAATCATTCTTAACTTCCATATATTTTTGGTTAAGTTCATTTGCTTTAGTAGCAATTTCATTTAAATCGCTAATACTAGCACCCATAGATTTATAATTTTCATACATTGAGATTAAATCATTGACCTTAACTGCATAACCCTTCATTTTATTTTGAATTGTATTAACTAATTCTTTATTCATATCTATCCCCCATAAATATGTACATATTATATCACAAATGATACATTTAGTCAATTTACATAGTAGCTAAATACTGTTGACTAAAAAAACAACTTATTATATAATCTTAAATAGAGAATAGGTGACTAATATGTATATAGATAAGATAATAAAAAAAGAAGTTACAACTTTAATAATATCAGTAGGATTACTTTTAATTGTATTTATAGGTGTATCATTTGCTTCATTTTTTAAAGTAGATGAAGGAAGTGATAATATAGTTCAAACCGGAGACTTAGCCATATCATTTTGTAGTGATTCAGCTTGTGATTCAACATATGAAAACATAGGACAAGTAATCGGAACATCTAAGATAGATGGTTCTTCAGTCCCAACAGCAATTTATCCTTATCCGAGTGATGGAACATATTCAAATGCAACACCTTATATATTTAAAGTAGAAAATACTGGAGATATGGATGCTCACGTAACTATTAAATTAAAAGAAGATACAGATTTTTTACCAACAGGAAATTATAAAGAATACACAAGACTTACTAATCTATATTCAGAACATTTAAAAATTGCAGTAAGAAAGAAAGTATTAGCTGAAGGATCAGAATATCAAATGGGCGATGTTAATATGGATGGAATAGTTAATAAAGAAGACTATTCACTTATCTTAAATGCAGCTGCTGGTCGTGTAACATTAACTGAAGAGCAGACTAAGTTAGCTGATGTTAATGAAGATGGAACTATCAATTCATCAGATGCTTTAAGACTTGATCGCATAATACGCGGTGATAACGTGGCATCTTTAGAAAAAACATATATAAATTCATTTAGCGAATTAACTAATTCAGTAATATATACAGGAGATGTCATAAAAGCTGGTGAGAGTGCTACATATTTTCTATGGTTATACCTAGATGATACAACACCTAATCAAGCACAAAAAACATATTTTGTAGGTAATCTTGATATTCAAGCCGAGTATATGCCAGAAGGAGTATTCGCAAACGATCCATGGGAAACAATTATAGCAAATATAAGAAATGATAAAACAGAAAGTTATAAAGTAGGAGACACTAAAGAAGTAGATATGGGTACTTTTGGAAAATACACACTAAGAATAGCAAATAAAACATCTGGTTCTGGATGTTCATCAACTACATCATATAATTTAACATCACAAACATCATGTGGTTTTGTTCTAGAATTTGTAGATGTAATTGCAACTCATGAAATGAATAGTACTGCTACAAATAGTGGAGGCTGGCCATCAACTACAATGAGAGAATACTTAAATGATACTATTTATAATTATTTTCCAAATGTATTAAAAGAAGCAATAATAGATACCAAAGTTAGTTCAGGAACAGGCTTAAGTGATAGCGTTGGACATAACACTTCGACTGATAAATTGTATTTACTATCTCCTACAGAAGTATGGGGAGACTTATCAGGGTGGTCAACTGTATCAGCAAGTGATGGCGCCAAAAATTTCACAAAACAACTTGATTATTACAGTAAAATAGGTGTTACAACAAGTAATTATTCAGGAGCAATTAAAAAGCAAAACGGAAAAGCAATGTGGTGGTATTTAAGAACAGCAAATAAGACTGTAGATACATATTTCTACGGAGTAAATAGTAATGGAAGCTGGAGTAACAGTAATGCAAATGATGCAAGTGGAGTATCACCTGCATTTAGAATAGGTTAAATAAATACTTTACAAACTAAAACACTAGTGTTATAATTAACTCATTCAAAACAAATGAGGAAGACGTTATATAATGGACTTTATAGAGAACTAGTGGTTGGTGGAAACTAGGAAATGAAGTTATATATAGATCACTTCTGATGTTACCTATGGATAAGATAGGTACGCAAGTATAGCGTTAAAATAATTAAGTTAATAAGAGGGATGGTACCGTCTATTTATAGACTCCTTGGTAACCATTCTTTTTTTTATAGGAGGGAAAAAGTATGAAAGATTTTGAAAATTTAAGAAACAAATCAGTAGAAGAGAATGAATCAGAACTTATTAATTTTTGGAAGAAAGATGATATCTTAAATAAGTCAATAGAAAACAGAAGTAAAAATCAAAATTATGTTTTCTATGATGGACCAGCTACAGCTAATGGTAATCCAGGACTTCATCATATGATAGCTAAATTCCTTAAAGATACGTTCTGTAAGTATCAAACTATGAAGGGTAACAAAGTAATCAGAAAAATAGGTTGGGATACTCATGGCCTACCAGTAGAAGTACAAGTAGAAAAAGAACTACACTTCGATGGTAAAAAAGATATAGAAAAGTATGGTATTGAAAAATTCAATCAAAAATGTAAAGAATCAGTATGGACAAATGTAGATGCATTTAATAGACTAACTGATGAAATGGGTCAACTAATTGATTTAGAAAATCCATATATCACATATGATAATAATTACATTGAAACTGAATGGTATATCTTAAAGAAATTCTTTGATGAAGGATTATTCTATGAAGGAGTTAAAATAGTACCTTGGTGTCCTAGATGTGGAACAGGACTTGCATCTCATGAAGTAGCTCAAGGCTATGAAAATGTTACTGCTAATACTGTAATTGTTCCATTTAAGAAAAAGAATAGTGATGAATACTTCTTAGTATGGACAACAACTCCATGGACATTAATGGCTAACTTAGCGCTATGTGTTAACCCTAAAGAAGATTATGTAACTGTATCAAGTAAAGGATATAAATTTATTCTTGCTGAAAAATTAGTTCCATCAGTACTTGGAGAAGATTATGAAATCTTAGAAAGATATAAAGGTAAAGATTTAGAATATACTGAATATGAACAATTAATGCCATTTATAGATGTAAAAGGTAAAGCATTTTTCGTACTTTGTGATGAATACGTTACTACTGAAGATGGTACTGGTGTAGTACATATTGCTCCAGCATTCGGACAAGATGATGCTAATGTATGTAAGAAATATCAAATTCCAGTAGTAAATCCAGTCGGAGAAGATGGAAAATATACAGAAGGTCCATGGAAAGGACAAAATGTATTTGAAGTAGATGAAATAGTTATTAAATGGTTAAAAGAAAACGATAAACTATTTAAAAAGATCAAAATGGATCACGATTATCCACACTGCTGGAGATGTCATCACCCATTACTATACTATTCAAGACCAAGTTATTATTTAGAAATAACTAAAATCAAAGATAAAATTATTAAAGCAAATAAAACAGTTAATTGGTTCCCATCATTCGTTGGTGAAAAGAGATTTGGAAACTGGCTTGAAAACTTAAATGATTGGGCTATCTCAAGAAATAGATATTGGGGAACACCACTTCCATTATGGAGATGTGAATGTGGTCATATGGAAATGATTGGAAGTAGAGAAGAATTAGCAGAAAAAGCAACTACTAAAGTAGATCCAAAAACTATAGATTTACATAGACCATACGTAGATGATATTCATATTAAATGTCCAGATTGTGGAAAAGAAATGAATAGATGTGAAGAAGTAATAGATTGTTGGTTTGATAGTGGTTCAATGCCATTTGCTCAATATCATTATCCATTTGAAAACAAAACTCTATGGAAGAGCCAATTCCCAGCAGACTTCATTTCAGAAGGAATTGATCAAACAAGAGGTTGGTTCTATTCACTAATCGTAATTAGCGTATTCTTAACTGGAAAGAGTCCATATAAAAATGTATTAGTTAATGAATTATTACTAGATAAAAATGGACAAAAGATGCACAAATCAAAAGGAAATTCAATCGAACCATTCTCACTAATTCATAAATATGGAGCAGATCCAATTAGATGGTATATAGCTTATGCATCCCCTGTATGGACTCCACTTAAGTTTGATGAAGATGGTGTTAAAGAAGCAAACTCTAAATTATTTAGTACACTTAAAAACACTTATACATTCTTCGCAATGTATGCTAATGCTGATAAATTATCAACTGAAGACTTTGATATAAGTAATGACAAATTAGAACAAATTGATTATTGGCTACTATCTAAATATAATAACTTAATTAAAAATGTAACTATGAATATGGATAGATATGATCTAAATAAAACAGTTCACTTAATTCAAGACTTTGTATGTGATGATTTAAGTAACTGGTATATTAGACGTAATAGACGTAGATTCTGGGAAAGTGAACTTACTGATTCTAAGAAAGCAGTATATAAAACTACATATGATGTATTAGTTGGTGTATGTAAGTTAATAGCACCAATTAGTCCATTCCTAAGTGAAGAAATCTATCAAAAACTAACTGGAAAAGAAAGTGTACATTTAGCAGATTATCCAGTATGTGATGAATCTCTAATAGATGAAAAATTAGAAGAAAAGATGGATTTAGTAATCGAATTAATTAGTTATACTAGAAATATTCGTGAAGAAGCTAAAATCAAAGTACGTCAACCAATTAAAGAAGTAATATTCGAAGAAAAATATAAAGAATTAGTTGGTGAATTTGAAAGTTTATTCAAAGAAGAACTTAATGTTAAAGAAGTAAACTGGACTAAAGACTTATCTAAATATCTAACTATTTCTTATAAACCAAACTTCAAAGAAGTAGGTAAAGTATTTGGAAGCAATATTAAAGCATTTACTGATTACTTAAATAATATTAGTGAAGAAGATTCTAAAAAATTAGAAGATGGAAAACTAACTATTACATTAAATGATACTGAATATAATGTAGATTCAAGTTATGTATTAAAAACTGTTAATGCTAAAGAAGGATACAAAGCAGTAATGCTAAATTATAAAACAGTTGTAATAAATACAACACTAGATGAAGATTTAATTAATGAAGGTTTAGCTCGTGAAATAGTATCTAAAGTACAAAATCTAAGAAAAACAAGTGACTTTGATATTTCAGACAGAATAGATATGAAATATAATGGACCACAAGAAATAAAAGATGCTATAAATGAATTCAAGAGTTATATCATGGATGAAGTATTAGCTCTAACACTAACTGAAGATGATAATGCAACTGAAGAATTAAAAATAAATGACTATACTATGAAAGTATCTATCAAGCAAGTTAAATAATGTAAGCACTAGAAATAGTGCTTTTATTTTGATATAATATACCTAATCAAATTTATTTGATTATATATCAAAGAATAATCTAGCATTAGGAGATATATGAAAGATAATATTTTAAATATTTAATCTTTAAGAAGGAGAAATTGATTACCAAAATTATATAATTTTTATTAAAAAAACTATACAAAAAAGAAAGGTAAGAAATGAAAATGAAAGTTATAGTTGTTAAGACTATAGAAGATTTAGAAAAAATTAAAGAGTTAAAAAGTGATAGGGTTGTTGTTGTATTAAATAATGATTTAGACTTGAAGGATATTAAGAATTTTAAAAGCATTAATATGAGTGATACTAGTGTAGTTATATATGGAAGAGGACATACTATTAAGAATCTAACAGTTGATGCAGAAGATACAGTTGGTATGTTTAGTGAAGTAAAAGATTTATACGTAAGAAATATTATATTTGATAATGTAGATATAAAAGGAAAATGCGAAGTAGGTATATTAGCTGGAGTTGTTATTAGAAAACTAGATATCAAAGATGCATTATTCCATGGAAAAATAGAGGGAAAATCTTTTGTAGGTGGATTATGTGGCTTGGGAGAAAATATAAAAGCAGAAAATGTAGATTTGTTTACTAAAATAAAAGGCGAAGAATTCACTGGTACTGTAGTTGGTCTTACGAGAAGTTATGAAAGTAAAAGGATAGGAGATTTTGCTACACTAGGAGTTGATGATCATTATGGAGAAAAAGAATTCGGAGCAGTAACTGGAAGAATATTAAAAAAATAAATTAAATATTATTATTACGAATAAATTCACGGAGCATTTTTATAAGTGCTCTTTTTTCTATTCTTGAAACATAGCTTCTAGATATATGTAATTTACGAGCTATTTCTTTTTGTGTTTTTAAAGGTGTATTTAAAAGTCCATAACGCATTTTTATAATTTCAAGTTCACGATTACTTAGTACATTTAAATATTTAGTTAAGTTCCTAATATCATCCTTATATTCAGTTATTTTATCTAAACCTTCAGTATGTTCTTCAAGCACATCTATAAGAGTAATATCTCCACCATCTTTATCATGAGCAATAACATCATTAAGACTAATATTATTGTTATATTTTTTATTACTACGAAAGTACATTAATATTTCATTTTCAGCACATTTAGCAGCATAAGTAGTAAGTTTGACACCTTTGCTAGGTCTATAAGAATCAATACCTTTTATAAGCCCAATAGTACCTATACTTATCAAATCATCAGCACTAACATGCTTAGTTTCATACTTTTTGACTATATGAGCAACTAATCTTAAATTATGAGTTATAAGTTTACTACGAGCATCTTTATCACCTTCAAGATGTTTCTTAATATAAAGTTCTTCTTCTTCACTACTTAAAGGATCATCAAATACATTAAGACTATAACTAGTAGTAAACACCATAATATTTTTTATAAAATTTTTAATTTTTTCAAACACTAAAATCACCTAATTAATAATATGTAAAGCGAACAAATATTATGAAATATCTTAAATCTTAGATAAATAAAGACATAATGTTTTTTAATATAAAAAAATTAAAAATTATAAATGTAAACCACATTCATTTTTTATGAAAATTTATTCAAAAAACATTTACAAAATTTTATATTGATGCTATCCTTAAGGTGGTTATAAAAAATATAACGGTGAAGGTGAGGTAATTAATGGAAAAGGATTTTTTAGATGACATTGTTGTTGTCAAAAGAAGCGGTCAGAGGGTTAGTTTTAATGATGCTAAAATTGCTTTAGCTGTTAAGAAAGGTTTTGATAGCGTATATGAAAAATACGATGAAAAGAACGTTTACAAGGTTAAAGAAAAAGTTTTAGATCAAATTAGAAAAGAATATAAAGATAGAAAGACTATTGGAGTAGAAGATGTATCTGATGTTATTGAAGAAGTTTTACAAAAACTAAAATATAACGAAGTTTATGAATCTTTTAAAAATTATAGAGAAAGAAGAGATGCATCAAGAGAAGCATTCGTAGTAAAACAACAACATAAGTTTGTTAAAGCTATTGAATCTTTAGGATTAAAGTCAGCTACTGAAGAAAATGCTAAACGTGAAAATGCTAATGTAGATGGTGATGGTCCAATGGGAACTATGCTTCATTTTGGTTCTACAGTATCAAGAGAATTTGCTAAAGCATATTTAATGGATAATAAATATAGTAGAGCTCATGATGAAGGAGCAATTCATATTCATGATTTAGATTTCTGGGCTATGGGAACTACTACTTGTATGCAAATAGACTTAAATAAACTATTTAAAAATGGATTCTCAACAGGACATGGATACTTAAGAACACCAAATAGTATTGGAAGTTATTCAGCACTTGCTGCTATTGCAATCCAAGCTAATCAAAATGAACAACACGGAGGACAAAGTATTCCAGCATTTGATTATTATATGGCTCCAGGAGTTTTAAAAACATTCAAAAAAGAATTCAAACAAGCTATATATAATTATTTAGAATTCGAAGGATTCAAAGAATTAATTAACTTTAATAAAGTAACAGATATTATAGATAAATCAGATACTATAGAAATAGATTTAAGCGTTTTTGAAGAGTTTACTTCTAAAAGCACAAGACTAAAAGAAATATTTGAAAGTGCTTATGAAAACGCTATGAAGAGAACTGATAGAGCAACATATCAGGCTATGGAAGCATTCATTCATAACTTAAATACAATGCATAGTAGAGCAGGAGCTCAAGTACCATTTAGTTCAATTAACTTTGGTACTGATACAAGTCCTGAAGGAAGAATGGTTATTAAAAACTATTTACTTGCTACTGAATCAGGTTTAGGTCACGGAGAAACTCCAATATTCCCAATATCAATATTTAAAGTTAAAGAAGGAGTAAACTACAATAAAGAAGATAAAAACTATGATTTATTTAGATTATCTTGTAGAGTATCTGCTAAAAGATTATTCCCTAACTTCTCATTTATAGATGCACCATTTAACAAGAAATATTATGTAGAAGGTGACTATAATACTGAAGTTGGATATATGGGATGTAGAACAAGAGTTTTAGCTAATGTTTGTGGTCCATCAGTTACACCAGGACGTGGAAATTTAAGTTTTACATCAATTAACTTACCAAGATTAGGTATCAAACATGGTATTGCTTTAGGTGAAAGAGATAAAGCTGATATGAAAGCATTCTATAAAGAATTAGATGAAACTATGGATTTAGTAAAAGGACAATTACTTCAAAGATTTGAATGTCAATGTTCTAAATCAAGAGCTAACTTTAAATTCTTATTAGGTTCAGGTGTATGGCTAAATAGTGAAAAAATGGATAGTACTACTAAACTTAGAACAGTACTAAAACATGGAACACTTTCAATAGGATTCATAGGTTTAGCTGAAACATTAAAAGCTCTAATAGGTGAACACCATGGAGAAAGTGAAAAAGCACAAAAACTAGGACTTGAAATAATAGGCCATATGAGAAAAAAATGTGATGAATACACTGAAGAATACAATCTTAACTTTACTTGCCTAGCTACACCAGCAGAAGGACTTTCAGGAAGATTCGTTGCTATAGATAGATCAATATATGGAAAAATTAAAGGAGTTACTGATAGAGATTACTATACAAACTCATTCCATGTACCAGTTTACTATAAAACATCAGTTCAACATAAATTAGAGGTTGAAGGAAAATACCATCCATTAACTAATGCAGGACATATTTCTTATATTGAACTAGATGGAGACACTGTAAACAATGTAGATGCATTTGAAACAGTAGTTAGAATAATGCATGATTCAGGAGTAGGATATGGAGCTATTAACCATCCAGTTGATAGAGATCCAGTATGCGGATACGTTGGAGTTATAAAAGATGTTTGTCCAAGGTGTGGAAGACATGAAAACGAAGGCGTTGAAATGGAAAAAATTTCTTGCTTAGATTGCTATGATGGCTCTGCGAGCTTAACAAATTAATTTATAAGGAAAGGAATAAAATATTATGGATAAAGAAGTTAAAAAAAGTAAAAAAACTGTAGGAGAAGGAGTAGGATTCGAAAGAATTAGAAGAATCACTGGATACCTAGTAGGAACATTAGATAGATTTAACAATGCTAAAAAAGCAGAAGTTAACGATAGAGTAACTCATGCAACAAAGTAGTGATTATATACGTTTAGCAGCAGACCTTACTACTGATTCAATAGTAGATGGTCCGGGTCTTCGAGCAGTAGTGTGGACTCAGGGGTGTTCACATAACTGTAAAGGATGCCAAAACCCAGGAACACATGATTTTAATGGCGGAGGACTTGTTCCAATAGATATGGTTTGTGAAGCAATAAGCGAACTAAAATACCATACAGGTGTAACTTTTAGCGGAGGAGATCCGATGTTCCAACCAGAACAATGTGCCAAAATAGCTGCTTACGCTAAGTCTTTAGGACTTAATATCTGGGTATATACTGGATTTACATTTGAAGAACTAATCGAAATGTCAAAGAAAAATCCAGCATACGATAAATTCATTCATTATATAGATGTACTAGTAGATGGAAAATTTATTCTTGAACAAAAAGATTTAAACTTGTTATTTAGAGGATCTGCTAATCAAAGATTAATAGATATACCAAAAACACTTTCTTCTGGAAAAGTAACACTATTAAATGAATATGAATACAAAGAAGAAAAAATGTTTGAAAGAGAGCCAATGTTTGTATAGTTTGAATAAGTCAACAAAAAGTGGACACTAAAAAAGAATTTATTGAAACCCTAGTTCAATTTTATATTGAATTGGGGTTTTATAATTTAATGAACATGCTAATCTTTCATTATTATAATAATATATATAAGCATTAATAAATTCTTCAAACGAATCATAGCTATCTATATCCCAATCATTCATAATTTCATCTTTAATCCAACCATTTATAGATTCCATTTTAGGATTATCTGTGGGTGTTCCTGCTCGACTCATTGAACGAATAATGTTATAATCTTTATGTGCATTGGTAAATGCCGCTGAGGAATAGACTACTCCTTGATCACTATGCAAAGTTGTGGAGTAATCAATTCCTTTTATTTTATCTAAAATTATATTTAAGCCTTCATAATAAGGCATTATTGAATTGTGTTTTTTAGTATATGAATAAGATAATATTTCAATATTGAAAGCATCCATATATA
>CAJJPX010000002.1 GCA_905193755.1 uncultured Clostridium sp. | reverse complement strand
TGCTTTTGAATCTCTAAACATTTGACTCATATTTCTAACATTAGAAGTATTAAAACTACTTACATCTAATGTAGTTGCTTTTGAATCTCTAAACATACTATTCATATCAGTTACTTTGCTAGTGTCAAAATTACTTAAATCTAATGTAGTTGCTTGTGAACTTTCAAACATAGAATCCATATAAGTTACATTACTCGTATCAAAATTACTTAAATCTATTGATGTTGCTTGTGAATCCATAAACATCCAACTCATATCAGTAACATTAGAAGTATTAAAACTACTTAAATCTAATGTAGTTGCTTGTGAAATACGAAACATTTCTCTCATATTAGTTACTTTGCTAGTGTCAAAATTACTTAAATCTAATGTAGTTGCTTTACTACCTCTAAACATTTGACTCATATTTCTAACATTTGATGTATCAAAACTACTTACATCTAATGTAGTTGCTTTTGAATCAAAAAACATAGAACTCATTGAAGTAACATTAGAAGTATTAAAACTGCTTACATCTAATGTAGTTGCTTTACTACCTCTAAACATTTGACTCATATTTCTAACATTTGATGTATCAAAACTACTTACATCTAATGTAGTTGCTTTTGAATCAAAAAACATAGAACTCATTGAAGTAACATTAGAAGTATTAAAACTACTTACATCTAATGTAGTTGCTTGTGAACCATCAAACATAGCATACATATCTTTAACTTTTGATGTATTAAAACCACTTACATCTAATGTAGTTGCTTTAGAATAATAAAACATAGAATCCATATAAGTTACATTACTCGTATCAAAATTACTTAAATCTAATGTAGTTGCTTTTGAACCTCTAAACATACCGCTCATATAAGTTACCTTAGCTGTATTAAAACTACTTAAATCTAAACTGTTAGCTTTACTATTTCTAAACATTTCACTCATTGAAATAACAGGTTTATTATTTATATAAGTACAAACTTTACTAGTTACAGGATTAGTACTTGATTTATCAGTTAATTGCACTCCCCAGCCTTCTTCATAAATATTACTCCAAGCCAAATCATTGGTTGAGGAATTATAACCTTCTTGCTTATATCTATATGTATATTGGCCATTAACATACTCTGCTCCTTGAGTAAGTTTTCCATCAAATGTACAATATATTGGAGTATTTTCTACATATTCATTTATTCCTAACGTACCTGTAAAACTTTTACCTTGATTATAATTTTGATCTGCGTTTGTTTCTTTAAAAGTTATTGTTATGTTATATTTATGAGTAACGTTTGGCTCAATAGAAACATTCTCTTTTATTTTTATTCTTTTGATTGGTGCGCTCGTAAGGCTTTCACATGTACCTTCTACTGTATTACCATTATATCTAGTACAAGTAGCTTCGATTATCATTTCATCATTTATAATTTCGTTTGCTAATTCTTGCCATACTAGATTGTATGATGTATTTAATGTACCGGTATTTTTTACACTTACTTCTTTTGTGATAGTTGCTCCTGGTTTAATATTATTCATTACTATTTCTGGTCCGTCTGTATATGTTAACTGTAATGTACCAGTAGTTACTATTTGATCTTTTACATCTTTATTAGTAATAGTTGCTGTAAAATATGCATAAGAAAGACTAACTGTAGCTAGGAATAAGAATACTATGCCTATCCCAAATAACATTTTTTTATCTTTATTCATATCATTCACCCTATTCTAATTATATATTTTTATAAAGTTCATTTCAAGAATTTTTCATTAAAAAAGAATTAGATTTCTTCATCTAGTTCTTCTTCTGTTTCTTCTGGGCGTTCAAATAATTTATCTATATTTTTTGTTGGAAGTAACATGTAATTATCTTTATTTATTTCTATTTTGAATTTATTTGTTTCGTGTGTTAGCTCATCTCCATCTATACACCATGATGGTGGCATTTCATCAAATTCAAGTTCTATCTTATCAGTTTTAAAATATTTAAATACTGGTATGTCATCTAGTTCTCTTCTTTTTAAATAATGAACTGCTCTTAAGATGTCCCATTTATTTTTTATTTCACAAAGTAATACTTCAAATTTATTATCATCTAGTTTTACATCATCATATATATTGTCTACTCCACCAACTCTATTTGAATTTGTTATAAATATGAATGAGAATCTTCCTTCTCTTTGTTCTCCATTTACAGTATATTTTACATTATAGAATTGTAACTTTTGTTTTAATTGTTGGATTCCATAAATTACATAAGCAAGTTTTCCATATTTTTCCTTTAGTTTTCTTGGTGTTGAATATGATATGTCAACCCATGCGCCTATACATGCTACATATACAAAAGGGTTTCCATTTATTAGACATACATCTATATTTTTTTGAGCTCCATTTAAAAGCATAACTAAGTTCTTAGTAGTGTTTCCAGTCATGCCATACATATGAGCTACATCATTTACACTACCTAATGGTAAGTGTCCTAAAAGTATTGGTTTGTGTCTTTCAATATTACCAGAGATTACTTCATTTAAAGTTCCATCTCCTCCTGCACATATCAAAAGATCTACATCTTTTAACTTCTTTGTTATTTCTTTAGCATGTCCCTTATATTCTGTATATATTATTTCTACATCATAGCCATAGTTTTCAAATATTTTATAAAGTTTTTTAACATCATTTCTATTTGTTAACTTACCACTATTTGGATTATATATAACAACACATTTCATCATATTATCTTTTCCCTCGTAAACATTATACCAAATTTTTCATATTATTAATAGATTATAAAATTTTCTTATATGGGAATACTATATTGTGATATACTAGTTGAGGTTTATTATGAAGAAAAAGAAAAATATTAAAAAACAATTTAAAACTAACAAGAAGAAAAAAAGTAATATTTTAAATAATATATGTTTTGTTATAATAATTATGATTATTCTAGGTTTCGTATGTGTATCTGGATTCTTTTATTATATCTATGTGAGTGCCCCTGAATTTAAGGGTGAACTTCTTTATAAGAAGGAGTCATCTAATATATATGATTCTAAGGGGGATTTGATTGCTAGTATCGGCACTGAGAAAAGACAGATTGTTACTTATGAAGAGTTACCTCAAGTGTTAATTGATGCGATTGTTGCGACTGAGGACTCTAGATTCTTTGAGCATGATGGATTTGATATATATAGATTTATGAAAGCTGGCGTTGGTTTTCTTAAAGGAGAAGATGCTGGTGGCGCTAGTACTTTGACTATGCAGTTATCTAAGAATACTTATACTAGTACGAAAGCTGAAGGTTTTGATGGTATAGTACGTAAGTTTACTGATATTTATATGTCTATATTTAAGATTGAAAAAGATTATAGTAAGAAAGATATTATTGAGTTTTATGTTAATGCTCCATATTTAGGTGCTGGTAGTTATGGTGTTCAAATGGCTGCTAAAACATATTTTAATAAAGATGTTAGTAATATTAATCTTGTTGAAGCTGCGATGATAGCTGGTATGTTTCAAGCACCAGGTGAGTATGATCCTTATGTTAACCCTGATAAAACAAATGAAAGAAAGAATGAAGTAATTAATTTAATGTTAAGACATGGTTATATTACTGATAATGAGGCTGATAAAGCTAAAAGAGTATATATAGAAGATATAATTAAGAAACAAAAAACTAGTGTTAATAAGTATCAAGGATTTATAGATACTGTTATTGAAGAAGTAATTAATAAGACTGGTGAAAACCCATATGAAGTTTCTATGGATATATATACTACTATGGTAAGAAATAAACAAGATGTTATAAACAATTTTTATAACAATCATAAATTTAAGGATGATAAGGTTCAAGTTGGTATTGGTATTATTGATAATGATACTGGTTCAATTATAGCTGTTGGTGCTGGTCGTAATAAGAATAGTGAACTTTCATTGAATTATGCTACTCAAATTAAGAGACATCCTGGTAGTACAGCTAAACCTTTATTTGATTATGGACCTGGTATTGAATATAAGAATTGGTCAACATATACCCCATTTTATGATAAACCTGTTTCATATACGAATGGTGGAGTTATGAGGAATGTTGATGGAAGATATAAAGGATTTCTTACGATGGAACAATGTTTAGTTAAATCTAGAAATACTTGTGCGCTTCAGGCATTTCAAAAGATAAGTAATTCTAAGATTGATAAATTTGTTACTTCTCTTGGTATTACTCCTGAATATTTAGGAAATTCTCATTATATAAATGAAGCGCATTCTATTGGTGGATTTACTGGTGTGAGTCCTGTAGAGCTTGCTGGTGCTTATGCTGCATTTGGTAATGGTGGATACTTCACTGAACCTCACAGTGTAAATAAGATTGTTTATAAAAATGGAAGTGATGATGAAGTAGTTGAATTTGATTATCCAAAAAATAGAGTTATGAAAGACACAACTGCGTATATGATAAGTTATATGCTTAAGAAAGTTACTAGTTCGCGTGTTAAAGTTAAAGGTAGTGAAATATCTACTAAGACTGGTACTAGTAGTTATGATTCTGCTAGGTTAAAATCTCTTGGGCTTAGTACTAATGTTATACAAGATGCATGGACTGTTACTTTCAGTCCTGACTATAGTGTTGCGATATGGTATGGATATAATAAGCTAACTAAGAAAACATACAATACTTCTAGTCATGCATGGAGTGAGAGAACTAAAATACAAGCAGAAATTGTTAATAACGTAATGGAGGAAAATTCTAAGTTTGAAAGACCTAGTGGAATAGTCGCATCTAAAGTTGTAGTTGGAACTAATCCTCCTAGATTACCTAGCGCTTCTACTCCATCATCTAAAGTTCAAACTCATTTATTTATTAAAGGAACACAGCCAACTAAAGTTGTCAAAAGTGTTCAAAAAAGTCAAGAAAAGACTACTGAAAGTGATAAAACTACCTTACCAAGTGTTTTGAAACCATAGTTATATGGTTCTTTTTTATACATGTATTGACTTTTTTATATGTAAAAATATAGCAATTTTAACAAATTGCTATATAATCTCTTATTTTACCTTCAAATATCTTATTAAATCCTTTATCTTCTATTAATTCTTCTGGTTTAAATAATGCTTTTGTATTATCTAGTACTTTTACTTTATTATTTGATAGAACTTCATATACAAATTCTGAACAATAGTATTTCTTTCTATGAAGTTTTATTCTAAAGTGAGCAAGTAATAAACCTGTTATATTATATCCTTTATTACCTAGATATATTTCTTTTATTTTTTCTTTTATTTTATTATATTGATAGTCTGTTACATTTATTTCATAGATAGCTACTAGTGCATTTTTATTTCTACTAAATAGTCCTTTTCTTAAATCTTCTTTTAAGAATATTCCATAAAATGGAAAGTATATGTATTTTCTTCCAAAAGAATACATTTTATCACATTTAGGATCTAGTGATAGAGATGCATGACTATATTTATCTTTTGTAATAGTTTTTATTATTCTGGCAAGTGTTGTATACGTTTGAGTTAATACTATGTATACTTTTTTATTATTCATTTTCTACTACTTTCTTATACTCATTTGGTATATCTAATTTAATATGTATATGTTCTTTAGTAATTGGGTGGTTAAATTCTAGTTCTGTCGCAAGTAACATCATTTTTCTATAACCATCTTTTTTACCATATTTTTTATCACCTAATATTGGTGTTTTATTATCTGCCATATGTACTCTTATTTGGTTTTTTCTTCCTGTTTTAATGTCTATTTCTACTAAAGAGTATTGTTTATTATGATTTAATCTTTTATAGTGAGTTTCTGCGTATTTTCCACTTTTGTCATTAATACTATAAGTAAGAAGTGTTTTTGTTTCTTTTAAATATGATCTAATTACTCCTTCTTCTTTTATAATTCCGTGTACTAAAGCTATATACTTACGTTTTACATTTTCCCAATTATCTTGTAATGTCTCTTTTACTTTTTCATTTTTAGCAAACATTACTAGTCCACTAGTATCTTTATCAAGTCTATGTACTACGAATACTCTTTGATTCTTTTTATGTAAGTAATCATAAACTTCATTATATAAACTCTTACTATATTTTTCACTATTAATAGTTGGAATATTTCCATCTTTATAAACTATTAATAAGTTTTTATCTTCAAATAATATTTTTAATTTCTTCATACTACTCCTACTAATGTATAAAATGTCCTATTAAAATAACTATTATTCCTAATACTATTCCTATTTGTAATTCTTTCTTTTTGATATGTTCTTTTACTTCACAAAGAAGTTCAAACATAGAAATATATATAAGCATACCTAAAGTTAGAGAAATAAGTACACCTGTTACTGTATTATTAAGTGTAATATTAAATAGTTTTATTAGGATTATACCTATTACACTTGAAAATACTAAACTACCAAGTAAAAATACTTTTTCTTTTTTATTTCTAACTAATGATGATATTTGTATACCTAAAGGGATATTATGAAATGATACTCCTAGTGCTGTAAAGAATCCTAAACTTAGATTATTTATAGACGTTGTATAGATTGCTGTTCCTTCAATGATGTTATGTAAGAATAAAGCAAGTGCTGATATTAAGCCTATATGTTCCATATGACTTTTTTTGTTAGTTCCATGTTCATGGTTTGGAATAAATATATCTAAAAGTTTTAATACTGCTATACCTACTACTATACATAAAATAATTAATGTTTTATTTTCTAATAATTCTAAACACTCTGGTAACAAATCAAAAAATACTAAACCTAATATAATAGTGAAAGAAAAACCTACTGAGAAAGTTACTAGTTTCTTTTCATCTTTTATAAATTTAGTAATTAAATATCCTATTAAGAATGATATACCTGATAATAATGTTATAATTATTGCTTTAAATTCCATATTTTTTCACCAACGATATTATAACATGTTTTATACTAAGTTCAAAAGATAATTTGCAATTAAGCATATCAATATAAAGATTATTAAGTATATATAAGATTTTTTAGTTATTTCTATTCTTTTTCTATCTTTAGATTTTATTTTCTTACTGTCATAGTCTCCAGTTTCTACCATATCAAGACTTATAGTTTTATATTTTGTTAAGTCTTTTTTAGATATTAAATAGTATGCATCTGGATCATCAAATTCAGCAAACATAACATCTTTAGGCATTTTACTTATTTGAATAAACATGATTATATCAAAGATTGCTCCCATCATATTAAGTATTGATAAGAATCCTAAAAATGGTAAATTAAATATTTTAGCTATTATAAGTGTTATTAGACCTATCAATGTAAATGGTGATAATAAAGAAATTAATATTGTTTTCTTATGAACCTTTTGACTACATTGACAATAGAATATTCCTTTTTCAAGACAAACTCCTAAATATAGATTTTTTACATTAACTTCTTTATTAATTAAGTATCCAAAGAAATGTATTATTTCATGTAATATAAACCAAAGTAATAAAATTGACATTCTTGAAAATGTAATACTTTCATAAAAGTTTGGAAACATTAAAACGTAAATTATGAATAATGGTATTGCCATTAATATTGATAAAACATTACCTACTCCTATATTCATTTTATATTTATAATATTTCATATAATCACATCCTATTTATATAATAACATAAAATTTGTGGTAAAATATAGCCAGGTGATTTTATGAGCAAGATTTTAGAAAATAAATGTAAAAAAGAATTAAAGAATGTTGATAAGAGTCATAAGAGATTATTACTTCATAGTTGTTGCGCTCCTTGTAGTTCTCATGTAATAACATTTTTAGCTCCATATTTTGATATAACTATTCTTTATTATAATCCTAATATTGCTCCTAAAGATGAATATTTAAAACGTAAGAACGAGCAAATTAAATTACTTAGTATGTTAGAAAGTCCTAATAAACTGGATTTTATTGACTGTGATTATGATAATGAAAAGTATAATGAACTAGTTAGAGGGTATGAGATGTGTCCTGAAAAGGGAGAGAGATGTACTATATGTTTTAACCTTAGAATTGAGAAAACTGCTAAAGTAGCTAAAGAAAATGACTATGACTACTTTTGTACTACTTTGTCAGTAAGTCCATATAAGAATGCTGAACTTATTAATGAGATTGGGGAAGATATGGAAAAGAAATATAATGTTAAGTGGTTACATTCAGACTTTAAGAAAGAGAATGGTTATAAACATTCTATAGAACTTTCTCATAAATATGGGCTTTATCGTCAAGACTATTGTGGATGTGTTTATTCTAAAAGAGATGAAATGTTAAGAAAAAGTAAGAAAGGTGATGAATAATTATGGATATATTTTACCTTCTTATTACATTGGAATTTATTGTTATTATTTATTTACTTTTTATTAAAAAAGATAAAGTTAAAGACAAAGATGACATTTCGACTCATAATGATGAAAATAACACTTGCGATACTATGCTAGAGCTTAAGAATAAAAATGATATTTTAGAAGAGAAAGTTAATAAACTAGAAAAAGAACTTTCGAAATATAAAGAAGAAAATAAAAAAGTTTATAACAACGATATACAAAATAAATCTAAAACATCAGAAGAAGAATTAACTTATACAAAACATTATCATATAATTTACTTGTTCGATAAAAATTTTAAAAAATTAGAACAAGGTTTAAAAAAGTGTAATATGTTAGCATATAACAAACTTAAGTCTGAATATTATCCTAGTATTGAAAGTGGAAATTTTATTGGTAAACAAATTTCTAAAAGTGGAGAGTATCTTTTAGAGTATGAATTAATGTTACCTACTGATCCTTTGTTTTCTGAAATCTATGGTGATTGCAAATTAATATATAGCGTTTGTCCAAATAATAAAATTGTTTGTTTAAAAACAATAGAACCTGAAGATGCTTTATTAGAATGTTTTGAAGAAGATTTATCATTTTATAAAAAAGCTATGGTTTCAAAAAAAGTTCCCGAAAAAGATTTGTTTAAAATTGACTTACGTAATAAATCAGGAGATAACAGTGAAAGAAAAGATATAGATGATACTACGTTAGATATAAAAATGAACGAGTTATCAAATCAAGTTAAAAATTTAAATGATGTAATGGATAGAATTCTTGATAAAAATGGTGGTATGCAAGAAGGAGATATGGAGAAAAAAACTAAAAATGGTTTCACCATTACATATTCCGATGAAAAGAAATATCGAAGATTAGAAAGAAGTATTAAAAAATATAATATGATAGCTTATAAAAAACTTGTATTTGAATACTATCCTTGTATTGAAAATGAAAATTATGTTGGTGAATTAATTAAAGAAGATAATCATATTTTTGTATATGAATTAAAGTTACCTACCGATTCTATATTTTCTAAGGCATATGGACATTTTAAGTTAATATATAGTGTTAATAAAGATGAAAAAACTATTATTTTTGAAACAATAGAACCAGAAAACATTTTATTAGAAGGCTATAAAGATGAATTAACTACTTATAAAGGGATATTAGTTTCTAAAGAATATCGTGATAAAGATATTTTTAGAATTAACTTGTTAAGTATGATGAGGAATGATAATGAAAGAAAAGATAAATAAATTACAAAAGATGATAGATGAATCTGATAATATAGTATTTTTTAGTGGAGCTGGTGTATCTACTTTAAGTGGTATTAAAGATTTTAGAAGTAAAGATGGACTATATAATATGAAATATAAGTTTCCACCTGAGATGATACTAAGTAGTGGATTTTTCTATAAGAATACTAATGAATTTTATAAATTTTATAGAGATAAATTAAATTGTTTAGATGCTGAACCTAATATAATACATAAATATATGGTTAAACTTGAAAAGATGGGTAAACTTAAAGCAATAGTTACACAGAATATAGATGGATTACATACTAAGGCTGGAAGTACTAACGTGTATGAATTACATGGAACTATATATAAGAATCATTGTGTTAAATGTAATAAATTTTATGATGCAGAGTATGTATTTAATTCTAAAGATATTCCATTATGTGAATGTGGTGGTATTGTTAAGCCTGACGTAGTATTATATGGTGAAATGCTTGATGAACACGTATTAAATCGTTCAATTCAAGCTATAGCAAATTGTGATACTTTAATAGTTGCTGGCACTTCTTTAACTGTTGAACCAGCTAGTAGTTTAGTAAGACTATTTAATGGTAAAAATTTAGTCATAATAAATAGAGATGCTACTTCTTATGATAGTATTGCATCTCTAGTAATTAATGATGAATTTAAAAATATATTTAAGTATTTAAAGTAATTATTCTATTTTTAGACCACATTTTACACAAAATTTGCCTATTATTTTAGTACCACATCTAGGGCAATTTTCACATTTTGCTACTCTAACATCATTTCTACTTTTGTGGTTAACTATAAGTACTGAGAAAATTACAAATACAACTAGTATTATTAATAAGAGTGACCAATTATCTTTAAATGCTGAGTAATCGTATGCTCCATGTATTAATGTTGGAACTAAGAGTGCTAATATCTTATATGATGTTCCACTCTTTTTATTTAGCTCATTATATTTTGCTTCCCCTAAGAAGTGTCCCATCATTACACCTGCACTGGCATGCATAGGTATGGCTGTAAAGGCTCTTATAATACCTACTCCAATTCCTCCACTCATAACATATAAAATATTTTCGAATAAAGCAAAGCCTAAAGAAACATATACAGCATAGACTACCATATCAAAAATATAATCGAATTCCTTTTGATTATATGAAAATCGATATACAAATAGATATTTACAAAATTCTTCTACTAAAGCAATTCCAATAAATACTTTAATTGCAAGTTCAAAACTTGTAAGACTTTCATAATCTTCTACAGCAAATATTGGAAACATAGAAGATAATATAGATGATATTATAAGCACTAAAAAACAAGAAGCAACTCCTCCAATTGTTAGTTTTTCTAATAATTTTTTTGGTTCTTTATCTCTATCTTTGTTATAAACATATTTATTTATAAAAAAAACTGGTAATGCTGAGACAAACAAAATTATATACTCCATAATATACACCCTATTTTAATTATAAATTAAATTTAGTAATAGTTTATTATTTATTAATAATTTTTACATTTATTATGTCAAGAAAAAAGAATAATTAATTAATTATTCCTCCTAAAAGTCCATATGATAGTAGCATCATTATGATACTTGCCATTATTATTCCTCCCATCACTGCAAAGAACGATTTTTTTCTATCCATATCGAATACACTTGCTACTAAACATCCTGTCCATGCTCCTGTACCTGGAAGTGGTATTCCTACAAATAGAAGTAATCCTAAGTATCCATATTTATCTATTTCTTTTCTATTTTTATGAGCTTTTTCTCTTAACCATTTAGATATTTTTTCTAAGAATCCTACTTTTGATTTTTCCATCCAATCCATTATTTTAGATATAAATAGTAGTATGAATGGCACTGGTAAAGTATTACCTATTATTGAAACAATATATCCTACTACTGGTTTTACTCCAAGTAGTGTTGCTGCTATTAAGCCACCTCTTAGTTCTAAAAGTGGTAATAGTGAAATAATAAATACTATTAATTCTTTACCATATTTAAGTGCTAAGACTCCTCCAAATGATTCTATAATTCCGTTTATTAATCCTTCCATATTTTTCTCCTTATTAACAATGGCTATACGTTTTAATTATATCATAAATTAAATAATTGTATATAAATATGGTATAATGTTTACGAAGGGATGTATATGAATAATAATAAAATTGGTATGTTTGATTCTGGTATTGGTGGTCTTACTGTATTAAAAGAGTTAAGAAAATTATTGCCTAATGAAAATTATATATATTATGCTGATTCTAAAAATAATCCTTATGGTGAAAAAAGTGATGAAGAGTTAATGAGTATAGTTACTGGTATAGTAGACTTTCTTATTAGTAAAGAAGTTAAAATAATAGTAATTGCTTGTAATACTGCGACTACTAGATGTATTAATAGACTTAGAAAGATGTATCCTAATATGATATTTGTTGGTACTGAACCAGCTATTAAAGTTGCTTGTGATAAGAATTATAAGAATACTTTAGTTATGGCTACTCCTGGTACTATTAAGTCAGAGAGAACTCATGAACTTGTTAAGTTAAATAAAAAGAGGGACCAAAAGATTACACTTCTTCCATGTAAAGGTTTAGCTGATGCGATAGAGAGTGGTAATAAAGATAGAATAAATAAAGTATTGCATAAGTTATTAGATAAATATACTAGTGAAGAAATAGACTCCATAGTACTTGGATGTACACATTACCCTCATATAAAGAAGAATATCAAAGAGATATTTCCTAAAGCTAGGTTAATTGATGGGAATAAAGGTGTATCTAAACAAGTTAAAAGGCAACTTGAAAGTCATAGTTTACTAAGTAACTCAGTTAAACATGGTAAAGTTAAAATGATTTATAACAAATAAAAACAGAGAAAATTCTCTGCTTTTTTAATTCTTTAATCCTTTAGCTCCTTTTAATCCTTTTGATTCATTGAATCCTTCTAGTATATTTGATTTGAATGATTTTACTTTTTTAGATTTATTTTTGTATTCTTTTATACCTATGCTTATCATTTCATCTAGTAATTCTCTATATTTAACATTTGCTTCTTTCCATAGATAGAATGATAAACTACCTGGGCATGTATTTGGTTCATTTACATAGAATTTGTTTGTTTTCTTATCTATTAAGAAGTCTATTCTACATACTCCGCTTAGGTTAAATACTTTAAATACTTGTTTTGCTGTTTCTTGTATGTTTTTAGTAAGACTTTCTGATATTCTTGCTGGCACTATTCTACTAGTAGAAGCCATTCCTTTTGAACCAGTGTTTTTAACTCCTTTGGTTTTAGAGTTTCCTAAGTATTTATCAGCATAGCTTAATATTTCATCAAGTCCCATTACCTCTTCTAGCGGACTTACTTTTTGATATTCATAGTTTCCAAGTACACTTGCATTTACTTCTGTTAGGCTTTCTACTGCTTTTTCTACTACTACTTTTGTATCATAGCTTATAGCTTCTTCGATAGCTTCTTCTATTTTTTTAGAATCGTGTACTTTTGTTATACCTACACTACTACCTAAAGTTGCTGGTTTTACTACTACTGGATATCCTAATTTTTTAATGTTGTCTATTATTTTATCTTTATCTTCTAAGTATTCATTATCAAAGAACCAAGTGTAGTCCACTACTGGAATATTAACTGAAGATAATACTTGTTTCATAACTACTTTATCTTGACCAATCGCTGATCCTAGTACATGAGAACCAACATATGGAACACCAATAGAATCAAGAAGGCCTGCTAGTGTACCATCTTCTACATTATTACCATGAACTACTGGTAAGATAATATCTATATCAGTAATATCTTTTCTAAATAATCCATTTGTTTTTTGTAAGAAGAAGTTTTTTCCTTTTTTATAAAGTGTTACTTCTTTTGCATATTTTTTTTCGTCTTCAAAATTTTTATAGAAATCCATTTCTCTTAGTACGTGTCCTGTGTACCATATTCTATCCTTTGAAATGTATATTGGTATTATTTCATATTTTTCTTCATCTAAATTATTCATGGCTTGAAGTGCTGAAATGATACTTACTTCATGTTCAACTGTTTCTCCACCAAAAATTACTCCTACTTTTATTTTCATATTATCTACTCCTATTCATTAAATATATCTGGTAAATCATTTTCTAATAATACGTATGTTTTTTTGTCGCTTAGTTTTCTCATTAGTGGGAATGCTTCTTTTACATCGTTTAGAATATGTATTTTATCTTTTGGATATTTTTCTTTTTTAAGTCCGTCATGTATTGGCTTAGTTTGTTCTTCTCCGACTAGTATTACTTCATCTGCGCATCCTGCGATCCAACGACCAAATTCGAAGTTTGAACTATATTGTTCATCTCCTAGTTCTATCATACCTGGTGTTACGATTATTCTTTTGCCTTTCATCATTTTAAGAACATCTACTGCCATTTTAGAACCAACTGGATTTGAGTTGTATGCATCATCTATTATTGTGATATTTTCTGTATATCTTTTAAGTTCTAATCTATGTTCTATAGTTGCAATTCTTCTTACTCCGATAGCTATTTGTTCAAGAGTAAGACCTAATTCATATGACATTGCGATAGCTTCTAGAACATTGTATACGTTAGCACTTCCTAGTAGTCTTGTTTCAAATGTATGTTTTTCTTTAGTATTTTTAAATATACATGTAAATTTTGTTCCTTTATCAGAAAGTTCTATGTCAGTTGCATAAACATCAGCATCTTTGTTTTTAGTTGATACCCATATTACTTTGCATTTACTTTTTAGTTTATAACTTGTTTGATAAGGGTCGTCCATATTTAAAACTGCTACCCCATCATCTGGAAGTGATTCTATTAATTCGAATTTTGCTTTTTGTATGTTTTCTTGACTACCAAAACTTTCTAAGTGAGCTGTTCCGATTGTAGTTAAGATTCCATATTTTGGTTTTATAAAGTTTGCTTTTTCTTTTATTTCTCCTCTATAGAATGCTCCCATTTCTGCTACAAAAGTTTCACTGAATTTATCCATGTAGTTATTTATTGCATTTATTAGTCCATACATTGTATTAAAACTTTTTGGTGTTGCAAATGAATTATATTTAACATTTAATATATCATTTAATGCATTCTTTGTACTTGTTTTTCCATAGCTTCCTGTTACACCTATTTTTTTAAGTGAAGTCATACTATAAAGTTTTGACTCAGCTTGTCTTTTATAATGAAGATATACCATTTTCTCAACTGGTTTATTTATAATGTTACATAACCATATAACAATTGTATTTATATATGAGAAAAGTCCTATAATTAAATAATATATAAACAAGTTATTAACATTGAAATTTAAAATCATTGGTAATACACAAATTATTAACAATATATACATAGTAGTATAAAGTCTTTTAATTCTTGGAGTTACTACTAGTGGTTTTTTAGATTGTTCTTTTTCTGCATTTCTTTTATATAAGAAGTAAACTATCATATAGAATACTGCAAACACGATAAGTGTTATTTTTGTACTAGTAAACTTTAAAAAGTAAAATAGAATAAATGCCATATCGAAAGTTATGAATACTTTTTTAGCATTTGTTTTTACCCATTTTAAGTATCTATTACCATCGTTATACCAGTTTTGTTGTAACATATGTAATGCTTTTCTTGATTTATATGTTAAATAGTAAATATATGTTAGTAGTGTTAATAAAAATAATATTTTTGGACTCATGTTATTCCTCACTTCCTATAAAATTGTTAAGCACATTTATTGTTTGACCTAGATTTTCTAAATATGCATAGTGTGTACATCCAGGATATTCAACTAAACCATAATTTGGAATATAGTTTTCAAGTTCTCTTCCCTCTTCAATATCAACAGCTGCATCGTTAGTTCCCCATATACCTAGCACTGGACATTTAATTGTTTTTAAGTCTTCAGTTATATCAGTATTTACATGAGCAACTAAAACTTTTCTCATCATTTCACTAGCATTTCTATAATCAGTTGAACCAACATGTTTCTTAACAAAGTTTTCTAGTTTGTTAATACCAGGTATTTTCTTTGCTTTCTTTAGTACTTTCATTTTTAATGATTGTTTTGTTACAGCTTGTTTATATGGACTTGCTAGTACTACTACTTTTCTAGGTTTATATTTATACCCATAAATTAATGCAATTTTGCCACCAAAAGAGTGTCCAATAACAATTGGATTTTTCATATTTAGTTTTTTAACCATTTCATTTACCATTTCTGCATAGTCAAAAACACTCCAAACTTCTTTAGGTTCATCACTGTCACCAAAGCCTGGAAAATCAATAATTAAAACATTATATTTCTTTATAAATGGTTTAGCTATAGGCATCATCATTTCTATATTTTGGCCCCAGCCGTGTAAGTAAACTAAGTTTATTTTACTGTTGTTATCATAAAAAATATAATTTACATTTACTCCTTTAATTAACATTTGCATATAAGTTTTCACCTCATTAATTATATCATATTGATACTTTTTTTAGAATTAAATACAAGGTTTTCTTTACATAAAAAGAACTAATTTACATAATTAGTCCTTTACTTTACATTAATATTGCTTTTTTCATCTTTAATATTAATTATATTCTTGAACTCATCAAGTTACTTGAAGAGTATCGTTTTAATCCTTTGTTAAATATATAGAATGATAAAACTACTAAAAGTATTGTTACTATAAATACTACTAAGAATCCATAAATGTTAAAGTTTATTATTAAGTCTATTGGTATGTAGTTTGCGATACCTACTGGTATTATAGTATAAAGTAATATTTTTACTATTCCTGTAAATATATCTTTAGGGTATGTACCAAATGTTATCATCATGTTATTTATTGTGTCTGCTAAAACATCTGACATATTAAACCAAAATGCTAAGCTATTTGCTATTACTGAAACACATGTTATTATTAAGCCTCCTAGTATAGTGAATATTGTAAATAATAAGAAGTTTTCTAAAGTAATTCCATATATGATAAGTATTACATAACCATAAAGTAAGTCTCCGATAGCTGAAACTTCTACGTCAGTAGTAATCGCACTTAACAATACATTTTTAGGTTGTACTAAGAACGCATCTAATTTACCAGTATTTATTGTTTCTGATAAAGTAAACGCTTTTTTGAAGAAGAATCTTGATACTCCAAAAGTACTAGCTGCGATTCCCCAAAGTAGTAACATTTGCTTAAAAGTATATCCACCAATACTTTCCTTTAATGAATAAAGTACTACCCATTGTATGATAAAACATGAGTTATTTATAATCATAAAGATTATGTTTGCTAAGAATGAAAACTTATTTATCATTTCTCTCATAAGACCATACTTTATAGAAAGATAATTTACTTTTAATTGATTTTTAACCTCCGTTAACATTTAGTTTTTTCACCCCTTTCTTGTATATAAATGTAGCTATTAAATAAGATATAACCAAGTATATTAATTGTGAAATAAATATTGTTATAAATTCTCTTGTACTAAAGTTTACAAATAATTTAGCTGGTCCATATGATACAACATATATTGGACTATATTTTAATATTACTCTTAATATTCCACTAAAGAATTCTATTGGAAATATTGTTCCTAAAACTAATATAAATTTACTATATACCCAGTATAATGGTGTTGAATCTTCTATTATGAACGAGAACAAACCTATACCTATCATTATTAATATACTTATTGTAGTTGCTAAAATGCTTGTTAATAATACTGCTAAAATAGATAATATATTTAACTTAGGAAATGTCCCTAAAAATATAAATCCTAATATCATAGCTAGTACTGTAAATACTATAAATTTTATGAATATACTTCCTAAATTACTTGATAAATTATATAAGATATAGTTATATGGTTTATTTATGTTATAAGCGATGTTACCATTTTTAACATCATTAGTTATCTTACGACATATTTTTTTACCACCTAGACTCATCCATAATATTTCAGTAATAATTATATACCATATCATTTGATTTAAGTTATAACCATTTATAAGAGATGATGGGTCACTATACATATAATTCCATAAACATAAGAATACATATATCATTATTATGTATGCTATAAAACCTGTTAGTAGGTTAAACATATATTGTAAACTATTTATTATTTCTGTTTTAAATATAAATAAATACTTTCTCATTTTTTATCCTCTTTTTTATATATGTCACTTATTATGTCTTCTAAAGGTGTATTTGATATATTAATATCTATTATGTTGTCTGGATTTAATAATTTTATAGCATCACTTATAGAACGTTTACTAGTATCTACTTCTATTTTTAAGTTATATCCTTTATCTTTTAATATAGTTATTCCTTCTTCATCATCTAAGTTCACTTTTTCTTTCATTTTAGCTTCTAATATCTTTTTATGTAAATAATTATATTTTAAGTTTTCCATTGAATCGTCTAATACTAAAGTACCATTATTTATTATGATAACTCTTTTACATAGTTTTTCTATATCTGATACATCATGACTTGTTAAGAATATTGTGGTTTTATATTCTTTGTTCATTCTTTTAATAAGTGTTCGAATATTTTCTTTTACGACTGGGTCTAGTCCTATAGTTGGTTCATCTAAGAATAATATTTTTGGTTCATGTATTAGAGATGCTACTATCTCACAACGTATTCTTTGACCTAAACTTAGATTACGTACTGGTGTATCAATAAAGTCCTCAAGTTCAAATAATATTTTAAATTCTTCTATTTTCTTTTCTACTGCTTGTTCTGGTATGTCGTAGATTGCTCCAAAGAATTTAAAATTATCATAAGGTGTTAGATGCATCCATAATTGTTCTTTTTGACCAAATACTGTACCTATTTCATGAGCAAGTTTCTTTCTATCTTTTTCAGGATCTAAACCGTCTATATTAATAGTTCCTTTATCTTTATAAAGTATTCCTGTTAATATCTTGATAGTTGTACTTTTTCCCGCTCCGTTTGGTCCTATAAATGCTATAACTTCTCCTTTTTCTATGTTGAAACTTATATTCTTAACTGCTTTAACAGTTTTATACTTAGGCTTAAATATTGACTTAATGCTTCCTTTTAAGCCTTTTTCTTTTAATTTAACTTTGAATGTTTTTGATAAATTTTTAACTTCTATTATATTCATAACTTCTCCTCCTATAAAAAATGAGTAACACTAGGTTACTCTAATAGTTTCACCTAATCTTAATATTTACTAGGTGAATTTGTTAATCTTCTACATAAAGGTTTATCTATTTGTCTATTTAGATAGTTTGCTAAAGTAAATGCATTTTCTCCATAGTCCATATCAAAAGGGAAATTACCATATACTTTATATAATAATTCTGGAGATGCTTTTTTATAATCAACTTTTGAAAGTGACTTTGATAAAATTCTATGATATTCTTTGACACCAATATCTCTTTCATTTCTTGCTAAGTTAAAATATAATTGTGAGAATGCAGATTTTGCTTCTTCTAATATTGAAGCAGATTTCTTTACATCTTCTCTTGTTTCAACTACACCAAGTTGTTCTCTAATAGACATAATTACATCTTTATATAAATATGTTCCAAGTTCATCCATTGGATAACCAAGGCTTTCTAATAAGTCTAGTGTTTCCATTTTTAATTGTTCAATTTCTGTTATTTCACTAATTTTTCCACTTTTGTATCTAAGTCTTCTTTGGACTTCTTGAAATAATTCAGATTCAATTGCTCCCATCGCGGAAAAATCTGGCATTCTTGATGCTTTTACCATAATAATATTCCCTCCTTTCTAATAGATGGATAACGTAAAGAATTAAAAAAGCACGAAATCCACTACTTTGCAGCGACTCCGTACTTCATAAAAGTTCGTGTAGGTTTCCCCGGGACAGCTCAATATTTTTGATATCTTATATCCCCTCACTTGACCTAGATTATAGACTATTTAAATTTATTTGTCAATCTTAATATAGTTATTTCTTGTTTTTATTCATTTTAAGAATTATAGTATCAGCAATTGTATTACTAGCTTCAACTTTTATTTCTTCTATTTCAGTACAAATTAATCCTATATTTTTTATTGCCTCTTTTAGTCTTAGTCCGATTGTTTTGATTCTAACTAGTACTATGTTTTTTTCTTTTTTTGAAAGCTGTTTACTTAATAAAGAAATCATTACATCTTCATCATTTTCAAGTTCTTCACTTCTATCAAGAATTAGTTCTTCTAAATCACTCATAATATTTTCTTTTGATAATTTTCTATTTTTTAATATATCAGTTATTTGCAATTTAATAATTTTATCTTTTGTTTTATGTTTCTCTTTTATTAACTCTAATGTTGTTTTTCTTTTACCATCAGGATGATAGAAAAACTTAAATATTGGGTACTCTTCAAATAAATTCATTTCAAATTCTTCATTTAATGAACTTATTATCTCTTGTATCTTTTCATCAAATAGCTCATCTGGATTTGTTTCTTTTCCTTCATAGTATCTTATGATTTTTCCATTTTTCTTTTTGTCTTTTTCGATTATTTTCAATGTATTTTCTTTTGGCATTATACCAATTGACGCTAAATATTCATTAGTTTGTAGTGTTCCTAATCTTCTTGCATCTAATTCATTTGCTAAAGAATAATAATTATCTTCACAATATCTATTTGACAAAGTATTTGTTAATAAATAATCTTTTAGCATTATTATATATTCATATGGTAGTATTTCTTGATCATATAATTCTTCTTGATAAAGATGTGTTAGTTCATGAAAGATTGTATCTAACATTGTTCTTTTTCTTCTAGTATAATTTAAAAAGAATTTATTAAATACTTTATTTGAAATAGATATAACATGATTTTCATAACTACCTAGTGTGCCTATTTTTAAGTTACATATATCAGTGAAACAAAAACTTCCATTTTTATATGCATGATTACCTATAAAACTTGATATGGCGTTTTTTAATGAATCTTCTGATGGAACTTGTGAATCCTTCATGATACTTTTCATGTATAAATCTACATATTCTTGAGGAATATTATGAGCCGTTGAAAAAATTAAATCTAATGTATCAAATTCTTCTTTTGATAAATGTTCTTCTTTTTTAGTTAGTTTCTTGAATGGTTCTAAAATTTCCATAACTCTTTTATCATAATCTATATCTATTAAGAAGTCTATTATTTCATCAATTTGTTTTTCAAGTAAGTTTACTGCTTCTATTTGAACTTTTTCATCTTCTTCATTATATGGCCATAATCCAGAAAGTTTAATAATATTAATTGTTTCATAATAAACATAAATATAATGAACTAACTCTAAATATACTAACTCACTTAATTTATTTTTAACTAAAATATCATCTTTAATTATTCTTAATACATTACTCACAAAAGTTTTATTTAATATCATTTCACCAGATATTCTAGAATTATACACTACTTTTTTTACATAATTATATAAAGCAGTATAATATTCTGATATTGTACCATCACAAAAAATATCTTGATTGTTTTCAAAATCTAAAAATTTTTTATTTGTATTTTCATCTAACACAATTCTACCTAGTTTAATCTTATCAAACTTTTTCATATATCCCCTTTAATGCGGCTTATTATAACATACTATTATTAGGTTGTCTATTTAAAAAAATGAATCTTATCAATTAAAGGTAACTTTTTTGCTCTATTATTACATACATTTAAAATTCCATATAATATAATAAAACTAAAAAACATATTTACTAATGAAAAAATAATTCTTAATGTTAAAGGTAAAATCATACATTTTATTCCGTTAATTAAATCACATGGTGTTCCAAAAATATATGATAGAGTTCTTTTTATAATTAGAAATACTAAATAAGTGAATAGTAAATTCATGCCATTTGTTGTGTGATAATGAACATAATTATTCTTTTTTGAAAGTATGAAAGGAATTAGAGGTATTAAATATGCCACTAAACTTAACATTTTTCCTGATTCTATCTCTTCTAAAGTAAAACTTTCAGTATCATCTTCAGTATTTAATATTATTAATATTTTTTCTTTTATTTTTTCTTTCATTACTTAATATTATGACTTAATATGTAAATGTATGTGATTTATTTTGTATGATTTTTGTATTTATGTTATGATTTAATTATGAAAACGGTTGAATTACAGGATATTTTAGATAATGATGAAATTCTTAATAAGACTTTTTTTCATTTTGCACCAAAAACTATGTTTGAAAGAATTAAAAAAGATGGATTTAAAGCTGAAAAAGGGGAAAATGCTATTGGAGTAGAAGAAAATCCTAAAGTGTTTTTTGTTGAAGGACCAATAAATCTTCTTAGAATTGCTGATGTATGGATAAGATGGATTGGTTGGAATATTGGAAAAGAAAAATATTTAGGAAAAAATAATGAAAATTGGTCTAAAGAAAGATTTTATATGTTTAAGAATGATTTTGCTAATGGCTCTATTTTTACTGAAGAAATTATTAATGAAACATATGCTAGATTTCTTGAAATGTGTAAAAGTTTTGAATATTTTACTTTGGATTTAGAAGAAGGAAAAGATTTTATTTTTGATGATATTGATGAAGTTAAAAGAAATAGTTTTAATAAAGATAATTTGTCATTCTCACCTGCTTTTATGATGATGTATGGACCTTATTCAGATTTTACAAATATACAAACTGACAAATGGAACCTACACACTTTTCCTTATAGAGGGGTAAGCTTAGATAAAATATCTCATGTTGTTTCCTCCAAATATGGTAAAGATTTTAATATGTTAAATATGATTGTTGATATAAGAAGGAAATGTCTTTCTAACCCTGAAAAAAAGAAATATATTGATGAATTAGTATTTTTAAATGACTTTTTAGAGAAAACTCATTCTTTAGAAAAAGATACTACTAAGACTGTGTAGTATCTTTTATGTTTTATTCTTTTCTTTGTTCTTGTTCAAATTTACGAAGTTTTAGTTCTCTTCCATTTTGAATGTTATTTTCTTCGTTTACAAGTTTCAAACCATTTTCTTGAAAATCATTATATGTAAGAGAAATAAGTCTTCTAGTTTTTATGTCATATAGTAAACCATCAACATTATACTGTATTGATGAAAATAAGTCTTTTGTTAACCACAAGTCTATTGTCGTACCATCAAATTCAAATTTATATCCACCAAACTTATTTCTTCTTGGCGTTATTTTAAATGCTTCAAATACTTTTTCTATCCATTCTTTATCATTACCTAAAACAACAAAATCCAGATCTTTTGGATGTCTAGCATTCATCAAATCTCTAATACCTCCTCCAATTAAATATATAGGAAGTAGTGTTGATATTGTTATTGCTGGATAAAAGTGATTCTTAATATATCTTTCTATTCTCATTTGAAGACTTAAGTCATCTATAAATTCATCATCTTTATCATTATATTTTATATCGTAATACATACTCGCCTCTTTTTATGCATTATTGTATCACATTTTTCAAAATAAAAAAGCCTGAAATAATCAGACTAAATTACTTATATGGCAGGGGTAGAAGGACTCGAACCCTCCCCAACGGTTTTGGAGACCGGCATGCTACCACTGACACCATACCCCTACGTAGCTCTTTTTAAAAGCATTCTAGTTTTATAGCTCTTTTTTCGAAAGCAATTTAATTATACAATATAAATTATAACAAATCAACATTTTTCTTTTATGCATACAATATATTAGGTGATTTTATGCTTATAAAATATTCTACTAAGGAATTAGATTTATGTGCTAGACTTATGAGAGCTGAGGCTCTTGCTGAAGGTGATCTTGCAATGCTTATGGTTGGAAATGTAATAGTTAATAGAGCTATTGCTAATTGTTTGGACTTTAAAAATATAAGAAGTATAACTGATGTAGTGTATCAAAAACCAGGTGGATTTGTTGGTACTAATAGTAGTCTTTTTAATAGTGGAAGTGCTACTACTAAAGAAAAAGAACTTGCTAAAAGAGTATTAAAAGGTGAATACTACTACCCTGCTACTAATGCATTATGGTTCTATGGTCCCAAAAAGAATGAAGACTGTAAAAGCACTTGGTTTAATCAGAGAAATACTGGTCGATATAAAGGCCACTGCTTCTATGCTCCTGACCCTGGTGTATGTAATGAACTTTACTAAGTTTACATTAAAATAACTATCACTTTACTTCTTATTATGTTATAATCTATATAGAATAAGAGGTGGATTTATGGCAATGTTTGGTACAACTCAAAAAAAAGATACTAGCTCACTTGAATCAGATTTAAATACACTAACTGAAAATATGAAAGTTATTGCTAGTAATGTTGATGATATAAATGATCAAGTAGATGATTTTAAAGAACAATTTAATTCAGTTAAGTCTAATATAGATTCACTTGAAAGACAAATTAAAACATTTATATCTGAAGTTAGAGGAAATACATATGTAAGTAATGCTAAAATGGAACTTAAAAATTATGAAGACGAGTTAAGTGAAGAATATGGTCAATATGATGTTATTCGTAATAAAGTTAGTGAAATTGTTAATGATTTAGAAAAAGGCTATATTGAAAAAAATAAATTGTTAACACAAAGTGAACAAGCACATTTAAGTAATTCTAAGTACTATTTAGTACATATACTTGTCGCAATTTGTGCTTGGTTAAAAAATGAAAAAAAATTAGCTCGTAAATCTATAAATAAAGCTCTTGATTTGAATGATAATAAAACATCATTATTGTTTAGTGTAATTTACTTTAAGTTAAATAGAAATAATACTGCTATTAAGTGGTTAAAACGCTATTTAGATAACCAAAATCCTTCTAATATGAATAGTGATGTTATTGGTGTCATAAATATACTTAGTTATTATGTTAATGATAATGAAACTGAAGATAAATTATATAGTTATATAAATAATTGGGTAAATAAATCTAAAAGCGGGGAAATTGAAAATAAAGTTGTAAATAAATGGGAGAATTTTTTTAGAAGCAGACTAAATATTATTGATGAAAATGAATACCCATATTCTAAATTATATGTTAGAAGTTTTAATAAGATTAAAAAGAACTTAGAATTGTATTACTCATTTAATAATGTTTATGCTGATTTCTTAGGGCTAATCAATAATTTTGATAATGATATCAACGAAGATAAAATTTTAAATACGTTATTGTATGATTATAGTGATAAAGAATTAGAACTAAGAAGAAATATATTAAAAAATAAACTTATTATTGAATGCCATGGAAATATGGATGAAGTTGAACTAAAATATAAAACCTATGATAATTTTATAAATAGTAATGATAATTTCTATTTAGATTTAAATGATGTCTTGTTAAGTAGAAATGATGTTTCTTTAAATATTAAAAGATTAGCGGTTTATTTTGTTAAAAATAATATAGTTGGAGGTTATGAAAGAGTATTTAATAATGATAGTGTTTTAGACGAGGAATTTGAAATTAGAATTAATGAATGGGTTGGTATAACAAAAGATGGTAGTAATGAAAAAGAGCTTCAAGATTCACTTACTGATTATGTTAAAAAACCTTTTGCTGAAGAATCTCAATTGCAAAGATATAACTCTCCTAAAACGATTTATTGTGCAATATTTATAGTTATTGGAATAATACTTACATTTATTAAATTTTATGTTGGTTTATCTGTCGTAATTGTTGGTGGATTTATGCTTATGTTCTTCTTGTTAAATATATCAAGAAATAGAGAAGATATAATAAAAGATTACAATGAAACATTAAATAAATATTTGTTTGAGCTTAATAATGTATTGGCTGAAATTGTTGATATAAAATACATATGTAAAAAGAATTTAAAATATAAAGATGAATTCTTAGAGTATTTAGGTACATTTGACGAAAAAGATTATATTGATTTTAAGTAGGAGGTTTATATGGATAAAGAAAATAACAAATCTGAAAAAGATATAAAAAATGAAAATATAAAAGATAATAATGATAATAACGAGATTATTGAAATACCTGATTGGGATTTAGAACCTCCACTAGAAGAAAATAAGGAACGAGGTGAATTATGATTTCATATTATGATTTAGTGAATTTTATTGAATCTTTAGGTGAAGAAGCATACGATAAAAACATTATTACAAGACTAAATTGTTTACAGGTTAGTCTTGAAGGAGATAGATATTATAGATTTTTAGATCATTTATCTCTTATGATTCAAGCAAGACTTAATAACGCATTTAATAATTTAATTAATGAATTAAAAAATATTAAAAATGATGATAAATTATTTGAAAATGAATTTAAGAAATATACTGATGAAGTATCATTATGTTTTGAGATTGCTAGTGTTAAGTTTGTTCATGAAGATAATTTAATTGAATTAGGAAGAGTTATTATGAATACTAATAATGAATTATTAGATCAATTAAAAAAAGAACTAAATACAGATGATGAAGATATTATTGATATAATTGATAAGGCTTATTTAGAAGAAAATAGTGGCAATAATTAAGATTAAAAGCATTAATGAATTTATTAATGCTTTTTGTTTAGTAACTTTATTAAAATTTCATATTATTTGTGATTATTTTTAATTGCTATTGTGTTAAATTATTTAAAATTGAGTACTCTTTTGCAAGTAAATTTGGAAATAAAATATATTTTTTTAATTCTTGATATTTCTCTTTTTTTGCTTTCTTTTCCATTTCTTCATCAAAAGCATAAAAGTCAGTTACATTTTGGGTTATTATATCTAAATCTTTATTATTTAAAATTTCATTAGTTGCCATTTTTGAGACAAAAAAATCTTCACTATAATTAAAAATTATGTAAGAAATAAGTTTTAATTTATTTTCTTTTGTTAGATGCTTAAATTGGGTAATAAAATTTTTATATTTTTTATAATCTTTATTAACAAACATCATAACTATCGTTTCTTTTTGCAAAGGGAAAATACAAACGTTGATATTTTCTATAATATAGTTTGGATTTTTATTGTAAATATCGTTAATAATATTTCCTTTAAGATCACCAACTAAAGCTAAATGCCCTTGAAAAGCAATTGGTGTAACATAATTCAATTTTTCCCAAAATATTAGTTCAAAGCTTGATGAAGAATTTTTAGATAAAATATTTAAATCTCTTTGTAATTCATTTTTAATTTCATTTAAATCCAAATAATTAATTCTTTGTTTCTCCATCATTTCATATTTCAATAAATCTTCACCTTCCATTGATAATAAGTTTTTGTATAATTCTATTTCACTTAGTCTTTTATCATACATTCTCAAAGTGTTTTTTAAATCAATCTGAGTCATCAACTTTTTTCTTGGATAGGATAGCAATTGTTCTAATGATTCATAATTTTTAAATTTGTTATTGTCACACTCATTACAAATTCTTTTAAAAGTACCACTACTATTTAGACCTTTTTTATTGTCAATTAAGGGCATTTTAAAATAATTATTTGATGTTAGTACATATCCATCATTACTTATATTTTTCAATATAAATCTTGGAAGAGAATGTGAATTGCAAAAACTTGTTACTTTTTTTTCTACAACACAAACAGTAGTCAAGTTTTGAATCATCGTGTGATTTTTTTAAAATTGCATTTACTTGTTTTTTTATTTCTAATTCATCCATACTACTTCTCCATAACATAATTTCTTATTATTGTATCATACCAAAACATATCTTAAAAAAAAATTCTTGAATTACTTTACATATTTACGTACATTATAAATGATAGAATTGATTTTTTTACTTGCGATGATACTTTAAAATTATCTTTTTTTAGCCAATAATCTCTTATCAAATGTTTTATTTGTATTGATTAATTTACCATATTCTTATTATTTTGTATAGATGTAAAAAAATAGCATATGTTTAGTATACTATTAATTTGTAGGAATCAATAAACTTTGACCTATTTGTAAGACTGTTGAATCTAAATTATTTATTGTCATTAGTTTATTTACTGAAGTTCCATATTTGTCTGCGATTTTCCATAATGAGTCACCTTTTTTAACAACATAAGTATTATAGTTTGTTGAACCTGGTATTTTTAGTACTTGTCCTATTTGAAGTGTATTAGTTTTTAAATTATTTAAATTTTTAATATCATTTATAGTTGTATCGTATTTATTTGCTATAGTCCATAGATTATCACCTTTTTGAACTACATAATTTATTTCTCCAGTATTTTTTACACTTGAATTATTGTTTTTAGGTATAAATAATTGTTGATTGACTGTTAATTTGTCATTTGACAAATTATTTATTTTCTTTAAAGTGTCTACTGTCGTGTTATATTCTTTAGCTATATCCCATAATGAGTCGCCTTTTTTAACTTTATATATTAAATAGTCTTCTGGTATCATTTCATCATTCTTGGTAAGTTTTAGTGTTTGTCCTACTTTTAGTGTGTTACTAGTTAATTTATTTATTTCTTTTAACTCTTTAACAGTTATTCCATATTTATTAGCAATACTCCATAGTGAGTCGCCTTTTTTTACTGTATAATAATCACTTCCAAGTGGTGGTGTATATTTAAATCCTTTGTAGTCAGCTAAAGCTCTTATTACAGCTTCTACATAATTTTTATAATTTTTTTCAATTTGTTCAACATCATCCTTTGGACTATCAATGAATCCATATTCTACTGTTATTGTTTCATTATTCGGTGTATTTCTTTGCATGAAGTAATAATCTTTTATCGGATTGCTTGGTAATCTTTGTTGATAATACTTTCTAACATTTTGTCCTTCTTTTTCTAGTTCATTAAGAATCTTTTTAGAAAGAGTACTGTTATTTCTAAGAGCATAGATTACTTCTGCACCGTCCCCACCCCCGAAGTCGTAGAATGTAGTTAATTTTTAAATCATTTCAAAATAATCATTATCAATTTTTTTGATATCATAAGAGTAGTTTATTTGAACTCCTACATTATGTTCTATCATAAGCTTTGCTAATTGATTTCCATTTATTAAAACTATTGTATGTGATAAATTTGTCGCATAATCCTTTGCTTCTTTTGTAAAATCAGATGTGGTAATAAAAATTCCTTTATTTGACTTTTTGGCTGATAACGCACCCACAAAATTTTGTAATTGTGGTCTTCCAACATTGTCCTTCCATCTTTTTGCTTGAATATAAATTTTATCTAGACCTAATTTGTCTTGATTTATTATTCCATCTATACCTTCATCCCCAGATTTTTTAGTAACAGTATTAGAGTTATCATCAGAATTTCCATATCCCATTTTAGTAAGGACATCCATCACTAGCCTTTCAAAATAATAGGGATCTTTATCAAATATTATTTCTAATAAATCATCTGCCAATTGTTCAGTTATCTTTTTATGTATTCTATCTATATTTTCCTCGGGAGTAATTTCTTCTATTTTATCAGCATTTACAACATTAGTATCATTTTCTTGATTGCTAAAAACACGATATTCTTCATATCTAGATAACAATTTTTTATCAATTCTATTAGGTTTTGTTTCTAATAGTTGACTACCTCTTTTAGTAATTTTATATACTCCTCTTCTTTCAGTTTCTAACAATAAAGACTTTTTTAAATATGTTAATGACCAATAAACTCTATTAGCCACTAAAGTTTGTTTTCCACTTGGAACAGTTAATTTTATATCACTTTCATCTAATTTAAAACAATCTATTGCTGCCTTCATACATTCATTTGTAGTATGCATATTATTATCACTAAATAATTGAAGAACTGGTAACATAAAACTTTGAAATTCTGGCACTGCCATAGTTATCACCTCAATATAATTATAGCATAATTATTGCAATTTTGGTATTAACCGGCCAAATATATGATTAAACTATTAATGTCTACATACATTTTTATATTACACAGTATTATTTGTATTATAATTTTAATAAATATGATAGTATTAAGTCTAAATCATAATTTTATACACTAAACTTATAAACTATATCTACATTTTTGTCTTTATCAACAATTATTTTATCTACTAGTATAAATAATAATTCTCTAGTAGGTTTTTTCATACTAATTAATTCTTTGATTTTTCGTTTTATTTCTTCATCATTATGTTTTTTAGGAACTTCATTAATAGAATTTTCTAATTCTTTTATTCTAGAATTATATGTCCTTATTAATTTTTCTGTGTTAGAAGATAATCTTGTATAAGTATCAACTGAGATTATCCCATTATATTTATCTTCATATAAAGCATCTATTTTTAGTTGTAGTTCTTTGATATTACTTTCTAATTTTTGTTTTTCTATAATCAAATCTTCCTTGTTATCCTTCTCACTTTTTACATTAGATACTAAATCATCAATATCAACTTTTTCTATATACTTTTTACAAGTTTTTTTGATTTGATTTAAAATTATTTTTTCAAAACTATTATACTCTGAAAAGTGTGGTTCGCATAATCTTTGTCTTGGACTTCTAGAATATTTGTTGCAATTTATAGACCAGTAATTTCGTTTTTCTCTATAACTAACCGTTAACTTATTGCCACACTCTTTGCAATAAAGTAAGCCTTCTAATAACCTCTGTGGACGGTTTAATTTTACTGTTCTAGTTCTATTAGCACTTGTCTGTATTTGATTAAATATTACTCTATCTACTAATGGTTCATGAGTATTTTCTACAATTATCCAATATTCACTAGAAAGACATATTCTCTTTTGTGACTTATAGTTTAATTTTGTTTGAACATTTTGAATCATATCACCAGTATACATCCTATTTTTTAATATTTTATTAATCGTACTACAAGTCCAGATATATCCATTTAGTTGTCTTTTTGATTTTTTTATTTGTTTATATGCACTTGGTGTTGGAATATTTTCATTATTTAATCTTTCAATTATATCTGATATTTTATCTCCTCTTGATACTTCATTAAATATTCTTTTTACTATCCATGCTGTATCTGGGTTTGGCACTAGATGTCCTTTATCAAGTGGATCTCTCATATAGCCAAAACTTGGTTTACTACCTATAAACTTACCTTTCACTTTTTTATCTCTTAATATTGATTTTATTTTCTTTGATGTATCTTTACTAGTCATATCATTAAATAAAGCTTTAAAAGGTGCTATATCATTATTTGCAGAATCTAGAAAAGTATCTACATTATCAAGTATAGAAATATATCTAACTTTCTTTAATGGAAAGTATTGCTCTATATAATAACCACATTTGATATAATCTCTACCTAATCTTGATAAGTCTTTAGTTATGACACAATTTATTTTTCCTTTTTCTATGTCTTCAAGTAATCTTTTAAATGCTGGTCTATCAAAGTTAGTACCTGAATATCCATCATCAACATACTCATCAGTTAAAACAAATCCATTATCCCTCAAAAAGTTCATAAGTAAACTTCTTTGATTTAATACACTTTCGCTTTCAGACTCTCTTTTATGTGCTTTATCCTCATCTTCTTGCGATAATCTTATGTATATTCCTACATTATAAAATGATGGTGGTTTTACTGTGCTATACATTATTCTCCTTTCTTTTGCATAGCATCTTGTTTGCCGATTCCATTATAACTCTCTTACCCTCATTTGTGTCATTTATTTTATTATTTTCATCTTTATATTTAAGTATTAAACATACATATTCTTGTAATAAAGTTGATATATCTTTACCACCATTTTTAAAAGTTTCAGTTATTATCATACCAACCTACCCCTTTTGGTTTCATACTTAAATATATTCCTAAAACTTAAAATTATTTTTCTTTTACATCTTATAAATCACTCCTCCTTAATAAGATTCTTTTAATACTTTTATACAAAAAGTGGACACAAAAACTGTGTCCTAATTTCTCTATTTTTTTTAATATTCCGCGAGTACATTTTTAGCAGGATAAGGATGGCAGACAAACAACTCCCCAGCGAGGAATTTAGCCCTATTTTAAAGGGCTTGTGAAAGACTATTTTGTCATACATTAAAATATTTGTCATACTTTTGGGTTAACTGAAAATAACAAATTTTGCATTAAAAATAGCAGTTTGGTACACAAATGGTTATACATTTGTCATACTTTCGTGTTAACAAAATTGTAATTTTGTGCCCTCATTTCACACATAAATCTTCTTTTTTAGTTACCTAAAATACTTATTTTTTGATAATTTATTGGTACCTATTTTTTTATTTATATAACTCTAAATAACAACTCCTCCTTACAAAAAAATACTATACTCATAAACTGAATATAGTATTTTAGCATCAAATAGTTCATCTCTTAGAACTATTGCTATATTATAATCATTATATCGTAAATAAATTAAAAGTCAATGTAAAGAAAGAGAGTGTTATAATGTAAGCTAAAATGACATTATTAAGTAAGTTTAGAAAACAAAGATATTAAATAAGTTCTTTAATTTTATATAAACTCTTTTAAAATTTCTTCTAAATATTTATTATTTAACCAAAAACAATGCTTAGTATATTTCGCCAAATTTGTTAGCTTATCTCTCACAGGTAAATCAAATGTATCACTTGAGTCCTTAGCATGCGGCCTGACATGGCAAACTTTATTATCAGACATCCCAGGAAATTTAGTTATTCTATTACCATTTTTATCTATTTCCTTAACTATATTTCCAGTAACAATGCAATTATATGTTAGCTCCCAAACAAGTTTTGCTTCTAATTCTATATCTTGTTCTGGCATATTCCATAATTTTATTCCTGCAAAAACATATTCGTCATTAATCATTTTAAATACAAAAAACATGTATTTAGTCGATTCCAACTCTTCTCTAAATTCAGAATTTTCCCATGATTGACATGCAATTTCTATAAATTTAAACGCAGGAAATGGCATAGATTCTTTAATTCTTCCACTCTTCTCTATTCTTATGGTTCTGGGAACAATATTTGCTTTTAAAAATTCATCCGTTTCACTCAAATTACTTTTAACTCCAAACATTCTACTTATTATCATAGCATTAAGATTTTTTGCAGTTGAATCAATGTTAAATTTTTCCATTAATTGTTTTTGCGTCATTCCTTTATATTTATTAACAACATTATCAATAAATTCATTAAATGTAATATCTTTATTACCAATAATTTTTTCCACATCTTTGTAATTGCCAATATACTTTCTTACCAATTGTGTCATATATGAGGTTTTTAAGCAAAATGCTCTTTGCATGGCTTTTATTGAGGAAAATGGTTGCTGTCTTAATGATTGAGAGTTTGCGCCCTTGGTACAAGCTCCTAAATACATTGTATCAGCTTCAGATATTTCATGTGCCTTTCCTTCTTTTATTTTTTTTATAATTGTATTCCAATCATCAATCACGATTTTTAAATCTTCTTCAGGAAAAGTAAATAATTTTTCATGCGTAATCTTTAAATCTTTTTTGCTTTTATCTGGTTCATATAAATACCATATAATTTGTATCTTACTGTTTTTATGCCAAAAATGACTGGTAAAAAATGTATGTTTATATTCATCCATATAATTAATAATATTTAAAACTAACCTTTCCTTCGCAGACAACGTATTATCTTTATTTTTTTTGTATGGAGTTACTTTCAATTCAACACCAGCTTCTTCAAAATCTGGTGCTGAAGTAGAATTAATATCATAATTATAAACATTAGTTTCAAAAGTGTGGCCAAAATAGGCTTTATTTTGTTTCACTTTACCATATTGAACTTCTTCTTCCATAACATAACTAGGTATCTCTTCAGTAATATTATAATCTTTATTTTTATTATTTGAAAATATTTTTTCAATTTCATTAAAAGACTTTCCAATTGTAGATTTAGCTAAATTTTGAATTTCTTCTTCTGTATAACTTTTTTTCATAAATTCTCCTTTCGATCTTGTTTTTATCAAAAAAATATTATAAAATATTATTAGTAAATATTGATTTATTCGCTTAAAAAATTATAATTTTAAAAGAATATTAGTTGATCTTTTTATCTATATATATTATAATATAAAGTAGGTTTACAAACAATAGAAAAGGAATATTAATTATGAAAAAAACAGTAGTGGAATTATTTGCAGGAGTTGGTGGATTTAGATGTGGTCTAAATAAAGTTATGTTAACAGATGGTATAGTCAAAGAAAACGGAAATTGGAATTTCGTTTGGGCTAACCAATGGGAACCATCCACAAAAACGCAAGATGCATTCAATTGTTATATAAAAAGATTTGGAGATGGCAACGCAAGCAATATAGATATTTTTAAAGTTAATAAAAAGGAAATACCTGACCATACATTATTAGTTGGAGGATTTCCTTGCCAAGATTACTCAGTTGCTCAAACTTTATCTAATAGCAAAGGAATTGAAGGAAAAAAAGGTGTCTTATGGTGGGCTATTGCAGATGTATTAAAAACAAAAAGGCCACCATTCGTACTTTTAGAAAATGTTGATAGACTATTATTATCGCCCGCTAAACAAAGAGGAAGAGATTTTGGTGTTATTTTGAGAACTTTTATGGACAACGGATATGCTGTACAATGGAGGGTTATTAATGCAGGAGAATATGGACTACCTCAAAAGAGAAGAAGAATATTTATTTTTGCCTATCACAAAACAACAAACTATTATAAGTCATTAACAAAAACAAATCTACACGATATTATTTTTAATGAAGGAATATTTGCAAAACAATTTCCAATAAAAAATGAAGAATTGAATTATAGTATTGCTGATTTATCTAAAAAAAGTTATGATAATTTAGTTGAAATAAGCAATAAATTTAAGGCTCAATTTTATAATGCTGGAATCATGCTAAATGGGAAAGTTTATTCTTCTAAAGTTGAAAAAGATTGCACTGATATTTATCCTTTAAAAAACATTATACTAAAAGATAAAGTTGATGATAAATATTTTTTAAATGAGGAAACACTTGAAAAATTTAAGTATTTAAAGGGAACAAAAAAAATACCTAGAATTAAACCAAATGGAGAATCTTATATGTATACAGAAGGTGCTATGCCATGTCCTGACAATTTGGAAGCACCAGCTAGAACAATGTTGACAAGTGAAGGCGGTATAAGTAGAACAACACATATTGTTGAAGATTATATAACAAAAAAGATACGATTATTGACACCATTAGAGTGTGAAAGGATTAATGGTTTCCCAGATAATTGGACAAATACCGGCATGACAGACAAGAGAAGAAACTTTATGATGGGAAATGCCCTTGTTGTTGGTATAATTGAACGCCTTGGAAATGAAATTGAATTAATTATAGAAAAAGAAACTGACTAGAACGTATGTTAATTTTTCTTTTTTTCTTCAAAAATATATTGACTTTTTTGATTAAACCTGGTATCCTGGTAATTATTAAGGTGATAATATGAAAAATAAGATTATAGACTTATTCGCCGGGGCCGGAGGATTGTCAGAGGGTTTTAGAAGAAATGGATTTGACATTGTTGCGCATGTTGAAATGGATAGAGATGCTTCATACACATTAAAAACTAGAGAAGCGTACTATTATTGTAAAGAAAACAATATGTTAAGTTTATACATAAGTTACTTAAAAGGAAAAGTATCAAGAGAAGAATTATATAAAAATATACCTAAAAGTGTTATTGATAGAGTAATTAACGAAGAAATATCAGATAATACGCTATCTTTAATATTTAATAAAATCGATAATAGGCTTGAAAATGAAAAAGTTTTGGGAATTATTGGCGGACCACCATGTCAAGCTTACTCTGTGGCTGGACGTTCACGTATGAAAGAAAAAATCAAAAATGATTCAAGAAATTATTTATATTTATATTACTTAGAATTTATAAAAAAATATAATCCCAGCTTTTTCGTTTTTGAGAATGTACAGGGCATTTTGTCCGCAAAAAAAGGGGCCATTTTTCAAGACATAAAAGATAAAATGAGGAAACTAGGGTATACTATTGATTATAAGTTATTGGATTCAAATGATTTTGGCGTAGTGCAACATAGGAAAAGAATTATAATAATTGGGTATAAAAAAGAATTAAATATAGATTATCCAAAATTTGATAAAATTAATTTTAAGTATAGTATAAAAGATTTGTTTCAAGACTTACCTAAAATAAAAGATGGGGAAATTAATAACAATTATTCTTCAAATTCAAATGATTGCCTAGAAAACTTAAAAATAAGAAATAAATCTTGGAATGTATTAACTTATAACCAAAGCAGAAAATTAAACGATAATGATAAAGAAATATATAAAATATGTATTAAAAACAAAAATATCAAATACTGTGATTTGCCAAATAACTTAATAAAGCATAATAATAAACAAGCATTTTTGGATAGATTTAAAGTTGTTGATTATGATAAGCCGTGTCATACAATGGTAGCGCATATTTCAAAAGATGGACATCATTATATTCATCCAGATATAAATCAATGCAGATCATTAACTGTTAGAGAGGCAGCTAGAATTCAAACATTTCCAGACGATTACTATTTTGAATCATCAAGGACCAATGCATATAAACAAATAGGAAATGCTGTACCAGTATTTATGGCTGAACAAATAGCAAAAAAAATAAAAGAATCACTGCTTTTGAAACAAGAGTAATTCTTTTTTTATTAATAATAGATATTGTCTCCAACCCTATTTATCCATGCTGAAAACTTTTGTTGAATATTTACTTTAATGTTATTTTTGAGTTGACCAATTTTTTCGTATTGCTTATAAATATCATTAGTACAAATATCAAAGCGAACAATCAAATGTGAAAAAATATTTTCTTCATTAATATAAGAAAACATACAAATGTCTTGACAGTTGTAACTATAATTTTTTAAGTTCTTGAGTTTTTTGTAATTATTTTCATAATCTTTTACGCCTATAATTAAAAATCCTTGGCAATATGTAGTATTTTTTGATTTAGATGCAAAAGTACAATTTGGAGTAATATTTAATGCAATTTGATAAATATAATCAAATTGTATTTCTTTTTCACAAAGTGCAGCAAACAAATCATCAATTAGCATATTTTCTGAGTTTTTTCCAGCCAAGCTTAGTTTTTTAAGATCATTATAACTATAATCATTAATTTTATATATACTTCCTGGTATATTTATATTACTTTTTTTTCTTTCAAACAACATTTCATAATTAAACTTAAACTTGTCAGTAAACGCAATTGATTCTTTAACATATTTAAAGTCGTAATTGTTCATTGAGTTAATTTTTGACAATACATTATCACTAACTTTTATATTCAATATTTCAAAAGCAGACAAAATTTTGTCTGGCATAAGCGTATTACCTACAAATATTCCTAGATTTTTATCAATTAGTTTAGAATCAATTTTATTTGAATATGACTTTTCTATTAAAATATTAAATTCCTCTCTTACTGCCTTTAAATAATTTTCTTGCCATTCTAATAAATTAAATAAATTCTTATTTTGTTCTTCAAACTCGTCAAATATATCAGAAATTAAAATATTAAACGCATCATCAGACTCAGCATCTAACACTTTTGATTTTTTGGCATTCAAAATTGCTATTGGTAAATTACTAGGCATTTTTTCTTCTATTTTATTTTTCAAACTCTCTATATCATCTTCATGTTGAGTCCACGCAACTATGAGTAAGTGTTTTTCACCATTTTCCGATATTGCTCTAATTATATTAGTAACTCTAGGAACGTCAACAACTCCATTATCAAACGCCAAATCAACAAATACAATTCTATACCCCAAATATAAATTATTAGTAACTAAATCATTAGGGTTAATATATAGAGTTTTTACGCCTTTAGAAGAACAATAATTCATTAATTTTTGCACTTGTTCTTTTATATCATCAACAAATATTATACCAGTTGTAAATTTATTTAATTCCATCCCTATCCTCCAACTCAATTCTATATTTAACTCCGCTGTATAAACTAGGGATAGCATCATCAATTATATCAAAATCAATTTTACCATTATGCATTGACACAATTTCATTTACTATAAATAAACCCAGTCCTAATCCATTTTTCTTTTTACTAACAAAAGGAGAAAAAAGAATATTTGGATCATCTACATTGAACCCAGGACCATTATCTGCAAAATATATAATATTTTTTTTGCCTTCTTTTTGCATTTTAATAAAAATTTCTTTGTCACTTTGTAACTCTAACCAGTAAACGGAATTATCAAACAAATTAATTAAAATTCTTAATATTTGGCTTTCGATTCCTATAAAATCAAAATTATCAACTATAACTTTTAAAGTTATATTATGATCAACAAGTCTATAATGTGCATAATTTTTAAATTTTTCTATTAATTTTACACTAGATATTTTTGAAAAGTCTCTATTTCTAATTAAATCACTTTGAGCGTTCAGTAAATCATTTATATTGATTATATTATTTTTCAAATCTTCATAAGAAATTTCTTTTGTTTTTAACATATTTAATAATGATTTTACTTGTTTATCAATATCATGAAAAATCATATTAAATTCTACTGAACTGCTTGCAATTGATAAATATAATTTCCTTGATTTTTGAAATTCATCAGCTATTTCACCAAATTTTTTTATAATGTTTTTTTTATCATCTTCATGAACAAAATCAATATTTTCTATTTCATATATAAACTCTTCAACAGTGTCATCAATTTTTTCTCTTTTTATATTTTTATCAATTGATTCCTTCACTTTATTTTTGCTGGGAACTATAAACAACGCAAAATTATCAACTATTGTTTCAATTATTTTTTTGAATTCTATAAATGCAGCGTTTTCTATAAATCCTTCCCTATTTGTTTTTTCGATTAAATCTGTACTTTTAGTAGCATCTAAATCAATTATTCCAATAATAATATTCTTACTTAAATTTTTACTTGGATTATTTAATCTCTTTAAATTTAATCCTAACCAATCTTCATCCCTACTACCATAATTATATATACGTTGACCACTCCTATATACTCTAACTCCACCATTTTCATCCAAATAATTTGTTAAAACATCTTTTTTCATATTTAGCATTTTTAGTACTTTTGGAGTTCTGTGAAAAGCATACAATCTTACTTTGATTGGGCCAATCTTATATTTAGAAATATCAATATTTTCTAATTTTTCATCAGCATATTTGTATTCAACAGTTTTATATTCGGTAAATGATTTAAATCCTTGCATTTGTAAATATGGTTTAAAAGAAAAAATCATTTTTCCTTGAGCAGTTCCTGGTTCAACATCAATAGACGCCTGCCATAAGCTATATTCTAATACCTCATTGATAGTAAAGTAATTATCAAACATATTTTCATCATTTGAAATAAAATTAATATCGAATTTATCATTTTCGTTTTTAAATGGAGACTGCAACTTTAAAATTTCTGTATAGACTTTCCTTAAGTCAGTATCATTCCATTCTTCGTTCAAATCCTCAATTATTATTCTTGTACCAGAAGATGTATATATTTTTTTATCTCCATTATATAAATTAATTGGCATTTTAATATCTTCTAACATCTTATCATCTAAAAATTTATTAAAATCTATATTAAGACAATAACATGATTCATTGTTTTTTTTGGTAATTATAGTTACTTTATTGCCAATTTTATTAATTGCAAATCTTCCTATTCCTTTTTCACCAACAGGAACTCTTACTGAATAATTTTGTAAATTTTGTTCTTTTAACATCTTCTTATTGTTAGTGCCTATAATTAGCCAATTATTAGATAAATCATTGTCGTTCATGCCAATACCATTATCAACAATTTCAATCGATGATATTTTTCTATCGAATAAATTAATTAATTCCCCATCCTCATGAATTATAACATCACATTTTGTAGCACCGGCATCATATGAGTTTTTTATTATTTCCGAAAGAGCAATAATTTTATTTTCAATCGATTCTTTACCTATCTCAAAAACAATTCTAGCACTTGTTTTAAAATTATTTTCCATATTTTCCTCCAATCAAACGAATATCTAATATTATTATACAACACTTTTTTAAAATTGCACGTATATATTTGCCTTTAAAATCACAAACGTTTATATTTTATTTACTATTTTTATTATAATAAATATAACATTTTAATATTTTGTAATTTTATCGCAACTTTAATTTCTTTTCGTTTTAGTCATATTATTACACCATAGAGTAATTTATTTATATTTTTATCAATTTATTACGATACAGAGTAATTTTTTTATAAAATTATTAAATTATTACGATTGCTTTTTTATAACTTTAAATAAGGAAATCGCAAAAATAATAAAAATTTTAATAATATATACCTCATTTCAAGTTATTAACTCATAAAAAAAGAACTTTAGCATTAAATTTTATTTAAAGCAAACAAGGTGCTATTACACTTTGCCTACATTATTACCATTCGCACCACCTGCATTCAAGTGATTTGAAACAACAACTACATCTTTACTATCGCCAAAGAAACTTTGTACTTTATTTACTCTTTCTTTTGGAGTTAATGTTACATCACTATCTCTTGTTAATCTAACAGGTACGCCTAATTCTTTTAATCTATCATACATGTACTTACTAATACGAAGTGTAAAATCTTTTTCTTTAAGTCCATTAGAGACTGCTCCAGGATCGGTTCCTCCATGTCCTGGATCTATAACTATTCCTTTTAAAGCCATATAATCACCTAATTTATTGTATGAAAAAACATATATTTTGCTAATATATGTTTTAATAAATTCCTTTTTGTTCTAGTTTTTCTTTTAAATCTTTTGCTGCTAAGAATCTAGCACTTTTCTTATTCTTTTCTTCAGGTGTCAATTCTGCTAAAGTTCTTCCATCTAATAATTCAAATATTTCATCAAAACCAAAGCCATTGTCTCCTCGTCTTGTCTCTGTTATATTTCCATCAAGTATACCCTCTCCAACTATTGTATCTTCACCATTATAATAAACTAGTTCACATACCACTTTGGCGCTTTTATCATCACACTTCTTTACTTCATTGATTATATATTCATTTCTTTCTTTATCAGTAGCATCTTCGCCTAAGAATCTATGTGTCATTACTCCTGGAAATCCATTTAACGCATTTACACATAAACCTGAGTCATCCGCGATAACTGGCATGTTCGCTATATTATAAATTTCGTGTGCTTTCTTTTTAGCATTTCTTAAAAAAGTATCAGCATCTTCTTCAACTTCTTTATCTATCTTTTTATCCCTTAATGTATAAATTGTATCATCATTAAATATACTTTTTATTTCATTAATTTTAAATTTATTGTTTGTTGCGATTAAAACTTCCATAAAATCACCTACTTTTCTAATATCCATTCTTGTAAATATTTTATTTCACTATTGCAAAATTCGCATCTACCTTTAGTAGCATCAATAGAAGCACCACAATTATGACATTTAATATAATTAATACCTTTATTTAATTCTAAAGTACCATTTTCATTTTTTCTCATAGTGAATACTTCAGTCATATATTTTGAATTTAATTTTCCATTTTCTACGGTTATTACTCTTAAATATGCAGTTACATCTACATAACCAATGTTATTCTTTTTATAATCTTTAAATTCATCATAGTCAATTATATCAAAATCTATTATATTTTCTTTACTATAATAGTATTTTCTAACTTCATAGTTAAAATTATTAAAGAATGTTTTTTTGTCTAAGTTTGTTCTACTCCAAAATGCTTTTTGTTTTTCATTTTGTCTATCTTTATATCTTTTTATTGGACCTAATATAATATATCCATCAATTACATAAAAACCATAATAAAATATACATGAAGCTACTAAACCATATATAAAAATTTTAGATATGTCGTAACTATTAAATGTTCTAGATGTATCTTTTATGTATATAAAACTAATTATTAAACATATTACTAAGTCTACTATACCTGTTATAATTCTATACTTATTACTTCTTAAAACTCTGTCATGGTGATATTTACTTCCTAAATCTTTATCAGTGTAATCTATATTATAATGTGTTCTACAATAAGGACAACCGTCTATAAAGTTTTTTACTTTACCACTCATACCACAGTTTGGACATTTAAAATCTTTATTCTCTTCTTCTTTTGAAATAAAAGTATATTCTATTCTTGAATCAAATGTTGTTTCTTCATGAACTAATTGATTGTTTTTATAATATTCTTTTTTACATCTTATTCCTTTTGTAATTTCATCATTTACTGAGTTATCAGTATTTCTTTCTAGTATTTTATTTCCAACTATATATTTAGTTTTAATATTTATTGAATTTTCTTTTAATTTTTTATTATGAAATGTATCAGATACTAGTGCCATATATTCACATCCTATCTATTATTGTTATTGTTGTTATTATTATTGTTGTTATTATTGTTATTTGAAGAACCTCCACCGTATGATGAGCCTCCACTATCATGCCAATTATCACTACCTCTTGATGTATATACAATATGAGGTATTATCTTAAAAAAACTATTAGACATATTAAGTCCATCTATAGATGTGGTTTTTGTACTTGTCATAATTGTTTCAATTGTATTAGTACCGTCTTTTAACATTATAGCACTTGTGTTAGCACTTACTATTCCATTTGGATACTTTGTTAAAAATTGATATATCTTTTCTATATCTTCTTTAGTAAGATTATAATATTTTATAAAGTCTATACATCTTTTTTGACGTATTAATTCTTCATAAGTTTCTGGTTCTTTATTCATTTTTAAACTCCTTATCTAAATAATAAAATTCTATATTTTGAAATGGTAAATTTATTGCTTGTATATGATAATAAGCATTATTTTTTTGTTTATAATAGTGATAATCTCTTAGAGATGAAGTTGTAAAAAATATATTATTTGGAGAATCGATACTATAGTTGTTTTTATATTCTTTAATCAAGTTAGTTATATCTAGCATATAATAATCTTCTTTGTCACTATTAATATTATCTAGTACTCCTTTATATGCTTGATGTGTAGCTATATGTCTTTGTTTATTTCTATTTTCGTCCCCATAAGTTACAGTATTTCCACTTAGTATCATTATATAAATAGAATTATTTTCTGGATAATCACATTCTTCATTTATTATATTCTTTTTCATATATATTTTGACTTTACTATTAGGTGTTATATATATAAAATCTCTTGTATTTTTTAGGACTTGTGATTCTAAATTATATTCTATGTTATCTACTTTTAATATAAATACGTCCTCATCATAAATATATTTTAGTTTTTTATCAGTTCTTATTATTTCTTCTAGAGTTGGATACTCTGTATTTACTTTAGCTGGTAAGTATTTTAAACTTTCATTCATTCTCATTTTAGATACATAGTCGTATACAAATTTATCATTAAATTTATCTTTGTTATAACCTCTATCTTTGTACATTAGTTGTTGTAATTTGCATGTATAACTTTTATTAGAATTATATGTATTTTTTACGAATGGACATCCTGTTTTACATAAATATAGGTATCCACATTTACTACATTCATCATTAAATGACAATTTATTATGATTTATAAATATTTTTTGATATGCTGTTTTTAATATTTCTTCTACTGTATTTGTATAGATATTTCCATAGTAATAGTCTTTGTTTTTTTGACCTCTTACACAAGAATATATATCTCCATTTTTTTCAAGTAAGAAAAATTTTTCACCACAGTTATCACAATTAGTACAGTATCCTGGACCAAATTCATCAAACCATGGACCATTTACTCCGTAATCTAAGTCGGTACCATCAAATTCTTTATGCATTCTATTATATAGTTCTACTTGTTCTTCTTCAGTTATATGATGAAGTATTCCGTTAGAATTATAGTCAAATCCGATCATAAAGTTAAAATCATTCATATCTAGACAAGTATTTTTATGTAAATACTTTATATCTTTGATAATATCATCTAAATATTTATAATGTTCTTTAAATATAGTAGCTGATACTTTCTTTTTATTTGGTATATCTTTTAATAATTCTATGTTTTCTAATATTTTATCAAGTGTCTTTTTATTTCCTTTAGTAACTCTATATTCATCATGCATTTTAAATGGTAAATCTAGACTACCTGAAATTGAAACATTAAATTCTTTTATAGTATCTATGTGTTTATTTAGATCATATAGATTTGTTTTTATATGAGGTGTACCAATTTTAAATCCTGCATCAGTTATTATTTTTCTATTTTCATTGTAATAATTGCTTATAAACTCTATTATGTCATGAAAATCTTTTTTTGGTAATGTTGTAACTTCTCCTCCATGAAGAGATATATTAAATGGAATAACATTATTTTCTTTAAATTTATTTACTGCATACTCTAATGTTTCTAGTGGTGTATATTTTGTTTTTTCATCTATAGTATTATCTTCTAGGTAACAATATTTACATTTCATATTGCAAGCCATTGTTGGTACATATAATAAATGTATATATTTATAATCCATTTTATCCCCCTTAATTAAAGTAATATATTTGTGTTGGACTATTTTTAAATGCTCTTTCGTTAACACTTACTCCGCTTGGCAGTGTTATTGATTTTAAATCATAACAATTTCTGAAAGCAGAAGAGCCTATTTCAGTTAGTTTACTATTGCTTGTTAATGTTACATTTTGTAGTCCAGTTCCATAGAATGCATGTCCACCAATTCTAGTTACATCATCTGGTATTATGATAGAAATTAATGATGTACATTCTTCAAATGTATTTCCTCTTATTTCAGTTAATCTATTTGAAAGTTTTACTTCGCTTAATCTACCATCATTTTGAAATGCTTCTCCACCAAGTGTTGTTACTGTATCTGGTATAATCGCTTTTGTCAAATATTTACAATCTTTGAATGCTCCGCCATCTATAGTTTCAAGACCGTTTGGTAAATTTATTTCTTTTAATGATGAACTTTTAAATGCACTTCCTCCTATTTGTTTTAAAGTACTAGGTATTTCAATATATTCTAAACTATCGGTATTTTCAAAAGCACTTCCACCAATTCTTTCTAAACCTTCTGGTAATGTAACTAATGATAAGGAATATGCATTATTAAATGTATCTCCATTTATTTCTTTTACTTTAGATGGTATGTCTATTGATTTTAATGATATACAATCTTTGAATGCTCCACCACCTAGGTATTCTAAATTTTCTGGTAAATTAATTTTTTCTAGTTTTGTTAGTCCAGCAAATGCTTGACCTCTTATTTCTATTATAGTATTTGGTAAGTTAATTTCAGTTAAATCTTTCATGTTTGAAAAAGTATTTCCACGTAATGCGATAACATTTTTTCCTTTGTATGTATCAGGTATAGTTGCAGTTGTTTTATTACTTAATCCATATGCATAGAATCTTACTCCATAACCATTATCCATTTTTTCATAAAATATTTTTGGATTTCTAAATACTACAAGTGGTATACATATAGCAATCATGCATCCAATTAATAAATAACTTTTAGATGTATCTTTTACTAATGTAGTTTTTATATTCATTACTATATTAGATATTTTTTCACTTGGTCTTGATTTTACTTGTTTCATAACATAACTCATAAAGTTAAATCTTATTGTGAATATAAATAATATTAATAATATAATAAATCCTATTACATAAGTTGTAGTTGGAAAATGAAAAAATATAAGTGATATATAAAAACATAATAATACTGAGAATATTGTTGATAAAATGTTTAATCTTTTTAATGTTTGACCTGGTATTAATTTTCCTTTTATATCTATTTCTGCTTTATTTAATTCTTTTTTTACATGTTTTTCAATATATGTTACTAAAGACATAGTTGGTTCGGTATCATAATCTAATGGTTCTACATAAACAATTTTATTATTGCTTGAAGATATAGTTTTAGTAGTTAATGCTACTCCACATGTAGTACAAAACTTTTCTCCAGGCTTTCCTATATGTCCACAACTTGGACAAACTAGATTATTTTGATTTGTGTTTTCACTATTATTTATTTGAGTTTGAGGCATAGTAATACTTTGATTCTTTTTAATTGAAATAGACCATATTACTCTTAAAATAATAATAAATATTATACTATTAAATATTGGTGTATTTGACTCAGATAATGACATTAATAGTGCTAATATTACTGATGCTATTGTTGAAAGTGTTTTTACATTCTTTCTATTGTTCTCATCTTCTATTTTCTTAGAAATTGGTAATACTAAAATTAAGTAACCTAATGCAAATATTATCGCCGATTTAATTATAAAACTCATATTTTCACCTCTATTATTTTTTTATTATATCATAATTATTTTTTATCTTATCAAATATATTAAATATTGTTATTGCAAGCCCTATTATAATAATTATTGTTATTATCATATGAAAGTTAATAACTGATAATGAGAATAATTTCTTAAATAGTAGTACTCCCATTATAAATATTGTTAATAACATACTTATCATCACTAAATGATATCTTTTTGGTGGATAACATACTCTATAAATGTGTATAAATCCGATTAATCCTACTGATATTAATGATAATGTTGATTTCTCTATGAAATCTAATGGTAAGAATGTAATTATCATTATTGATAAAACTATTATAAATGATGTAGGTATTGCTTTTCTAAATACGTTTGTTAAGAAGTTTCCAGTAACTTTCTTTTTATTTGGTTCAAGTGCTAGTATGAAAGAAGGTATTCCTATTGTTAAAGCATTTGTTAGTGTTAATTGTACTGGTATAAATGGATAGTTGTAAGGTATTAACATAAATATAAGTGCTAACATTATTGCATATCCAGTTTTTACTATAAATAAACTTGCTGATTTTTCAATGTTATTAATAGTTCTTCTTCCTTCTTCTACTATACTTGGTATTGATGTAAAGTCTGAGTTTAGTAGTACTAAGTCTGAAACATTATATGCTGCTTCACTACCACATGCAAGTGCTATACTACAATCTGATTCTTTTAATGCAAGTACATCATTTACTCCGTCACCTACCATTGATACAGTTTTTCCAAGTTTTTTTAATTCTCTGATAATAATTTTCTTTTGAAATGGTGTTACTCTTCCAAATATCGTAGTTTTATCAACTGAATCTTTTAATTCCTCATCACTAAGAGTACTAGCATCTACATAATTATTAAAGTTAAGTCCTAGTCTTTTTACTATGTTTCTAATAGTTTTAGGATTATCACCAGATATTATCTTGATATCTACACCTTCTCTTATAAAATATTTTATTGTTTTGGATGCTTCTTCTCTTATTTTATCTTCCAAAAGTATAAGTCCGATTATAGTATCTTTATGTCTTTTATTAACTAACATTAATACTCTATAATTATCATATTTATCTAAATCTATTTTTTTATCAGTAACAAATTCAGGTGCTCCGACTATAAATTTATCTTTATTAAGTTTAATTCCTGAATATTTTTTATCTGATGAGAATGGTATTATTTCGTCAGCTTTCTCAAAGTTTTTGGGCTTAAAATATGCTTTTAATGCTTTCATTGTTGCATTATCATCTTCTAAATTACCACATATATTGTTCATTATTTCTTTAATATCGTATTTATCATTTAAGGTTATTACTTTTTTTACTTCCATATCCCCTTTAGTAAGTGTTCCAGTTTTATCGAAGCATATTGTATCTACTCTTGCTAGTGTTTCTATACAATATAATTGTTTTACTAATACTTTTTTCTTAGATAGTCTAATTACACTTACTGCTAAAACTGTACTAGTTAGAAGTACTAATCCTTCTGGTATCATTGCAATAAGAGCAGCAACTGTGTTTATAACTGCAGTACTAAGTGGATTATTAAGTGAATAGTATTGATTCATAAATAGAAGTAAACCTAAAGGAATGATTACCCATGATAGTATTTTAATTATTGTATTAAGTGAATCTAATAGTACTGAGTTTACTTTTTTAACATATTTTGCTTCTTTAGATATTTTAGAACTATAGTTGTCTTCTTTGATATGTTCTACTCTAGCATAACAGTTACCTGATACTACAAAGCTACCCGATAAAAGAGTATCTCCTTTTCTTTTAGTAATTGAATCTGATTCTCCAGTTATAAATGACTCATTTACTTCGATAGTTCCATCTAATACTATTGAGTCCACTACTATTTGATTACCAATCTTATACTTAATAATATCATCGAGTACTATGTCATTCACACCTATTTCTATTTCTTTAGAGTCTCTTATAACATTTACTTTTGGTGTGCACATTAGTGATAAAGTATCTACTTCTTTTTTTGCTCTTAACTCTTGAACTATACTTATTATTGTATTAGTTAGTACTGTTCCTAAAAATAATAAATTCTTGTAACTTCCAGTTAGAAATACTATAAATCCTAAACATAGGTTAAGTATATTGAATAATGTAAATATATTACTTAGTATAATGGTACTTACACTTTTAGTTGGAATAGTTGTATCTATATTAATATTGTTATGTTCTATTTGATAATTTACTTCTTTGCTAGTTAAACCAATTGTTATATCTTTGTTAAATCTTTTCATATTATTATTATAACATAATAGGTGATCTAAGACATTAAAAAAAGCACTAAATTGCTAATTATTTTTTACTACTTTTTCTAGATATAGTTTCTTATCAAATCCACCGCGTTTTGCTTTTTTCTTTTTTGCTATTTCTATTATTTTTTCTAGATTTGATTTTTCTAGTTTAGCAAGTGATATCATTATTTCTAACATATCAGCTAGTTCTTCTACTCTGTCTTCTCCAGTAGACTCTAATACTTCTTGATATTCTTCATAAAGTTTATCTTCAAGTGCTTTTTTATATTCTTCATCATTAAGTATTCTAGTTACTGCTTCTCCATCTTTATTGTCTTTTATTATTTCAGGTATGTTATCTCTTACCAATTTGTTATATACTGTTTCCATTATTATTTTCCTTTCTGTTTATTGACTCATTATAACTTGTTTTATACTATGTTTTCACAAATATCTTGCTACAATTACATTTTCAAAGGCATTTGTTGTGAACTGATCTAGTTGGACTTACCGACGCTTTCAGTTCTTTTTTGTTACAAAATTAATTAGCTTTTTATTAAAATATATGTTTATCTTTTTATCTATTACTTCTATATTGAACTTTTTAGATTCTAGTTCTTCACCATCTATATTACTATTAATAGGTGTTTTTGATATAAGTGTTAACTTGTTAGTTTGATATTTATGTACTTTTTTATATTTTTCATGTTTACCTTTTTTCATAGATAATATCATTTTCATAATGCTTACTCTATTTGCATCCTCAACAACATATATATCAAGCATATTATTATTGAGTTTAAAGTTAGGGGCTATGTTATAACCACTTCCGTAATATCCACCGTTACATACGGCAACTGTTGCGAAGTCTCCTTCTACTTCTTCATTATTAAATTTTAATAAGAAGTGTCTAGGCTCATATTTTAAGAATGAGTTTATAACACTAACATTATATCTTTGACTTTTTGGTATAAGTTTTGACTTAATTAGACCCTTGTTATTAGCTACATCTGCATCTATTCCAAAACACGCTACATTTATAAAATATTTATTATTTATCTTAATAACATCACATTCATTATTTAATTTTTTAAATTCTTTTGATGCACTTCTATAAAAGTCATTTCCGGTACCACAAGGAATAAATCCTAAAATATTATCTGTATCTATAAGAGCATTTAGAACTCTATTGATCATCCCGTCTCCGCCTACTGCGATAATAGTATATTTACACTTTTTATATTTTCTAACTATATCTTCAGTAGAATTATCTTCATTATTTATTTCTATCTCATAATCAAAATTATTTTTTATAGAAAAATCCTTTATTTTATGGATTACTTCATTAATTTCATCTTTTAAAGTAAAACTATTTATTACAAAAATATATTTCATATACTTCACCACTTATATTTTAACAAATTTAAATCTTTTATTCTACGAACAAATATAATCTTTCACATAACAAACAACTTAAATTTACAGTCATATATATTTTTATAACAATAAATACCTCACACACAAGTTCATATTAATACACAAACACATGTTTGTCAATGTTTTTTATAGTTTTCATAAAAAAAGAAAGTTATATTTCTTTTATATCCTCATTTAGTATTGAATATAAATAAGTATTAACTTTCTTATTAGTGATTGATTCTATATAAGTTTTATAACCATTTAATTGATTTTTATAGTTTTCATCTACTACATTTTTTAGCTTGAAATCTATTATGTCTATGTGATTATCATACTCTAACATTAAATCTATAATTCCATGATAGTTAGTATTATCTTTTTCATAGAAGAACTCATACTCATGATATATATTAGAATCTTTTATATTCTCAAGTAAACTATTATTTAAAAACTTCTCTATTTTATTTTTTATAAAATTATCTTCTATTAAACTTAGATTTGGATTCTTATAATCTATTAATTCTAAATATTCATGTATTTTAGTACCATAATTCATCATTTTTATTTCTTCTTTAGTACTTACTTTATTTGATTCTTTTGAGAAGTGTTTGTCTTCTATAATATCATTTTGAATATTTATTTCTTTTACATTTATATCATCTATTGTAGCATTACTTTCTTTTATATTTATACTTTTTGAATATTGATAATCTTTAGTAAGCCCTAGTTTAGTAGTATCAATTGATTTAAAATACTTTCCTAAATAGTCTTTTACTCCATACATAAAGTCAGATAATTTCATAAACTTAAGTCTTCTTATTTCTTCGATTACTCCATTATCATTCTTTTCTAGTTTTTTAGTTTCTTTTTCTGGTAAAACTATAATCATTTTTTCACGAGCTCTAGTAAGTGCAACATAGAATAGTCTAATCTTTTCACTTATTTCTTCTTTTATAAAATCTTTTTTGTATAATTCTTTTACTACTGAAGACGTTACTTCTTCCATATTAGAAGGTACTATTAAACCATAGTTTTTGTCACATATAAATTTATCCTTTAGTTCACTAGTATTAAATTCGTGATCTAAGTCTGCAAAATAACAAACTGGATACTCAAGACCTTTAGATTTATGAATAGTTAATATTTTTACTGAGTCAGAGTTACTACTGAATGTTGTATATTTTATTTCTTGTTTAGTTTCAATTATATCATTTAAGTAATCTCTAAAGTCAGTTATAGAAAGACCTAACGTACTAAGTGAAGAAGACAATTTTGATATAGTTTCTATTCTTACATTAGTGTTTTCATAGTCACCTATTTTATATAGTTTGTTATAAAAATCAGTAATATCTAATATATCATTAAATAACTCACTACTTGTTTTAATATTTATGTTTTTAATACCACTAAAGTCTTTATATAAAGTAGTATCTTTGTAACTCTTGTTATTTATAGTATCAAATATATATTCATCAGTGTATTCATATAAGAAACTTCTTCCGATACTTGTAAAGTCATATTTAAACTCTTCATTAAAGTTATTTTCATTTATAAGAATTATCAAGTCTACAATATTCTTTATTAGATATATATCAGTACTTGCGTTTAGTTTACCATCTTTTAGTATAGTAAGTGGTATGTCTAAGTACTCAAATATCTTTTTATATGTATCAAAGTATCTACTTCTATCAAGTATTATTACAAAATCATTGTATGTTGCTTCTCTTAGTTTACTTGTTTCTTTATCAAAGACTTTAATTTTATTTTTAATCTTGTTTTTTATATCTTTTGCAATAGTGAATATTTCTACTTCTGAGTTATCAAAACCAGTTTCTTTTTTATTATTCATATATTCTAGTACTTCAAAGTCATAATCAAAGTCATTCATTTTTTCAGTATCATATGCTGTATTTCCATAAACCATTTCATGTGTTTCTTTATATTCAGCCGAACCTAAACTAGAGTCCATTATAAGATCAAATACTTTATTTATATTATCAAGTACTTCAAATCTTGATCTAAAGTTCTTTATTAAATCTATTTTGTAACCACCAATATTGCTTGAATAATTACTATATTTTTCTTTGAATATATTTGGGTTTGAACCTCTAAACCTATAGATAGATTGTTTTATATCACCTACCATATATACATTATCATTAGCTATCATACTTATAAATATATCTTGTACATCATTAGTATCTTGATATTCATCTATCATTATTTCTTTGAAAGAGTCTCTTAATTCATTTCTAACGCTTTCGTTTTCTTTTAGAATTTTAATAGATAATCTTGAAATATCTGAGAATGTATATATGTTATTATCTTGTTTATATTGTTCTACTTGTGATAGGTATCTTTTAACAATATCTAGAATTGTAAATACGGTTTCTTTAGTAGATAATATATCATTTTTTATGTCTTCTAGTGTTCCATAGTCACCATATGATTTTAAGTCATCAAGTAATTTCTTTAGATTAGCTTTGGCTGCCTTTGCTTCCTCTTCACTACCACGAGGAGCACTTGGAAGTTTGACACTTTCATATAAATGAAGCTCATCTATATCAGCATTAAGTAGCCCTAGACAACTATTTTGAAGAGACATACAATAGTCATAATCAAAATACATATTCATATTATCTAGTTCTAACATTATTTCTTTCTTTTTATCGTTTATTAATTCTTTATATTTTGTTAACAAGTTGTTAACATTACTTTCTTCATAGAAATTGTTAATAATATCATCTATAAATTCATCTCTATCTATATAGTCACTTATTTTATTACATAGAGATAATACATTAGTTTTAAGAGATTTATCATTTTTAACACAATATTTCTTTATTAGATTTATAAAGTTCTCATTTTTTTCTTTATAAAGTTCTTCAAATATATTATCTAGTATTTTCTTTTGTTCTAGTTTTACGATTGATTCATCAGTAATAGCAATATTTGAAGATATATTTAAAAGGTAATGATATTTTTTTACTACTGAAAGAGCAAATGAATCAAATGTTGTTATGTATGCACTTGAGAGTAGCGTTAATTCATCTTTAAATTCAGGTATCTTACCTATTTTCTTTCTAATTCTATCTTTCATTTCGTCTGCTGCTGCTCTTGTAAATGTTAAAATTAATAGTTCATTTACGTGAATACCATTTTGTATTTTGTTAATAACTCTTTCTGATAATACTGCTGTTTTACCACTACCTGCTCCTGCACTTACTATTATATTTGAGCCAGATTTTACTATTGCTTCTTCTTGTTCTTTAGTCCATTTTGGCATTATTCTACCTCCTCAAATATATTTTTTATTTCTTTTAGTGTTACTGTATCTTTTGGTTTCATAAAACATATATCTTTGTATTTACAGAAACTACATCCAATATTCTCATTATTCATTTCTTTAGGATTTATATCGAACTTAGAATCCAATATATCCTTTGATGCTTCCTTTATTTTAGAGTCAACAACATTATAAAGAATATCTATTTCTTCATCATTTATCATTTTTGAATAATAATAGAAACCTTTACTACTAGTTCTAAGACTTTTTATAACTTTAGAATCATTAAATGAAGAATCTACTTTATCAATATAATCTAAATCACTATTTGTGTATCCTTGTAATTTTAAACTATCTAGTCTTTTCTCTTTATCAGTTGTATTATTTAATATCTTTTGTAGATAGAAGCCACCAATCTTTACATCTTTAATTTCATTCTTTATTAAATAGATATAAACGGGCAACTGCATCTCTAAACCATAAATAGTATTATTTATATTTAAATTTGGATTTCCAGTTTTATAGTCTATGATAGCTACCACTGTTTTACCATTAAATTCATTATATAAGATCTTATCAACAAAGCCTTTAAATCTTATTTGTAAATCTTTGTCAACATCAATAACTATCTTTTTTTCATACATAGAATTAGTAAGTTGTGTGTAAGATAATTGATTTTTTATTGTTTCTATAATTAAAACTAGTTCATCTTTTAAAATAATAAGAAAGAATTTTTCTGATTCATTAAATTCATAGTTTGAGTTTTCTATTTCAGTTTCATATGTCCTTATAATATCAATATCTTGATCAAAACACATAGAAAGTATCTTATGAAATATACTACCTACTGTAGCTTCAAAAGTATCTTCAAACTTATTAATTTTTAAAATATAGTCTAGGTAATATCTAAATGAACACATATAATAGTCATTAATACTTGTATATGATAGAGTTAAACCATCCTTGAAAAAATCTTTTATTTTAGATTTATCTATCGCCTTATATTTATTATCATAACTATTATATTTCATATCTTTATAGTGTGAACTTAGTTTTAATAGATTATCTGTTATAGTACCAAATTTAGAATTTTCATCTTTTTCACTTACTAATTTTAATTTATTATAATCATTTGATTCATTAAAACTAATATTTAACTCTTTTTCTTCAAATAAATCTTTTTCATATGAAGAAGAAATATATATTTCACTACTTAAGTTATGATTTGGATAAGTAACTATTAGATTCTTTATATTTATTATGTTATCTTTTGTTTCATTCATAGCGTTTTCATTTAATTCAAATGAAGTGCTTAGATCTAGTTTTTCTTTAATAGCATCACTTAAATAATCTTCATCTTTATAGTTAACTGGTATTACTCCTTCATTATATCCGATTAGAAATACATAGTCATTATCACTTACTAATTCTTTTTTAAATTCAATTACTTCGACTGCATTCTTTAATTTCTCTCTAGGAGTCTTAATATTATCTATATCATTAAATACCATATCTTTTACAAGCATAAAGTCATTAGCCCATAAATAGTTGTTTACAATACTTATTATACTTTTAAATATATCATTTTCTTCTTTAGTATTTATAAATTCTTTTAGTTTCTCTATTGTTTCATTTATATCACTATCGTAAAGTTCTTTAAATTTAATAACTAAAGACGTAGACTTAATAGTTTCAAAAGATGGTAAGTTTATAGGAATATTAAATAATTTAAATGTCTTTCTAATTATGAATTCATAATCACTTTTTACGTTAGCTATTTTTATATTATTAATGTTTACTCCGCTCTTAATAAGTTTTGTAATCTTTGAACAAATAAAAGCTATCTCTTCTTCAGAGTTATTTGCTTTATATAGTTCTTTCACAGTAGAGTTATCTTCATCATTATAAATAGTTACTTTTGAATACTCTTCTAATTCTTTAAATATATTTTTATAAAACTTATCAACATATTTTAGATTATAAAGTACAATTTCTTTACCTTTTAGAAACTCTTTAAATAAATTATTATATGTTAATAAGTTGTTAGTATCTAAATCACTTTGTATTTCTTTTAAGAAATTTATTTTTTCATCATCTATATCTTTCAAATAATAAATATTTTCAATATATATCTTAGCTATTTCAGGTATACAATTATATTTATTACTTACAAAGTATATTGCTTTATTATCATAATCAAAATAATATTTACGTTTTAGTTCACTTAAAGTTATTACTTTTACATTTATAAGTTTATCTATTTTCTTAATAAAACTTTTTTTAGCATAATCATTAAGTACAACTATTTTATTATTAAATTCTTCCATAAATTACCTCTTAATAATTATAACATATTTATCAAAATAAAAAATTACTATTTCTAGTAATTCCTTGGTTTAAGAGTTCTTGATATTCCTTCTTGTCTTTCAAGTAAAGCAAGTTCTCTTTCTTTTAATTCATTTTGTTTTTCGATAACTTCAGCTAAACGTTCTAATGTTTTAGCGTTCTTGTTGAATTCTTTTAATGCGATTTTTAGTCCTTCAGTATCTCTTAGTGCATTTTTAAGAGCTATCATGCATTCTGCTTCATATGACATACCTTTTTCCCCCTTTAAGTGACAAGTATTATATAATAATTAAGTATTTATGTCAAATTATGGTCTCATATGTTATAATTACTACATAGGTAAGGTGAGTTTATGAAGTTAAAAAAATTAATAGGACCAGTTAAAGTAATTATGATAATACTTATATTTGTACTTGGAGCTCTTGCATTACTTGCAGTATATGATTTAGGATATAGATTATTATTAGGAGGAAATCATTCTTATTTAATGGGATATACTTATCATAAAGTAAATGAAGATAATATGGCTCCTGATTATAAAATAAATGATATAGTTGTACTTGAGAAAGGTTCTTCTTATCAAATTGATGATATAATACTTTATAAATATTATGGTTCATTTAGACTTGCTAAAATTAAAGATTCTTCATCTGGTATTTATATAGTTGAAGATAATACTAATAGTGTAGATGAAGGTTATGAAATTAATGATAAATTAATAATTGGAAGAGTTACTCAAAATATTAAGAATTTTGGTGTAATATTCTCAATAATTACTAGTCCACTTACTATATTTTTCTTTATGATTGCGATAGGTGGTTATTTCTTTTTAACGTTAGGAGATAGAGGATAATGGCATTAAATGAAGTAAAAGAATATTTAAAAAAATATAATGCAGATGATAGAGTTATAGTTCTTGATGAAAGTAGTGCAACTGTTAGTATGGCAGCTCATGCGCTACATACTACTGAAGAGAGAATTGCTAAAACTTTATCATTTAGAGTTAAAGATAAAATTGTACTTATAGTATTAGCTGGAGATGCTAAAATAAATAATTCTAAATTCAAACATTATTTTGGAGAAAAAGCACATATGCTTCCATTTGATGAAGTTCTAGAATTAACTGGTCATCCAGTAGGTGGTGTATGTCCATTTGCAGTTAAATCTGGAGTAGAAGTTTACTTAGATGAATCTCTTAAAAGATTTGAAACTGTCTTTCCTGCTTGTGGAAGTCCTGCTTCTACGATTGAGGTCACAATAAAAGAGTTAGAAGAGTTTTCTAACCCTGTAGATTGGATAGACGTATCAACTATTTAATATTCTTAGTTGGATATTTACTAGTGATAACATGTACTTCTTTTTTACATTCAAGAAGTACTTTTTTATTGTCATGATTTTTCAGTGCTTTAATGATTATATCTGCAATCTCTATAAAATCTTTGTCATTTAAGCCTCTTGTAGTCATCGCTGCACTTCCAAGTCTTAATCCACTTGTTATACTTGGCTTTTCTGTATCAAATGGTATTGCATTCTTGTTAACAGTTATATTTATTTTATCAAGTGTTTCTTCTGCTTCTTTACCAGTAAGTCCAAAACTAGATTTAACATCTATTAACATTAAGTGGTTATCTGTTGAATTAGATACTACTTTTACATTATTCTTTTTGAATTCTTCTGCCATAGCATTTGCATTTTTAATTATATTTTTAGCATATTCTTTGAATTCTGGTTGTAACGCTTCATAAAAACATTGTGCTTTGGCTGCTATTACATGCATAAGTGGTCCACCTTGTATACCTGGGAATACTACTTTATTAATCTTTTTAATTATTTCTTCATTATTAGTTAGTATTAATCCACCTCTTGGACCTCTTAATGTTTTATGAGTAGTTGATGTTACTACATCAGCATATGGTACTGGATTCATATGAAGACCTGCTGCTACTAAACCTGCTATATGAGCCATATCTACCATTAAGTATGCACCACATTTATCAGCGATTTCTCTAAATTTTTTGAAGTCTATGCTTCTACTATAAGCACTGCATCCTGCGATTATCATTTTTGGTTTTTCTTTTAAAGCAAGTTCTTCTATTTTCTTATAATCTAATGTTTCACTTTCAGGATCTAACTCATATGAAACTATTTCATAGTCAATACCACTAAAGCTTACTTTGCTTCCGTGTGTTAAATGTCCTCCTTGAGCAAGTGACATTCCAAGTACTTTATCTCCCCTATTTAATAACGCTCTATAAACTGCCATATTAGCTGAACTTCCACTATGTGGTTGAACATTAGCATAAGTGCTTCCAAATAATTTACAAGCATATTCTATTGCTTTATTTTCAAAAATATCGATGTATTCGCATCCTCCATAATACCTTTTACCTGGGTATCCTTCAGCATATTTATTAGTTAAGATACTACCTTGTAATTCTAATATAGCTTTAGATACATAGTTTTCACTAGCTATTAATTCTATATTATTTTGCTGTCTTTTCTTCTCTAAATTTAATGCCTTTCTTAAATCTATATCCATATTACCTTCACCTCTATATAATTATAACAAATATTAAAAGATATATCTTTAATTGATATATCTTTTTTACATTATTCTACTGATTTTAATGATTCAACCATCTTAATATGCTTCAAACTAAAGTATGTAGCTATGTCAACCAAGAATGTAAATATTAATGTTATACCTAAAGAATATATATAACTATAAATAGATATTTTAGGACTAAACATAGTAATATCAAGTTCACAAGTTTTGATTATATACATAGTAAGAGCATATCCTACGAAACATCCAAGTAACATACCAATAAATGTTAGTATTTTGTTTTCTCTTCCAATATAGTTATAAACTTCATTATCGTAGAAACCCAATACTTTAATAGATGCTAGTTCTCTTTTTCTTTCACTAATATTTATACTTGATAAGTTATAAAGTACTACGAAAGCAAGAAGTCCTGCTGAAACTATTAATATACCTGATACTTGTCCAAAGTTTTCCATTGCTTCATCAAATACAGTTCTACTAAGTGAATTGTATGTTAGTTTAGAAACTGAATCATATTCTTTTAGTCTCTTTGATAAATCTTTTCTTGTTTCTTCATTTAAGTTATCTACTTTTACAAACATAGTATTATATGAATCGCTATCATATACTTTCTTACTCATATAAATATAATGCATTATGTAGTTTTCAGTACTTCCACCTACTGTTGTTGTGTATTCTTTATCATCAAGTTTAATCTTTAGAGTATCGTTTTCTTTTAATTTTAGAAGTTTATATAGTTTTTCTGAAACAAATACTTTATCATCTAGAGTATATTCTTTTTCAGTCTTTCTATCTTGTATCTTTATAAAATCTTCATAGTTATCAAATGGTATTATAAGTTGTACTGATTGATTAGTATCTTTATTTATAATATCTATTGCTTCTTTATTTACTTTTAGAGTTTCTTTGAATTCTTTGAATTTCGATATCTCTTCATAATCTTTATCTAAAGATTCACTATCTTTGTTAAATGTTATTTCTAAGTTATAACTAAATATCTTTTCATATTGATTTGGTACCATATCAGTTATACAATCTTTTATACCAAATCCTGCGATTATAAGTCCAGTGCATCCAGCTATGCCAAATATTGTCATTAAGAATCTTTTCTTGTATCTAAATACATTTCTTACTGTTACCTTTCTTGAGAATGATAAGTGTTTCCATATAAATGGTATTCTTTCTAATAGTACTCTTTTACCTGCGGCTGGACTTTTTGGTCTTAGTAGTTCTGCTGGTACTTCTTTTAGAGATTTCTTAACTGCTAAGTATGTTGATAAAAGTATACAACCTATTGCTATTAAAGAACCTACAAATGCACTTGATGTATCAAATTCATTAACAAAATCTCCTAGTGTGTACATTAAGCTATACATTCCATAGATTATGCTTGGGATTGTGTTTGAACCTATTATTACACCTAGTACTGAGCCAATTGTTGTTGCTAGTAATGCATAAATAATGTATTTAAATAGTATTTGATTATCATTATAACCAAGTGATTTTAAAGTACCTAGTTCTCCTCTTTCTTCTTCTACCATTCTTGTCATAGTAGTCAAGCTTACAAGTACAGCAACTATATAAAATAATAATGGGAATACTTTAGCTAATTTGTTAATTCTTTCACTATCTTGAGAGAAACTATAATATCCAACATTAGAATCTAAGTCTAGAATATACCATTCTGGTTTTTCTAATTCGTCTATTTCTTTTCTAGCATCTTCGATTTTCTTATATGCATCCTCAAACTCTTTATCAGCTTTCTTTCTATTTTCTTCTAGTTCTTTTCTTGCCTTTTCTATTTCCTTTTTACCATTATTTATTTTAGTTCTGGCTCTTGATATTTGACTATATGTTTTCTTTTCTTCTTTAAGTAGAGTGTTATAGCCATCATTTAATTTCTTTAAATTTGATTCTAAAATGGAAAGTTGTGCTTTTAATGCTGTTGTGTCTCCGCCTACACTTTCTAAGTATGCAATATTCTTTTTAAGAGTAGTAATTCCATCATTAACTTTTTTCTTATTAGATTCTATCTCTGCTTTCTTAGATTTAAAAGTCTCTTTAGCTTTCTTTTCATTATTATTTAATTTTGTTAAATTACTGTTAAGAGTTTTTTCATTTTTATTTATTTTATCTTCCGCATCATCTAACTTTTTATAAGCATCTTTTTTCTCTTTATTATATTTATCTATATTATCATTTAATTCTTTTAATGCGTCATCTTTTTCTTTATTAAATCTAGTTTCTATAAATTCATTTGTTATAACTTCTAGTTTATCTTCTTCAGTGTTTATAAGTTGTTCATAATCTTTTGAATATGTGCTTTCATTATTATTTAGTTTTATATAAGCTTCAGTGTAGTATTCAATATCAAAGTTAGTAATTAGTGAATACATATAGAAGTTGACTTTACCGTTTAATAGTTTAGTGCTTCCTCTTTCATGGGATACATATAACGGACTTTTAACAAAACCTACGATTTTTAAGGTTTTTTCTTTTAAGTTATCATCTTCTATAGTAATAGTGTCTCCGATTTTATAGTCTCCTAAATCTTTATTCTTTTCTATTACACATTCTTTATTAGTCTCTGGTAGTCTTCCTTCAGTAACAATTAATTTATTCATTTTAGCTTTTGGATCATAAGAGTGGATTTTTACTACATAATCGTCATCTACTCTTATAAGAGCATCTATACTATAAGATGGTTCAACGTCATATCCATCATTTTTTAATTTTTTTATTTCTTCATTAGTAATTCCCCAAGTAGATATTAGATTAATATCATAAACATTTTGTTTCTTGAAGTATTCATCTATAATACTTTCCATATTAGGTGAAGTTTGTCTAATACCAGTAAAGAATCCTACTCCTAAAAGTACTATTGCTAGAATAGATAGAAATCTTTTAAATGTTTTTTTGATACTTAGGAAACTTTGTTTAGTTAGTGTTTTCACTACCATTCAATCCTTTCTATATCAACTGGTTTTTTATTAATAACAACTTCTTCGACTTTTCCACTTTTGAATTTAATGACTTTGTCTGCCATTGGAGCAATAGCTGTGTTATGAGTAATAATTATTACTGTCATTTTTCTTTTTCTACAAGTATCTTGTAATAGTTTAAGTATTTGTTTTCCAGTAACGTAGTCTAAGGCTCCAGTTGGCTCATCACAAAGAAGTACATTTGGATTTTTAGCTAGTGCTCTTGCGATAGATACTCTTTGTTGTTCTCCACCTGATAGTTGTGCTGGAAAGTTATTAAGTCTATCTTTTAAGCCTACATTTATTAGTGTTTCTTTAGGAGAAAGTGAATTCTTACATATTTCTGTTGCTAGTTCTACATTTTCAAGAGCTGTTAAATTTTGTATAAGATTATAGAATTGAAATACAAAACCTATATTAGTTCTTCTATATTTAATTAGATCTTTTTTGTTATATTTAGTTATATCTTTTTTAGCTACTGTTATTTTTCCACTAGTTGCTTTATCCATTCCACCAAGTATATTAAGTGCTGTTGTTTTACCTGCTCCTGAGTGTCCTAAAATACAAACTAATTCTCCTTGTTCTATTTCAAAATTCACTTTATCAAGTGCTTTTACTTCTATTTCTCCTGATTTATATATTTTACTTACATCTTTAAATTCTATGTATGCCATAATATCACCACATTAATATTAACATTTTTTACATAAAAAAAGTAGTATTTCTACTACTAATTTTGATTCATATCAATTGTTTGTGGTGTATCTATTTTTATTTCAGGTTTTTCTTCTGGTATAACAATTGGCTCTTCTTTTGTATTATCCGGAGTAACAAATGTAGGTATAGTTTCAGGAACTACTACTTGTGGTTCAACTGTAACTTCAGGAATAATATGAGCTTGTGGCTCAGTATTTGTATTTCCGATAGGACCACTAACTGGTTCTTCAACTGGTTGTTGTACAGGTTCTTCCATTTCTGTTTTTGGTTCAGTAGGTGTTTCAGTTTGAACTGGTGTTTGTTGTACAGTTTGAGTTGGTTGTTGTTCAGTTACTGTTGTTGTACTAGCTACTTCATTATTTATTTCTCTAGTTGGTCCTCCATTTACTAAAGCAGGATTTGGAATAGCTGCAGCTATAGATGGATCATAATCTGCATGAATTGGTTCATTTTGAGCAGGTATTACTTCTTTTCCTTTTTTACCTTTTTTTATAATCATAATTATTATTAATATTACAATAACTACACCGGCAGCAATTCCACCATATAGAATGTAATAATTAGTCATATTCTTAATTTCAAATACATATTCTATTTTATTATCACTTTGAGTAGTTAGCTTCCAAGTTAACTTTTTCCCATCATTTTCTGTATTTGTAGCATTATTACTAATTGCTTTTTCTGGAAGGTTTACTGTATATGTTATTTCCATTTCACTAGCTAATCCCATTAAATCGCTATAATCTGGTTCATCTGTTCCAGGTATACTAGTGTCATCATCTTCTCCACTTATTGTTGTATCATCAACATTTGTTTCGTTTCCTGGTGTAGTAACTTTATTATCATTAGTAGTTGTATTTCCTACAGTTGTGTCATTACTTGGAATAACAGTATTTCCATTATCAGTTGTCTCAATTGATACTTTATTATCATTAATTGTATTTTGTGTATCAAAAGATAAACCACCATTTGTATCATTATTCAACTTAAGATTATATTTAAAATTAGCTGTATATTTATTTTTTAAAAATCCTTTTTCAACTTTAAAGAAAACAGTTTCATCAAAATCTTCGCTAAAATATTCACTTAATTCTACTTCTTTACCAGTTTCATTAGAAATATCATCAATATTGTTATATACTTTTTTCATTAAATAACCAGTATATCCATTATCAGTTTTCTTTTCATAAGTAATATTACGTTTTTTTAACAAATTTAATTCTTCACTAGAAAATACTTCATCATTTGATTCATCATTATATTCTAATAGTTTATTGCTAACTAAATAAGAACTTTCAAATACCATACTTTTATCATTATTAATAGTCATTTCAGTTCTACTTTTAACACATCCAGTCATAGTAGTTAATATTAATAAAATAGCTATGACTTTCTTTATACTTTTCATATACCCACTATCCTTTTTTACTATAATATTCTCAACTAGATTATATCATAACAAAAGAGTTTTTAAATACTTTTTGATAAAAAAATAACATTTATGTGTAAATTACATAAATGTTTTAAGTTTCTCTATTTCTTCTTCTTGAAATTTGAGAAATTTAGTAGATAGTTTTAGAATTTTCTTATCAACTAATTTTTTATAATTTTCTATTTTTGTTTGCATCTCTACGATTCCCATTGTTAAGCCTTCGATTACCATAGATGCAATAGCTGGATCACTATTATCTTTCATTGTTTCCATAGTTATTCCCATTTTACTACTTAGTTTAGCCATAAGATTTGTTTTCTTCGGTTCAATCTTATTCTTTTTTAAGAGTTTTTCTGATTCTTTTAAGAAATTATTATATTCTTTTAATTCATCTTCAATTAAACCTTTTATTTTGTTATCTCTTTTTCTTAGTGCATCACTTAAAATATTTAAAGTATGTACACCCATTTCTGCATTTTCATATACAAAATTTAATAATTCCATATTTTCATTCATTTATCTTCACCAATATTATTATTTACATTATTTTAGTGTTTATGCATTATTGATAAAATATTTTAAAAATGTTAATATTGTCTAAAGAGGTATTTATGATTAAAGAAAATGAACAAGGCATTTTAATAGTCGTTTCAGGGCCATCTGGTTGTGGTAAGAGTACTCTTGATCAAAAGTTAATAGAATCAAGAGATGACACTGTTATGTCTATAAGTGATACTACTAGAAGTCCTAGATGGGATGAGAAGGATGGTACCAGTTATAACTTTATAAGTACAGAAGAGTTTGAACAAAAGATTAAAGATAATAAATATTTAGAATATGCGATAGTTCACTCTAATAAATATTATGGAACACCTATTGAACATATAGATGAGTTACTTAGTAAAGGAAAAAATATAATACTTGAAATTGATATTGAAGGAGCACGTAAAGTTAATGAAAAAAGACCTGATGCTGTATTTATATTTATTATGCCACCATCAATGGAAATACTTAAGAAAAGACTAATTAGTAGAAAAACTGAAACTAAAGAACAAGTCGTAGAAAGATTTAAAACTGCATATAAAGAAATAAATGAAGTATCTAAATATAACTATGTAATTGTTAATGATGATATAGAAGAGTCACTTCTTAAAATGAATAGTATTATTGAATGTGAAAAATGTAGAGTTGATAGAATTGAAGAAGTTTATTTAGGAAATCAAGAAGAAATGATACACGAGTTATTAATTGATTTTGATAAAGAAAATTATAAAGAGCATAAAGAGTCATAGACTCTTTTAATATGCATAAAATTATTAAATATGTAATATACTATAGTATAAAATTATATATATTTATGATAAAATTATTATGGTGAAATATGAAAAATAAAATGTTAATAATTTGTTTATTATTTATATTATTAGTTGGATGTAATAAAAAAGAAGATATGCCTGTTATGAACAGTTCTAATACTAAACTTGTTATTAGTGATAATCTTACTTTTGAATATGCATCCAAAGTTAAGCTTTATGATATTGTAAGTATTGAGGATGGTGAAATTACAAGCGATAACATATTAGTTGATACATACACATTAGGTAAGAATAAAATTCTTGTTCATTATAAAACTCACAATAATAGAGAGAAGTTTGAGCCTTTAGAATATGAAATTGTTGATACTACTAAGCCTTTAGTTTTAATAAGTGGTTCTTATAGTACTACTAAGGGAACAAATGTCAACTTAGTTGATAAAGCTTTATGTGCTGATAATTATGATAAAAGACCTGAATGTAAAGTTGAAGGTGATTATGACGTTAATAAAATTGGTACGTATAATTTAAAATATATTGCCACTGATTCATCTAATAATACTACTACTAAAAGTTTTAAATTAGTTGTTAAGGAAAAACCTAAAAAAACAAATACAAGTAATGCATCTACTCCTAAAAATACTGTTAGTATAAAAGATGCAATAAAAAAATATAAGAATGAAAACACTATGATTGGAGTTGATGTATCTACTTGGCAAGATACTGTTGACTGGGAAAAAGCTAAAAAAGCAGGTGTTGAATTTGCGATGATTAGAATTGGTTTTGGTCATAATAGAAAGAATCAGATTGTTATGGACAATCAATATAAAAAGAATATAGAGAATGCTAAAAAAGCTGGTATACCAGTTGGTGTTTATTTCTTTAGTTATGCTAAAGATGTATATGAAGCACGTGAGCAAGCCCAGTATGTTGTTAATACACTTGATGGAATTACTCTAGAGTTACCTATCGCATTTGATTGGGAAAACTGGAATAACTTTAATTCATATAATATTAGTCTTACCGATATTAACTTGATAGCTGATGCGTTCATTAATGAAGTTACTAAGCATGGATATCAAGGAACACTTTATAGTAGTAAATACTATTTAGAAAATATATGGGATGTTGGTAGTAAAGATACGTGGCTTGCTCATTATACATCTGAAAAATCTAGTTATTCTAAACCGTATACTATGTGGCAATTCTCTAGTAGAGGTAAAGTTGATGGAATAAATGGTGTTGTTGATTTAAATGTGTTATATAAATAAAATACTAGGATTTAATCTTCCTAGTATTTTTACATTACATTGTTATTTTATAATACTTTTAAGTTAAATTTATACAATAGATTGTGATTTATTGTGATCATATTACTAAATTATCATAATATTTTGCATTTTATTGTGTGTTTCTTAGTATTTTTTCGTACTTTTACACATTCTATTGTGATTACAACTGTTCTACAAATGTATCATATATTCTTATATATCTATAAGTTATTCTATTTGTTCCATCTTTCTTTTCTTTTGTAATCATTTTTAACTTTATCATTTTGTTTAGTATTCCAATTATTGTATTGATATGCACTCCAAGTTCTTCTGACATTTCTTGTGGTGTAAATACTATTTTTTTCATCATTAATGGATGCATTCTTAGCACTATACTACCCTTTATATTTTGTCTTATATTTTCTTCATCTTCATCATATACCCTATTTATTTTTTCAATTCTTCCAATATTTCTAGTGCATTGGTCTACAACACATTGTAAAAAGAATCTTATAAAACCATCTACGTTTCCATTTCTGCATTCTGTTAAGGCATTATAGTAGCTTGCTTTGTAAAGTTCAATGATTTCTGAAAGAAATAGTATTGGCTCATCATTTTTAATTTTAGCAAGTTGAAGTGTCATTAAGGCTCTACCCATTCTACCATTTCCATCTTTATATGGGTGTATTGATTCAAACTGAACGTGTGAAATTGCTACTTTTATAAATGCTTCATCATCATATATATCATTCATATATTCTATTAGATTATCTAATAATTCTGGTACTTCTTCTGGTACTGGTGGTACGAAAGTTGCTCCTTCTTTACCTAAACCCTTAAGGCCTATATAATTTTGAATTGTTCTTATTTCACCTGGAGATTTATCTTTTCCTCTTACGCCTGAAAGAAGTATCTTATGCATAGAATTTATCATATGAACACTAAAATCATTTTTTTGCAACTTTTCAGTAGCATACTCTAACATATTCTTTAAATTCTTAACTTCTTGTATACTATCATTTTGTTCTACATAATTAATATAGTACATATCATCCTGTGATATTTGTGTGCCTTCAATTCTTGATGATCTAACACTTTCTCCTAGAATTAAAGAATCCAGAAAATATCTTTGATCAAATTTGAACATCTTTAGTAAAGATTTATATTGTCCATATTTATCATTTGCTTGACCTAACAATTTAATAGTTTCTCTATCAAGTCTATATTGAATTGGTAATAATTTAGCTTTATATGGTTCCATATTAACACTCCTCTCTATTATAATATATCACTTTTCATTAAAAAAATACACAATATTTTTGAATTCATTGTGTATTTTACATTATTTTTATACATTTTTCAAGCATATATTGTGCGTTTATGACTAAATCATCACAATATTTTGCATTTTATTGTGTGTTTTTTATTATTTTTATATACTTTTACACATTTTAATGTGATGTACAAATAAAAAGAGTATTTCTACTCCTTCTCTATTGCATCCATTATATATGGAGCTATTTGTATCTTTCTTGAAACTATATCTTTTAGAGGTACGCCTTCATATATTTCTTTTAGATCAAAACTATTCTTAATGATATTTTCTGCATCTCTATTATATAAGCAATAAGATACATTTTCAAAAATATCTGTTACGAATAAAGTAACAACCCTTATATTTTCATTATGTGATACTTCGTCTAAATAGTTAACTAAACTATTTATTTTTTTATTCATAGATTCAAAGTCAGCTGTTAAGATTTGACCTATTCCGATTATCTTTTCATTTACTTTATATGTCTTAAAGTCTTTATGAAGTATATCTTCATTTGTAAGTCCTTTAATAGTCATACCTTGTTTCAATAATTCTATACCATACTTCTTATATTTTATTTTAGCTATTTTTGATAAGTTAATTAATGCATCAGTATCTCTAATAGTAGTAGTTGGTGATGTAAGAAGTAATGTGTCTGATATGATTGCTGAAGCCATAAGACCAGCAATTTCTTTAGGAATCTTTATATTATTTTCTTTATATAAATCATAAATAATTGTATTAACACTACCTACTCCTGCATTTCTAAAGTTAATAGGTTTCTTAGTATTAATATCTCCTATATTATGGTGATCAATTACTTCTAATATTTCTGCTTCTTCAAGACCATCTACGCTTTGTGAAGAATTATTATGGTCAATTAAAATAACTTGTTTCTTATCTACATCATTAGTGTCTGTTAAAGTTAAAAGACCCTTACATTCATTCTTACTATTTAGTATTGGATAGTTAGTATGTTTTAACTTTTTACTTTGTTCAATAAAGTCTGATAAATAATCTAGTTCATTAAAAGTGACTGACTCTTCTTTCCTCATTATATCTTTAATATAGTTAGAGAATGATATTAGTTTCCCTACTTCATATGAAGATAATGGTGTACTAATAATATTAACTTTATTCTTTTTAGCTCTTTGTATTATTTCTTGAGGTAATTCTATACCTGCGATAACTATAATTAGTTTAACTTTACTTTCAATTGCATAATCAAGAATTGCTGCTCTGTCTCCTATAATAAGTATATAACTATTGTCAAGTGTAACTCTTTCTATAAATGTAGCTTTAGCATAAGTAGCAGCAAGTACATTACCAGATATTTCTTTATCAAATTTTAATACTGGCGTTCCTTTTAAAACACTTATTAAGTTTCCATAAGAAGTATTTATTTTATGAAAGTCTCCAGTTATAATTTCACGAGCTACTTCTTTTAATGAAACATATCCATAGTATTTATTTTTATTTTCTACTACTGGTATACCCGTTAGTGAATATTTATTCATATAATCAAATGCATCTTTAATTGGCACATTCTTATCAATAAAACATCCTTTGTGATATGCTACATCCTTTAATTGTAATTTTACATCATTTAAATGATATGGTTCTTTAACATTAAAATAATTTAATGCATACTTAGTTTCTGGATTTAAATTACCTAGTGTTGATGCGACAGTATTAAAACCTAATTTATTCTTTAAATATGATAAAGAAATTGATGCACATATAGAGTCTGTATCAGGATTTTTATGTCCAAAAATATATGTTACTTTTCCATTCATTTAGTTCATCCCCTTTAACATTCGTAAATGATACCACGAAATTACTTAAAAATAAAGTTAAAATTTAATTAATTCGTAATTTCTAGTACCAACGTGTAGTTTTTCTGCTTCTTCTATAGTATGAATTCCATTTCTAGATTCAATTCTTTCTATTAAATGGTCTTTTCCAGGATCGTTAGAATTATATACTAAATCAATACATGCTTGATCTAGTGCAACTGGATCGGTTGATGCTAAAATACCAATATCTTTCATACATGGGTCCTCAGCAACTGCACAACAATCACAATCTACTGACATATTTGCCATTACATTTATAAATGCTATATTCTTTTCATAATCAACTATTGTTTTAGCTGCTTCAGCCATAGATTCTAAGAATGAATCATGATCTGCAGTCCATAAATCTTCAGATTTACCAGCACCATGAATATTTGCTTTACCATGACTAGATGCAAGTCCTATTGATATATTCTTAAGAGAACCTCCAAATCCACCCATTGGATGACCTTTAAAATGAGAAAGAACTAACATAGAATCATAATTTTCTATATTCTTACCAACATAATTAACACTCAAATGTTTTCCTTCTTTTACAGGTAATTCTAACTCTTCATCTTTATCAAGCAAATCAACATTATAATATTTAGTCCATTCATGTTCTTCTAAAAGTTTTAGATGTTTGTCACTTGTATTTCTAGCTCCATCATACGCAGTATTACATTCAACAACAGTGCCACCTACGTAATCAATTATATCTTTATAGAATAGAGGTTTTAAATAGTTTTGATTACCTTTTTCTCCACTATGAACTTTAACAGCAACTTTACCATTAAGTTCTACACCTAACTTTTTATAAATTTCAACTAATTTTTCACTACTTATTTCATTTGTAAAATAAACTTTGCTTTTCATTTTACCACCATATTATATGTCTATTATAGCATAATCTCTTTTAATAATTATCTATATTTGTTATAATGTTTACGTGAGATTTATGAAATACGACAAAGAGTTTTTAGAATATATAGATGAAATAATTAATAATAAAGAATTTTTAAAGAGAAAGAAGTTTGCTCATCATGAAAATGAAAGTGTTTATGAACACTCTATGAAGGTAGCATATGAATCTTATAAGTTTGCTAAAAGACATAATTTGAATGTTAGAAATACTTGTATTGGAGCAATACTTCATGATTTTTATTTTAAGCCATGGCAGGATGATCATACTAAAAAGAAATTTAAAGAGTTACATGGATTTGTTCATGCAAGAGAAGCTTTATATAATGCAAGAAAGCATTTTCCTCATTTAATGAATCCAATGGTAGAAGATATTATATTAAGACATATGTTTCCTCTTAATATAAAACCACCTAAGTATGCTGAGAGTTGGGTTGTTACTATGATGGATAAGAAATGTTCATTAAATGTACTTGCTCATCCAAGTAAATATCCAAAATATTTAGGATTTAAGAAAAGGAGAAAAAATAGATGTGTGATTTAAAAATATTATTTTTATTATTTATTGCTTATTCAATGATTGGTTGGATGATAGAAGTAGTCGCTACATATCCTGATACAAAATGTTTTGTAAATAGAGGATTCTTAATAGGTCCATATTGCCCTATATATGGTAATTGTGCTATTGCTATGGTGTTATTACTTCATAATATAGAAAGTCCTATATTACTTTTTATTCTTTCAATTATAATATGTAGTGCCGGTGAATATGTTACAAGTTACTTAATGGAAAAATTATTTCATGCTAGATGGTGGGATTATACTAAAAATAAATTTAATATAAATGGTAGAATTTGCTTAGTAAATAGTTTAGCATTCGGAGTACTTGGATTCTTACTAGTTAAATTTGTTAATCCATTTGCTCTTAGTTTATTTGATAAAATATCTCCACTAACTATTAATATATTATTTTATACAATACTAACACTATTCTTAATAGATAACTTTATATCATTCAAAGTAATAATTAAAATTAAAGATATGGGTGTTAAATATGTACATTTAGATAATACAAAAGAAATAACAGAAAAAGTTAAAAAGATACTTAGTGATAATGTACTTGCTAAAAGAGTATTTAAAGCATTTCCAAATATTAAATTTAAATTTAATATAAAAGAAAAGATGAAATATTTAAAAGATAAAGCTACTTCAATTAAAAATAACTACAAAAAGTAAAAATCGTAGTTATTTTTTTATTATTTCATTGTAAAGTTTACACATATTATTAAATATGAACTAATCAATGTTGTATAATTATATTGGAGGCGTGTAATATGTTTGAAAACAAGAAAATTTTTATTCTTGGTATGGCTAGAAGTGGTTATCATGCAGCTAGAGTACTTGCTAAAAGAGGTAACACTATTGTATTAAATGATAAGAATGCCAATCAAGATAAAAATCATATCAAGGAATTAGAAGATTTAGGAGTTAAAGTAATATTAGGTGATCATCCTGATGATATATTAGATGAATCATTTGATTACTTAATTAAGAATCCAGGAGTTCATTTTGATCATAAATATTTAAAATACGCAGAAGAACATAATATTAAAGTTATTAATGAAATAGAAATGGCTTATCATTTATTACCTAAAGGAGTTAAGTTAGTAGCTATTACTGGTACTAATGGTAAAACTACTACTACATCACTTACTTATGAAATAGTTAGTGCTGCATTCCCTGGTAGAACACATTTAGCTGGTAATATAGGATTCCCTTTATGTGAAGTTATTGAGGATATTAAAGAAAATGATTATTTAGTTATGGAAATAGGTGTTCCACAACTTCATGATTTCTATGATTTTAATCCTGATATTGCAGTACTTACTAATATATATGAAGCACATTTAGATATGTTTGGTACTCGTGAATATTATAATGAAAATAAACTTAGAATATTCCAAAATCATACTTCTAAGAATATTGCAATCATTAATAAAGGAAACGAAGACGCATACAGAATTACTAAAGATATAAAGAGTACTAAGAAATACTTTACTAGTAAAGAAAAGATAGATGGAGCTTACTTAGAGAATGGTAAGATATACTATTATGGTGAAGAAATAATAGATACTAAAGATATTAAATTACAAGGTAATCATAATTATGAAAACGTTATGTGTGCTATTATGATTGCTAAGGAACTTGGTATATCAAATGAAATAATGTGTAAGGCTATAAGTGAATTTACTGGAGTAGAACATAGAATAGAATATGTTAGAACATTTGAAGGAAAAGACTTCTATAATGATTCTAAAGCTACTAATATAACTGCTACTCAAATAGCTCTTAGTGCATTTAAAAAACCAACTATTATATTATTAGGTGGTCAAGAAAGAACACAAAACTTCTTAGATTTAAAAGACTATATGAAAAATACTAAAGCAGTAGTATGTTATGGTGAATGTAAAGAAAGATGTAAGAAACAAATAGATTCACTAGGTATTAAATGTACTATGGTTAATACTTTAAAAGAAGCAGTAGAAGTTGCTAATAAAGAAAGTGTTAGTGGAGATGTTATTCTTCTAAGTCCAGCAAGTGCATCTTGGGATCAATATGCTAAATTTGAAGACAGAGGCGATGAATTTAAAAAATTAGTTAAAGAATTATAGGAGTTAATATGAAAATAATATGTGAGCATTGTGGTACTAATATAGATATAGACAAAGATAAAGTTTGTCCTAACTGTAAAGCACCATATTCAAAAAACCAAGACTATAAAGAATATAAAGAAAGATTTAATAAAGAAAAAGATACTGACTTAAGAAGTAAAGAGTTAGATAATGAATTAAAAGAAAAAACTAAAGATATAATGGATACTAGTTTAAAAACTTTTAAATCAACGTTTACCATTAGTAAGATTATGTTCGTTGTAGTTGGGATAATAATATTAGCTATAATGACAATAGTTGTAATAAACATAGTAAACTTCAATAATGATTATAATGATACAAGAGATGAAATAAATAATACCAAAGAAATGATTGATAGTAGAAATAGTGAATTCGATGATCAATATAATAAAATAAAAGAAGAACTCGAAAAACAACAAAAAGAGTTTGATGAAAAGTATAATAATAATTAAAAAATTGTAAGTTAATTCTTACAATTTTTATTTACCATTAATTATGTTAATAATATCTTTACCATACTTCTTATACTTAGTATCAGAAAAACCTTCTATACTTTTTAATTCTTTCTCATTTATTGGTTTTACTCTTACTATTTCATTTAATACTTTATCATTAAATATATAATATGGTTTATAGTTAAGTTGTTTAGCTTTATAGTTTCTATAATTCTTAAGTTTATTCTTAATAATATCATTTAAATCAAATAGTTTTTCTCTTGATACTACTTTAGTTTCATTTATATCATCTACTATATCTTCATCTATACATAGAGATATTATTCTATCAGCACTTTCTTTTATAATATCATCCATACTAGAAAACTCTGTAGAATTTTTTTCGATCTTTTTAATATAATCTACTAGTTTATCTACCCTAACTATTTTGTTTTTAACATCTCTTGGCGCACCTTTACTATTTACAACAGTATTTTCATTAGAAAGTACTACTATTCCGTGATAAAAGTCATCATAAGCCTTATTTAATATTAATTTTTCAAGGAATGTACTATGATCATTTAAATACATCTTAATAGTATCTATATTTCTATCTAGTTTATCTATAGGATTATAAATACCTACTTTCTTACCATAATAAGTTCTATAGAAGTTACCGCTATTATCAATTAAAATATTACCATAAGTATTCTTACATTCTAATATATAATAGTTTCTTCTAGTTATAAGCATAAAATCTATTTGAACTCTACGATCTTTATATGAAATATTTAAATCATGTAATATAAGCATTGGAATATTACTATTCATAAGAGCATTAACTACTTTATTTTCTCCTCTTAGGGCATACTCATACTTTCTTATATCTTTTTCTATAAACTCTTTCGCTTCTTTAGATGCACTTTTTATTTTCTTATTAAGTTCTTCTATTCTACTCTTAAGAATATTTCCTTCTTTATACATAATTGAGTTTTCTATATCTTTCATATAAACACCTCTTTATTCTATATAGATTATACTATATTAGAAATAAAAAAACCATAAAATGTTTTATTTTATGATTTGTTTTACTTTGTATTTGTCTAAATATATTTCAGGATGTGATTCTCTAAATGATTCTTTATTTCTTTTCATAAGGAAACTTGCTTCTTCAACCGTACTTTCTAAATCATCAGTTTCTTTCTTGTATACCATACCAAATGATGCAGTGAATTCAGTTTGTTCTATTGAACTCTTACTTTGAAGAGATTTCTTTTTAAATAGTTCTTCATCTATAGATGGACATATTACTACAAATTCATCTCCACCTATTCTATATATATCAGATTGTCTAAAATTATTTTTTAGTGATGAGGATACTACTTTTAATAGTTCATCTCCTTTTTGGTATCCATACATATTATTTAAGATACCAAGACCATTCGCATCTACGAAGAGTACTCCAGCATTATGATATTTCTTTTTAGAGCCATATAATAGTTCATCGTATGCTCTTCTATTGTATACTTTAAGAGTACTGTCTAAGTATTTTTCTCTTTTAAGTTCTTCAATTATTTTTTTATTTTTAAACATATTACCAAGTATTATAGAAAGACTTGCTCTAAAGAACTTATCATTTTGAAGTTCTCTTTTTTTACCTCTTATTATTAGTTTTTTATCAAAGCCATTTATGTTTACTATTAAGTCTCCATCTTTATATTCAAATAGTTTAGTTTCTGTTTTAAAGTCTTCTTTTCTTTTAGATTCTAAGTCTAGTAGTATTACTGATTCAGCAAAACAATATTCTTTTATAAATTTTAGTATAGCATTAATAAACTCATCACTATAATCATCTGTTATAATTTCAGAATTTAGTATTAATAAAAATTCATTATCCATAACCATTCCCCTTTAACGGGGCATATTATACATCATTATAATTCGAAAGTCAAAAAAAAGAGGTATAAACCTCTAATTAGTTTTATAGGAAATCGTCTTTGATTAAATATGATATTTATTTACTTTTTATTATTTTAAAGATTCGTAAATGTCATATAATTCTTTTGCTTTTGATGTATCTTTTTTAATATTTGCTTCTTCGCATCCATTTTCATAATAATACTTTGCTAGATTATAGAATGGATATTTTATTCTTTCTGTTATTGGAGATTCTGTTGCTTTTAGGTAGTAGATGTATGCTGTTTTTAAGTCTCCTTTTTTTCTATAGTACTCTCCTACTTTATTAAGAGCCCAGCATTCATTCATATCAGCACTAACTTTATAATATTTTATTGCTTCTTCTATGTTTCCTTCTTCTTCGTATGTTTTACCTAAGTTGTTGAATGCGAATACGTATCCGTGTTCTGCTGAAATTTGAAAATTCTTTCTAGCTTCATTTAAATCTTTTTTATTTTGTTTGTTAATACCTCTTAAGTAACAAAGGCCTAATGTGTTATATCCAGCAAAGCTACCTAGTTCTATTGACTTATTTAAGTATTTCCACATAGTATCAAATTCTAGCTTTGCTCTTCCAGTTAACATTAAGTTAGCTACCATCCAGCAACCTTTAGGATGATCTTTTAAAGCAGCTTTATAATAATAATCATAACATTTCTTATAATTAGGTTTACCACTTATGTAGCCATCAAATTCTAATGAACCAAGTTCAGCACAAGCATACATATTATCTTTTCTAGATAGTTCTATCAATGAATTTATATAGCTTTCTCCATAATAAAGTTTAATCTTTAAATACTCATTTAATTCTTCTCTATTTATTTTAATGTTAATAGATTGTGTATATACTGGTTGATTATTTTCAAGAATACTATAGTTTAATAGTTCTACGAATGCTTCATAGTTATTTAGTTTCTTTATATTATTTATTGTTTCTTTTTCTATGTGGTCATCATTATGAGCTATTACTAGTAATTCTTTTATTACTTCATTTAACTTTTTATTAGTATTTATGAGTTCTAAAGAACTGCCATTTTTGATGTAGATAACATCATCCATTATAGATAGAATACCTAAGATGATATCAATATATATTTCTTTATCTTGATCAAACTTTCTCTTTAAATCTATAAATATTTTCTTATATTCAAGTCCGATTGCTCTATAGCCTATACAATAATTATTTATAGTAGTAGCATTTACATTATTAACATTAAAAATAGTACAGAATAGTTCAGTCTGCATAGCATTCTTATTATTAGATACTTTCTTTATAGTATTAATAACATTACCTAGTGATAAATAATTATCATTATCATTCATTTTTATATAATTTCTTTTCATAAATAGATTATAACATAATTATTAGTTTATTCTCAGTATTTTATGTCAAGTTTTAGTAAGTTATATTGTTTTAATATTTTTATATGTTATGATTTAGTTGGTGATGTTATGGATAAAATACTTAGTTCACTTATTGATGAGAAAAGAAAGAGTTATAAATGTTTTAGTATGCTTAAATATTATTATGATAATGATCCTGAGTTTGCTGAATTTATAAGAAATGGTGTTCTTTCTGGGAAAGTTATTGGTTATGATGATGAGTTATGGAATAAAATGGCATCTTTAAATGTAAGAGATTCAATTAATTTTGAAGAAGCTTTTGGTGAAGGATTTAATGTTGGAAATTGTACTAAGTTTTCTAGATATTTAAGTTATTGTTTTTCCTATCCTCAAATATGTGGTGGTACTTTGCCTTTAATTAAGGGAAGTAAGAATTCTCCTGATGGTAGACATACTTGGATTAGTTTTAAAGGTATGATATATGATACTTCGCTTATGCTTATAATGGAAGAAGCATATGCTAAAAAAGGATTAAAATACGATGAGGAAAATAGATACAATCCTAATTTTAGTCCATCTTATTCCGTAGCAAAAGACTTTGCTACTGATAGAAACTTTAGACGCTAATTTATATATTTATTTGAATTATTAAAAAGTCTATCTACAAATATTTTAGCAAGTAAGGTTGAATCTTCTTTAAGACCATTAAGTAGCCATATTTTACAAGTATTATAAAGAGCTCCACTTAATATATAAAGATTATATTTATATTCAATATTAGTTTTAGTTTCAGGATAGAATACTACCATATAATCATTTATTTTATTTTGTATTACGTTTGATAAGTTAGATTTTTCTAAAGCAAGAACAAAGTCTTTATTATTCTTAAAGAATTCAAATGCATTTAATATAAGAAGATATGGATTATCTTTGTTTTCTTCACGCTTACTTTTATATTCTTCTATTAAAGTAGTCATATAGTCATTTAGAATATCTTCTTTAAAGTTATAATTTCTATAATAAGTCATTCTAGATACTCCTGCTTTTTTAGTTATTTCAGTAATAGTTATATCTTTAAACTCTTTTTCTTTCATAAGAGTTACTAATGATTTTAATATACATTCTTTTATAAATTTATTATTCAAACAAAAACACCTCTTTTGTAACATTTAGAATAAACTTATGGTTTTTCTTCATTTAATATGTTACAATTGTAACATATATATGATTAATATGAAAGGAATCAATTATGGGAAAAGTTAATGATTATATAAATAAATTAATTAAGTTCATCAAGAATGAAAAACCTGAAAATAAGGAGAAACCTTGGCTTAAATATTATCGTGATGTACCTGAGAGTTTGAATTATTTTAATGGTACAATGTATGACTATTTAAGTGATACTGCATCTAAGAATGAAAAAAGAATTGCTTATTCTTATTATGGTAGTGAAGTTACATTTAAGTCTTTTATGAAAAAGATTGATAAGGTTGCATCTGCTTTAAAGGAATTTAATATTGTAGAGAATGAATGTGTTACGATATGTATGCCTAATACTCCTGAGAGTTTTGCATTAATTTATGCAGTTAATAAGATTGGAGCTATATGTAATATAATACATCCTTTATCTTCTACTCAAGATATAGAAAGAGCTTTAAATGAAACTAATAGTTCTATTATATTTTGTTCTGACGTAGCTATGCCTAAAGCAAGACATATTAAAGTTAAACATTTCATTATGGTACCTACTAGTGAAAGTTTAGGAAGAATACTTAAGACTCTATATAATATTAAGTCATCTTTAAATATGAGACTTGAAGAAGGTATGCTTACTTGGCATGAGTTTTTAAATTATGGAACTGAAACATATACTTATGTTAAGAGAGATCCTAAGAGTCCTGCTGCTATAATATATAGTGGTGGTACTACTGGTAAACCTAAAGGAATAATTATTTCTAATGCTAACTTTAATGCTATGGCATTACAAACATCTAATGTATGTAAATATATTAGTCCAGGACATTCAGTATTATCTGCATTACCAATATTCCATGTATTTGGTTTAGCACTTTGTACTCATACTTGCTTAGTTTCTGGTATGAAATGTATAATAGTTCCACAATTAAATACTAAAAAGATTAATAAAGAATTAAAGAAATATAAACCTAATGTGTATCCGGCAGTTCCATCATTATTAAAGATGTCTGTTAATGGAGCTGACCCTGGTATTAATGCATTTAAAGATATTAAAGTTGTAGTTGTTGGTGGAGACTATTTATCACCTCAATTAAAAAAAGAATTTGAAGATTATTTAAGAGACCATGGAAGTAATGCTGTTGTTAAAGTTGGATATGGACTTTCTGAAGCATGTGGATTTTGTTGTTGCACATCTGAAGTTGATGAAAAGTATGTAAATAGTCATAGTGGTACCTTAGGTATTCCAAATCCAGATATGATTGTTAAAGTATTTGAACCAAATAGTGATGTTGAAAAATCGCTTGGAGATGTTGGTGAATTATGTGTAACAGGTCCAACATTAATGATGGGATATATAAATGAAGATGAAGAAACTAAAAAGACTTTGGTAGTTCATAGTGATGGTAAAACTTGGCTACATACTGGAGATCTTGGATATATGGATAAAGATGGATTTATCTTCTATACTTCTAGACTTAAAAGAATGATAATTACTAATGGATATAATGTATATCCAGTTGAACTTGAAGAAATAATTAACAAATGTAAATATGTAGATGCTTGTACAGTAGTAGGAATTCCTCATAAGATAAAAAGTCAAACTCCTAAAGCAGTAATAGTACTTAAAAAAGGTGTAGAAAACACTATGGAAATACGTGAAGAAATAAGAAGATATTGTTATAAGAATATAGCTAAGTATGCAGTACCAACTGAATATGAATTTAGAGATACACTTCCTAAAACAGCAGTTGGTAAAGTAGCTTATAGAGATTTAGAGAAGAAGAAAGAAGATTAGTTCTTCTTTTTTTGTGGAATTGTTGTGGAATATAAAAGGTATACTTTATACACTTAAAATTATATAATTAATATGGAGGTTGAAACTTATGAAGAAGTTTTTAAAAAATTATAAGTCAACATTAATACTTTTAGGATCAATTATTATTGGTACTATAGTAGGATTAATATTTGGTGAGAAAGCTACTGTATTAAGTCCATTTGGTGATTTATTCTTAAACATGTTACTTGTTATTATAGTACCACTTATATTTTTAACAATTAGTACATCTATTGGTAAAATGAAACAACCTAAGAGAATTGGTAAGATACTTACTACTATAATACTTGTATTTGCATTTACTTCTATAGTTAGTGTATTTGTTGGTATAGTATCTACTAAAGCATTTAGATTAGTTGATGTTAAAGATGAAGCTGCTATTAAGGAAGTATTAAATGGTGCTGAAGAAGCAACTAAGGAAGATGTTAATTTCCTAGAAAGAACTGTTGAAGCAGTTAGTGTTAATGATTTTAGTAAATTACTTACTAGAGATAATATGATTGCTTTAATTATATTCTCAATTCTTATGGGAATTAGTATTAATATGAGTAAAGGTAAAGGAGAAAAATTCTTAGACGTTTTAGAGAGTGCTAATGAAGTTGTACAATCATTTATTAAGCTCATTATGTACTATGCGCCTATAGGTCTTGGATGTTATTTTGCTGCTTTAGTTGGAACTTTTGGTGGTGAGATTGCTATAGGATATGGTAAAACATTTATAATTTATACAGTTGTTACTGTTCTATTCTATTTTACAGTTTATTCATTATATGCATTTCTTGCTGGTGGTAAAAAAGGATTTATTAGTTATTGGAAGAATATATTACCTACTACATTAACTAGTCTTGCTACTTGTAGTAGTGCTGCATCAATACCAGTAAATACTACTTGTGCTAAGAATATTGGTGTACCTGAAGATATAGCTGATACTACTATACCACTTGGAACAAGTTTCCATAAAGATGGTTCTATAATAGGTAGTGTATTTAAGATTATGTTCTTAGTATATCTATTTAATTCAGATGTAAGTACTCTTAAAGTTTTAGGAGTTGCATTAATAGCTACATTGCTTGTTACTGCTGTACCTATTGGTGGTGGAACAATATCAGAAATGTTAATTATAACTATGTTAGGTTTCCCAGTAACAGCACTTCCTATATTAACAATAATAGCAACTATAATAGACCCACCTGCTACTATGTTAAATGTTGTAGGTGATACAGCATCAAGTATGATGGTTGCTAGAATAGTAGATGGTAAAAAATGGTTAAAAGAAAAGAAGTTATTTAGTTAATAACTTCTTTTTTTATGCTACATACTCATTAGGATTCTATAATAGTTACTTTTGAATTCATCTTTTTCAATACCAAGTTCTTCATAGAATTTATCTATGTATTCTTTTCCATAGTTTCTTTCGATAGATATTTCACAGATTACTAAGTCAAAGTATATGTCACCTATTCCAGCATCTTCTGTGTCAAGTAGTCCACTAAAGTGTCCATTGTCAGCAAATATATTAGGTAGTGACATATCTCCGTGAGTAAATCCTATTATTTGTTTTGGTTTATTGCCTTTTAAATATTTTAGAATATTTTCTTTTGTTATGAATCTTTGTAGTATTTCAGGTTTAATATCTTCATTTTTAATACTATTAAATCTTTCTTCTATTCTTTTAATTTTAGTATCTATTGTTTCGTCTATTATGCAGTCACTATAATCTATATTATAAAGAGCGTTAAAGGCTTCGATAATGATTTTAATTCCTTCTAAAGGATGTTCTTCATAGTAATCATCACAAAGCATATTACCTTTTAATGATTTAGTAAGCATATAGCTTTTACCATTGTATTTTTCATAGAATACTTTTTCTGGTACAGTTATTTTATCTTTTAAATAATCTAAGCTAATAGATTCTTTAGATAAATGATCTGCGACTTTAAGAAAGAATACTTTACTTTTCTTTCTAATTTTATATACTTTCTTGCCTGAACAACCAATTGTTATTTCTTCTATCTTATTAGCATCTTTCAAGAATTCGTTTAGTCTATTACTTCCTTTGATGTTAATAGCTTCTTTAGGTTTAATAGTCTCGTTAGTGTTAATAACTTGTTTATCCTTAATAGAGTCATAGTTGCCATCATAACTAACTAGTTTTTTATTTTCAATTCTTACTATTCTAGTAGCTATTTTATTTATAAAGTATCTATCGTGTGATATGAAAAGTAATGTTCCATCAAAGTCTAGTAGAGCTTCTTCTAATATTTCTTTGGTGTCAATATCTATATGGTTTGTTGGTTCATCTAGAATTAAGAAATTAGATTTAGAAAGTATTAGTTCTAGTAATTTAATTCTTACTTTTTCTCCTCCACTTATAGATTTTAATTTTTTAGATATTTCTTCTTCTCCAAAATAGAATTGATGAAGTTTGCTTCTAAGTTCGCTTTCACTTCCTACAAAGAATGAGCGTACGTGTTCATAAACTGTCAAGTCTTCATTGTCAAATCTTATCTCTTGAGGTATATATCCTATTTTAATATTTGTACCTAATTTTATATTATCATGTGTATTATTCATAATATTTTTAATTAGTGTTGTTTTACCTGTTCCATTCTTACCCATTAAGCAAACTCTATCTTGATAATATATTTTCATACTTGCTTTTTCAAGCAAAGAACGAGAACCAATATTTAAATTTAAATTATCTATAGTAAGAACATGATTACCACTTCTATTCTCAGTAGTAAGATTTACTCTTAATTCAGTCTTCTCTTTTGGTTTTTCTATCATGTCCATTCTTTCAAGTCTTTTTTCCATAGCGGCTGCTCTTCTAAAGAACATAGGGTTATCACTCTTAGTACCCCATTCTTTTAGTCTTTTAATTGCTTCTTTAATTGCTTCTATTTCTTTTTGTTGATTTTTGTAAGCAGCGAACTCGCTTAAAAATCTTCTTTCTGATTCTTTTAAATAATATGTATAGTTTCCATGATATACGTCTTCTTTACCATTTTTAATTTCTATTATTTTGTTTACCACTCTATCTAAAAAGTATCTATCGTGACTTACTATTAAAGCAGCACCTTTGTAGTTGCTTAGATATTCTTCAAACCATTCTAAAGTATCTATATCTAAATGATTAGTTGGTTCATCTAATAAAAGTACATCAGGCTCAGATAAGACTAAAGAAGCTAGATTTACGATTGTTTTCTCTCCACCTGATAAATTATTATACTCTGTATTTAATAACTCATCTGATAGCTTAAAACCACCTTTAATCTTATTTATTTTTTCTTTTATTTGGTATCCACCTTTAATTCTAAATTCTTCTTGTAATCTATCTAATGTTTTAATAGATTTTTCACTTGAGTCCATAGTTGCCACATAAGAATTAATAGATTTTTCTAAATTAAGTAATTCTTTAATACCACGTAAATACACATCTTTAGCTTTTACATTATCTTCTTCTTTAGGTGGTATTTGTGTTAAATAACCTATTTTAGCGCCTTTTCTTATATTAATAGTTCCATTATCTATAGTTTCTAAACCCATAATAAGTCTAAGTGTAGTAGTTTTACCACACCCATTGCTTCCGATAAGAGCTATTCTCTCACCACTTTTAACTTCCATTGAAAAGTCTTTTAATACTGGATTGAATCCATAATTTTTATTTATTTTATTTATACTTATTTCTATCATAATTAATTTTACTCCTTTTTTATTGCATGTTAAAAAAATCACACTTCCTGTTACTCAAAGGAATAACTAAAGTGTGATATCACTACTATACATAATTTTAGTTCCAATGTATTTCATAATATCACCTTTCGTGCATATTATATCATACTTATCTTTATTTTTCTATATGTTCTTGTTTACTAAAAAATTCAAATATGATATATTATTATTAGTGAAACGTTTAGCCCCCTGAGCTGGACGTCACCATAATGTGTGATGCCTAACCTAGGTTAGGCGTTTTTAATTGTAATTATAATGATAACTAGAATTAAAAGTATTATTATGAATATTAAGGAAGCAATTAATACATTCTTCTTGTTCATATATACCATCTCCTTTAAATATTAAAAATAAGTTAAGAGATGACGCCCATCTAAACGTTTCGAATGTTAACTTATCATATATAAAATTTTATGTCAAAAGTGCAATAATTTAATTTTAAGTTTAGTATAAAATATAAAAACTTAAATTTTATTTTATTGTTTTTTATTAAATTTTGATTACTATTATTTAATAAACTATAAAAGTGGTTTTCATTCTAAAATTTATAAAATTTAAAAACAAGTAAATTTTTAGTTTACTTGTTTTCTTTTAGATATTTACTAACTACATCGATTATTCTTTTATATTCAGTTTCTAATTCATCAAAATGCTTTTTAACATATTCTTTATCCCCATCTTTACTTTTAAGTTCATGATCTAGAGATAATTTTGCTAATTCTGTAAATCCAAAGTATTTTGAATCACTTTTTAGTGAGTGTACATCTACTGAATATTCTTTCATAGTATCTTTATTAGAAACAATTCTATTCCATTTTTCATCTATTTCTTTGAACCAGTCATTTAGCATTTCTTTGTACATTTCTATGCTTCCAAAATTTTCTAATCCAATTTTATAATCAATGTTAGCATCTTCTAGAATCTTTTCATCGTCGTTTGTTTCTTCTTCAGTTACTTCTTCAAGAGGTTTCATATCAGTTCCAAATTCATATTTAGGTACATCTTTCCATCTATCCTCGGAAGATTCTTTTTCATTATTAAATATTTTATCTAGTTTTAATTTTAAATTATCTTTATTGAATGGTTTAGCTAAATAATCAGCAAATCCTTCTTTTATATATTTTTCTTTAGAACCTGCGACTGCATCTGCGGTTAAAGCAATTACTGGAGTATTAAATCCATCTATTTCTTTTAGTTTCTTTAATGCTTCTTCACCATTCATTACTGGCATCATTATATCCATTAAGATAATATCATAGTCATTATTCGAAGCTACTAATTTAACGCATTCACTTCCGTTATAACATTCATCTACTTTTTTAATATTTAAAGCATCTGTTACTCTTCTAGCTACTTTGACATTTAATTTATTATCATCAACGATTAATACTTTTTTATTAATATAATCAATGTTATTTGAAGTATCATTTTTATTTAAAGTCTCATTATATGGTTTTGACATCTTGCTTATCTTTTGAGGAATGTTTACCATAAATATTGAACCCAGTCCATATTGACTTTGTACATTTATTTTTCCACCCATCATTTCAACTAATCTCTTAGTGATTGCTAGTCCTAAACCAGTTCCTTCAGTAGTAGAGTTTCTTTCAACATCAAGTCTTTCAAACTTAGTAAATAGTTTTTCAATATCTTCTTTTTTAATACCTCTTCCACTATCTTGAACAGTTACTATTAAATTACAATTATCATCTCTATTAATACATTTAACATTAAGATTAATATGTCCTTTTTCTGTATATTTAATAGCATTTGTTAGTAAATTGTTTATTATTTGTTTCATATGAGCTTTATCACCTAATAGTTCATATGGTATATCTTCTGCAATATTTGTATGTAGTTCTACAGGTTTATCACCAATACGTGTACTTGAAACTCTAGCTAAAGTTTCTATTTCTTCTTTAAAGTTATATGGAATTTCTACTATTTCCATCTTTTCACTTTCTATTTTATTTATATCCATTATATTTCCAACTATTTCTAAAAGTGTTTGAGAAGCTGAAACTATGTCTTTTAAATCTTCTTTCATATCTTTAGGACAATCAGCTCTTTCTTCTAAGTTTTCTGAAAGACCAACTATTGCATTTAATGGAGTTCTTATCTCATGAGACATACTACTTAAGAAATCTGACTTTGCTCTATTAGCTCTTTCTGCTTGATCTTTTGCTACATTTAGCTGTTCTATTGTTTTAATATCTGGATTCTCTATTGTGAAGTACATAATTAATAATGAAAATGAAAAGAAAAAAGTTTCAAAAACAATATTTGGATAAGTTTTTCTAATAATTAATCCTACAATAAATAACAAAATTAATATTATAAAAGGTAGATTTTTATTTATTGTCTTTTGCATTATTATTCTATGTATTGTTGTTAATATAATTACTAATATATATGTTACAAAAAATACCATAAATGCATTATATGAATCTCCCCAAGCATCAACCAAATCCACATTATTTACTACTTCAATTGGTAATGCAAGGATTATTATAGAAGCAATACATAGTATAACTTTTAATATAAGTTTTATTTTTTCTTTTTCTTTTATCTCAGTTATTTCAACTGTGTATGTAGCCATATAATGTGTTAGCAATAAAATTATTATAAAATAGAATTTTTGCATTAGTTTTACTATTATGATATTACCAAATAATCTTGCATAAACATAGGTCAATATACAAAATATAGAAAAGCTTAAGTTTATTACTAGTAATTTGGCGTAAATTTCCGTTTCTTTGTTTTTTATTCTTGCTTTTTTAAAAAATTCTATCATTAAAAAAATAGATAGTAAACAAGCAGCAAAAGTTAATAAAAGTATATTCATTTTATCACTCCTTATACTATCTATAATTTTATCATTTAATATTTAATTTTACAATTATTTTGTTTTTCTAAGCAAAAAAGCATTTTCTTTACTAGGAATAAGATTGTCAAGATGAGCAAACGCTTCTTCTGGACTTGTGATGCTTTTATCGTGATACATTGTCTCATATATATCTTGTAGTGTATATGAATAATCTCCTCTATCATCGCTATCTACAATACTTTGTCTGAAATTTTTTACAAATTCAGGAGAAAATTCTTTTCTTTCACTTATCCCCCTACTTTCCCAAATTTCCCATTTCAATGTAGATAAAGAATCTCTAAGTTCTTCAGTCATTTCTCTAACTGACATATTATCTTTAGGTACTATATTTTCTCCTATGTTCACTACAAACTCGTTATCATATTGTTCTATTGCTAATGGAATTATTTCACTTCCCGTTTCTTTAGACATTCTAGCAGCACCCGGATATATTCCCATGGTAGGCAAATTTTCAAAAACGTTATATGCTCCTTCTGGGAAAATCAATAAACTCCCTTTTTTATTTAATAGTTCAACCGAATGATTATATGCAATTTTTCTGTCTTCTTTGTCTCTAGTTTGTACTGGTATATATCCATTTAATGTTAAAATAAAACCTGTTTCATTAACATAATTAATGCCTGGATCGCCTATCATGAGATAAGCATGTTTTCTAATTGATTCAAATACTCTTTCTACGTCATTACCACCAATATGTGTTGATGCATATATATATTGTTCATTTCCCCTTGAACTTTTATCCCCTAATACAGTTATCTTTTCTTTTTTCAATAATCTATCTATTTTTATTATAATTAAAAGTAGTAAATGTATTCTTTTTCTCAATTCTATGCCTTTTAAGCTTTTTCCTTCTTCATAGTCTAATTTTCTTAATTGCATATAATAATTGTTTAGTTCTTCATCAGTCCATTTTCTTAATTCTAATAAACTCTTTCTATTAAATTCCATGTTTATACCCCTTAAAATTGGCTTTATTATAACATAAAAGTAATAAATTTTAAAGATTTTTGTTACAAATTTGATACTTTATAAAATAAAAAATGCTATTTCTAGCACCTTTTTACTCACTAATCATCATTATGAATTTAGTTTTACCATCAGTATTTTTATCTTTCATACTGAATGAATTGTATTCATTTCCTAAGTCTATAAGTTTTTCGATCTTTTTAGAATAAGTTTTAACTTTACCATTTAATACACTTGTTATTTTAGAAATACCTTCTTTATTAAATTTATTAAGTCCATCATATAAAGTAGTTGCTCCTTTTAATATTTCAGTATTTTTAGTATTAAATGTATTTGAAAGACTTGTTAAATAATCAACACTTGCACTTAATTCTTCTATTCCTTCATACATCTTGTTACTGTTAGTTGCTAAGTATTCTACTGATGGAGCAAGTTTATCAACGTTAGTAATTAAATCTTTAGAACTGCTGGCTAAAGCACTTACGTTTTTATTTAAAGCACTTATACTACTATTTAAATTATCAATATTTGTTTTCATAGAAGTTAAAGTCTTAAAGTCAATGCTCTTTTGTAAGTTAGCTATTTCTTCTTCTAATAGTTTTTTTGTATTTTCATCAGTTGTAGTTTCTTTTATATAAGTTAATGTTTCAATATGTTTAGTCATTACACTTAAAGTGTTATCTACTGTTGTACTTAATAATTCTGATTGTTTAGCTAGTTCGTTAGTCTTTGTTGATAAGTTGTTAATACCGTTAGCTAAGTTAACTATTGAACCAGTATATGTACTTAAGCCTTTTACTTGTGCATTTAAGTTTTGAATTCCTTGATTTAATGCATTATATTTTTCTACTAAACCTTTAACACTAGTATCTAAGTTATTCATACCACCATTATATTTAGTAAATCCATCGTTGTATGCTTTAATACCATTTTTTAAATCATTGCTTCCATTCACTAAATCTTTTGTGCTTGTTCCTAGCTTGTTAACACTACTATATAGTTTATTTAAAACACTAAATGATGAAGTATCAACATCTTCAAATAAGTTTGATGTAGCTACTGAATAAATATTAGTAAATTCATAAGAAGTAGTAGTGTATTCAATAGTAACAGTATCTAAGCCTTTTAAATCATCAATCTTTAAGCTTTCATAAAGACCTGGAGCACTATATCCAAGAACCATATAACTAATACCATTATCTACTATTTTAGCATTATCAACTTTTAAGTTAGTTACGTTATCTTTATTAAATGTCATAAGAGAGGTTACCATAAATGGAGTATAAAGTGTTTCGTTTTTACCATTAACATTTACTTTCTTTTTAGATGTATTTTCATATTTAATAACTATTTTAATATCACCACTTTTACCATTAAGTTCTTTAGATGTATATTCTTTTCCATCTAGATAATATTTAATAGTTGTTTTGATTGGAAGACTTTCTGTAGAAGTTCCTTTATAGAATATATCTTCTCCTTTAGAACTCCATGTAAGTGAGTTATCAACAAGATCAAATCTTTCATCACCATTTGTATTTACTATATCTTTAAGGTTTGTCCTATCGTTATATTTTCCTTCTTTTATATTTTGAATGTGATTACTAACGATTGTTTTATTAACACTACCATCACTATTTAATCTTGAATAAACTGTTTCATCTTTAGTAGTAGCAAATACACTTAATGGTAATGTTAATGTTATAAGTAAAGCTGCTAAAACTTTTTTATTCATTTTAATTCCTTCTTTCTTTTTTAAAGTTGTTTTCATTATTAACTTATCAAATAACATTAGTAATGATGGTAATATTAAGATTACTACTAACATACTAATAATTGCTCCTCTTGATATTAATGTGCATATTGCTCCTATTAAATCTATATCTGTGTAAGCACCAACTCCGAATGTTGCTGCAAAGAAACACATACCACTTACGAATACTGAACTTACACAAGAATCTAATGTTTCTTTCATAGATTTAAATTTATCTTTACCAGAATTTCTTAATTCTAAGTATTTTGTTGTCATAAGAATTGCATAGTCAATAGTTGCTCCTAATTGAATAGTGCCAATTACTATTGATGCTATAAATGGAAGTGTTGTTCCTGTAAAGTATGAAATAGCAACGTTTACAAATATAGCAAATTCGATAGCTATTATTAATAGAACTGGTAGAGATAATGATTTTAATACTACGAACATAATTAAGAATATGATACCAATAGATACATAGTTAACATTTTTAAAGTCTTCATCACTTATCTTAATTAAGTCATTAGTAAGTGGTCCTTCACCTGCGATAATAGCATTCTTATCATATGTTTTAACTAACTCATCTATTTTTTCTATTTGAGTAGTTAATTCAGGAGAAGCTACTTCGTAGTCAGAGCTTATTAACATCAATTCATATTTATCATTTTTAAATATTCCTTTAATGTCATCATCAAGTAATTCTACTGGGAATCCATATTTTTCTAATTCACTTGAACTAAGTACCATAGTTATACCTTCAGTATTTTTAAGTTTATTTACTAGTTCAGTCTTTTTATAATTTTCTAAGTTTGAATCTATTAATATTATTTCTGGTGAAACAATATTGAAGTCTTTCTTTAATTCTTCATTTGCCATTACACTTTCTAATGTTTTAGGAAGTGATTTATCTAGGTTGTAATAAACATTTACTTTTGAGTTGCCTATTACTGCAGGAATCATTAGTATTAAGAATGCTATAAATATTGGTTTATAGAACTTCATACTAAATTCTTTTATATGTTTGAAACTTGGTAATAGTTGTTTATGTTTTGTTTTAGTTATCCATCTATCACATAATAATAACATTGCTGGGAATACTGAAACTACACAAATAAGTCCAAATAGAACACCTTTTGCCATTACAAGTCCTATGTCTTTTCCTAGTGTTAAGTTCATTGAACAAAGTGCTAAGAAACCAGCTATTGTTGTAAATGCACTACCAAGTACTGATACTAATGTTTCTTTTATTGCATTTGCCATTGCTTCATCTGTATCATCTTCTTTTTCTAAATTACTTTGATATTTATGATATAAGAAGATTGAGAAGTCTGTTGTTACTCCTAATTGAAGTACAGCACTTATTGCTTTTGTTATATATGATATTTCTCCAAATATAATGTTTGAACCCATATTATATATAATAGCTATTCCAATATTTAATAGTAATAATACTGGAACTATGTATGAATCTAATGAAAGTGTTAATACTATCAAACAAAGTATAACTGCAATTACTACATAGATTGCAACTTCTTTATTTGATAAGTCCATAGTATCTTGTACTATAGCACTCATTCCACCTACTTTAGCCATACCATTTAATATTTCTCTCATTTCTATTATAGCATTTAATGTTTTTTCATTAGATGTTGTTTCATTAAATGTTACTAACATAAGAGTTTTATCACCATTCTTTACTTGTTCTAGTAAACTATCTGGTAATATTTCAAAAGGAATAGATACACCAGTAAGATCATCGATTGTTAATACTTTGTTAACACCATCAATTTTTCTTATTGCTTTTTCTGCATCTAGAACTTTCTTTTGATTACTGTTGTCTATAGATATTGTTGCGAAAGCTCCCATATCAAAGTCTTCTTTTAATATGTTTTGACCTTTCATAGTTTCAATATCTTCTGGTAGATATACTAAAATATCATAATTAGTTTTAGTATTAAAGTACCCTATAGCTGCTGGTATTAATAATAATATAGATATTACTAATATAACTACCTTATGTTTACATATAAAGTCTCCAAACTTTTTCATTTATACCTCCATTATGACCAACGGTCAGTTAGTAATATACCTCGAAACTGACCATTAGTCAATACTTTTTGATTAATTTATTGACTTTTGGTCATTTTTATATTAAAATTTATGTATTGAAGGTGAAAAATATGATCAATATTGAAAATACTTTATCTAAAATAGAAGAAAAAAAACAAATAAAAAAAGAAAGTCTTATGGCTTCAGCATATAACCTATTTATTAAAAAAGGTATTAATGATACTTCTATTAGTGATATAGCTAATGATGCTGGTGTTGCGAAAGGTACATTCTATTTATATTTTAAAGATAAATGGGATATTCACGAAGAAGTTATAATTGAAAAATCTAAGAAGTTATTCAGTGATGCGATAGAACACACTAATAAAAAGAAATTAGATAATTTTCCAGATAAACTTATTAGTGTGATAGATTATATAATAGACAAACTTTCTAGTAGTAAAGACTTAATAAAACTTATTAATAAGAATCTTTCTCTTGGGCTTTATAATAAAGATTTAATAGAAATATTGAATGCTGAATATAAAGATTTAAAAACTATATTTATAGATGAAATAACTAAGTATTCTAAGAAAGTTACTAATCCAGATGTAACATTATTTATGATTATTGAGTTGGTTGGAAGTACTTGTTATAATTCTATTTTAAATAATGAGCCTTTACCTATTAAAGAATTTAAGCCTTATCTTTATGAACAAGTAAGGAAAATGATTGAGTAATGAAGATATTAATTATTGTTTTAGTTATACTTTTAGTTTTATATTTATTACTTGGTGTTTATTTCTTTCACTTTTCTAATTGTACTAAAATATCTATGAAAAGATTATTTAAAGGAAAGGGTACTTTTAAGTTAGTCAGTAAGAAATCAAAAGATTGGTTTGAAAATTCTAACTATAAAGAGGTTTATATAAAATCTTTTGACAATAAAAAACTTCATTCATATGAAATAAAGAACAAACTTAATACTTGGGTTATAGTAGTTCATGGTTACACTAATAATGCTTTAGAGATGTTAGATGTAGCATATAATTTTTATAAAAAAGGATATAGTATTTTGCTTATTGATCAAAGAGCTCATGGTAAGAGTGACGGAATTTATTCAACACATGGATATTATGAGAGAAAAGATATGTTATCTTGGATAGATTATTTAAATAAAAAGAAAAAAACTAAGATTATACTTTATGGTATATCTATGGGTGGTACTGTTATTATGAGAACAGTTGGAGAAAATCTTCCTGATAATGTTATATGTGCGATTGAAGATTGTGGTTTTATTTCTAATTATGATCAATTTTATAATCAGCTTAGTTATTTAAAATTTTTACCTGGACCTATAATATCATCATTTAATATTGTTTCATCTTTATTCTTTGGATTTAATATATATAAGTACAATCCTAGAAAAGTATTATCTAATGGAAAAATACCATTTATGTTTATCCATGGAAGTAATGATAAACTAGTACCTGTTAAAAATGCATATGAAGCATATGATATTTATAAAGGTAAAAAGAAGTTACTAATTATAGATGGAGCTAAGCATATGAAGTCTAGTGTACAAGATCAAAAAAAGTACTACGATGAAATATTTAAGTTTATAAAAGAAAATAAGGAAAGTTAATTTCCTTATTTTAATATGTTATAGATTAATTCATATTCTTCGTTAGATAGATTTTCCATTTCTTTATTTAGTATTTCTTTTGGTATTTCATATTCTTCTATAATACTTTTACTTTCTTTTTTAGTTAGTTTTTTATCATGAAGTTTAGCAAATTCTATTAAAGCTTCCATTAAATTATTTTTAAGTTTTCTATCTCTATGGAAGAACATTTCTCTAAATATAAATCTCTTGAAACTAAATTTTAAGTCTTCTCTTGGTACTTTTACAAGTCTTATCATTGATGACATTACTCTTGGAGATGGATCAAATGCATCAGGTGTTATATCCATTATCTTAGTAACATCAAAGAATGAATTTGAAAGAAGTGCAAGTTTTGTTAGTGATTTGTTAACAACTGCATCAGCAAATCTTTTACCTACGATTAGAATACACATATTAAAGTCACATCTAAGTAGTTTTTCTATAAATGGTTCTGTTATTGAGTATGGAAGAGCTGAAATAATTTTATCACATGGTGGAATATATACATTAAGTGCATTCCCATATATAACATCTACGTTATCATGTTTATCTTTTAAAACGCTAATAAAATGTTCTAGATTTCTATCTATTTCTATACATGTTAAATGACCAGATCTTTTAGCAATTATATCGCTTATTTCACATTTACCCGGTCCTATCTCAACTACATTATCAGTTGGTTTTAATTCTGCTGAATCAACAAATAAATTGATTATGCTTCTATCAATTAGAAAGTGTTGATCTAAGTAATTAATATCATTTTTAAATTCCATATTCTCACCTATTATATATTATAACAATTATTTTATGTTTTTTTAATCTATTTTTTTAAGTTTACAAAAGAATAAGACAAGATTACTTGTCTTTATATTTAATATTTGCATTCATTATTTGGTTATTTCTTTTTATTTTTCTTCTTCTAGATGCATCTGTAAAGAATATAGCGTATGCTACTTCCCATAAAGCAACCCATCCAAATACTGTTAGTATTTCTTCTAATATATCTCCCATAATATGACTAAAGAAGTATGCAGCTATTATGAATAAAATTCCAATTAATGATAAAGTTAATTTCTTTAAGTTGCTTTGTTCAATCTCATATAGAATTTCATCGTTACTTTCTTTAAATTCTTTTATGATTAGTTTTTTATAGTGATCTTTTTCTTCATCTGTTAAATCAAATTTAGTATCTATAATTATATTTATTTTTGTATTTATATCATAACCTGTTATTTCATTAAGTAGGTAGTCTTTTAATTCTGGAGCTAAAGTATTTTCATTATATTTACTTATGAAATGCTTTTTCTCACTCATATCTACTTCTATATTTAGTTTTTTCTTCACTTTTACTCCTTATTTAAAAATAGTAAATGGATAGCGATTAGGTAAATCTAGTTCAAATGTTAATAATTTGTTAGTAGTTGGATGAATAAATTCTATTCTTTTAGCAAATAATGCGATTTGTTCTCCAACTTTAGATGTCTTATTATATTTTTGATCACCAAAAAGAGGATGGCCATAATGAGACATTTGTACTCTTATTTGATGACTTCTTCCAGTTTCTAGATTTATTTCTACTAAAGACATATTATTTTTGTAATCTAATTTTTTAAAGTTTAGTATTGCTTCTTTTCCATTTTTATCTACTTTTACTATATTCTTTTTTTCATCTTTTAAAAGATAGTCTTTTAGTTTACCTTCTTTATTTATGTTTCCTATAACTACTGCGTTATATGTTTTTTTGAATGTTTTGTTTCTTACTTGTTCAGAAAGACGAGATGCGGCTTTTGAGGTTCTTGCGAATACCATAATACCACCTACTGGTCTATCTAGTCTATGAACAAGTCCTAAGTATACATTTCCCGGTTTATTATATTTTTCTTTTATATATTCTTTTAGAATTGTTAGAAGGTCTTTATCTTTAGTATTATCTTCTTGGGTTGGTATATTTATAGGTTTTTCTACTACTAAAAGATGGTTATCTTCATAAATAATATTAATCATTATTTGTTACAACCTTAAGTCCATGTTCTATAAGTGATTCTATACTAACTGTTCCATCATTTAGAGAATCTATCATTTTAGTTTGTGAACCATCTGTCCATTCTAATAGAATTTCATTACTTTTTCTACATTCAAAACAATATTCTTGCTCATCTGTAACATAAAAGCAATCCATAAACTTTTTAGAACAACTATCAATATTATCAATTATTCTATAATCTTTATCTTTAGTTAATTCATATAATGCATCTGTTTTATCGATCTTAGTGAATGCGATTATTGAAAGAGCAACAAGTATTAATGACAAAGCTGTTACGAATATACTTTTAAGTATCATTTTAGTTTTCATTTTTTTCCCACCTTCCATAGACTCCACAAGGAAGTATCATATTTCTTGTTGAGATTTGTAGTCCTATTTCATCTGTTTTTATTTTACCATTTTTTAGTTTTTCTTCAACACTTGTTTCTAAAATATTTTTTAATATTTCTGGTGTTATACCTTTTGTATATGAACTTATAAGTAAGAATAATGGATCATCACTTAGTATATCAATACATGAGTCTATTAGTTTATTTAAGCTATCTTCAAATCTCCATAATTCTTTTGAGGGACCTCTTCCGTATGTTGGTGGGTCCATTATTATAGCATCATATTTATTTCCTCTTTTTTTCTCGCGTTCTACAAATTTTAAGCAGTCATCGCAAATATATCTAATCTTATTATTTTCTAGTCCTGAAAGTTTTGCATTTTCTTTAGCCCAATCATTCATTCCTTTTGATGCGTCTACGTGTACTACTTCTACTGCTCCTGCGTATGATGCGGCCATTGTAGCTCCTCCAGTGTATGCAAATAGATTTAATACTTTTATAGGTCTATTAGCATTTCTAATCTTAGACATAATAAAATCCCAGTTAGCTGCTTGTTCTGGAAATAAACCTGTGTGTTTAAATCCTGTAGGGCTTACCTTTAACTTTAATCCTTTATATTCAACAGTCCAATATTCTGGAAAAGTTTTTTTATTTTCCCAGTATCCTCCACCTTTATCACTTCTATGGTACACTGCATGATAACTATGCCATTCTCTTGTATCTTTATGTGTCCATAATGCCCAAGGATCTGGTCTTCTTAGAATTACGTTTTTCCAGCGTTCTAACTTTTCACCATTACCTGCATCAATACATTCATAATCTTTCCAATCTTTACTTACAAGCATATTTTCCTCCGTACATATATTATATCATATTTTCTTACTATTTACTTTTTCTCCAATGAGAAAAGTTTCATTTAATAAACTATTATTACAATCTAGTTCAGGGCTAGTTCTCATGTGAAGAGATGAATCTATATCAAATGGATAAGCCATTACTTCAAAAGTACTATTATGACTAACTATTCTTAAGAATGTTCTAAGTAGTTTTTCAGTTAAATTGCTTTGTATTTCATTATGTTCATTTTTATTTGTTTCTATGTATTCTTGTTGTTCTCTTTCTCTTCTAGATCTTACAATAATATTTTTTTCTTTAGCATTCCATCTTTCTATTAATATAGATGGCACTACTATATCATTGATACCTTTTGATGATAAAAGACCTAAAGCTATGTTAGAAGCAACTACGAACGAAGCAGAAACATCTTTTAGATTTCCTTCTCTATAGTTTTCATAAGTATCATTCTTAGTATCAAAGTTTTCTCCTATTTTAAATAGTCTACGATTTACTTTCTTTTTAAAGTTATTATCTATATCAAACTTTTTATTCTTCTGAACTGCGTATATGTAACATTTACCATCTTTTATACCATATCTTACTAATGGAAAAGTATATCTTTCGTTAGTTTCAGGTTCAATTAAAGTTATTTTTAAAGAATTTGGTGTTTCATTTAGAATAGGTTCAGATATGTTTTCTATTTCTACGTATCCACCTAACATTTCAGAATATCCTATAATAGTAGGTTCATTATATTCACTAAAAGTATTGTCTTTTAAGAATGATATTTGTTTTCTTAAGAATTCTTCTGACTCACTAAAATCATCATATGTAGCATTAGCCCATAAAGTAGTTAAAACTAGCTTGTTAATAACTTGTTCATGGTTTTTTATGTCTTCAAATTCAAGTGCTTCATAATATTTAGTTAAATCATATTTTGATTTTGCTAAAGCTAGATATTCTGTTAATAATTTGTTAAAACTTTCTTTATTCTTTATGACTAGAGTTGGTATCAAGTATCTTCCATCGTCATCCTTTTTGGCTTCAATAGTTTTATTTTCTTCTTTTAAATATGTACTAAAAAGTAAGTTCATCATAAAAAAGCAATCTACTCTACCAGCACTTGCTTCATTAATTATTTCATCATAAAAAACACTTATGTCATTCATATTTATCACATCTTTATTTTAACATAACAACTACACATTATAAAGATTTTTACAATATATGACATTTTATATTGTATAATAAAATTATGAAGAAAATTATTGATCCAAAAATTAAATTTACTGAGTATTATAAAGATGAAGATTATGAATATTCTATTGACAATAAGGAGTTTGATCAAAATAATATAACTAGTTTTAAAGATATTACATTTAACTCTTGTATATTTAATAAGATAGATTTTAATGATATAGAGCTTTCTAATGCTGAATTTATAGATTGTATATTTAATAATTGTGATTTATCTAATAAAGTATTTGAAAGTGTTGGTATACATAGAGTAATATTTAATAATTCTAAGTTAATTGGTGTATCTTTTAGTGAAGTTAGTCTTAAAAACATAAAGTTTAATAATTGTAATTTAAGATATAGTAATTTCTATTCTGTGAATGTTGATAATTTGTTATTTAATGAATGTATGATAGATGAATCTTATATAACAGAATGTCATTTTAAGAATATTGAATTTGATAAATGTAGTCTTAATAAAGTAACTATTCTAAGGCTTGAACATATTGGTTTTGATTTATCTAATTCTAGTATAGAAGATATTAATATAGATATTTCATCTTTAAAAGGTATTAGTGTTAGTATGATAGAAGCTGCGATGCTTGCGAGATATTTAGGTATTATTATTAAAGATTAGGAGGTTTTTATGGTTTATTTAAAAAGATTTGAGTTACTTGATGATGTACAAGAGCATTTCTTATTTGATGAAGATAGAAGAAATATATATAATTCTTATTATCCAATTGGTTTATTTTCTATGAAAAGATTTAAAGAGATAAATTTTAGTAATATAACTATATTTTATGGAGGAAATGGTTGTGGTAAAAGTACTTTACTTAATATAATATCAGAGTGTTTACATTCAAATAGAAAAGAAAGTTTTGATAAAGGTGCATTCTTTGATTTATATACTTCTAAATGTAAATATGATATGAGTTTTGAAGAACCTATGGAAATTAAAACTATAACTAGTGATGATGTGTTTGATTATTTACTTGATATTAGAAGTATAAATGCTAATGTTAATAGACGTAAAGAAAGACTTAGTCGTGAATACTTTGATATGAAATTTAATAGTGAGAATAATTTTGAAAACCATGAAAAATTAAAAGATTCATATGATTCTAAAAGAAAAACAATGTCAAGATATGTAAGAGATAGACTTGGTAATAATAATATAGTTGAGCAATCTAATGGAGAATCTGCTTTGATGTTTTGGGAAAGAGAAATTAAGGAAGACAGTATTTATATACTTGATGAACCAGAAAACAGTTTATCTGCTGAGAATCAATTAAAACTTAAAAAATTTATAGAAGAATCTGCTAGATTTTATAATTGTCAGTTTATTATTTCTACTCATTCACCATTTTTACTTAACTTAATGGAAGCTCGTATATATGATTTAGATGGAGAAGAAGTAACTACTAAGAAATGGACAGAACTACCTAATGTTAGAATATATTATGATTTCTTTAATGAGAGAAAAGATGAATTTAAAAAGAACGATTAATTTTCGTTCTTTATTTTATTTGGCATAAAGTTTTTAACAAATGAGTAATCTCTTTTCTTAATATAGAAGTATCCTAGTGTACTATAAACTACTGCTCCTATAAAGTTTACAAATAAGTCTTTCATAGTATCAATAATACCTATATCTAAGTATCCACCTTCTATAACATAAATCTTGTCGTCTTTAGTGTGTATTGTTGTTTTATCTATATTTTCTACTCTAACAGTACTATTAACTTTTTCTTTATTTAAGTCTACTGAACCGAATTTTTGAACTACTCTATCTTTTTGCATATCAGTTAAGAATACTCTATCACTCGCAAATTCATAGAATTCCCAAAGTACACCTATAGTCATTGAAAAACAAAAACCTACGAGTGCTACATATACTGGAGATAAACTAATTCTTTCACTATTTTGATTTAATAAGTCTACTAGTGAAAAGCCAATACCTGCACATATAAATCCATTAAGAGTATGAAGCATAGTGTCCCATCCAGGTATTATTCCATAGAAATTATTTATTTCACCAAGAATTGCTGATGAAAATATAAACATATAAATAATAGACTCTAATAGACTTGGAATACCTATTTTAAATTTTTCTGATATTATAGTTGGAATCGTAAATAAGAATAAAGCAAGTACACAAAGTAAAGCATTGTTATATTGTTTCATCACTATTTGAATCCACATACATACTATTACAAGAAGTCTTAGTAATAGATATACTGCGATAGATTTTTTATTCTTTTCTTTATATTTTTCTTTCATTGTTTTACTAAATTTTCCCATATAAACTCCTTTAAGTTTTTTATAACATATTTAGTAAATTATTACAAGTTATATTATCGATGAATATTTATTATGTTATCTAGTTTTAAAATAAAGATTATTTTAAAAAGTTATAGTCTAGCATATGTAAAGTTTTAACTTTTGTTTTTATAATATGATATAATTATTTAGTTATTAGGAGGTAAATCATGAAAAATATTACTATTATGGGTGGTGGAGTTCTAGGTACTCAAATAGCATTTCAATCAGCATACTGCGGATTTAATGTAACTATTTGGCTTAGAAGTAAAGGAAGTATTGATAGAACAAAACCAAAACTAGAAAGTGTTAAAAAGTCTTACATAGATGCTATAAAACTAATGGCAAGTAAAGATGGTAAAAGCATTAATAATTGGTGCCGTGGTATAGTAGGTAAAAATGAATTTGATGAAAAGAAATGTCTTAAAAAGGTAGAAGATGCTTATAAAAATATTAAGTTAGAGTTAGATATCAATAAAGCATTAAAAGGATCTGACTTAGTAATTGAAGCTATGACTGAAGACTTTAAAGCTAAGAAAGATTTATATTTAGAAATGGCTCCTATACTTGATGAGAAAACTATTGTTGTTACTAATTCATCTACTATGTTACCAAGTAAACTTGCTAAGTATACAGGCAGATCTGAAAAATTCCTATCATTACACTTTGCTAACTCAATATGGAAAAATAATACTGCCGAAGTAATGAAACATAGTAAGACAGATGAAAAGTATTTTAAAGAAGTTATTAAGTTTGCTGAAAATATTAATATGATAGCTCTTCCACTTCAAAAAGAAAAATCTGGATACTTATTAAATTCTATGTTAATACCCCTATTATTCTCTGGATTAGATTTATTAGTTAATGGAATATCAGACGTAGAGAGTATTGATAAGGCTTGGACACTTGGTACTGGTTCACCTAAAGGTCCATTTCAAATACTTGATACAGTTGGACTTAAAACTGCATATGAAATCGTACTTATGTATGTAAAAATTCCTTCTTTTTTAGCCCCATATAATTTTAAAGGAATGGAAAAACTATTAAAGAAGTATATTGATGAAGGTAAACTTGGTATGTCTAACGGTGAAGGATTTTACAAATATAATAAAACTAAATAGTGTACACTACACTATTTTTTTGTTATGATATATATATAATATGGAGGACACATGAAAAAGAAATATATTATAATTGGTGGTATAGCTTTAGTATTAATTGCTGCATTAGTTATTACAATTTTAATTATTAATAGTAAGTATACTGTAACTTTCAATACTGATGGTGGTAGTGTTATTGAAAAGATAAGAATTAAAAAAGGTGAAAACCTTACTTTACCAAGTGAACCAAGCAAAGAAGGATATATATTTGGTGGATTCATATATAATAATAAAATTGCAACTAACTATACTAAAGTAAATAGTAACATAGAATTAAAAGTTAGATGGATTCCTAAAGATAAAGAAGTTATTACTATAAGTTATATTGTTAATAATTCTACAATAACTGTAATAAGTGTTAAAGGAGAAGTTCCTATGCTTTTAGAAACGCCTGTTATGGCCGGAAATACATTTATTGGATGGCTTAATGATGAAGGATATGTTGTTGATGAAAATGCAACACTTGAAAAAAATACCACTTTAAAACCAAGATGGGTTAAAACCGGAGAGAAAACTGTAACAGTTAAATTTAATACTGATGGTGGAAATGAAATTAATGATTTAATAATTGCTAAAGATTCTAAAATTATTTTACCAGTTACCCCTATTAAAGAAGGATACAAATTTGAAGGTTGGATTAATACTAATGGCACTCAAGTAACTGAAGACACAATTATAAGTAAAGACTCTATTATTACTGCTAAATGGGTTGTACCTTATACATGTCCTGAATACTGTACACCTAGCGAAGATGGTTCAACGTGTACTAGAACAAAAATCACAAAAACAGTAGAAAAAAAATCATGTTCATCTGGATATACACTTAAGAATGGAAAATGCTTAAATTATAATAAAAAGTATCATGCAGATAATACTGGTGGATGGCATTGTAATGATAAAGATGACTATATGTATTCTGAAGAGGATGGTGTTGGAGGTGCATTCATGTGGTGTGTTCCTTCAACTAGTACTGTTAAAACTATAAGTTGTGAGGATGGATATAATCTTAATAATGGAAGTTGTGTTAAAACTGAAACTGTAAATTGCACTAAAAACTAGTGCTTTTTATTTATTTTAAATGTTAAAATTATATTAGGTGATTATATGAAATATATTAAAGTAATGTTTGGACTTACAGCTGGAGCTAATAGTAATTTTCATTATAAGTTAGGTGAAGTTACTGAAGCTAGAACATGGAATCCAAATGCTAAGAGTGGAAAAGAATTTGGTGGTATAAACTTTTCTGTTCCTGAAAAAATTTTAAGATGGTTACATAGAGGTGATACACTTTATGATGTTGAATTACCAGAAGATGCAGAAGTTATTGATATAGTAGAGTCTGCTACCCCTCATGGAGTATTTAGAGCTAATAAAGTAATAATCTCTAACCCAAGGAAAATAGATGATGATATGGCACTTCATTTCTATCAAATATCTACTATACCAGAAGAAGCATATTATAATGCTATGGGAGCTGTCGCAGTAATGGATTATAGAAAGACTGCACTTGCTATATTTAAAGATAAAGTTAATAAAAATAATATAGATGAAGTATTAGAAAACTGGAATAGTTTTATCAATGGTAAAGAAGAGAGAAAAAACTGTAATGAAACAGTTAAACTTATTGATAAAATGTTAAATGATTTTAAAAAAGATAACTAAGGGAATAATGAGTTTATTTCCTTTATTTTGGAGTTGTGTTATAATACTTGCACGGAGGGTTATATGAAGGTAATAGAAGGAAATAAAGTATATGTTCAAAATATTGATGTATCACGTTTATTACAAATGGTAGCAGGTCTTGGAATATCTTGCCCTGAAGGAGTACTTAACCAAATATATGGAGAATGGTTTATATGTGGCCCTGATAATCAATATGAATTCAAAGAATATGAGGGAAAGGAAATTGTTGACTTCTTTAGTAAGTTAGACTTTATAATTGATTATGATAGTATAAAAGATTTATCTGATGATGAAATTATGACTATAGGTGAACAAATTTGTACTGAAAGAAATAGAATTGCTAGAAGATATAATAATTTATCTGAAGAAGAAGCTGAGAAGATATGTGAAAAAGTACATGCTGAAATAGAAGTTGCTGATTTTAAACTTGAGGGAATAAGAGATTATTTATGGTTTAAACAAGGTCATATTAAAGTTTCTTTACCAAATGGCATTGATTATCCAGAAGGATACAAAGGTAAGAGACCAGGTGTATTAAGTAGAATATTTAAAAAGAAAGATTAATTTATAAATAAATCACTTGTACTTAAGTATTATGTGATTTTTTTTGAAATAATATTTATTGTAGTAATGACATTCAGTTGTTATTTTGATATACTTATTTTATATTAAAAGGAGGAAACATATGGCATTAATTAAATGTCCAGAATGTGATAAGAAAGTAAGTGATAAAGCTGAAAGTTGTCCTCATTGTGGATATTCTTTTAAGAAGAAAATTGAAATTAATGATGAAAAATTAAAAGAATTGAAAGGTAAATGGAATAATAAGTATTTAATAATTATATTAGTTGTTCTTGTGATTGGCTATTTCTTATTCTTTAATGGTAGTAAAACTAACAATACTAATACTGGTAATGGTGGAAGTTCAACTACTGAGTTAAAACCAAATCAAAATGGTAATTATGAATATAATCAAAATGGTAAATATTTTGAGTTTCCAACTAGCTATAAAGTATACGTTGATAAGTCAGGTAGTATCTATGTAGGAAAAAATATAGATAAAGATGGTGCTTTAATACCATATATTATGATTGAAAAGTATAAGAACTATACTGACCCTGCTCAATTATTAAATGAACTTACTAATGAAATTGCTAAAGAATATAGTGATGCAGTTATCACAATAAATATGCTTAGTTCTTATATTGGTGATAAGTATGTTTATGGTATTCAGTATACATATACTTCTAATGGTCATATCGTAGTTGATAATAGATATGCATTCTTGATAGGTAATAGTATGTATCTTGTAACTACAAAAGAAGAAAACACTAATACAGCAGAAATAAACAATACTGGTGCTTTGATAATAAAATCATTAAAGGAGATGAATTAATATGGCATTAATAAAATGTAGTGAATGTAAAAAAGAAATTTCTAGTACAGCTAAAGTGTGTCCACATTGTGGATTTAAAAATGATAAGATGGTTTGTCCTGAATGTGGATGTGAAGTAAAACAAAGTGATAGTGCTTGTCCTGAGTGTGGTTACCCTCTTCAAAAGAAGAATCCTCAGAGTATTATAAATGAAAATCTAGATAAAATAACTGGAGCTAAAAGCGAAAATTATGTAACATTTAAAGATCTATTTAAACATACTTTTGATAAACATACAGACGAAGAACTTGATGAAGTATTCATCTGTGGAGGAGAAAAAACTACTCCTGATGTTAAAGATATAGATCCTAGGAAAGCTAATGCTTGGGTATATTTTAAAATATTAATGTTTTTCTTAATTGCATATATACCAGTTAGAATTGGATTTGTAAGTTATGGAAACGCTAACTTCTTACCTGCAATGATTATGCTTGCTGCTTTTGCTGTTCCAGTTACGATACTTATATTCTTTTATGAAATTAATATATTTAGAAATATTCCATTCTATAAAGTTATGAAATACTTTATACTTGGTGGTGGGCTTAGTTTAATACTTGCTATCCTATTCTTCTCACTTGACTTTAATACTGATATTACAACATTCTTTGGTGCATTAATGGTTGGTCTTATTGAAGAAGTTGCTAAAGCTGCTATAGTTGCATTCTTCTTATTCAAGAGTAAGAAAAGCAATTATATATTAAATGGTTTATTAGTTGGTGCTGCTGTTGGTGCAGGATTTGCTGCTTTTGAAACTGCAGGATATATACTTCGATATGGTCTTAATGGTGGGCTTAGTACAATGCTTGATGTTATTAAACTTCGTGGTTTCTTAGCTCCAGGTGGACACGTTGCTTGGGCTGCTATTGAAGGTGCTGCACTTATGTATGTTAAAGGATTTGAAAAACTTGATAAGAAACACTTAAATGATAAAAGATTTTTACTTATTTGTTTAATACCAGTAGTACTTCATGGTATCTGGGATATGCCTATTAACCTACCTTATTATTTACTTCAAATAATACTAACAGTACTTGCTTGGTTAGTAATTATATACTTTATTAATTTAGGTTTAAAACAAGTAGATGATGCTAAGAAGTTAGAAAGTAAAAAGAATTCTAAAGAGAAAAAAGAAGATAAATAATGTTTAAAGTTGGTAAAATAATACCAACTTTTTTATTGTACAAAGTACATAATTTGACTATTTTAAACATTTATGATATTATATAACTGCTTTTGAAAGGGAGAGATTATGATGTTAAACAATCAAATGACTACGACAACTAATACTTTAAAAACTAAGTCAATTTGTATTATTGATTGTTTTAACGTTGCTTAACTAGTAAAGAATAATGTATATGCAAGGTCTATTACAATCAAGTAATAGACTTTTTATTTTAGTTAATGTTATAATTTATGTAAGAAATACTATGATATAGGACAACATCATTAAATATTATTTTGAAGAGAGTTAGTGGATGGTGCGAACTAATAAATAAAGTTAATGATTACTACCTATTATGTTGCTGAGGAAACTCATGTGCCCGAATAACGGTTATAAAAATAAAGTTAAATAAGAGGATGGTACCGTCTATATGACTCCTTGGTATCATTCTCTTTTTGTTTAAAGGAGATGATGAAATGACGGAAGACACGGAAACTAGAACGATTTATCCCCTCAAAAGCAAATAAAGAAAAGAGGTAAAAATATGAATAAGAAATGTGTAGAGTTACTGAAAGAAGTAATTCAAAAAAATTATAAAAATGTAAGACAAGATAGTATGTCTTATGATGATAATGAATTTTATTATGAATTTAATGCTGATGGTCAAATTAGTGAGAATGATTTTAAATATTTAGAAGATGAAATTAAGAAATTAGATAATAATGTGTTTGTCAAACTACTTAGAATAAGTGGTGTTTATTATGAAGGAAATGCTAATAATGAAATGATTACTCGTATAGTTGGTAAGAGTTTTAGTAATGAAGATGAAATTGATAAATATAAGGAATTTTTAGTAGAAGCTAAAGAAAGAGATCATAGAAAAATTGGACAAGATTTAGATTTATTTTGTTTTTCTGATTATGTTGGAGCTGGACTACCTTTGTTTACTCCTAGAGGAACTATTATAAAAGATGAACTTCAAAAAGAGATTGAAAGAGTATGCAAAAAATATGGTTTTCAAAAAGTAAGTTGCCCTTCTCTTGCGGATATTTCTTTATTTGAAACTTCAGGTCATGCTAAAAAATTTAATGATGAATTATTTAGAGTTAGTTCTCCTAAAGGACACAAATTTGTACTTAAGCCTGTACAATGTCCACATCATACTCAAATATTTGCTTCTAGATTAAGAAGTTATAAGGATTTACCTATTAGATATATGGAGTCTGATAAGCAATATAGAGCTGAATTACCAGGTGCAGTTGGAAATAGTTTATCAAGAGTTTATGCTATTACTGTTGAAGATGGTCATTCTTTTTGTAGAGTTGACCAAGTAAAACAAGAAGTTATTAATATGTGTAATCTAATTCATGATTTCTATTCTAGAATGGGATTATGGAATAATGTATGGGTTTCTCTTTCAGTTAGAGATTATAGTCATCCTGAAAAATATATTGGAGACGCTTCTGACTGGGATATATGTGAAAAAATGTTAGAAGAAGTTTCTCGTGAACTTGGGTTAAATGCTAAGAGATGTGAAGGAGAAGCTGCACTTTATGGCCCTAAACTTGACTTTATGTTCAAAGATGCATTAGGTAGAGATATACAGATACCAACTGTTCAATTAGACTTTGCTATGCCTAAAAGATTTGATTTAAATTATATTGATGAAAATGGTATCAAACAACATCCAGTAATGGTTCATAGAGCAGTTTTAGGCTCTTATGAAAGATTTATGGTTTTATTACTAGAACAATTTAAAGGAGTACTTCCAGTTTGGTTAAGTCCTGTACAAGTAAACATAGTTCCAATAAATATTAAATATCATGATGAATACTGTAAGAAAATATTTGATATATTAAATGAAGAAGATATAAGAGTAAGTTATGATGACTCAAAAGAATCAATGAATAAAAAAGTTAGACAAAGCAATATTATGAAAAATCCATATACTGTTATAATTGGTGATAATGAAAGAGATAAAAACTTAATTAGTTATAGAAAATATAATAGTGATGAAACTATTTCTTTAAGTATTGATGAGTTCATAAAATTCATTAAAGATGAAATTAAAAAAAGATAATTAATAAAGGTATAATATGATAGAATTATTATATGAGGAGTAATGAATATGAATATTGATTATGAAAAAGTACAACAATCAATTAATGAATATGGAATTAAAATTTTAAGTTCTATAAGAAGTCAATATAGTAAATCATTAACTCAAGAACAATTACATATGATAGAAAAATTATTAAGCACTAATTTTATAATAGTTGAAAAGCCTTCTATGAAAGATATAGAATTTTTTAGTAAACAAGAAGGAATTAATGAACCTGAAAATTATAGTACCAATTATATTCCATCTGCTCATGGAGGAAGAACTAAGGGTGATAATAAAATACATATATATCCTTATACTAAAGCATTTAAAGATTATAAAACAGAAGATAAAGTTGTTAAATCTTGCATAGATAATATTGTTGTACACGAAATATTTCATTATTTTATTAGACCTGATATAACTAGTGAACTTGATACAATAAAAATAGAATTTGGACACTTTATTACTGAAGGATTAGTTCAATATTATGCCGAAGAATTTTCTAAAAGAAATAGTCTTGGAAATCCGAAGTCTAATTATGGTAAAAATGTTGAATTTGTAGTAAGACTACTCAATTCATATCAAGATGATTTTACACAAGAACAAATTGATAGAATGGTATTTACTTATAGTCAAGATGAATTAATAGATGCTTCTAAAATTGGGAAAGATATGTATCAAGAGTATGCTGATGAAGTTAAATTCAAAAAAGATATTTCTTCATTTATTAAAGATATATGTGTAAGTTCTGGAATATCTAGTGATGATAAAAAATTAAAAGATATTATAAAACATTATGAGAAACTTGATAATGCTGATGTAATCTTTAGTGATTTGATACAAAGAATTAATTTACTCTTTGAAAGTAATGATAAAATGAAAAATAAATATGTAGAAAGATTAAATAAAATTTTTTCTTGTCATGGTTCAAAAGAAAATGATATAGGTGCTTCAATAGAACAGCCCTTACCTACTACTTTAAATGAACATACATTAAATAATTATGAGACACTTCAAAGTGAGTCTCTTGAAATTAATCAAGGAGATAGTGGTTTAAAAATATAAAATCACTATCTTTTTTTAAGTTTACATTCATAGTTTTTAAGTATAGTCTAAATAATTAATTAATGATAAAATTAATGTAGGTGATTATATGAGTTTACTTATCATTTGTATTTTATTACTTATTTATGAGATTTATTTGTTAGTTAGAAATATTAAAGATAATACTTCTAGTAACAATTTTCTCTTATTATCAACATTAATTATTTCAATAATATTCGATGCTATATATTTATGTGTTATGTATTCAAACATCTCTTTAATTGGTTGGTGGCTATTATATTATTTTATAGTTTGTATAGTATTTTTTGCTTTATCTATTATTTTACTTGTTGCTAGTTCAATTATAATATCTGTTAAAAAGAAAAAAGATGATAAGAATGATAAAAAAATTGTTAAGAAAAAGTTAATAATTAATGCAGTTGTTATTATAATGTGTTTTGTTATTTCAATGTTTATTAAACTTTTACCTTATAAAATTTCAGAAAGAAAAGATAATGATTTAGCAATTAAAGCAAAAGAAAAAATTGTATTATTATTAAATGAAAGATATGGTAATGGTAATTTTAAAGTACTTAATATGAGTGAAAATGATGTCACAGGATTTTATTCAATGTTTCCAGTAAATAATGGATATGAATTTGAAATTAGTTCTGATTATCTTAATGATAGTTTTATAGTTACTATGCTAAAAGATGAAAATAAGATATACAAAGATCAATTTTTAAATGTTTATTATAAAGAAAAAGAAAATATTGCTGATTTAGATAATTATTTAATAGGATGTGAAGTTAAAAAACTGAATGTATCTATATCTAAGGAATTTAATACATCTATAGACTTTAATAATAAATCTATAGGTAATTACAAAGATAATAATTTTAGTCATATTCCAGGTATTGATGAAATATCAATTTATGCTGAATTAGAAGATCCAAAAATAGATATTAAAGAAGAATTAACTACTAAAGAAGAACTACTAAATTATTTAGTAAAATTCACTAAGTTCTTTATCAAAGATTTAGATAAAACAAAAATAAAATATAATCAAACTGATAAGTATTTTAGATATAAATATGATTATAAGAAACTTGGTGTAAATAATTATACTGATCAATATAATGGTTATGCAGGATATGCACTTGCTGGTGAATATAAATATTCATATGAGAAAGAAAGATATGTTTTAGAAGATGAAGATAAGATAGTTAGAATAAATATTCTAGGTAATGTTAGTACTTATAATTTAGAAGATATTTTAAAAGACAATTAAGGGAAATTGTCTTTTTATGTTATGAATTTTTAGTATAATGATTTTATAAGATAGTTGGTGATTATAATGGTTATTGTTTTTATAGTATTACATATATTAGTTTTTATTTTATTAGTAATTAACTATATTAAATGTTTAAAAAAGAAAGTCATATGGAATAATCTATTTAAGTATGAAGTAATTGCTTTAATATTAAGTGTGGTTATAATGATTTATTATAGTAATTTACCTGGTGTTGGATTTGCTCCTGGGCTAACTTATTTTGGTGAAAAGTTTATAAACTTATGTGCTTTCTTCATATATATTGGTTCTTTAGTTATATCTATCTCTACTAGGTTAATATTAAGTTTATTTGAGAGTAAAAAAACAAGAAAGAATACAATTCTTAAAACTATGGTATTGATTGCTAAAATACTATTAGCATTTGGAATTCTTACGCTTGGTATAGAACAAATACAATATCTTGATATAGAAGAGATAGATGCAACTATTATTGATTATAACGAATATTATAGTGCTCCTATAGTAGAATATACAGTTGATAATCAAACTTATAGTAAAATGATATATAGATCAACAAATGAAATAGATAATAGTAAATTAAATGATAAAATAAAAGTATATTATGATAAAAATTCTCCTTCTGATTTAGTTTATCCAGATAGTTATAACGATTTTTATATTCCTTGTATCGTAATATCAATAATTCTATTTGTTATAGTATTCATAAAAGATAAAAATATATTCTTTAGTAAACAACGCAAGAACAGATGATGACGATTTTATGCTATTGCATGGAATATTAAAATTTCAAAACAAATAAAATGTCTATATACAAATTATGAGGTGAATAGAATGAGTGAAAAATTTTCAAAATCAATTTTAATATTTGCTGTTTCATTCTTGATTATTAATGGTATTGGTTATTTATTTAATATTACAGAATTAATTACTATTGTTAATGATCCCATAGGTGGAGGTGGAATGTCTGTAAGTAATATTCCTACTATTTTAAGTTTGTTGATAACTTGTGTAATTTTGTTAGTAATTAAAATTAAAAATAAAAAGACTAGTTATATTTCAAACTAATCTCACTAATAAATTGTAATTTGCATTACGATATAAGTTCTATATTTACTGCATTGATTTGTGGCGGATTTGAATCTTCAATTAAACCACTAAATGTAACTCTTACTTTATTATTTACTGCATAATAATCATTTGTACCCTTTGTTGTCCTTGATATTTTCATTGTTACTTTATCCTTCACTTTAAATGATTTACTATCTCTTAATACTTCAACAGTTATATAGTTTTCTTCTGCAACAATGATTTTTCCTTCAAAAACATCTTTAGATTCGACAAATTTTATTATTTCTTGATTATTTATAGCATCTAATATTTTTGCTTCATCATCAATAAATACTTTCTTAATAAACTTTTCTTGTTCTTCTTTACTATTATTTATTAAACCAACTATTACTTTATTAGTTATATCATCAACATAATTGAATGCAAAATTAGATATATCATTATTATCTTCTAAATAATTAATAATATAATTATTGATTTCTTTTGCACTAATTTTTTGTTCTAGTTCATATTTCATAAACCAACTACCCATTTTAACGCCAATATTATTTTCATAAGGTTCATTTGGCGATACTCCAACATATCTAATAACTTTATAACCTAATCCCCAATATGTCACTTTACTGCCATCATTATTAACTATTTTGATACAATACTTTGGCTCATGTCCTGTTGTTACTCTACCACTATCTATATAGTTTGTTATAATTCCCATTGCAATAAGTCCTATCAAAACAATTCCTACGCTAATACATATTTTTTTCATATTCAATCCTCCATTTCAACAAATTACTATTTTTCTTTCTCTTTATTTTCTTTAGACATATATGCTACCGTCAAAATTATACCAACAAAATTACATCCAATTGATAGTCCTAATAAAAGGCCACTACTAAAATCGCTAAAATTGCTTGTTTCATTTCCACAAAAATATATATAAGCTATATATAATAAGTTTCCTAATATAATTAATAATATTCCTTTTTTTAATTTTTTCATAATCAATCCTCCATTTCAACAAATTACTATTTATCTAGCACTTCTATATATAATTATACCATCATTTTGGTAAATTTTATTACTAAATTAAGACATCCAAGATTCAACCAATGTTTTCTAATGTATATCCAACTGTTGGAAACCAATTATAATCTTGCTGTATTCATTGATATTATTTACTTTATTTTTAATTTCATTGTTTGTTTCTTTACTTGCTTGTCATCTTAATAAAAGGTAAGCACTTACTCCAAAAATTATTACTCCTAGTATTACTGCAATTATTATTTTCTTTTTCATATTTTCCTTTTTTATATGTAGTATGTTTTTACTTTGTTTTTTACTACAATTTAATTATAAAACTTGGGTGTTACTCCCGGTCAATACTTTTTATCCAATTGCAGCATTTTTCTAACATAACATCTTTTCCTGATTTGTAGTCATTTATTGTCAAGCCAATATAATGGTCTATTTTTAAATATTTTGGTTCATAAAAACTTTTAGACATTTTAAGAAGTTTCTTTTTAGTATAAATTCCTTTTATTGTGTGCTTCTTTTCATCTTCATACCAATAAACTCTTGCAAAGTTAAATGTGAATTTAGTATTTGGGAGCTGTCCATTTCCAAATAAGTATCCAAAGCAATTTATTGGAGTACCGATATCTTGACCAGCTATTTTACTTCCGATTCTGAGCATGCCTATAGCTGCCATTCTGCCACTTGAAAAAACACTTTTATTTACTAGAGTTACTAATTTTAGTTTAGTACTTTTTAAATATTTTATTAAGGGTTCTATTAATGAAGATCTTCCGCCGGAATTACCTCTTAAATCTAAAATAAAAGTATCGATATTATTATCATGTATTAACTTCTTTATCTTTTTGATGTCTGGTATAAATTTATCTGTGCATTTTGGATATTTAAAAATTAATATATTGTCTTTAATTTGATACTGTTTAAAATCTTCTTTTCTAACAAGTGCAAGTTCATTAGAATAATCTTTATTTATTTCATATTTAATAATTCCTTTTGAAGTTTTATATTCTATATATTTAGCATTATTTTTTATACTGGGTAAAGATAATAAAATGTTTTTATCATTTAAATAAAAATGTAGTCTGTTTAGGAACCAATTAGTTGTTCCATAACTAGTAAATTTTTCTACTTCCTCTATTATTTTGTTAATACTTACTTTATTAATTTCTAGAAGCTCACTGTAACTATACTTTTCATTACTACATTTTGTAACGTATAATTTATTGTTTATGGCTTGAATAGAAAGTGGGTAAGCGTTATCGTTATTGCTCATTACTATTCTAGTATGAGCATCTATACGACCACTCATGTATTTTATGATACAATTCATAAAGTAATAAAAGTCATAATCGTCATTTATCTTGTGAAGTTTTAAGAATGTATTTATAAAGTCTTTTAATTCATTTTTACTGTGTAAGAAATAGAAGTCCAAATGCATGCTTTCATTAGGATATTTCTTATCAAGTTCTTTTCCTCTTTCACTTTCGGCAAAATTCAAAAAATAGTCTAAATCTTCTTGATATCTTTCGTTCATTTTTCCTCCGATCTCAGTTAAGTACGCTCATTTTAAATTTATATATTTTAATAATTAAAATTCATTTTTGGAGCAATGACATGGGTCATTTGCGAAAAAACAGAAACAAGTAATTGATTAAATCAATCTATTAATAATATAACATATATTCTGTACTTTAATATAAATATTTATACACCATCCCCTAAGAGGATAGTCAATATGTTTATATATATATTATTAAAAATTTTTTTATGCTATTGTTTTTCATAAGTTCTTCTTCCAATTTTAATGGGTTAGGTCCTATAATTTTTTGATTAATTAATTCAGTATCGTATTTTTTTGTTTTTTCATATTTCATTTTTTTCCTCCTATTAATTTGTTTTTACAAATTGAATACGAGTTCCAATACACCTATATTAATTTTTCTCAAAAAATACCTCCTTTAATTTTTTATATAATCACAATAAAATGAAAATATCAAATTACTATTTATCTTTTTTACTTTTGTTTATCCACTCAACTGTATCTTTTATTGTTTCTTTAATATTTCTATTTTTAAATCCTAACTTTTCTTTAGCTTTTTCATTACTAAAATTAGCATTAGAAGACAGTGTATATAGTGAATACTTTGTAAAAAGTGGGGTTTGTTTCTTTAAATTATAATATACTTCAAATAAAGGTGCTACTAATTTTGCAATACCTATTGGTAATACCATTTTAATTTTTTTTCTTCCTTGCACATCACAAATCAAATCACATAATTTTTTAATTGTTATATATCTATTTGATAAGATATAGCATTCACCATTAGTACCACTTTTACAAGCACTAATAACACCATCTGCAACATCTCTTACATCAACAAAATCATATCCACCCTTTACGCAAGCAAATAATTTACCATTTGTAACTTCTTTTATTAACTGTGTTAAGTGGCTGTTGCCAAAATCATTTGGACCTATAATACCAGAAGGATGAATTATACAAGCATTAATTTTTTTATTTTTTACTGCATCAAGTACATACTTCGCAGCTTTTGCTTTTGTTTTTGCATATAATCCTTTAACATTATCAGGATTAAAATTAGTTATCTCTGTTATTAATTTATTGTTATGTTGTTCTGGAATTGCATGAACACTACTAATATAGATAAGTTTTGCTTTTGACTCTATTACTTTATCTACTATATTTTTAGTTCCATTAACATTAACATTATAAACAAGTGGATTGTATTTTGATTTTATATATACTACTGCGGCGCAATGAATTACAAAAACTCCTTTACCATCAATATTTTCAAAAATTGATGATAAAGTTTCTTTTTTAGTTACATCACCATAGTATATTTTGCATTTTAATTTTTCTAGTGATTTAATAGAATCACCATTTAATACAAAAGCTCTAATTTCGTTATCGGCATCTTGCTCTAACTTTCTTATAATGTTATTACCTAAAAAGCCATTTGCTCCTGTTATTATATAGATTTTTTTCACAATATTTATTACCTACCACTTCATTCTAAAAAATAAATTTAATATCTCTCTTATATAATTATATCACAAGTTCACGATCTTTTTTAATAAAGCATATGAATGGCAAAATAAAAACGACATTTTTAGTTCTATAATTGAGTTAGGCTTTAATGTTTCTATTATTTTAAAATTAAGCATTAAAAAATGTCCTCCTTCCTAGAAAGAGAACATCTATATATGTCTTCCAAGCTAACAGTGGATTAGATTTTAGATATTAAAAAACTTACGACACCATAATAGGTTCGTAAGTTGTATTCAATTGGAGCGAATGGCGTAGGTATCTACAACTTTTTTCCAATATACGAATTAATACATAAATATCAATCTCTATATATAATATAACATAATTTTTTCTTTTTTAGAAGATTTTATTTATATTTACTTTGAGATTTTAGCAAATTATGGTAAAATTAAGATAGCGAATATCATTTAGATATTCTTTTTTTCGTTAAAGGAGTGATATTGTGTTATTAAAACAGGCAGAAATTAAAAATTTTAAATCAATAGAAAATTGTAAATTTAATATGGACAAGGGATGTAGAGTATTTGTAGGTTTAAGCGAAAGTGGCAAGAGTAATTTATTATATGCTTTATCTACTTTGGATGATAATTTTTTCTTATCAAAAGAATATGTAAAAGAAGGCACAAGAAGTTCACAAGCGGCAAATGTTAGATATATTTTAACAATGACTAAAGATGAAATCGATGAATTTTATGAAAATATTAAACAAACTATTTATTCAACTAAACAAGATAAATTTATAAAATTAAATGATAAAAGTATAAAATTAATAAATTTTTTAGAATTTGATTATGTTTACTTTATTGATATAAGAAAAAATGAAAGAACAATGCAATATTATTTACTAGATAAAAATGATAATTATATCATTAGTGAAAATCATAAATTTCTACTAGGAAGAAAAGACGAACCGCTTACTATAACTGCAAAGAAAACTGGTGAACAGTATGAAATAACAGAAAGAATAATTGTTAATTTAGATGAATATGATGTTGATGAAAAGTATTGTGAAAAAATTACTGCTGAAAAACTAAATGCTTTCTTTTGTGAATTTGGAATAGAAATTGCAAAAAAAGGTATACCAAATGTTCTTTTTTGGGAATATAAGGATGAATTTTTACTTCCATCATCAATTGAAATTAAGGATTTTATAGATAATCCTGATATAAATATACCTTTAAAATATATTTTTAAATTAAATGATATTACTGATATAAAAGCCGAATATAATGAATGCAAAGAAATGGGAGAAGCTTCTTTTCAAAATCTATTAGATGAAGTCAGTAAAAAGACAAATGCGTACTTGAAAGAAGTTTGGAAAAGCATGCCACAAAATTGTAGATTAGAATTAAGAGAAAATGCCGATAAAATTAATATTAGAATAAAGGATGCAAACAATTCTTATTTATTAAACAAAAGAAGTGATGGCTTTAAAAGACTTATTACATATATGATAATGTTATCAGTAAAAAATAAAAATAATTTACTAAACAATACTTTAATATTAATCGATGAACCTGAAACTAAAATTGATATTCCCGGACAGGATTATTTAAAATTAGAATTAATAAATATTGGAAAAAATAATTACGTATATTATTCTACACATTCTACATCTATGGTTGATACCTCAAATATAGGACGACATTACATTGTAAAAAAAGAAAATGAATGTACTAATATTGAAGAAGCTAACGAAGACAATTATGATAGTGCAATGACACTGTATAAAGCATTAGGAATGCAAGTTTATGCAGTCATTAATGATAAAAATTTGGTATTCGAAGGTTGGACTGATATGCATGTTTTTCAAGTTGCCATAAATAAATTACCACAATCAAAGAAAAATAAATTTAAAAAAGTAGGTATAACACATGTTCCTGGTGCAACTAAATTCAGAGATTTTGCCTCACTATGGGGTTTACTAGCGAAAGAATATTACATTATTTCAGATGCTGATGAAACATCTTCTAACCAAAAAGAAGTATTCGAAAAGGAACATTATACAGGAACTTGGTACAAATATGACGAGTTAGGAATTCAAAGAAAAATTTTAACTTGTGAAGATTTTTATAATTCAAATTATATAAAAAATTTAAGTGATAAATTTGGAAATAAGTATAATTTTTCGGCGAAAATTAATGAAGAAAAACTTAATGATATTACTATTTCAAAGATTTCTATTATTGAAGAATGGATTAAGTATAATGAATGTGAAGTCAAAAAGTCAAAAGAACTTTTAAAGGAATTCAAAGCATTATTAGCAGAAAATGTAAAAAAGGAAAATATAACTGATGATTATTTAATTTTATTAGATCAATTAATGACTAAATTACGCTTATAAAAAAACTAGTTTTTGAATCATTGAAACTAGTTCCTGTTATCTATCAAAAAATCATCTAATTTTTTATCTAATATAATAGATATTTTGTAAAGAAGTGCTAACGAGCAGTTCTTTTTTGTATCATTTGGTGATTCTATTCTTTTTAAATACTCTGGTGAAATATCTAAAATTTCAGCCAAGTCCATAAGTCTAACACCTTTTTCTTTTCTATATACTTTAATATTATTGCAAATAATTGCTTTAAATTCAGGATTAAAGTTATCGTACTTTTCAATCATTTGCATCACCCTAATAATATTGTGGCATAAATAAAAAAATAAATAAGTAAACTTTTTGTCCTAAAAATAATGAAAATTAAAAAATATATGATATAATAGTTGTATATTTAGAGGAGTTGTATTATGAGTAGAAATTATGGAAGAAAAAATGGCTCAAGTCATATTATAGGAACTTTTATTAGCATTGTTGTTGCTTGGTATTGTATAGATACAAAACAAGGTGCTACTGCAATTATTATATCAAGTATGATTGCATTATTCTTTATTTACTTATTCTTAAATTCATTGGGAATAATAGGAATGCTTGAAAAATTAGGAAGCAGATTGTCTTATGAATTTGTAAAAAGTAAGGATAATAGAGTCAGAAATATAAATACTGATAGTGATGATAATACAATATACTTGAGTTTCCTTACTTTAACATCTAAAAATGCAATAGCAAAAATGTTAAATGAAAATACAATGCAATATAATAAAATATCTTGGGAAATACCTGGAACTCAAGAATCGTATAGAAAAGCATTATACAAAATGATAGAAGACACAAAAGATTTTCATACTGCTACTGATTTTGAGATGTTATATACAGATGAATACTTTTTAAAAATTATTAAAAAATATTTTTCAAACGTTGCTGACTATATAGAACGACATACAAACTATAGTAAAAATAAAGCTGGCTATCAAAACTATATAAGAATTTTAAAGGAAATGGGTGCAAATATAAATAACTACTCGTTAAGAAAAATTAATGTTGGTTATTTTAATAAAAGAAACCCTAGTGATACATTTATAGAAGTTGATAATGTCTTAATTGACAGACCAATTAATTTTATAGCAGATTCTCTACTAACTTATGCAACTATTACACATATTATTTTTCTTGAAAAGAAAATAAATGCTTTAACAAATGATGATGAGTTCTATAAAATTATTGATGATATGATTAAAGAAGTAGATGATATGGAAATTGTATATGAAAACACATTACCTATATATAAAGAATTTTATGAATCAAAACTTGGTTTTGTCAATGAATATATGTTTAGAGTAGCAACAATGATTATAAACGATAAGGTAAGAATTAGTAATGACATTGAAAAAGAAGTTATCAACTATCAAGACAATAATTATTCTAATATAGACAATATATCTTCTATTGATAATATAATTAAATTTTGGCTTGAAAGTTTAGCTAAAGACAATGTAAAAGTTAATAACATTGATTTATATACAATTGCTAAAATAAATGATGTTATAGTACAAACTAATAATGAACTATTGTTAGAGTGTCTAACTAATTTAAAAGACTGGATAAAATATTATGATTCTAAGGTTGAATACCTAAGAAAAGAAAGCGATAAGAATAGGTATTTGAGTGGAGATTTTTCTAAAGAAAAACAAGCAAAAGCATTCAAATATAGTTTAATAAATGTTGAAACTGGTGAGGAATTTGAGCTATATCTACAAAATTTATTTCGTGAGTTAAATTATAAAGTAAAACATTGTGGTAAAAGTGGCGACCAAGGTGGAGATTTAATAGTTAAAAAGGGAAATATAACTTATGTTATTCAAGCAAAATACTATACTCATAAATTAGATAATACGCCGATACAAGAGGTTGTTGGTGCAATTAGATTCTATAATGCAAATAGAGGTGTAGTAATAACCAATAGTACATTTACAAAAAAGGCAATTGAACTGGCAAATACAAACAGAATTATATTAATTAACGGTGATGACCTAGAAAAATTGACCGAATGCATATATGAAAAAGATAAAGATAGAGATTTTATAGAAAATTTTATAAAATAAAAAACGATACCCATAATTAATATTAAAAGTAAAAAAGATGATTTAAAGGCATTAACGCTTATGATCATCTTTTTACTTTAAATTAAATTTCAATATCATAATCATCTTTTTCTTTGATTAAATCATGTTCTTTACTGGATTTATAAGTTTCATTTAATTCTTTAATCGTATCATGTTCAATAACACCATGTTCATATAAATCTCGTGAAAAGTCACGATATTTATCTCTATCTTTTCTATTAAATAATCTATTTTTTATAAATTTAATAAGTCTTATAAACTTATTTTTAAAATAGTTAAGTTCTGCAAATAAAGAATTATTTTTTTCTTTTAATTCATCGATTTCATTATCTTTTAACTTATTTTTTTCAGTAAGACTTTTAACTCGTAATTCCAATGCCTTATTGTTTTCGGTAAGTATTTTTATTTTCTTATTGTTTTCTTTAATATTAGAGTCAACATTGGTAAGAGTTGTTGATAATTTTTGAATATTCTTATATTCTTTATTTGTATTTTCTACTTGGCTGATAAAACTATTGATTTTATCTTTATGCTCTTGTGTTATAACATATTTATCTTTTCTACCAAATGCTAATTTTAAATTATTAACAATATCTTTTGCTTCTTTTGTATCATTATCTAGCAGGTCAGATTGTTGTTTGGCTTTATTTAAACTTTTTTGATTTTTTTCAAGTTGTTCTTTCATTTCTAAATAATTGTCCATTTCAGTAATATGATAATCATGATTTCTGCCTTTTTTCTTACCTTTTAAAGTGTTAGTTAGATTATATTCTTTATTAAAAGATTCGATACATAAGGTACGCATTTTATCTTGTAATTTTCTTAAACTTTCTTTTGTAAATACATCTGATTTACCAACTTGTTTTTTCATACCATTTTTATTATTAAATTTTATAGGAACACCTACGATGTGCAAGTGTGGACTTGTTTCATCATAATGAATAATAGCACTTGCTATCTTAAAAGTAGGTAATATAATTTCTAAATCTTCAATTTGCTTTTTATAAACATTTGTCATTCTTCTTTTAAACTTATCATCTTTTGTATCCCAATACTTTTTGTCTCCAAGTTCAATTATTATTTCACAGGCTAAATCATTTTTCTCGTTATTACTTATATGAGTAAAATAATCTTTAATTTTTCTATCGTCTCTTACTTGCTTTAGGTTATATTCTTCTTTTGCTTCATCAAATTCTTCCTTATATAACTTTTTTACATCATCAACTAATGAAGAACTACCTTTAATAATTTCAATGTCATTTTGATTGTTATCATACTTTCTATAATTATGTTTATCTACTTTCGTTAAACCTGCTGAATTTTGTATGGCATTATTTGATAGAGAAGTAGAACCACTTCTATTAGATTTAGCACTACTTCTTGATGTGTTTCTTTTATTTTTATCACTACCTAAATGAAAAGAATATGCTAGTTCTATAATAATCACGCTCCTTTATTAAAATATAATGTGGCTTGATTTAGTGTTTCAAAAAATTCTTGACCCATCATAGTTCCCATATTATCAATATAGGTACAAACAATATAATGTAGTTCACAGTTTTCGGCATAAACTAAATATAAGTCTTTTTTCTCATCTAATAATTTACATTTTCCATATTTTAAGTTATAAAATTCTTTATTCATAAATAATCAACTCCTTTGTTTTTTAGAGATATATTTTGGCTTTGACAAAATATTTAACCCCCTAGGTATTTTGTCATACTAACAAAATAACCTCGTGGGCTAGGGATTCCCTAGAACCCTTTTATGACTTATTCCATAATGTTTTAAAACTTCGTAATAAAACAAAATTACATAAGTCTTATAAAATGCTATCGCCACTTTCATTGCTAAGCAACAAAACGTGCCACGCATTTTATTCTTCTTCATACAACAATTCTTTCTTTACAGGTTTTACTCCAATTTCAATAGGAACAGGTTCTTTCGTATAAATAACACAATCATTAGTTTCATCAGGTATATAATCAAAAGCAGTGTTTATATCTTGCATTTGAAACTCATCTTCACCACGAATATAAATAATTCCATATTTGTATTCTTTCATTTTTATATCAGGATCTATTTTTGCATAATCTTCCATAGGGAATACTCTGACTATTGCTCTGTCATCATGGATAAAGTTAAAATAGAATATTCTATCTTCTACATAATAAGTTGCTTCTTCAAAACCAACTTCATAATATTGTCTTAATCTCATTATATGTTTACCAATTTCTTTTTCAGGTAAGTAATTACTAAACCTTATTTGACCTACAATATTACCAAAAATAACAGGTGTCTTAACATCAATATAACCAGCATCAAATAATTCATTACAAGGCTTACATATTGATTCTCTAAAATTGATATTATCTACATAAATATAATTATTAAGAATACCTAATTTAATATCATCAACATATTTCATAATAAGTTCTGATTTTTCTTCTCTTGTATAATCTTTCCAAGTTTTAGTTCTTTCTTTATATTCCTTTTCTAATTTAACTTTATTTATATAATCAATATCTCTTTTTAGTAAAATATCTTGTGGGGTAAAATTAAGAATTTCACAAGAGGTTGCTTCATCAAGTTCATTTTGTAATTTTTCAAGAGCAGATTCAACTAACTTTCTTTCATCGTTATATTCTTCTAAACTAAATACACCATTAATATAGGCTCTTTTAATTCTTTCTAATTTGTCATTTTGTTTATTGATATCTTTCTTTAATTCTTCTTGTGGTTCATCAAATTTTTGCTTAATCATTGGTAAGAAGAACTGATTTACTACTGAATCGTATTCTACAAGTTCATTTACAAAATCATTAAAATATTCCTCAACTAAACTTTCCTTAAAGTTTATCTTACAATCATGGCAGTAATAGTAATAATAAATATTGCCATTTTTCTTTTGAGTTGCTTTACCACCTAAAATTCTATTACATTTAGGACACCTTAATTTTTGTAAGAATAGATATGTTAAAGTTCTTTGATAACTTTTAGAATTCTTTTTCTTTTGAACTTAGCATTCTTCCCACATTTCTTTACTAACAATAGGTTCAACAACATTTTCATAATAGGTAGGATGTTTCGTCCTTTTACCATGAACAAAATCACCTTTGTATATTTCATTTTCTAAAATTGCAACAATAGAGGAATCTCTCCAATTTGTTTTGCCCAATACTTGTTCTTTATTAAATAGTGTACTTATCTTTTGATATGACATTCCTTTATGATAAAGTTCAAATATTCTTATGACAACATCTTTTGTTAAATGGTCTATAACTAATTTTTTGTTTTCATGTTTATAACCAAGTGGTGCTTGATGTGGTATGTGTCCTTGTTTAATAGCACCTGCTAAACCGACCTTAGTTCTTTCGCTTGTTCTTTCTATTTCTTGTTGTGATACACTCATTAATATTCTTGAAACCATTTTGCCATTAGCATTAGTAGTATTAATATCATCATTAACACAATCAAGATAAGAGTCATTTTCCTCGAGAAATCTCATAAGTTCTTCCCAGTCAAAAATACTTCTTGTTATTCTATCTTGTTTTAAAGCAATTATAGTGTTTATTTTCTTTGATTTAATATCTTCTTTAAGTCTTTCAAATTCAGGTCTATAATTGCCTGTTTTAGCACTTATACCAGCATCAGTATAATAATCTTTAATAACAAAGCCTTTGAATTTACAATATGCCTCTAATCTTTCTTTTTGTTCTGGTAAACTAAAACCTTCTCGTGCTTGATCTTCAGTTGATACCCTCATATAAAGACCACAAACTTTTTTTACCTCATCCAATTATCATCATCTCCTTTACTAAAAAAGAGCGAAGCAGTACAACTAGGCTTATTTGTACTACTTCGCCCATAAATAAATCAGATATAAGTTTTTCTAATCTAATTATAAACTATTTTCGATAAATTTACTAGTTGGTACGCTTTAAATAATCTTCTAATTCATTGATTTTAATTTTATTACCAAAGTTTTTGATATAAACATCATTAGAATAATTAAAAACAAGAAACATTATATTATTGATAATTACTTTGTGAGGTTCAACATAAGCCAAATTAGATTTATCAATTTTTCTAATACTTCCATTTATAAATGTAGGAGTAGTATTACAAAAATCGCAAATAAATTCTAATTTCTTTTTAAGTGATTCATCAATAGGTATTTCTTGTTTGATAATATTAATCATAAACACCATCCTTTCTTTAGGATGATTTCTTTGTAAGACACAAAAAAATCAATCTTTCGATTGATTCTATATATCAAGTTCAAACTAAATAGTTCGAACAGATTCGTCAATGGAGCGGTTTAAATACATCTTACGAACTCGCTCTCTTTCTATATATGATTATACATCATTTTTCCTTAAATAACAAATTTTAATAATTAAAATGTCAATTTCTATGATATAATTATATATAGAAGTAAAAGACTAAAGATAATTAGTTTGTTAGGAGGATTGATTATGAAAAAAAGTTTAAAAATTACTTTAATAATTATTGGTGTTTTTGTAGGATTAATAATCTTGGATACAACCCAAGCTATAGTATTTAATAATAGTCCTATTATAAGAATAACAAAAACTTATTCAAACTCTCATAAAAAACATATAGGAGTTTTCGTAGAAACTGATATTTATGACGGTGTAACACAAACAACTCGCTTTAAATGGGAAACTCATACTTTGCCTATAATAGATAATACTGATAACCTAAAAGATACTTATAAGAAAGTAAGTGATTATTTTGGAAGTGAAACTACTGATCATAGTAATTTAGGTTCTTGCTCACTAGATGAAAGTAATAATGTTGTTGTCGTTACTCTCATAGATAATAGTAAAACAAAACAGGAAGAGTTTATAAAAAATGCTAATATAAATCCAAAATATGTCAAATTTGAACAAGGTGGTCCTTATACAACATCAGCGTTTGATTTTTATATAACAAAACCAGAAAGTCACACTGATATTAGATTTAATGATTATTATACTACTAATGATCGTACAATTTATTTGGCAGGAAATATTGGAGAGCTTTATATTAAAGATCAAGATAAAGATATTACTTTGAAAACTTATCTTTCAACTGCATTTCAAACACTTGATGATGGTATAAAACATATTACTGATAAATTAGAGTTAAAAGCCACACTGAAAGATGGAGGAACAAAAATTTACAAATCTAAAAATAAAGATATAACTATGATAGTATGTAATACTACTAAAAATGATAAAAATATATTAATTGGTGATTATTCTATGGAATATACCGAAGGAGATTGTAATAATTAATAAATTATAATTTATCAATGAGACTAGTTTGAAATATAACTAGTCTTTTTACATAAAAGAGCAGTACTTGTGTATTAGTATTGCTCTTTATCTAGGACACTTTGTAGGGTTCTTATTTCGGTAAGTACTTTTTCTAATAGTTCTTCACCATTGTGAATTCTAT
>CAJJPX010000001.1 GCA_905193755.1 uncultured Clostridium sp. | reverse complement strand
AGATATAAATGAAATTTATTATTATATTGTTCAAGTGAAAAAGAGAAGACTTACAAAAAGACAATTAGAAAATATAGTTAAAAATAAAGAATATGATAGATTAGATGATAAAACTAAAAATAAACTAGTAAAAAATATAGAATTAAATATTATAGATAATGTAAAGAATCCTATATTAATAAAAAATTATTCTAATTGTGAAGATATTTCGGAAAAAATATTACAAAAACTTATCATTGAAAATATTGAATCATTTATGAATGAGCTTGGTAATAATTTTAGTTTTATTAATAGTGAATATAAAATTAAAATAGGCGAGAGATATTATTATATTGATTTACTTTTATTTAATATAGAATTTAATTGTTATGTAGTAGTTGAACTTAAAGTTACTGAGTTAAAAAAAGAATATATTGGTCAAATAGAAGTTTATATGAATTATATAGATTTGAATTTAAAAAAAATGAATCATAATAAAACTATAGGTATTATTATATGCAAGAAGGATAATAAGTATCTAATAGAATATTGTAGTGATAAAAGAATAATTTCAAGAGAATATATGTTAGTTTAAATGGAAATATTATTATTTATTTGATATACTATTTTTAGACAAAAAAAGAGAGGCAGTATTATGATAAAAGGAAAACCATTTGTTAAGTGGGCTGGAGGAAAAAGACAAATATTAGATAAGTTAAAGAAACATGTACCAGATGATTTTGATACTTATTATGAACCTTTTATAGGTGGTGGAGCCTTATTATTTGAATTATCACCTAAAAAGGCAGTAATTAATGATTCTAATGAAGAGTTAATGAATGTATATAGATGTTTATGTGATGAAGATAAATTTAAGAAAATGTGTAGTGTTTTAAATCATTATGAAAAAGAACATTCTGAAGAATTTTATTATGAAATTAGAAATAAGGATAGAAGTATAAGTTCATATAATAGACTTTCCGATTATACTAAAGCGGCTAGAACTATATATTTAAATAAAGCATGTTTTAATGGTCTATATAGAGTTAATAGTAAGAATCAATTTAATGTACCATTTGGTAAGAAGACTAAAGTTAATACTTATGAAGGAAGTAATTTAATAACAGTTAGTAATTATCTTACTATTAATGATATTACTATTATGTGTGTTGACTTTGAAGAGGCTTTAAAGAATGCTAAGAAGGGTGACTTTGTATATTTTGATCCACCATATGACTCTGATACTAGTACATTTAATAGTTATACTGAAGATGGATTTGGTAAAGAAGAACAAGTAAGACTTGCTAGAGTATATAAAGAACTTGCTGATAGAGGAGTTTATGTAATGCTTTCTAATCATAATACAAGTTTAGTTAAAGAATTATATAAAGATTATAATATAGATGTAATTGAAGCTAAAAGAAATATAAATTCAAATGGAAAAAAACGTGGTTATGTTGAAGAAGTAATTATTACTAATTATTAGACTAGAAATAGTCTTTTCTTTTGTGTTATAATTAGATAGATAATAAAGATGGGAGAGTGATACTATGATATGTCCTAGATGTAAAAATAATGTTTTAGATGGAAGTACTTATTGTGTTAAATGTGGTTTTAACTTTAGTACAAATAATAATGGTACAGAGAATAGTTTTAATAATAATCAAGGTAATCCACAGGTGAGCAATCAAATGATGAATAATGATATGCCTAATAATGCTAACTTTAATAATGGGTTAAATAGTAATGTTACTTATGGAAATAATAATTCTAATAATCCTAATGCATTTAAAGTTAAAAAAAGTAATAATGTTGTTAGTATTATAGTAATAATTGTGATAGTTGGAGTTTTAGGCTTTCTTGGTTATAAATTTTTTACGAATAAAGATGAAAATACTAATAATAATGGAAGTAATGGTAATAGTGGTAATATAAATGGAAATGCTAATAACGATATTAGTAAATATGAAACTGTTGGACATTCTTTCCTTATTCCTGATGTTACTAGTACATATGCATTATTCAATTATAAAGGAGAAAAACTAACTAATTTTGTTTATTATACACCTTCACATAAAGGTTTTAGAAATGGTTCAATTCTTGTTAGAAATTTAGATTTTGAAGACTTTTTAATGGATGAGAGTGGTAAAGAATTAACTGTTCCAGGTGAATATGAATCAATTAAAGAAGATTATGTTATGTATGATGCTACATTTACAAAAGATAATCAAAAGAAAAATAATACTACTGGATACTACTTATCTTCTAAAGGAGAAAAAATATATAATAAGAATGATTATAAAATTCTTCAAACTAAGAGTTCAAGTTTTCCTTATGCTTTAATTCAAAATATTAAAACAAAAGAAGTTAATTATGTTAATGAAGATGGTACTAAAGTATTTAGTGTTGATTATAATGATTCAGCAAATTTTGATACTTATGTAATATCTTATGATGAAAAGTATATATCAATCTTCTATAATAATTATAATTATATAGTTGATATAGAAAATGATAAATTATTAGGTTCTTTTGCTTCTAATATTCAATATTGTGCTGCTACATATAGTGAAAAAGATAATTTATTAATTACTTCTAAATGTAATGATTCAGATAGTGGTTCTTTCTTTAAAGTAATTAAAAATAATAAGATTATAGATTCTTCTGAAATTGAAAACAGATGTAATAAGAAGAATGATAGTATGTATAAAAGAGGTAAAACTTTATTCTATAAATATGATAAATTATTTTGTAGAATAGATTTATTTGATGAATATTATATGTTTGATAGTAATTTAAAATATTTAGGTGATACTAAAGAGTATGGTATTATTTTAGATTTTAATAATTATTTTAAAGATGGTAAGATATATAAAAATAATAAAGAAGTAAAGAGTTTATCTTGTGTAAATGCTTTAGATGCTTCTATAATAGATACAGATGGTTATTATCGTTTGACTAATAGTAATAAAAATGGTTGTAGTGGTGATGGATTGATTTCATTATATGATTCTGATGGTAATAAAATAGGTAATGAATCATATTATAAACTTGGATTATTCGATGATAATGGATTAGCTATAGTTGCTGATAGTAATAGAAAGTATTTCCTAATTAATAAAAAAGGTCAAAGAGTAAGTGAAAGTTTTGATTCAATAACTAGTAGTAAAGGTGCTTGTTATGTTTCTGAAACAAATAATAAATTTGGTTTATTAAGTATAAATGGTAAAACTGTTGAATCTACTAAATATGATAGCGTTAGATGTGAAGGTACACATGCTGAATTATTAAATAAAAATTCTAGTGGTAAAATTAAGATTATTGCAATGTTAGATTTAAAAAATAATAAAAAGGTTACTGTTGGTGAAAACGAGACTTTATCTAATGCTTATGATGATTATTATTACATATATAATGAAAGTAAATATGAGTATTATGTATATTATAATAATGAAAAAATATATACTGCTAGTTATAGTAGATAATTTATATATGTGTGTTTGAAGAGATTGCATAAAAATGTATCTCTTTTTTTAATTATTTATAGATAAAATATTCATTTCTTTTGTGATGATTATGTGTTGTAATTAAGAAAATAATAGAGGTTGGAAGTGATAGAATGATATGTCCTAGATGTAAGGAAAATGTTTTAGATGGTAGTTCATATTGTGTTAAATGTGGTTATAACTTTAATATGAATAATAATCAAAATAATATGGTTGGTAATAATCAACAGCCAAATAATCAAATGGTTAATAATAATCAAATGAATAGTAATGTTAATAATTATAGTAATAACTTTAATAATAACTTAAATGGTAATATTAATTATGGAAATAATGATTCTAATAATAATGATATATTTAAAGAAAAGAAGAAGGGTAATAAAGCAGTTATTGCTGTAATAGCTATATTGATAGTAGGTATAGTTGGATTCTTTGGATATAAATTATTTACTGGAAAAACTGGTGGTATTGGAACTAAAGAAGATGATGAAGTTAGTTTTGAAATTAAGGCTGATTTTATTCAAAATAACGATTTAAAGTATGCTATATTTGATTATAAGGGTAAACAAGTAACTGATTTTATATATAATTATGTTTGGATGTGGCAATTTACTTATGGTACAGCTGTAGTTAAAAATGATGAAGGATATTTTATAGTTGATCAAAGTGGAAAAGAATTAACTAAGCCTGGAGAATATTCTGATATTGAAATAAATGGTATTTTATATGATGCGACTTATGAAATAGATGGTAATAGTTCTTCTGGAAATTATTTATCATTAAAAGGTAAAAAACTATTTAGTAAGAGTGAGTATGAAATAGTTCCTCCTTTATATTCATCACTTACTTTCTCATTAATAAGAAATAAGAAAACAAAAGATGTTAGTTTTATTGATCATAATGGTAAAACAGTTGTTACTATACCATATAAAGATGGAGAAGAATTAAAATATGTATTCTCTGATGATAAGAGATTTTTAACATTATTCTATAATAATAAAAGTTATATTTTCAATTTAAATACAAATGAATTATTGCAAACAATAGATTCTAAGTCACTATATGCATTTGATGGTTATGATGAAGGTGATAAAATATTAATAACATATAATGTTAATTTTAAAGAAAATAAAGATGACAAAATATATAAAGTATTTAAAAATGGTAAACTTATTGAAACAGAAGAACTAGAAACAAAATGTGCGACTACTCACTTACATAGATTTCATGTTACTTTTAAACAAGGTATGGTTGTTTGTGAATATGATCTTGGTGATGAGATGTATATGTTTGATAAGTCATTTAAATATTTAGGAGATACTAAAGATTATTTATATATTTTAGATAAAGATAATTATATTAAGGATCATAAAATTTATAAAGATGGAAAAGAAGTTAAAAGTATACCTTGTTTAGTACGTGGTAGAAGTGATAAATTTAATGATGAAGATATGTACTTTCTTGCTCCTTCTTACAGTGCGAGAACTTGTGATGGTATAAAGGAAGGATTTGGAGCTTTATATGATAAGAGTGGTAATAAAATTAATAACAACAATTTTTCTTATCTTGGAAAATTTGATAGTAATGGTTTAGCTGAAGCATCTGATGATATCAAAACTGTTAGTTTAATTAATAAAAAAGGTGAAAAGGTAATTACTGGATACATGGAATATAAATATTTTGATGGTTATTACATGGTTAAAAAGAATAATCAAGTTGGATTAATAGATAAAGATGGTAAAGAAATATTCCCTTGTGAATATAGTACTGTTGATATTAGAAGTTCTTTTGGTACTAAGATTGTTTCTTTAATGAAATATGGTTCTACTAAAATGTCTATAGCGTATGATTTAAAAAATAATAAAGAAATATTTAATGATGCTGGTGTTGTTAGTTTTGAAAATACATATTATTCTATTTATGATGAAAAGAAGAATACTGACTATTATTATTCATATAGTACTGGTGAAATGTTCTTTACTAGAAGCTATAATTATTAATGCAAAGAAAAAGACTAGAAATAGTTTTTTTTTAGTATTTACATAGACCCCCCCAGGGTGTATAATATTCTTGGTGATTTTAATGAGAGAAGAGTGTAAAAATTGTGGCATGTGTATGAATTCATTTCATAGAACAGAGAAAGAAACTCAAGATTTAATAAAGAGACTTAATGTAATAGAAGGGCAAATTAAAGGTGTTAGACAAATGCTTGAGAGTGAACGTAAATGTGAAGATGTGTTAATACAAGTATCAGCAATAACTAAATCATTACAAAGTTTTGGTAATACACTTTTAAAAAGTCATTTAGAGACTTGTGTTACTAAAAAGATATTAAAGGGTGAAAATAAAGCAATAGATGAAGCTATGGATTTATTTAAGAAATTATATTAGAGGTGGAATATGCTAGAGATTAAAAATATAAGTGTTAAAATTAAAGATTCAGATAAACATATAATAAATGGACTTTCTCTTAATATTAAAGATGGAGAAGTTCACGCGATAATGGGACCTAATGGTACTGGTAAAAGTACATTATCTAAAGTAATAATGGGTAACTATAAATATGAGTTAACTGATGGAGATATACTACTAAATGGTGATAGTATTAAAGACTTAAAAGTAAATGAAAGAGCTAAAAAAGGAATATTCTTAGCTATGCAAGATCCTACAGTAGTAGATGGTGTAACAAATAGTGAATTTTTAAAGACTGCTAGTAGGGAAATAACTGGGGAGAATATTGATTACTTTAAGTTTCTAGATGAAGTTAATAAGTCAATTGAAGATTTAGAATTTGATAAAGATATGTTATATCGTCACTTGAATAAAGGTTTTTCTGGTGGTGAAAAGAAGAAGAATGAAGTATTACAAATAAAGATGTTAAAACCTAAGTTCATAATACTTGATGAGATAGATAGTGGACTAGATGTAGATAGTCTTAGAATAGTATGTGAAAATATTAATAAATATAGAGAAGAAAATAAAGATGTGTCAGTACTTATAATTACACATTATCCTAGAATACTTGAATATATTAGTCCAGACTTTGTGCATATTATGAATAATGGTAAGATTGTTAAAACAGGTAATATGGATTTAGCATTTGATACAGAGAAACATGGATATCATGAAAGAGGATAGTCATGGAAACAATAGATATTAATGAAAATAAAGAATTATATATAGTAGATAAAACTAATCAAAGTAGAACTTATAATGTAAGAGAAAATACTAAATTAGTAGTATATCAATATGGAATAAACATAGATAATGATATAATTATTAACTTAAATGGAGAAAATGCAGAAGTAGAATATCATTATAGTACTATTAATTATGATGATCATAAATATAAAATAGTTGTAAATCATAATAGTAGTAAAACTATAAGTAATATATATAATCATGGAGTAAATGTTAAAGATAATAAACTAGATTTTGATATAACTGGTTATGTACCAAATAAAAGTGATAAAAGTGAATGTAATCAAAAAAATCAAATACTTAATATTAAAGATGGTAAGAGTACTATACTTCCTAAATTATTAATAGATAACTATGATGTAGTAAGTTCTCACTCTGCATATATTGGTAAATTTAAGGATGAAATATTATTCTATTTGATGAGTAGAGGTATTAGTGAGAAAGTAAGTTATGACTTATTAATTAAGAGTTTCTTAGTAAATAATTGTGAAAAGAAAGAAATAATAGAAGAGTTAGAAAAAGAAATAGATAAGATTTGAGGTGTGTTATGAATAGAGAAGACTTTCCAGCATTAAGTGATAAATTAATATATTTTGATAATAGTGCAACTTCTTTAAAACCTAAATGTGTTATAGATAAGATGGTAGAGTATTATAGTAAGTATACTTCTAATATACATAGAGGTGACTATGATAATGCAATGCGTACTAATAAAGAGTATGATGAGACTAGAGGAGTAGTAAAGAATTTTATAAATGCTAAAAGTAGTGATGAAATAGTATTTACTAGTGGAACAACAGATTCTATGAATACCATAGTTTTTGGATACTTTAAAAATACACTTAATAAAGATGATGAAGTATTAATTACTAAGAGCGAACATGCATCTAATGTACTTCCTTGGTTTGTTCTTGAAAAGATGGGTAAATGTACTGTTAAGTATATACCTCTTAATGAAAACTATGAAGTAACTTTAGAGAATGTTAAATCTTCAATAACTAAGAATACTAAAGTAATAAGTATAGCTCATGTATCTAATGTAATAGGAGACGTTCGTGATATAGAAGGTATTGGTAAGATAGCAAAAGAAAATAATTTATTTTTTGTTGTTGATGCTGCTCAAAGTGTATCTCATATAAATATAGATGTTGTTAAAAGTAATATATCTTTTTTAGCATTTAGTGGTCATAAAATGTGTGGTCCTACTGGAGTAGGTGTTTTATATGGAAAGAGTGAATATTTAAAAGATTTAGTTCCTCTTAAGTATGGTGGAGGCATGAATGAAAGCTTTGAAAGTGATAAATGCTATGTGATAAAAAGTTATCCAACTAACTTAGAAGCAGGTACTCCTCCTATAGCAGAAGTAATAGGTCTTAAAGAAGCAATTAACTATGTAACTAGTATTGGGATTGATAACATTCATAAACACGAAGTAGAGCTTAAAAAGTACTTATTATCTAAGATTAAAGAAATGGATAATATAATTATATATAATAAGAATAGTGAAAGTGGAATAGTTACATTTAATATAAAAGATGTATTTGCTCAAGATACATCTGTATATCTAAATACATATGGTATAGCTATAAGAGCAGGTAATCATTGTGCTAAGATATTAAAAGATGACTTAGGTATTAAGAATACTTGTAGAATTAGTTTCTATATTTATAATACATTTGAAGAAGTAGATAAGTTAGTAGAAGCACTTAAAAATAGTGATAAATTATATGATGTGGTGATATAGATGAATAAAGAAATTAAAAGAGAGATAATACTTGATAATTATCAAAATCCTGTTAATAGAGGACTTATTGATGATAAAAGTTATATTCTTAAAAATACTAATAGTGATTCATGTATAGATAATATAGATTTAATGTTAAAGATAGTAGATGATAAAATAGTGGATGCTAGATTTGATGGAGAAGCTTGTGCGATATGCACTTCTGCTGCTAGTATAATGATTAAGAAAGTTATTGGTAAAACAATAAGTGAAGCAGAAGAGATAATTACTAATTATCAAAATATGATTAATGAAAAAGAATATGATAAAGATTTGCTTGGAGAACTTAATGTATACGATGAAATATATTTACAACCTAATCGTAAGAATTGTGCATTACTTCCAAGTAAAGCAATTATTAATATAATTAAAATATATGAAGATAAATAGAAAGAAGAGAATGTATGGAAATAGTAGGTTTGACAAAAGAAAATGTACTTAAGATTTCTGATATAAAAAAAGAAGAGACATGGATAAAAGATTTTAGACTTAAAGGTTATGAAAGTTTTATCAAACAAGGTAATCCTTCTTTTGGTCCTAATGTTACTTTAAATTATGAAAAGATAGTTTATTATAAAAGTAATGACGCAGATAAGAAAATAGAGAGTGACTGGAATAATGTACTTAAACCTGTGGTTGATGAACTTGATGATTTAGGTGTACTTGAGAGTGAAAAACATTTAGGTGGTATGGGAGTACAATATGAAAGTGAAGTTATATATCATAATATGATAGAAGAACTTGAAAGTAAGAATGTTATATTTACTTCTATTGAAACTGCGATGAGAGAACACAAGGATATAGTAGAAAAGTACTTTGGTAAGATTGTTAATATGAATGAAAACAAGTTTGCTGCTTTAAATAGTGCTGTATTTAGTGGTGGTAGTTTTATTTATATTCCAAAGAATACTCATTTAGATAGACCTCTTCAAAGTTATTTTAGAATTAATAGTAAGAATATGGGACAGTTTGAAAGAACTTTAATAATAGTAGATGATAACTCAAGTCTTCATTATGTTGAAGGATGTACTGCGCCTACTTATAGTGAGTCTTCACTTCATGCAGCTGTAGTAGAAATTTATGTAGGAAGAAACAGTAAGTGTAGATATTCAACTATTCAAAACTGGGCAACTAATGTGTATAATTTAGTTACTAAAAGAGCTTTAGTTGACGAAGGTGGACTAATGGAATGGATTGATGGTAATATTGGTTCTAAGATTACTATGAAGTATCCTTGTTGTGTTTTAAAGGGTGATAACTCAAGTGGTACATGTATAACTATTGGTGTTGCTAAGAAGGGTCAAATACAAGATACTGGTGCTCGTATGATACATATAGGTAAAAATACAAAGAGTAATATAGTATCTAAAAGTATAGCTAGTGATGGAGGTAACTCTACATATAGAGGAAAAGTAGATATAAAAAGTAGTGCTAGTAATAGTGAAGCTATGGTTAAATGTGATACATTAATATTAGATGGTATTTCTAAGAGTGACACTATACCAGTTAATATATGTAATAATATAACATCGAATATAGAACATGAAGCAACAGTGTCTAAAATAAGTGATGATGTTCTTTTCTATTTAATGAGTAGAGGACTTAGTGAAGAGAAAGCAACTGAGTTAATAGTACTAGGATTCTTAGATAGATTTAGAAGTGAACTACCTATGGAGTATGCAGTTGAATTAAATCAACTTATTAAAAATAATTTACATTTATAAAAGAAAAAAGAATTCAAAATTTTTGAATTCTTTTGTTATGCTTGAGTATTAGTGTTGTTTCCTTCTTCTGGTGTTGTTGGTTCAGTAGGAGTAGTCGGTTTTGTTGGAGTAGTTGGCTCTGTTGGAGTAGTTGGTTCTGCTGGTTTAGGTGTAGATATTTGTTTTCTTACATATATTGTAAGCGAACTTAATTGATCTATTAATGTATCTACGTGTTCTTTTTGACTATGGAATTTATAATCTCCCCAACTATCTATAGAAACTTCTGTATTAGTACTATAATCTACAAATTTAAGTTTTAATTTATTTTTACTTGCGTATGATTTAATACTCGCGACTGAATAACTAGATAAATTTTTAAGTGTATTTATTGTAGGTGTACTGTATTTACCTTGACCGATAAGTGTATCTTCAAATAAGTTATTTAAGTCAAATGTTGCTGTTTTAATTAGTTCAGGTGTTGATTTACCTAAGTTAATTTTTATTTCTTTTTTAATATCATCAATACTTCCTTGATATGGAACTTGTACTGCTGGATATCCTTTTGATTGTGGTTCATATACTTTTCTCCAAACTGAATATGTTTTAAGTTGCATTCTTTGAAGATTTACTAAGTTTGTACTATCATTAAGTACTATTGATTTAGCTAAACTATATAGTGATAATACATCTTTAGTAGTTATATTTGTTTGGAAATTTGATTTAATTTTTTCAAGTATTGAAATTGCTTGATTTGGATCTGTTAGTTTAGTAGCAGCGTTAGCAACTCCCATTATAACTTTAATTTGATTTTTTCCTCTTGTGAAATCATTTCTTGTTCCTTGATTCCATTCAGCACAATATCTACCCATTGATTTACCAGTACCAGAGCCATCATTTGGTTTATGTCTATTTCTAGCAAGGGCTAGGGCTTGTTCACCATTTAGATGTTGTTTGCCTTCTTTTACATATATAGTATTATCTCCCCATTGTCTTGAACTATTTTGTTCACAGAATGAATATGGAACATCTACATCTATTCCATCGACTGCATTTACTAAAGATACAACTCCTTTGAAGTTAATCTTAGCATAATAGTCAATATCTACATCAAATAGTTTTTCTATTGTTTTAACAGCACAAGTAGATGAGCTTCCCCAAGTAGTAGTATTTATTCTTCTATAACTTCCATTTGAGCATGCTGTTTTAATATAAGTATCTCTTGGCACTGAAGTTATTGTTGCCCTTAGAGTAGATGGGTTAAATGTAGCTAGTAAAAGTACATCTCCATTGTATCCTGAAGTAACACCATCTTTTGATGAGTCGACTCCTATAAATAGCATTGTGAATGGTTTATCTAAAGAAGCTGTTTCACTCTTAATATTTTCTTCATTTGATTCATAAACTTTTGAGTCTTCAAGAAGTACTTTAGTTTCACTTTCTATATTTTCATAACCTTCTAAACTATAGAACATATCTACATAGTTTCTACTAAAGAATGCAGCATCTATTTCTTTATTAGATAGGGCATGTAATAACTCAATAGTTGAATCATATTCTTTTATTTCATTAGATGAATCTAATCCATATTTCTTAATTAATTCTTTAGGAAGTATATTCCCTTCAATATCTTTAGTATCACTTACTATACCAATTTTTTTCTTTCTTAAATCTTTTTGAGTATTTAATGATTTATCATAAGTAACAAGACTACTATAATAAGTATTTGTTGTATCACTATAAGCGTCAATTGACTTATATATTTTAGTTAAATAATAATAACCACCAAATTCACATCCAATTATGATTACTGTAAGAATAGCTGGTATTAAGAATGACTTCATTGTTTTCTTCTTTATACTTCTAAGTAGTAAGTAACTTAAGAATAAGAAGAAATATACTAGTATTATTACTCCATATATTCTATAGAATGTTTCAACACCTTTATAAAGAATTAAAGAGTAGGTGAAGAAGCAAAGACTTATTAGTTCTATTAATAGTAGTAATAAGGTAGTGAATGTTTTTAATATTTTTTTCTTTCTCATGTTAACACTTCTTTCTAATTATTTCTTCTTTTCCTTTTTATCTTTTTTATTCTTTTTAGTTTTATCTTCTTTTATCTCTGCTTTGGTTTCTTCATCTTGAATTTCTTTTTCATCTTTATTTTTTTCTTCGCTTTTATTTTCTTCTTTTATTTCTTGTTTTTCTTCTTTAATGTTGTTTTCTTGTTTTTGTTTTTCTTCAAGTTCTTTTTGTTTTAACATCATTTTATGTATTTTTTTTCTTTTTTTATTATTTCTTATTTTAGCAATAAGTATACATATTAGAATAAAGAATACTAATAATGTTTCACCACATAGTAATATAATCATTTTTTCATATTTATTTAGTTTATCTTTTAAAGGTTTTAATGTTTCATCTGTGTATCTAATAACAGTATTAGTTTTAGTATCATATGTATAGTAATCACTTGAGCCATTATTCATATTTTGTGCATGAATAACTGCGTAATCACTATTATCTAATATTAATGCATCAAATTCAACATCATTTATAGTTATTTTTTTAAGTTTATAGTTATCTATTTCTCTATCTATTGATAAAGGATATAGTTTTAATTGATCAAGTTTTATTTCTTTGTATTCACTAAATGTATTAGTTTCACTGTTATATAAGAATAGGGAAGTTTCACCATTTTCATCTTTAAGACCAACTAATGTGAATTTATTAATTTCATTATAGAATGCTGGTACTTTTGATTCATTAATAGTTACTTCTGTTTTTTCATAATCTTCTGGTTTAGTAAGATTGCTTTCTCTTTTAACAATAGTATAATCTTTATCATTTATTTTTACTGTTATAGGATTTGGGTCTGTTACATTAACAGTAATATTGTATTTTTTAATTGAACCATTTTCCGCTTCAACAGTTATTGTGAATTTATTTTCTCCTTCAGTTACTTTGAATGTTCCAGTTCCTGAAAGGTCTGCTTTTGAATCTGATTTAGTAGCATTTATTTTTATTTCAGTTGTATTACTTTCAGCAGTTACTTTGTAGTCGGTAGTGCCTTTATTAAATGCAGGTTCTAATGTTAAACCTTCTACACTTAAACTTTTAAGATTATTATCTTTTGAATAACTTGCTTCTAGTTCAGCTTGTGTTATTACTTTAACTGTTTTAGAGTTAGTTGAAACTTTTATTGTATCTTTATTTTTTGTATAAGCTGCATATGATTTAACAGAAATTGTTCCACTTCCTTTAGCTATTGCTTTAAGTGTCCAGGTTTTGGTTTTACTACTTGAGTCATCATAATCACCTACATGCATTATGTTTCCGCCTTTAACTAGTTTGAATTTCTTCGTGTCATAGTTAAGTGTCCATTCCCAAACTCCAAGACTCGAACCAGAAATTTTAGTTGTTACTGTGAATGTGTTTCCAACTACTACTTGACTTTTACTTGTTGTAACTTTTATATTAGCGCTTGCTGCATCTACTGTCATGATAAAGAGTAGGGATACTATCAATACAGATAATGTTTTTAATATTTTTTTCATATTTCCTCCTATAATAATTTTTCTTTAGTTATATGTAATCTAATATCTAGTAAATCAAGAATATTTATATCATCACTTCCAACTTTGCGGTCGTTTCCTTTATTACTGTTAACGTGTCCCGCAATGTATTTTGCACCTGTTAATTTAGTTTCTTGTTTTATATGCATTCTAATATCTAGTAAATCAAGAATAGTAATTTTTCCATCACCATCTGTATCTCCTCTAACAGATAATGTATATGTTTTTGATTCAAGTAGAGTTGAAATTGTAACTTTGTAGTTTGTTCCAACTATGTCAGTATCTTTTATTTCTCGTCCTTTTAAATTTTTAATTACTACATTTCTTGCTCCTGAAGTAATTAGTGCTGACTTAATAACACTTGCTTTTGTTTGGTTTTTAATATTGTAAATATAACTACTATTTACATTTAAATTACTTTTGTTAAGTACCATACTTACTGTAGTAGGGTCATCAACTCTATAAATTGTAACTACATATTTCTTTTCTTCACCGGCTTCACTTGTTACTGTTATTGTTATATCTGTTTCGTCATCATCGATCTTTGTTTCTCCGATTCCTGAGATAGTTGCTTTATCACTACTTGTCTTAGCATCTATTGTTACACTTGTTGCTTCTTTTGGAATGTATGAGTCATAAGTAAGTATATCTTCATCAAATGATGGGGTTAATGAATATCCAACAACGCTTAATGATTTTAAATCATTATTTGTGTCTCCACTTTTTGGTAGAGAAGTGTATGCTGGAAGTGTTCCGTCTTTATAAACAGGTATGTCAAATATTAATTTAGAATTTAATAATCCACCTTTTTTATATGATTTGTAAGAGGAAGCTCCTTCGATTGCTGGGGCTTGAATGTTTGTCATGTATTGATGAGCATAAGGGCTACCTGCGTTAGGTCCAATATTAAATTTTTGATAGAAGATAGTTTGTTGACCTTTAGTAACGTAATTATTAGCAAGTGTACTACTTCCTTCTCTTATAGCAGTTTCAATATTATTCCATGGTTCTCCAGTAGTTCTACCAACAAGTTTAGCAGCGTAGGCTAGACCTCTTGTAACTGCTGAATATTTAACACCATCTATTGTTGTTTCATAAGCACCTATATTGAAGAAGTTATAGTATCCACTATATGTTTTACCTTTCCATGTGAATTTTCCTCCATCAGTAGATGCACTACCTGAAGCGCCAACTTCTAATCTAATTCGGCTTGCTACATGAATTGGACTGATTCCTAAAGATTTAGCTGCATTGAACATTGGTATAGTGTATTTATCATCTCCTAGTTTTCCACTTCCAAATATTGATTTAATAATAGTAGGATATTCTTTTTCGAGATTTTTATCATAATCTAATTTTTCAAACATAAATATTCTATCTTCTAAAAGCCAGTTTCTAGGGTCCATATAGAATGCTATAACACCGGCATTAACTCTAAACCATGAACTACCTTCAGCAGGAGTAGACGAGGTTCTATAGTTATCATTCTTTGTTTGCATATAGCATTTACCATTTTCTTTATCTACTGAAGTAGTAAAACTTCTATTATTTTTGTCTGCATTAAATTCCCAGTTTGGATATTTCTTATGTAGGTATGTTAAATATGGAATATAACTATCTGGAAAACCTTTTGCTTTTAATACTTTTGTATATTCTTCATCTATTGCTGTAATATCACTTTTCTTAACAACGTAATCTTTACTTATATAACCGACTTTTTCACCATAGTATTTAATTTTATAAAAGTTTCCACTAGTATCAAGTATAGTTACATTTGCTCCGAGTGTTAAAGTTTCAATTAGTTTTCCTTTGGAAGAAGCTGTTTTTCTTACTGATACATTATTTCCACTAACTCTTGCTGTCCAATCAATTACATTAATACCAGCATAACTAGTATTTAGGAAAGTAACAAATTCACTACATACGTATCCCTCTTTTTCGTTGTGAATTATTTTTAGCCATTTAGAGTTACATCCTTTTCCTTCGTAAAGAGTTTTATCAACTACTTTAATAGATGTTCCTGCATTAACTGATACAATTACTGAATTGTTAGTACCGGGACCTGTTCTAATTCTTACTGCACTTCCATTTATTTCTGCATCAAAAGCTGCATTTATATTAAATGGTGTACATAGAAAAAATAATAAAATAATAGTTAGAATATATCTTTTTTTCATGAGTACTCCTTTACATTCTTAATTATCTTTTATAATTATAGCAAAAATCGACATATTTTGCATTATATTTAAAGAATTTTACATATAAAGAATAATTAAAATATTTATAATATTTATCTATTTTCATGGAAAAAATAATATTAATAGTTTATAATAGTTACTAAGTGGGTGAATTTATGGATTTTAATGTTAATGGACATAATATATTTATTATAGTTTCAGTGTGTTTTTTATCATCATTAATATTTGTTCAAATGATGAAAAAGGTAGCTATATTTTTGAAAATATTAGATGTACCTAATGATCCTAGAAAGATACAAGAACATCCTGTTCCATTATTAGGTGGACTTGGTATATTCTTTGCATTCTTGCTTGGATATATGTTATTTGCTCCTAAAAATAATTTAATGATTGCTATATTGATTGGTTCATTCTTGATTATGCTTTTAGGTTTATTTGATGATATGACCAAGAGTGAAACACCAATGCCTAATAAATATAAAGTTTTAGTTCAATTAATAGTTGCTGCGATAGTGGTATTCTATGGAGGACTTGAACTTACTAAAATAACATTATTTGGTATAACTATTAAATTTGGTTCAATACCATTTTTACCAGAACTTATTTCAATGTTAATAATAGTAGCTACAATAAATGCAATTAATTTAATAGATGGATTAGATGGTTTATGTGCTGGTATTTCATCAATATACTTTTTAACTATTGCTGTTATAGGTTTTATATTAAATAAGTTTGGTGGTTTAGATATAATACTTTCATTAATTATGTTGGGTTCAACATTAGGGTATTTAGTACATAATTTTCCACCAGCTAGAATATATCAAGGAGATGCTGGAAGTACATTCTTAGGATTCATGATTTCAGTTATATTCTTACTTGGATTTAAAACTACTACATTAACATCATTAATTATTCCATTATTAATATTAGCTATTCCAATTATGGATACATTATTTGCTATAATAAGAAGAAAATTAAAAGGACAAAGTATAGATCACGCTGATAAAGAACATCTACATCATCAATTATTAAAACATTTTTCTAAGAAAAGTTCACTATTAGTTATTTATGCTATTAATATATTATTCTCACTTACAACTATTTTCTATGTATTAGGTGATAAAAAGGTAGTAGCTTGTTGCTATGTAGTATTGATATTTATTGTATTATTCTTTGTACTTAAAACTAATATAGTATTTGATTGGTCAAAGGGAAAAACTAATCAAAATAAAAAATTTAAAAAGAAATAATTCACTAGAACTAGTGGATTTTTATTTACTTTAAAATAAATTTATTATAATATATACGTAGAATAATAAAGTAGGTGAATAAATGAAGAAAATATTTGTTACAATAATCAGTTTATTTTTATGTTTAGGTTTTGTTAATGCTAAAGAACCTGAATTATTATGGGAGAAAACTTGGGGAGATGATGCTACTAATGAAATTTATTATGCAACAGATTCTTATAATGGAACTAATCATTATGCTGTTGGTTTTCGAACAAAGGCTTCTTTGCACTATAAGAAAAATTCTAGAAATATTGATGAGTCTTCTTTGAGTGTTTTTAAAAAAGAATCTAATGATAAAGCTCGTAAAGGAACTATTGTTAAATACGATTCTAATGGTAATGTATTGTGGGAAAGAGTTAATAATAATGTATATGTTTTCTTGAAGGTGAAGGAAACTTCTGATAGTGGTGCTTTAGCATTTGGATTGAGTTTAAATGAAAATAATCAAACATCAGGTGATGCAACGCCTTTTTCATTGATATTAGTAAAGTACGATCCTAATGGTGATGTATTATGGGAGAAAATAATACCATTAGATAATTATAAACTTAGTGAAATTTCACTATTTGTTAATTCAATAGATTTTGTTAAAAATGATAATATTATTTTAACATTTGGTAATCTTATAATTAAATTAGATAAAAATAGTAATATTTTATGGACTAAAGAAATTAGTGAATCTGATAATAGTGATGCAGAAGTTTATGTGTATGATAATTATGTTGATAGTGATTATAATATTATAAGTGTTGGTAATGGTTCTAAAACTTCAACTGATAATGATGGAAATACTAGTAGTAAATATTATAAAAAAATAATTAAGTTTGATGAAAATGGAAATATACTTTATAGTAAGAAAATAGATATTGATAATTCTTCTAGTCATGAGAGTTCTTTAATGTCTGTGGCTGAAAATAAAAATAAAGAGTATGTAATAGTTTCATACAATTATGATTTTACAGTTAATGATGAAGGCAATAAAGAAATAACAAAAAAATATTTATCTTTTGAAATATATGATAAGAATGGAAATTATAAAAGTAAAAAAGATTTGATTTTAACTGATGAAGATGACATGATTGGAATTTTAAAATTGCATGTTGATAAAAACGATAATTATTTAGTAAACTTTTATACATCTAATTTATATACTTTTGTTAAAAAATATGATAGGGATTTAAATTTGATGTGGTCTAAAGAACCTGATGAATATAGTGTTTTTATGGGTTTTAATATTGATAAATATAATAATTATATAATTGTTGGTGGACTTCAAACTGTATTTGGAAGTTCTTTAAAAGAACCGTTATTCGAAGGAATCGATAATTCAATAAATATTGATCAAGCATATATTGTTAAATATTCTGCTGAGTATACAATAATTAAAGAAGTAGAAGGTAAGGGAGAAGTAAATGTAAATTTAGATAATGCTAGAGCTGGAGATGAAATAACAATTGATGCTAAAGCTGTAGATGGGTATAGAATTGATAAAATAATTGTTACTGATAAAGACGGTAATATTATTAAAGTAAGTGGTAATAAGTTTGTTATGCCTAATAGTGATGTTACTGTTAAGGTTATATTTACTAATTCACCACTTGTTAACCCTAAGACAGGAATGATAAGCATAACATTTGCAGTAATAGCTATTTCAGTATTTGCATTCTTTCAATATAAATATTTTAAAACTAAAGAAATGAATTTATAAAACTCCGTTATGGAGTTTTTATTTACTTTAATGTTAAATTATTATAAAATTATATCATATAAAAGTAGGTGAATATATGAAGAAAATATTTATTACAATAATCAGTTTATTTTTATGTTTAGGTTTTGTTAACGCTAAAGAACCAGAATTATTATGGGAGAAAACATGGGGTGATAGCGATAACTATGAAGTTTTTACTGCCTCAGATTCTTATGATGGAATTAGTCATTATGCAGTTGGATCTACTAGTGATTCTTATTTGGCTTTTGACTTATATATGAAAAGTTCTAAATCTTTAAATGATGAAAAGTTTTCAAAAGTAGAAAAAAAATATTATGGAATTATTGTTAAATATGATTCTAATGGAAATGTGTTATGGGAAAAAATAAATCATGAGGTTTCTAGTTTCTTTAATGTTAGAGAAACTAGTGATGGTGGTGCTATAGTATGGGCTAAAAATTATAGTTATTTTGATCATTCATTTCTATTAAAATATGATAAAGATGGAAACGTATTATGGAAAAAAGAAATAGAACAAACTTATTATAATGATAGTTATAATACAAGTTCAATTAATATAACAAAAGATGAAAATATTCTTTTAATGATTGGATATGATAGTAGACAAATTATGTTATTTGATAAAAATGGTAATCAAATACTTGAAAAAATCTTTAAGTATACTGAAGGTGAAGAGGGAAGTGAGTTTTATAATGATAGTTATTTAGATGGTAATGATAATATAGTATTAGTTGGTGTAAGTAGTGAATGTAAGCTTTTATCAGCTAATGATAGGGTTTGTGAATCATTTAAAAAAATATATAAATATGATATTAATGGCAATTTACTTTTTGAAAAAAAGATTAGTATGGAAAAGAATGTAGAGTCAACTTTTATTTTTGTTACTTCTAGAAATGATGAATATATAACTTTGTCTGCTAATGTTGGTGAGAGTCAGTTTATATCTCTTGAAGTATATGACAATTCTGGAAATCTTAAAGATAGTAAAAAATTAGATATTAATACTGATGATGTTAATTCATTAAAAGTGTATGTTGATAAAGAAAATAATTTAGTTATAAATAAATATAATAGCTATTATTTAGAGTCAGATAAATATGATGAAAATTTAAATCATTTATGGAAATTAGAACATGATGATAAGAATGTCTTTTTGAATATGAATATTGATAAAAATAATAATTATGTTTATGTTGGAGGAATTGTAAAAGAAGAACAATTAAAATCTGAATTAAGTTTACAAACGTGGGCACCACCTAGTTTTTATATAGATCAAGCAAATATTATTAAATATGGTATTGATTATTTAATTAGTAAAGAAACTGAAGGAATGGGAGAAGTAAATGTAAATCTAGATAATGCTAGAGCTGGAGATGAAATAACAATTGATGCTAAAGCTGGTGAAGGATATAGAATTGATAAAATAATTGTTACTGATAAAGATGGGAATGTTATTAAAGTAAGTGGTAATAAATTTGTTATGCCTAATAGTGATATTACTGTTAAAGTTATATTTACTAATTCACCACTTGTTAACCCTAAGACAGGAATGATAAGCATAACATTTGCAGTAATAGCTATTTCAGTATTTGCATTCTTTCAATATAAATATTTTAAAACTAAAGAGATGAATTTATAAGTTCAAGTAATTGAACTTTTTTATATGTTTTAAAACATATGTCACTATGATATAATTGATTTTAGAGGTGAATAGATGAAAGTAGGTGTACTTGGTGCTGGTGCTTATGGTTTAGCGCTTTCACATATTTTAGTAAATAATAAAGTTTATACAGAAGTATGGACTCATAGTGAAGATGAAAAAAATGAATTAGAGAGTAGTAAAGTTAGTAAAAAATTAAATAATTATAAAATACCTGATGAATTAGTGTTTTCAACAGATTTAAAAAAGGTAGTTGAAGGAAAAGACTTAATAGTGATGGCAATACCTGCGTTTGCGTTTGAAGATGTAACAATTGCTTTATCTAAATGTATTAAGAAAAAACAACCAGTATTGATAGCGACTAAAGGTATACAACAAAACACTTGTTTATTCTTAAATGATGTGTTTGCTAAATACTTAAAGAATAGTATTGCTGTTATATCTGGTCCTACATTTGCTGTTGATATGATTAAGGATGCTCCTATTGGCTTTAGTATGGCGACTAAAAGTCATAAAACTGAGATGGTAATTCGTAAATGTTTTGAAAATTCAACAACTAAATTTAGAAGAACTAGGGATATTACAGGTATAGAGATATGTGGTAGTATTAAGAATGTTATGGCTATTGCTAGTGGTATGTTAGAAGGTATGGGTGTAACAGATTCAACACGTGCATTATTCTTAACAGAAAGTATGAATGATATAAAAGAGCTCATTAATGCATTAGGTGGTAAGAAAAAATCAATATTATCATTTGCCGGTTTTGGAGATATTCTTATGACTTGTACTAGTAAAAATTCAAGAAATTTTAGTTTTGGATATTTAATTGGTAGTGGTGCTTCTAAAGAGAAAATCGATGAATACTTAAAAAATACTACTGTAGAAGGAATGTATACATTAAAATCAATACATAAATTAGTAAGACGTAAAAAAGTAAAGATGCCAATTATAAATTTAATACATGATATAATTGAAGGTAAGAAAGATAAGGAACAAATGCTTAAATTCTTAATAGATAAGGAATAGTAAAGTATATGTAAATATTTGCTTATATTTTACTTAATGTGTTATAATTTGGATAGACATAGAAATGTAAATTATAAATTTTATAAATATGGAGGTAGAAATGATTTACGGTGAAATATTAGCCGGTGGTTCCGGTACAAGAATGGGCAATACTGAAATGCCTAAACAATTTTTAATGTTAGGAGATAGACCAATTATTATTCATACTATTGAACAATTTTTGATTAACCAATCATTTTCAAAGATAATAGTTTGTTGTCCTAAAGAATGGGTAAGTTATGCTGAAGACTTACTTCAAAAATATGATATTGATACTGAAAAGGTAGAAGTAACAGCAGGTGGTTCAACTAGAAATGAAACTATTATGAATGGTTGTAAACTAATTGAAGAAAAATATGGATTGACTGATAAAGATATTATAGTTACTCATGATGCAGTTAGACCATTTGTTAACCAAAGAATACTTGATGATAATATTAAACTTGCTAAAAAGTATGATGCTGTTGATACAGTTATTCCAGCAACAGATACAATTGTATATTCTAAAGATGGAAAAATAATAACAGAGATTCCTGATAGAAAAGAATGTTATCAAGGACAAACTCCTCAAACATTTAATATTAAGAAATTAATGGAATTATTTGATTCATTAACTAAGAAGGAAAAAGAAATATTAACTGATGGATGTAAGATTTTCTCATTAAAGGGTGAAAATGTTGGTTTAGTTGATGGTGAAGTTTACAATATTAAGTTAACAACATTATATGATCTTAAGATAGCTCGTGCTATTTTAATGGGAAAGGATGAAAAATGATAGTACAATCTTATAGACTTTGTTCTCCTAAACAAATTAGAACTGATTTTATAGATTTACCACTTCCTATAGATGATGTACTTGTAAGACCATCTTATCTTTCTATTTGTGCAGCTGATCAAAGATATTATCAAGGAAAGAGAGCACCAGAAGTTCTTGCTAAGAAGCTTCCAATGGCTCTAATACATGAATGTGTAGGTAAAGTAGTATTTGATCCTAAAGGTGAATTTAAGCCTGGAGATAGTGTTGTTATGATACCAAATACTCCTAGAGAAACAGATTCAATTATTAAAGAAAATTATTTAAGAAGTAGTTTATTTAAATCTAGTGGTTATGATGGATTTATGCAAAGTGTTGTAGATATCGAAAGAACTAGAATTATTAAATATACTAAGATTGAGGATAGAATTGCTGTTCTTTTAGAATTATTAAGTGTTGCTATGAATGCACTTGAACATTTTGAAGGATATAGTCATATGAAAAGACAAACAATAGGTGTATGGGGAGATGGAAGTGTTGGTTTTGTTACTGCACTAGTTCTTAAGAAAACATTCCCTAATGCTAAAATAATAGTTTTTGGTAATAGATATGAAAAACTTCATTATTTCCAATTTGCTGATGAAACATATCAAGTTGGTGAAATCCCTGAAGGTGTAACAGTTGATCATGCATTCGAATGTGTAGGTGGAGCTAAAGCTGAATATGCAATTAACCAAATAATCGATATAATAAATCCTCAAGGAAGTATTGCATTAATGGGTGTTAGCGAAAATAATGTACCATTAAATACACGAATGATTCTTGAAAAAGGTTTATCAATTCTTGGTAATAGTAGAAGTGGTTATGAAGATTTTGATGCTTCAATTAAATTTATTGAAGAAAATGAAGATGTACCTGACTACTTAAGTACTATAATATCAAGTGAAGTAGAAGTACATAATGTTAATGATATACATTCTGCTTTCCAAAATGACTTAAATAATAATTTTAAAACAATAATGAAATGGGAGATTTAATATGAGATATATAAAAGGATTTTTACAAAGAGTGAGGAGACTATTTTGTATAATCATTTATAATTATTATATTAAAAGAACTGATTTAGATGATAAGTTAGTACTATTCCTATCAGATTCCAGAGATCATATCTCTGGAAATTTTGAATATATATATAACTATTTAAAAGAAAATAATCCTGAGTATAAACTTAAAAATCATTTGAAAAAGTCTTTAAAAACTAGAAGAAGTTTTAAAGAAAAAAAGTTATTATTGAAGGATATAGCTAAAGCTAAATATATACTTGTTGATGATTTTTATCCATTAATTTATCCATTAAAGATAAGAGAAAATGCTAAATTAATACAAGTATGGCATGCGATGGGTGCTTTTAAAACAGTAGGTTATAGTAGAAATAAAAGTAAGGAAGGATATAACAGTTCAAGCTTAACACATAAGAATTATACAGATACAATAGTTAGTTCTGAAAATATAAGAGGAAATTATGCTGAAGCATTTGGTATAGATATAAAGAAAGTACATCCATATGGAGTACCTAGAACAGATATATTCTTTAGTGAAGAATATAAAAAGAATATAAAAAATACTTTATATAAAAAATATCCTCAATTTAAAAATAAAAAAGTTATATTATTTGCTCCTACATTTAGAGGTCAAGGACAAAAGAGTGCTTATTATGACTATAGTCTTATAGACTTTGACTTAATAAAAGAGAATTTTTCTAAAGATTATGTATTCTTAGTAAAGATGCATCCATTTATTAAAGAAATGCCTGATATAGATTTTGAAAATGATGACTTCTATTATGATTTAAGTAGTGAGAGAGAAATAAATGATTTATTATTTATAACAGATATATTAATTACTGATTATAGTTCTGTTATATTTGAATATTCGTTCTTTAATAAACCAGTTATATTCTATACACCTGATTATAAAGATTATGATGGTAGTAGAGGTTTTTACTATCCATTCTCTAAATATACTTATGGAGATGTAGCAAAAAATAATAAGGAACTTGTAAGTTCAATTAAAAATGGTAAAGTAGATAAAAAGAAATTAAAAGAATTTTTTGATTATTTCTGTGGTGCTTGTGATGGAAAGAGTACTGAGAGAGTAGTTAAGAAATTAATAACAGGGGAAAAAGATGATAGTACTAATTAAGATATTTAAATTTATTCTTAATATTATATATTCAATATTTAAGTTATTTAAAACTAGAAATAGAATTACTTTTATAAGTAGACAATCTAATAATATTAATATTGATTTTGTTTTACTTGGTAAAGAAATTAATAAAGAGATGCCAGAATATGATGTAGTGTATTTATGTAAGACATTAGATTCCGGTCTTCTTAATAAGATTAAATATGTGTTTCATATGTTTAGACAAATGTACTTTATAGCAACAAGTAAAGTTGTTATACTTGATTCATATTGTATTGTTATAAGTAATTGTAAACATAAGAAAAATTTAACTGTTATACAAATGTGGCATGCGATGGGTGCATTTAAGAAGTTTGGTCTTAGTGTAATAAATAATAGTAATGAAAGAGTAAAACATGTTGATAATAAAAAATTAGCTACTGTTATGAATATGCATAATAATTATGATTATATATTTGCTAGTAGTGAATATTGTATAAAATTCTTTAGTGAAGCATTTGGTCAAGATAAAAGTAAATTTAGAGTATATCCACTTCCAAGACTTGATTTAATGGTAGATAAAGACAATATTAAAAAAGTAAGTAATAAGATATATACTAAGTATCCTAAACTTAAAAATAAAAAGAAAAATATATTATATTGTCCAACATTTAGAGATGGAAATACTGATTATGAATATATAAAAGAATTTATTGATAACTTTGATTATAAGAAATATAACTTAATAGTTAAGTTACATCCACTTACTAAGTATACTTTTGATAATAAAGAAGCTATATTTGATAAAAGTTTTAATACTTATGAGATGGTATTTGTGTCTGATAAAGTTATAAGTGATTATTCGGCAGTTATATATGAAGTAGCAGTTATAGGTAAACCTATGATGTTCTATGCATATGACAAAAAAGATTATGTTAATGATAGAGATTTTTATTTAAAATATGATAAAGAAATGCCCGGTAAAATATGCTTAAACTTAGAAGAATTATATAAAGAAATTGATAATAATAATTATGATATGAATAAACTAAATGAATTTAGAAAAAAATATATAAAAGAATTTGAAAATAGTTATACAAGTGATATAATTATATTTGTTAAATTGTGTGTGAGGTGACAATTGTGAAAAAATTAAAGAAGAATTTAAAGAATAATTGGAAAACTTATTTATTTTATGTTTTCATTTTTGTATTCTTATTTATTCTAGCTTATTATTTTCCATATTCAAATGATGATTGGTCTTGGGGAAGTTCTGCTGGAATAGAGAAATTACAAAATCATTTTAAAGATTATAATGGAAGATATTTAGGTAATTTACTTGTTATAGTATTAACTCGTAGTAATATTCTTAAATCTTTATTTATGGCTATTACTTATTTTGGTATAGGTTATTTAATTAAAAGAATAGTTAATAAAAATAGTAATGGTGTTATGATATTTTCTATGTTAATGTTATTTTTAATGAATAAACTTGTATTTAGAGAAACTATAGTTAATACTAGTGGATTTATTAATTATACATTTAATATGTTATTAGTTTTAATATTTATAGCATATATAAAAGATGTATTTAAGAAAGTTAATTTTAAAGAGAAATGGTATAACTTAGTATTATTATTTATACTAGGGGTTAGTAGTACATTATTTATGGAACATATAACTACTTATTTACTTGCTTTATGTGTTGTTCTTTGTATATATTCATATGTTAAGTATAAAAAGATACCTAAAAGCTTTTTAGTATATTTTGCTGGTGTAGTAATAGGTTCTATAATTATGTTTACTAATGGAGCATATTTACATGTTGTGAAGGGGGACGACTTTTATAGAACTGTAACAACTAAACAATCTATAATAGTCACTATGGCTAGAAATTATTTTAATAAAATACAAACTAATTCATTTTCTCGTAACTTAATTATTAATTTTGTTGTTAGTGCATTAATGGTAGCTCTTACATGTAAATTTCTTGCTAATAATAAAGTTGTTAAATGGAAAGTTAATAGTCTTAAAATATTAAACGTTATTATTATATTCTATAGTTTGTTCTTAATATTAGGTAATAAATTTAACTTTAATGTAGTTATAGGAAGTAGTCACTATGTTACTGGTTTTATGACTGCAATATATTGTTTATCGTTACTATTAATAACATTATTGATATTCTTTGATAAAAGTAAATATTATGATAGAATTATTGGCTATAAATTAATATTTTATATGTGTAGTATAGTTGTCATATTAGCTCCATTATTAGTTTTAACTCCAGTGGGTTATAGATGCAGTTTGCCAGCAATAGTTATATATGTATTAATGGCTAGTGAATTATATAATTTACTTATTACTGATAAAAAGGGTTATATTACAAAGGTTTTATTTATTTGTTTAGTGATGGTATTAGGATCTTACTTACATATATATCATACTGTATATGTAGATAATAATGAAAGATATGAAAGTGTTAAGAAACAAATGGAATTGCATATGAATCCTGTATATATTAAGAGGACAAAATATGATGACTATATATGGAAAAATAATCCTGTAAATAGTACTTGGGATATGAGATTCTTAGATTTCTATGGATTTGGTATTACAAAAGTAAGTGTTAAAACATTAAATGCTAATGATATAAAATATAAGTTATTATTTAAAGAAAATTATGATTATAAGAATCTTATGATAGTAGCACATCCTGATGATGATTTACTATTTGGCGGTACTGAACTTATGAAAGATGATTACGTAGTAGTATGTGTTACTTGTGGATCTAGTGAAACTAGACTAAAAGAATTTAAACGTATGATGAAGTACTTTAATGATGAATATATTACTCTTGGATATCCTGATTTAGTAGATGGTAAGAGATCCGAATGGGAATATGAATATGATTTAATTAAGAGAGATATAAATAATATTATAAAACTTAAAAAATGGGATAAGATAGTTACACATAATCCAGAAGGTGAGTATGGTCATATACATCATAAGATGACAAGTAAGATAGTTACAAGTCTTGTAAAAGATAAATCTAATTTCTATTACTTTAATAAAACTTACAGTAAAAAATATTATGATGATAATAAAATAGAAAAATTAGATAAAGAAACATGTAAAAAGAAGAAAAAATTATTTGATAAATATTATAAATCACAAGTTAATTTGAAGGTTAGATTTTTAAGTGATTATGAAAAAGTTACATCTTATAGTGAATGGATGGAAAACTTTTCTAAATAAAATATAAATGATTGTTAGTATTACTAATAATCATTTTTTATGGTAATTATTAGTTAAATATGGTAAAATTGTAATGCGAGGAGTTATATGAAAAGATTTGTAAATGATTTAAAGAAGTATAAAAATTATATAATGTATGCTACTTGGGCAGAGTTAAAAACAGAAGTAATTAATTCATATTTAGGTTTTTTATGGATGATATTAGAACCACTTGCATTTATGCTTATATATACATTTATAGCTAATGTGGTATTTAAATCAAATGTTGAATACTTTCCTGTATTTGTTTTTATTGGTTTATCTATATGGAATTTCTTTAATAAGATGGTTACTTGTAGTGTGAAATTAGTTTCTAGTAATAGAGATACAGTAACAAAAGTATATATACCTAAGTTTGTATTAATTCTTATTAAGATGGGTGTTAATGCATTTAAGATGGGAGTTTCATTCTTATTAGTAGCAATATTTATGTGTATTTATAAAGTACCAATTACATGGAATATATTATGGTTTATACCTATTATTATAACTGTGCTTATATTTACTTTTGGCGTATGTACTATCATTATGCATTTTGGAGTATTTGCAGAAGATTTAACTAATTTAGTTAATATAGTACTAAGACTTTTATTCTATATGACTGGTGTGTTCTATGATATTAGTACTAGAATACATAATGCTGTTTATAGAACTATATTATTAGATTTAAATCCTATAGCTAATTTTATTTATAATATGAGAAATGTACTTATATATAAGAGTGGTCCAGTAGGTATGTGGACACTTGTATGGTTTTTTGTCGGTATATTAGTTTGTATGCTTGGAATTAAGATAATATATAAATATGAAAATACATATGTAAAGGTGATGAAATAATGAAGAGAGAAGAAATGGCTATAACTGTAAAAGATTTACACGTGTATTATAGAGATATGAATAGATTCTCTTTGAAAAAGGGAGGATTAAAGGCAAGAGGTACAGGTAAAATATTTAAAGCAGTAAAAGGTGTATCATTTGAAGTACCTAAAGGACAAATACTTGGTATATGTGGTAAGAATGGTAGTGGAAAAAGTACTCTTTTAAGAGCAATTTCAGGTATATTTTCACCAGATTCTGGTAGTATTAATTTACATGGTAATAGTATTTCATTATTATCAATTGGAGTAGGTTTTCAAAAGCAATTAACTGGATATGAAAATATATTCTTATCTGGTATGTTACTTGGTTACTCTAAAGAACAAATAGAAGCTAAAATAGATGATATTATAGAATTTTCAGAATTAGGAGATTTTATATATAGACCAGTTAGAAGCTATAGTTCAGGTATGCACTCTAAACTTGCATTCTCTATAACAGCTATACTTGAAACTGATATAATGCTTATAGATGAAGTTCTTAGTGTAGGAGATATTCATTTTAAAGAAAAAAGTTATAATAAAATGAAAGAACTTATTAGTAATGAAGATAGAACTGTTGTTATAGTTTCACATAATAGTAATACTATTAAAGAATTATGTAATAAAGTAATATGGCTTCATGAAGGATTGATAAAAGATCAAGGTGATCCTAAAGTTATTATGGATAAATATGAAGCGTTTATGAGAAATGAAGGGTAAATAAAAATAACTTAAGAAAATTAAGTTATTTTTTTAATGTAAGAGTTGGACCTTTTTTAGATTTTATCTTTTTAAAGTAAGTTCTAACTTTATTTTCATAATCACTATCTTTGATATATTCATTTATATATCCTTGAGTTATTGCATATCTTTTTATAAATCCATTTGTTTTAGCTTTTAATGGTTCATGTGTTATATATTCATGTATTCCTTTTTCAGTTTCCTTTAGTATTATCCATGGAGGTAAACTGTTAGATTCGTATAATGCATGAGTAGTGTTGTTGTGTTCAATTAACATTTTATCTACTTCAGTATCTTCTTCAAACATGTTGTGTGATAGTACTATTTCGATTCTTTGATCTTCTCTTTGTCCAAGTTCTGGATATGTTTCCTTTAATAATTCGTATAATGATTTTCCTTTATAGAATGCTCGTTTTTCTGTTATAGGTACAATATAATATTTCATCATAGTTCTCCTTAAACTCTATCTTTTCTTTTTAATTTTAATGTTCCAGTAAAACTTCCTTCGTATGGTTTACCATTTAATTCACCACTTAAGTATGCAGTTCCATTATATATATCTTCTGGTTCTTCTTTGACTGGTTCTTTTACTTTTTCCTTAGTTATTTCTTTAAAATAATTTCTAGCTTTTAAAGAGTAATTATTTTGATGAATATAGTTATCAAATTTTTCTTTAGAAACTTCTCTTACACCTAAACCTGAAGGGTATTCTGAAGTTAATTTTTCACCAGTTACTAGTTCAGTTACTTCAATGTCATTTCCAGTACAAGCAAGATAATAAGGTATTAATGATATATCATATATTACTTGAGTCATTTCATTATGTTTAGCTAATTTTTTCTCATCTAGAGGTTCAAACATACTTCCACTATATATAACTTCTATTCTTTCACATTCTTTTTTATAAAAAGGGAAGTTGTTCACTTAATAATTCTATTAATTTTTTACCATTATAGTAAATAGCATTATCTTGAATACGTACTAAATAATACTTAGTTGTTTTTTTCATATCTTCTCCTTTGTATCCTCATATTATAGCAAAGCGTATTATGATTGTAAACTAGTGTATAATCAATCATTTATTTACTATAATTTTTTAAGTGTAAACTTTACATTAATTTTTGATAAGATAGATTATATTTGTTATAATAAACTTTGTATGGTGATTAATTAATAATATGGAGGTTTTAGATGAGTAATAAAGTAAAATATAAATATTTAGTAAGTGTTATAATGCCAGTGTATAATGTTTACGATTATGTTGAAACAAGTATACAAAGTTTATTAAATCAAACATTAGATTTTAGTAAGAATATTGAACTTGTGTTGATAAACGATGGTTCTACAGATAATAGTGATGAAATTTGTAAGAAGTATCAAAGTATGTATCCTGATAATGTAAAATATATAGTTCAAGAAAATAGTGGTGCTGTAACTGCTAGAAATAATGGAATAAAAAATTCATCTGGAAAGTATTTATGCTTTTTAGATTCTGATGATACACTTAATGAAGTTGCTTTAGAAAAATTAACTAGTTTCTTTGATAAACATTATGATGAAGTTGATTTAGTTGAATATAAAATAATACCTGTTAAAAATGGTGTTAAGAGTAAAAATTTACATTATAGATATGATTATTTAACAGACACTGGTGTATATGATTTAGAAAATAATAATAATATATTTGCTAGTGTTACAACTATTAATTATATTGTTAAAAACTTAGGTAATAAAACGCATCTTTTTGATAATAATATATTAAACCATGAAGATCAAAAATATAGTATGGATGTTATTCGTTCTAAAATGAAAATAGGTTATGTAGATGAAGCAGAATATTTATACTTACAGAGACCTAATAGCGTAACACAAAGTTATTTTCATGCATATTATTTATTTGATGCTACTACTAAATTCTGGGAAGACACATTTACATCATTTAATGAAAAAGTTCCAAGATATTACCAAGCTTTATTCTTGAATGATATAATATGGAAAAACAATAAGGATATTTTAAAACCTTATCAATATGAAGGTAAAAAATATGAACAAGAATTTGGAAGAATATTAAAACTATTAAATATGTGTGATGATTATGTTATTATGAACCATCCACTTATAGATTCATACTATAAAATGTATTATTTGAATTTAAAAAATAGTACTAAACTAACACCAATCGAAGGAGATAATACAAGTAACATTGGAATACTAAATAATAATCAATTAGTATATGCTTCTTCTAATGCAGAAGTACATTTCTTAACAATGAAAATAATAGATGATAAAATTAAGATAAGAGCATATATAAAATCTCCAATATTTATTTTAGTTGATAAACCAGAACTTTATCTATATATATCAAATAAACGTGTTAATAAAAAGATTGAACTAAGGGATTCTTCTTTTGATTATTTAAAAGGAAAAGAAAAATTTACTAAAACATATTTATTTGAAATAGATTTAAGTATTAAAGATTCTCCTAAAATAGAATTTAAAGTTAAGACTGGATCATCATTATTAGATACAAAATTCTATTTTGAAGATAAAACAATATTTAGTGATGATTTATTAAGATATGAATATCATCGTTACGGATATAAGTATATAACAGATGGAAATGCTATATATATATCAAAGACTTCTAAAAAAGAGACTAATAAATATAATAAATGTTTAGAAATAAAATACTTTATTAATGATAAGAAAAGATGGCTTACTAGACTAATAGCTAAAATGTTTTATATTAAAAAAGAAGTATGGTTATATTATGATTGTAAAGGTGTAAAAAAAGATAATGGTTACTATCAATTTATACATGATTTAGAAAAGAATGATGGAGTTAAAAGATATTTTGTTACTACTCATAATAAAAATGATATTAAAGAATTATTTAATAGAAAACAAAGAAAACATTTAATTAAATTTAATTCTATAAAACATAAATTCTATTATTTATATGCTAATAAAGTAATAACTGCATATGTAGAACAAAATAACTGTTCTCCATATACTAAAAAATCATTTTTAAATTATATAGATATTAGTAAGAATCCAGAAATTATATATTTACAACATGGAGTATTACATGCTCATATGCCATGGAAATATTCTATAGATAGATTATTGATAGATAAAGAAGTAGTGTCAACATCATTTGAAAAAAATAATTTAATGAAGAATTATTCATTCGCAAAACATAATTTAATTGAATCAGGTATGCCTAGATATGATTATGTTGATCAAGATAAAAAAGCTAAAAATGTTATATTATTTGCTCCTTCATGGAGAAATTACTTAATAGGTAAACAAGGTAATGAATGGGTGAATAATGATGAATTATTTTTAAATTCATCTTTCTATAAAGAAACTCAAAAATTCTTAAATAGTCCAGAATTAAAGAAATTATTAAAGAAATATAATTATATTTTAGATTTTAAATTACATCCAATATTTAAAAGATATGAGCATCATTATAAAATAGATAATGATAATGTTATTTTAGGTACTGGTAATTATAATAATGATGATTATAAAGTATTTATTACTGATTATTCAAGTTTTGTATTCGATTTTGTATATTTAAAAAGAGCAGTAGTTTATTTCTTTCCTGATTATGATATGTTTAAGGCTGGTCTTAATATTTATAGAGAAATAGATTTACCATTTGAAGAAGGTTTTGGAGAATTCTGTGAAACTTCTGATAAGTTACTTAATAGATTAGAAATAATACTTAAAAATAATGGATTTGATGAAAAGAAATATCAAATGCGTAGTAAAGATTTCTTCTTATATTATGATAATAATCAATGTGATAGAATATATGATGAAATAATTAAGAAAGACTAGTTCTTTCTTTTTTTGTAAACTAGTTGTTAATAAAATGTTAATTTACTATTGTTTTAAAATAATATAAATAGATTTATTTTTTATGTAAAATTTGATAAAATAAATTAGGTGATAAGATGAATATATATGATTTTGATAATACAATATATAATGGTGACACTAATAGAGATATATTACTTTATTCTTTTAAAAGGCATCCTTTTAAAGTTATGAAGGCTTTAAAGAGAACAAAGATGTTAGAAAAAGAATATAAAAGAGGTATGATATCTTTTGAAAGAGTTAAAGAAGCTATGTTGTCATTTTTATTTCAAATAGATGATTTAGATAAGTATATTGAAGGATTTGTTAATTCACATATGAAGAATATAAAACCTTGGTATTTATCTAGAAAGAGTGATTATGATATTGTAATAAGTGCTTCTTATGAATTATGGATTATTCCATTTTGTAGGAAACTTGGTATTAGATATATAATAGCTACTAGAACTGATAAAGATGGCAATATAATAGGTAGAAATTGTAAAGGACAAGAAAAGTTAAAAAGATTAGCTCTTGTTATACCAAATGCTCAAATTGTTACTTCTTATAGTGATAGCGAAAGTGATTTACCAATATTAGAAGTTGCTAAAACTGCTTATGTAGTTGAAGGTAATAAGTTAATACCTTATACTAAAGGATATAAATTTAAGAATAAGAATTGATACTAGAAATAGTATCTTTTTTGCTCTATAATTAGAATAGGTGAATGATATGAATAAAGATAAAAAGATGTTATATGGCATAGGAATAGTATTTTTATTTTTGGCTACAGTTGGATTTAGTTATGCGTACTTTACAGCAACTATAGTTAATAAAGATGTAAAAGAACAAGTAGTTCAAACAGGTACGTTGGAACTTACTTATACTGATGGGCCAGAAATAATAATGAATAACATAAAACCAGGAGCAACTATTACAAAAGAAGTAAGTGTTAAGAATACTGGTACTTTAAATACATCATACAACTTAGTATGGCAAGAATTAGCAAATGAAATAATTAAAGATGAAATGGTAATTGAAGCTACATGTACGAGGTTAAATGCAAATGGAGTAGAGGAAGGAACGTGTGAATCTTTATCAAGTACACTAATTAAGAGAATTAAAGTAAAAGAGAATGTTTCAATAGAACCAAACATTACTCATAAATATAATATAACAATAACTTTCAAAGAAACAAATGCTGATCAAAACTATAATCAAGGTAAAAGCTTTACTGGAGTTTTAGGAATAAATGAATATGTAGAAAATACTCCAATATATTGTACATTTGATGGAGAAATGGTACAAGGAACAGAGTATGTTAATGGACAATATACTTATAAATATAAACAAGAATATGCACCAAATTATGATGCCACTAGTGACGATGATATGATAATTCTTCAAAACATTGATAATGGGTGGAGTGTTTTTCTTACTGATAAAGAAAGTACAAATCCTGTAACTTCTAAATTGTGTACATATATAAATAATGAACCAGTTACATCAATGTCTTTAATGTTTTATCAAAGTAAAGCAAAAGTATTAGACTTAAGCAGTTTTGATACAAGCAATGTAACTAATATGAGTTATATGTTTGGTGGTTCTAATGCTACTACTTTAGACTTAAGTAATTTTGATACAAGTAATGTTACAACTATGGAGGAAATGTTTAATAATAGTCAAGCTGTTGAAATAAAAGGTTTAGAAAAATTTAATACAAGCAAAGTTATTAATATGGCATCTATGTTTGGTAATTACTGCCATGCAAAATCACTAGATGTAAGTAGTTTTGATACAAGCAATGTAACTAATATGAGTTATATGTTTGAAAGTAGTTATGCTACTGAAATAAAAGGTTTAGAAAATTTTAATACAAGTAAAGTTACTAATATGAAATATATGTTTTATAGAAGCCATGTTTATGAGATTGATGTAAGTAATTTTGATACAAGCAAAGTTACTGATATGAAATTTATGTTTAGTGATTCTAGCAATTTAAAGCATATATATGTAAGTGATAAATTTGTAACAACAAATGTAACTGATGATTATAATATGTTTGAAAATTCACCTAATTTAGTAGGTGGTGCTGGTACTAAATATAATAGTTCATTTGTTGATAAAACATATGCTAGAATAGATGGAGGCACTAGTAGTCCAGGCTACTTTACATTGAAGAATAATTAAGAAGTGTATACTTCTTTTTTATAAATTATTTACAATATATATTAAAATGTGATAGACTATTATTAGTGAAGCACCTGCCCCCTGTGGGCTAGGTATCACGTTGTTGTAATACCTAACTACAAAGTGAGTTAGGTGTTTTTATTAATTTAAAAAAATTAATAAAATTATTATAAAAAGTAACAAGATAATAATAACAAGTAATATACCTATCAAAAAATCCTTTTTACTCATACAATATCCCCTCCGTATTATCCCCCCTGAAGAGAAAAAATAACTTTGGTGACACCTAGCCTCAGGCACTTCGGCATGTAGAGTAATATATATGGAAAAGTAATGCAAATGGATAAAATTTAATTTTAGGATAGATTTTCATAGTGGAAATTTAACTTTTCTCTATGTAAAAAATTAATTATCAATCATGGTTTAATATATAAAATTTAATTTTAAGTAAATTTTAAATAAATCAATAAAATAGTATGTTAACCAAAAAAGGTTGACATACTATTTAATTTAGTGTATATTAATAGTCACTGAGGAGGAGAAAGATATGGCAGTTAAAATTAGACTTAAAAGAATGGGAGCTAAGAAAAGACCTTACTATCGTGTTGTAGTAGCTGATTCTAGAGCTAAAAGAGATGGTAATGTTATTGAATCTATAGGAACTTATATGCCTTTAGAAGCTACTAAATATAATGTAGATAAAGAAGCAGCTTTAAAATGGCTTAAGGAAGGAGCTCAACCTACAGATACAGCTAAGAACATTTTAAGTGAAGTAGGTGTTATGGAAGAATTCCATAAATCTAAAAATAGTAAATAATGAATTTAGTTGAATTTTCTGAATTAATAGTTAAGAAATTAGTTAAAGAACCTGATTTAGTTAAAGTTCAAGAATTTACTAGTGAAGATGATACTACTATTGAAATACTTGTATCTGAAAGTGATATGGGTAGAGTAATAGGTAAAAAGGGTAAAATTGCTACTAGTATTAAAACTTTAATACAAGCTAAAGCTTATAATGAAGGTAGTAGAAAAGTAAAAGTAAACATAGATTCATTTTAGAAATAGGCAAACTATTTCTTTTTTAAAAGGCGGGGTTGTTTATGAATTATGAAGATAGAATTCTATATGAATTAAGATTCAGTTATAAAGGCTTAAGTGATGAAGAAGGAGATTATTATATTGATATTATCAGACATATTAAAGAAATGACTGATAGTGAACGTAATATTAAAGAATCTAAGAGTAGTTCTTATGATTTGGTAACTATGTCACTTGAAAAATTAGAAAATGGTGAAGTTGGTTTTAATGGGGCTATTGCTAGTGAAGCCGAAAATAAATGGTTAAATGGTGTTATTAAGAGTATTGGTAACAAAGTATATGTTAGCAGTGAATTAACTCCATTACATGATTCAATTATGGATAAAAGACCTTATGAAGTAGTTGATTATTTTAATTTTAAAGATTCTAAAGTGGTTAGAAAGACTACTTATGGAGATGGTAAATACTTTGAAGCAAGTTTAGAACCATTTAGTCGTGAAGATTTAGAAAACTATTTACAGGGTAAAGTTGATCATATGAGAGCTAGATAATAATTTAGCTCTTTTTTCTTGATTTTATTTTACTTATTATTAGAGATATAAATGTTAACATAAATAATATAAATGTTACATAAACTGGATATTTTATATATTCTATTGTTTCTATATAACTATTTTTCTTATAAAAGAATATTGTTATAATTAGTATTAATAACATAGTTAATGCTTTAAAATATTTTGTTTTCTTTTTGTCTAAATTTAGTGCTTCTTTTAAATTGTTAAATATGGAAAGAAGCACTGCAGATGCAGCATTTATGGAGTATAGAATCCAAAGTATAACACTTATATTTTCAATAGAATCTATGAATGAGAATATTTCTATTTTTTTAAGTACTGTATATAATGGATAATCAAATAAACTAGATAAGTTTATACCATAGACACCTATAGTAGTTGTTATGGCTATTAATAGGATAATAAATGAAATGGAGTACATCCTATAATACATTTTATTGAAGTTTTCATGATCAATTATATCAGTTTTACTTATACTCATCGCAAACATAGGTGGAACAGATGAAAATAATGCATATATAATTGAAGACTTTATTATACTTTTGAAATTTACTGTTAAAATAGGTAAAAAATTATTAAAGTTGATTTCTTTAAATAAGTTAATGTAGTCAAAAACAAATATAGTAATAGCTACATAAATAGATATGATAGTTACTCTAGTTAGTGTTTCAATGCCTTGGTTAGCAATATAGAAAGTTAAAGCTAAAATTAGAATAAAAAAATATATATCAGGAGTTTCAATTAAATATTGACTTGATAGGAATGAAGAAAGTCTATAACAAAGAAAAATATATGTAAATATAGCAAGTATCGCTTCTATAATGTTTATAACTATTGAGAATTTACTATATATTTTTTCTATCTTTTTTGAGCTTATTAAATCCTTATGAGTATCATTGAAAGATAAAAATATTTTAGAAATAATAAGGCCTAAAAAATAACCTATTAACATAGAGATAGGTGTAGCTTCTTTTGAATTATAAAGAAGATAACTAGTAAGTATTCCCCAAAATGGAGCACCACTTAAAGTTATTACTAAAATACTTAAAGAAAAACTATTTACTTTTTCATTCTTATTTTTCATCGTTTTATTTCTCCTAGAGATGTTATATTAGTATTAGATTTTACATTTATTTTTATATCATTTAAATATGTATTCCATTTATCTTTATCATTAAAATAGCTTGTTTTATGTTTATAAATATAAGAACCAATACCTATAATATCTGTGTTATTCTTTTTAATAAAATCTATTAAATTATTTATGTTGTTTTCTATATATTCGTTTGTTAAGTTAGTTAGTTTCTCTATAGAAGATTTTTCATTTAAATTATATTTACATTTATAATCAATTATTTTAGTTTTAGATTTATTATTTAGATATAACTTATTATCTTTTAGTTTATACTTTGTTTTAATATCTTGTATTTCAATAGAGAAGGTGTTATCATCACAATCTATAGTTAGCGAACTTTTATTAGCTTTGTTAGTTAGTATATTATAGAAAATAGATTCGTTTTCTGTAAGATCTATTTCATTTTCATTATTAAAAGTTGTTAAGTTTGATAGATATAATACTTCTTTATCATTGTTTTTAATTATATCTATTTTTGGATAAATATTAGTATATCCTTTTTCAATGGAGTAATAAGCATATTCTGAGAATTTTAATGGGGTAGAAGATGAAAAAATATTTTGATTAAATTTCATCATTTTTTCTAAGTATATAGCTGAGCCATCATTTTCTTTGTATATATTTAATACTTTATCTTTTATATTTTGGTTTATTATGTAAACATAGAAATTCATTTTTGATTTAGAACTTCTTAGAAAATAGTCTTTAAAATCTATATTATTTTTTATTATGTTTTCTGTTATTATTAGAACTTTTAGGTGTGAAATAAATACTTCTTTGTTACTTAGTTTTGATAGTTCAGCTATTGCTTCATTAATTGAGGAAGACTTTGTAGTAAATATTTCAGTATTACTTTCTTTGTCATTAACTATTAGTTGGGCAGTTACTTCATACATATTATCAGTGTAGTCTATAACTATACCTGTTAGAATTGCTAAATCATTTATTTCTATGTAGTCTTTACATCCAGTTAAGGATAAAATCATTATTAAAAGTATTAGTATTTTTTTCATTATTCTCCTTTATTACTATTTTGAGGTAGAAGGCCTCTTTTTATTAGTTGTTTTCTTCCTTTTATATTTAATTTTGGACTTATTGGATACATAAATGGTTTTCCGAATGATTTAATACTACATAGATTAGTAATTATAAATATGAAACCAAATAGTACTCCGATTATTCCAAATATAGATGATAGTATCATTAAACTATATCTATAGAGTCTTATGAATGATTGAAAATCATAGTAAACAAAGAATATTGATGAGATCGCTGTTACTGCTACTACTATAACCGTGATAGGAGATACTATTCCTGCACTTACTGCAGCATCACCTAAAACTAAAGCACCTAATATTGAAAGAGAAGTACCTCTCGAAGATGGAGTCAGTGCATCTCCTTCATAAAGAAGTTCAAAAGTAAACATTAAACTGAATGCTTCGATGAGTGCTGGAAAAGGTACACTTGCTCTTTGAAGAGAAAAATTTATAAGTAAACTTGTTGGAAGTATTTGTTGATCATAAGTAATAATTGCAAGGTATATAGATGGAGCAAATATAGTTATAAAAAGTGCTAGTATTCTTATAAATTTAACAAATTCAACGTATAAACTTTTTTGATAAATATCTTCGTCATTATGAAAGTAATCTATAAAAAATGTTGGTATAATAAGAGCGTTACAAGAGTTTTCTGATATTATACATATTTTACCTTCAGTAAGACCTTTAGCTATACTATCAGGTTTTTCAGTTGATTTAATAGATGGAAATGATGATTTGTTTTCACCACTAATAAGACTTTTTATATAGTAAGTATCAAGTACTTTATCACTAGTTATATTACTTATTTTATCTATAGTACATTCTAGTAATTCTTTATCAACTATATCATTCATATAAAGAATACTTACTTTAGTTTTAGTTCTAGTACCAAGAGTAAGTTCTTTCATATAAAGATTTTCATCTTTGATTCTTTTTCTAACTAGACCTATATTAGTATTATAATTTTCATTAAAAGCATCTTTTGGGCCTTTAATAGTAGGTTCACTAGATGGTTCATTAACGCCTCTATCAATGTTAGCTCTTGTCTCTAATGCAATGCATTCATCATGATAAATAATGATACTAAAACCATTAAATAAGTATTCCATTACATCTTTAGAATCTATATCTATAAAACTAATAGATGGTATATAATTCATAATATCTTTTTTAAGAGAAGTGATGAGCTCGTTTTTTAAAAGACTTCTTTTAGAAATATAATCAAGAATAAATTCATTAGTAAGTGTACTTGAAGAAACAGTTTGAATATTAACTATATAAATTTTATTTATACCAAAAGAAACTTCTTTTAATTGAAGATCTGGCATATGTTCTTTCTTAGATTTTAGCTTACTTATTATATCCATAATTATATTATTTACTTAAACATAATAAAAATACTATGATATAATAATTAAGGCGGTAAGATATGTTTTATTTATATGGAATTTTATTTTTTATATTTCTTATGTTTTTAACACTTGCCTTTTATAAATATTTATATAAGGTTTGTGATAAATTAAAGATTAAGGTTAATAAAAATATTTTAAGTATTATAAGTGTTCTTGTATTTTATAGTAGTTTAGTACTTTCAATGATGAATAAGGTAGTTGCGTTATTTATGATATTTATTCTTTATTTAATACTTATTTATTTAATAGTTATGTTATTTTATAAATTTTTAAAGAAATATAAATGGTTTATGAAAATATATTTATTGTTGCCTGCAGTATTTAGTTTCTTATTTGTATGTTATGGTTACTATAACATTTATGATATTAGAAGTGTTAGTTATGATATAAGTTCTAATAATAAACTTAATAATAAATATAAAGGAATACTTATAACTGATTTACATTATGGACTTGCGATAACTGGTGATAAGCTTCAAAAAGTAATTGTTAAAATAAACGAATTAAATCCTGATTTTGTATTTCTTGTTGGAGATATAGTTGATGAAAATACTAATCTCCAAGGAATGGAAGAATGTTTTAGAATATTAGGTGGTCTTAAAACTAATTATGGAATATTTTATAGTTATGGTAATCATGATGAGAATAATTATAGTAATGGTAAAAATTATAATAAAGTGACACTTAAAAATACTATATTAGGTAATGGTATTAAAATATTAGAAGATGAAAATTATAGAATTAATGATGAATTAACTATTATAGGTAGAAGTAATGGTTACAAGAAGAGTATGAGTGAACTTGTAGAAAATGTAAACAGTGAAGACTATAAGATAGTACTTGCTCATATACCAGTTGACTATAAGAGTGCTAAAGAAGTTGGAACTGACTTAATACTTAGTGGTCACACTCATGCTGGCCAAATATTCCCAGCTAAGTTATTTCAAGAAATATTTAAAACTTCTGATATGATTTATGGATATGAAAAAGAAGATGCTTTTAATAAAGTAGTTACTTCAGGTATAGCAGGTTGGGGAATACCAATTAGAACAGATGTGCATAGTGAATATGTAATTCTTAATATAAAATAAAGTTCAATTTTATGGTTGAACTTTTTTGATTGTGCTTGAATAAATATTTTTTGTGTGTTATTCTATAATAGAGGTGAAGTATATGGAAGGAAAAAAGAATGTTAATATAGTGTTAATTATACTTTTAATAATTGTATTATGTGCAGTTGGTGGTTTTGGTTATATGTGGTATAAAGGAAAAAATGTTAGTTGTCCTAAGTGTGAGGATAAAGTACTTGATGATAAAAAAGAAGAAACAGTTGAAAATAAAGTTAGTGTTGTTGATGCTACTAATACTGTACCTAGTTATTTTGGTTCTGAAAGTGCAAATAAAATTAAAATAATTATTCCTAAAATAATAGGTGGTAAAGATAATTCTGAAGTAATAAATAAAAAAATTCTTGATGATGTTATTTCTAGAATAATTCTACCAATCGAAGCAGGATGTAACACTGATGAAAATCCAAAAGGATGTGAAACAGGTGATGTTGCGGATATAAATGTTAAATATAAATCACTTGTAAAGAATGACATAGTAAGTATTTTAGTTATAGTTGAATTAAATCCATGGAATGCAAGTGGAGATGGAACATTTAAATATAATTACTTCTATGATGTTAAAAATGATAAAATTATAACAGCAACAGAAGCACTTGAAAAAGATGGTTATACTGATGAAAGATATCTAAAAGAAATTACTGAATGTTATGATGAAGATCATAATGAAATAAAGTGTACTTTGGATCATATAAAAAAGGAAATTAATGCTCTTAATACATGTGACTATGTAGACATAGATAATAATAGCTTAAAAGTACATTATGAAGGATTCTGTAATTAAAATTTGACTTTGTGAAATATTTATGATATATTTTTGTTGAATTTAAAGAGAAAGGAGTGGAAGAAATGAAGATTTTAAATTTGAATTTATATGTTTTTAATGATAAGAGTTTTAATAAAGGAAGTGGGAATCTTCAATGTTTTCCACAAACTTTATAACGTTTGATATTTAAATATTTAACTACTCTTATTAGAGTAGTTTTTTGGAGGTAAAAGATGAAGGATTTAAAAGAATTTAAACCTCTAATTAAGTTAATGAAAGAAGAAAAGGGAAAACTTATCTTATCTAGTATAATAGTTGTAATATGTGGATTTTGTGAGATATTTACTGGTTATTTAAATGGTAAAAGTGTTGAATCAATAACTGAGTTAAATCTTAAAGCAGCTCTTATATATATTGGAATATATTTTGTATTAGAGATTACTACTGATGGTGTACTTTATCTTAAAGCTAAATCAATGTTATCTAAATTAGAGAGTATATTAACAAGAAAATTAGAATTTTATGCTTATAAAAAAGCTATTAATTTACCAGCAGTAGCATTTGAAAAGATGTCTTCAGGAGAAATAATAAATCGTATAACAAATGATGCTGATACATTAAGTTTTGTATTTTTAAGACTATTGAATATGGTAACAGTATTTGTTACATCAATGGTTTTACTAGTATATATATTTATAAATTCTTGGATAATTGGTTTAGAGATCATAGTAATTATGATAATATTATACTTTGTAATTAAGAAATATAATCCAATATTAGAGAGTATTCATAAAGATAGAAAGAAAGAGCAAGATAAGTTTATATCTTTAACTAATGAGTCAATTAGAGGTATAAGAGAGATAAAAACATTAGGTGTTAAAAATAATTTAATTAATAATGTTATTGAGATTATTAAGAAGTTATTCAAGAAGTCAGCTAATGAAATTGATACTAAAAAGAATTTTGATATAGTAACAGGTTTACTTAAATCTTTATTAGAATGTGGAGTACTTGCTACTTGTATTGTGCTTTTATATTATAAACAAGTATCATTAACATTCTTAGTAGCTATGACATACTATGTATATAGATTTACTAATATGATAGAAAATGTTAATGAGTTAATACAAACATATCAAAGTGTTAAAGTATCTGTTTCAAGAGTTAATGATATTTTAGATAATAGATTATTTGAAGATGAAAAGTTCGGTCTAAAAGAATTAGAGGATGTTAAAGGGGTTATTAAATTTGATAAAGTATCATTTGCTTATCCTGATGAGAGTGAAACACTAAACAATTTTAATTTAGTTGTTGAACCAAATAAAAAGGTAGCTATTGTAGGTGCTTCTGGTCAAGGTAAAAGTACGTTATTTAACTTACTGACTAGAATATTTGATGCAAGTGATGGAGAAATACTTATTGATGATGTTAATATTAAAGAATTAAAAGAAGATGTACTTAGAAAAAATATATCTATAATAAGACAAGAACCATTTATATTTAATAGAAGTATAAAAGAGAACTTTCTTATTGTAGATGAGAGTCTTACATTAGATGAGATTCGTAAGTATTGTAAAATGGCTTATCTAGATGATTACATAATGTCACTACCTAAAGGATATGACACTATTTTAGGCGAAGGTGGTGTAAATTTATCTGGAGGTCAAAAACAAAGATTATCTATTGCAAGAACACTATCAAGAAATAGTAAGATAATACTATTTGATGAAGCAACAAGTGCTTTAGATAATAATAGTCAAAATTACATTAAAAAAACTATTGATGACTTAGTATGTGATCATACAGTTATAATAGTAGCACATAGACTTTCAACAATAATGGATGCTGATGTAATACATGTTGTTGATCATGGTAAAGTAGTTGCGACTGGTAAACATAAAGAATTATTAAAAACATGTGAATTATATAAAAATCTATATTTAAATGAATCTTTAAATTCATAAGAGATTATTAAAATCTCTTATTTTTTTTATCAAAAATAAATATTAAGCATATTCTATTATAGGAGGATTGCCTATGTTTAATAATTATAAAGAGATAGTTACTAAGACTGTTATTGGAAAAGGAAAGAAAACATTTAAGAATGATTATGAATTAACTACTGATACTGATGTTGATACTGTACTTGGGTGTTGGGTAATAAATCATAAAATAAAGGGTAAGAAGGATGATGAGTATATCAAAATAAATGGAAGTTATGATATTAATATATGGTATAGTTATGATAATAATACGAAGACTAATGTAGTAAGTAAGAAAATGTTTTATGAAGAGAAAGTTAGAGTTAAGGTGCGTGAGAATAGGGATTTAAATGATAGCTCTGAAATTATTATTAGAAGTCTTAAAAACCCTACTTGTATAGATGTATCAAATGAAGATAAAACAATTAAATATACTATATCTAAAGAACTTGGTATTGAGATAGTAGGAGATGCTAAGATAAGAATTCCTGTTAGCAATAGTGAAGATGAGTATGATTTAATAGTAGATGAAGATGAAGTAAATAATGAAATAGATAAAAGTGTTAATACAAATTATTTAGATAATAAAGACTCATAATTGACTTTTTAGAGTCTTTTTTAATATAATATAGAGTATTATTTGGAATGGAGATATTATGCAAAATAGTAAGTGTGTTAAAGGAGTATTAGATAGATTACTTGAAGTAAATGATAATGTATTTATTGTTCCACATATTAGACCTGATTTTGATGCATTAGGTGCTTCTATTGGTATGGCTTTAATATGCAAGAAAAAAAATAAGAAATGTTATATTGTAATAGATGATGATTATGAGAAGTTAGAACCTGAAACTAAGAAGGTCTTAGATAGTGTTAAAGGTAATTTTGAATTTATACGTTCTAATGACTTGTCTGTTTATTTGACTGATAGAAGTCTTATGATAGCAGTGGACGCTAATAAAGATTATTTGCTTTGTACACAAAAATATTTAAAAGATTTTAAAAATATTATGGTTATTGATCATCATAAAATGGATGAACATACTATTAAGACACCTTATTTATTTGTAGATGATAAGGTTTCTAGTGCGTGTGAAGAAGTATCAAGATTATTGTTTTTATATGATGTTAAAGTATCTCCAGATTACGCTAATTATTTACTTGCTGGTATAATACTTGATACTAATAAATTAAGTAAAAATACTAGTGCTAGAACATTTGAAGTTGCTTCTTTATTAACTGCATGTGGAGCAGATCCTACTATAGCTAATAATATGTTTTTAGAAGATTTTGAACATGATAGAGCTATTCAAAGATTAGTAGATAATACTGATTTTCAAACTTTTATGTTTGCGATAGCATCTGATTCAGAAGATAGTGGTAGAATATATGAACCAGAAGATATAGCAAAAGCTGCTGATTATTTACTTAAATATAATATCAATTGTAGTTTTGCGATGGCATATATAGATGATGAAACAATAAGTATGAGTGCCAGAAGTAAAGGAATGATAGATGTATCAAGAATAATGAGATTATTTGGAGGAGGAGGAAATGAATTTTCTGCCGCTGCTAAAATAAAAGGAAAAACTCTTCCTGAAATAAAAACTTTACTTGTTAATTCATTGAAACCAGGAGCTTTCATTAAGAATTTTGATTTAGTTCCAACAGATTCACAACAGATGAAATTAACTATGAAAAATAGGACTACTTTATAGTAGTTTTTTTATTATAATTGACTTATTGTATCAAATATGATATAATGTAATAGCTTTTGGATAAAGGGGGGTTAATTATGTCAATCGCAAATGCTAGAACTATATTAGGATTTGATTTAGATACAATATTAACTATAGAAATTATAACTAAAAGATATAGAGAATTAATGAAACAATATCATCCAGATAGACATGCTGATTCAAGCGAGGCTGAACTTAAAGATTATACTCAAAAATCTATTGATATTAATAATGCTTATGTTTATTTAAAACAAAATATTGATAGAGTAAATACTACTAAAACTAAACAACAATCTAATAATGATGATGTTGTATTTTTCTTAAGAAAAGCCAAAGCTACTTCTATGTTAAAAAGTTATTTCATAAATTCTAAAGATTCAAAACTTAAAAGAGATGTTTCTAATCTTTATAATAGATGTAACATTGAAAATGCTACTAATAATGTCGAACTTAAGAAAAGTGTTGATATGTTTTTAAGTTTTATATCACTTTTATATAAAAACGAAGAAACAAGATATCGTATAATTAATAAGATACCAGCTTCATTTAAGTATGAAATAGACTATAATACCGATGTTGATAGTTTTTTAAGAAGATTATATGGTATGGTAAATGTAAGAAAACAATATATAGATAGTTCTTTAGATAGAATAACATTAGATAGTTTTATTGATGATGAGTATTCTTCTACTACTTCTTTTTTAGAATTTAGAAAATCGTATATGAATATGCTTTTTAATGCTAATTTAACTAGTGAAGAAGAAAAAACAATATTTAAGACTTTTAGAGTTAAATCTAAAGAAATATCTGATTATTATGAAAAAAATAGGAAAGAATATTTTGCTTTGATTAGAAAAGTAAATAAAATGGATGAAACTTATATAAGTAAAGATGCTAGAGAAGAGTTATTAAATAGAATAGAAGAATCAATAGTAAATAAACAATTTACAAGTACTAAAATTAGTATTGAAAGACAAATAAATAAAATTAATGAAAAAAGAAAACTTATTAGAAAGTTAAAAACTACTTTAATGCTTAAATATAAAAGTGTATTATTGGTATTAAATCCAAATAAAGATAATGATAGAGTTAATAGTGCTATTAATACATATGATAAAGTATTTAAAATATTAGATGATGCTGAGAATGGTAAATATAATACTCAAGACTTAATAATACTTGAAAATATATCATTTCTTGATGAAGATAAAGATAAATTATTACTTTCAATGTTTAATAATGATTTATATAATATATTTGTTAGTTTTCCAAAAGATGGAAAAAGTAAAAGATATGAGCCATTTGTGCTTGGTAATGCTAATGTTGATAATTTTATTAGTTTAGATAATGATTCAGTAAATGTCAAAACTAAAGAAGAAATAAGTGATGAAGCATTATTGTTACCACTTAGTATTTTTGTAAACAAAGGTAATGTTGTTAATTTATCTAGAAGAACAAGAACATCTAAAGAGACTATATTATGTCAGTATGGCAACTATGAATTAGTATTTAGTCAAGACTTAAAATCAAGAGATAGTTTTTATTATTTAAGACCAAGTAAATTAAAATATGAAAATTATGGTGATAGAGATTATCTATTACAAGTACTTGAAAATGATATATGTGATAGATTCCTATATTACACTGATAGAATGCAAAAAAATAATGTTAAAGAACTTAGAATAAAAACTAGTAATGAATAAAAAAGAGTAATTTAAAAATTATTCTTTTTTTGTTATAATATTTGTGAATGGAGTAGATATGGATCAAGAGAAAATTGGAAAATTTATAAAAGAACTTAGAAAAAATAATAATTTAACTCAAGCTGATTTAGCTCTTAAATATGGTGTTACATATCAAGCAGTAAGTAAATGGGAGAATGGTAAAAATATACCAGATATTTCTATAATAAAACAGATGAGTAAAGATTTTAATATAAATATAGATGATATACTTGAGGGTGAAAGTAAGAAAAGTAAACCTGATCATAAATATTATATACCAATTATAATAGTATTAATTTTGATATTAATATTGTTAATTGGACTTATGTTTTTTCATAAAGAAAAGTTTGAATTTAAAACATTAAGTGCTTCATGTAAAGATTTTACTATATCTGGAAGTATAGCTTATAATAAAGATAAATCTTCTATATATATTTCTAATGTTAAATATTGTGGTGGAGATGATAATAATACTTATGATAGTATAGAATGTATATTATATGATTCTCATGATGATGTGATTACTAAGATAAGTGAATATAATAAGAAAGATAATGTTACTCTTGAAGAATATTTACATGAAGTAGAATTTGTAATAGATGATTATGAATCTAATTGTAAGAATTATACTAATAATCATTTATATATAGAAATACTTGCTAGTAAAGATGGTAAGACTACTACATATAAAATTCCATTATCACTTGCTAGTTGTAATAAATAACTCAACCTTAAGTTTAGTATCTAAACTTAAAATTTATAGTATTTTTTATAAAAATATATTAAAATGATAATGTAAGGATGTAGATTATGAAGAAAAAAGATAAAAAGAACAAAAAATTATATACCATTATTGGAATAGTAGTTTTAGTCTTAGCATGTAGTATCGGATTCTATAAAGTATTCACAAGTATAGAAAATAAAGAAACAGATGCTGAAAAATTCGCCAGTGAATATTCTATTGATAATGATAATGTATTTGTTTATAAAACACTTGAAGAAATAAATAAAATACTTAAAAATGGTACTGGAATTGTGTATTTGGGTTTTCCTGAATGTCCTTGGTGTAAAGGATATGTTCCTTATTTGAATGAAGTTGCTAAAAAGGCAAAATTAGATAAAATATATTATTTTAATATTTTAAAAGATAGAAAGAATAATACTGATGATTATAAGAAAACTGTTGAATTATTAAAAGATTATTTAAAATATGATGATGAAGGAAATAAGAGAATTTATGTGCCTGCTGTTATAGCTGTTAATAAAGGTAAAATTGTTGGTTTTGATGATGAAACATCTTATGATACTAAAGGATATGAAAAACCTGAAGATTATTGGAAAAATGAAGATTTGGATGGTCTTAAGAATAGATTATCTAAAATGATTAATGATGTTTCTTTTGATTATTGTACAACTGATTGTAATAAGTAACTATTAATTTGGTTACTTTTTTGTTATTATAAAATTGAGGTGAATTATGAAATTAAAGAATAAAGTATGTGTAGTAACAGGTGGAGCTATGGGAAATGGACTTGGAATAGTAAAAGTGTTTTTAAAATATGGAGCTAAAGTATCTATTATTGATTATGATGAATCTGTGAGTGAAGTAGTAGCTAAACTTAATAATGAAGGATATAATGCTATAGGATTTCATGCAGATATTAGAGATAAAGAAAAAGTAAATGAAGCAATTGAAAAGACTAAAGAAATATTTGGTAATATAGATGTACTTGTTAATAATGCAGGTGTTGCCAAAATAGAAAATTTTATGGATATGAGTGATGAAGTAAGAGATTTCCATTTTGATATTAATATAAAGGGTACTTGGAATGTAACTAAGTCTTGTCTTAAGTATTTTAATGATAATGGTAGTATTGTTAATTTATCTAGTGTAACTGGACCAATGGTTGCTGATACTGGAGAATGTGCTTATGCGACTACTAAGGCTGCTTTAATTGGATTTACTAAAGGACTTGCGATGGAACTAGTAAGTAGAAATATAAGAGTAAATGCTATAATGCCTGGATATATAATGACTCCTATGGTAGATGGAATAGCAAAAGATTCTAATAGTAGTGATCCAAAGAGTGTTATTGAAGGTATAAGAATAGGTATTCCAATGAAAAGACTTGGTACTATTGAAGAGTTAGGAGAACTTGCAGCATTTCTTGCTAGTGATGAAGCAAGCTATATAACTGGACAAGGAATAGTAATAGATGGTGGTAGTACACTTCCTGAAACTATGAGTGTTGGAGTATAAAAGTTGACAACGTATAAAAAATATATTATAATTTACTCATAAATTGTTGATTTGGAAGAGTAGATATATGATTCTTTATAGAAAGTGACTGGTTGATGGAAAGTCATAAGACTGATTATATTGAATGGGCCAATGAAAGATTATCTGAAACGATAGTAGGATAATACGAAGTACTCGTCTTTGTTAATAAAAGGACTATATGATGGTATAGGTAATAAGCTATTTTAGGTGGCAATAGTAAGAATTTATAATCTTATCCTAGTTTAGGGTAAGATTTTTTTATTAGAGGTGAAGAAATGATAAAATATTATGAGGGATTTCGATGGTGTTAAGTATTAATAACTAAAGCAAAAATAAAAATATTAATATTTAAGGAGAGATGAAATTATGAAAGAAAAAATAATAACTTTAACAGGAGATAGACCTACAGGTCCATTACATATAGGACATTATGTTGGGTCACTTAGAAAACGTGTAGAAATACAAAATAGTGGAAAATATAATCAATTTGTTATGATTGCGGATTTACAAGCACTTACAGATAATGCAGATAATCCAGAAAAGATAAGAGAAAATGTAATGGAGGTTATGCTTGATTATCTAGCTGCAGGATTAGAACCAGATAAGACAACATTCTTATTACAAAGTGAAATACCTGCTTTATATGAACTTCCAATGTTATATTCAAACTTAGTAACAGTTGCTAGACTTCAAAGAAATCCAACTATTAAGAATGAAATAAAACTTAGAAATTTTGAAAATAATTTACCAGTAGGATTCTTTACATATCCAATTAGTCAAGCTGCTGATATAACTGCTTTTGGTGCTAAGTATGTACCAGTTGGAGATGATCAACTTCCAATGATAGAACAAACTCGTGAAATAGTTAATTCATTTAATAGAATATATAAAACAGATACTTTAGTATTACCTGAAGCAATTCTTCCAGATAATGAAACTTGTTCAAGACTTCCTGGTACTGATGGAAATGCTAAGATGAGTAAATCTCTTGGTAACTGTATATATTTAAAAGACTCAAGTGAAGAAATAAAGAGAAAAGTAATGAGTATGTATACTGATCCTAATCATATTAGAGTAGAAGATCCAGGGGATACTAAAAATAATACAGTATTTATATATTTAGAAGCATTTGCCACAGATGAACACTTCAAGAAATACTTATCAGAATATAAAAATCTTGATGAATTAAAAGCACACTATGAACGTGGTGGTTTAGGAGATATGAAAGTTAAGAGATTCTTAAATGATGTTATGCAAGAAGTGATGGAACCTATTAGAACAAGACGTGAAGACTATGAAAAACGTAAACCTGAAGTGTTTGAAATGTTAAGACAAGGTACATTAAAAGCCATAGAACACTCAAATATAATTCTTAATAAAGTTAAAAAAGATATAGGAATTAACTATTTTGATGATGAAGAATTTAAAAATAAGTTTATAAATAATTAAAAATATAGTATTATATACTTATAGTAGGTGAAGCATGTTTGATATATTTAAGAAATCAGAGGAAGATATAAAACAAGAAAAAACTGATAAAATGGAAAGATTCTTTGGTATTAATTTAGGTGTTAAAAAAGAATTACATAGTTTAGTACCAACAGAAACTGACTTATATAGTAATGATTCAATAGTTAAATATATGGATAAATTATATGATGGATTAAGAGACTTTAAATTTGATTTTAAAGCTATGGGAAAAAGTCTTGATTTAGATAAAGATACTATTAAAAGAATAGATGAATTTATAACTAGTATTATGAATGAATGTGCTGGTGTTAGATATGAACCAAATGAAATTAGAAGATTCTTTAGTACTAGAGTTTCTGGTATGAGAGAAGAGTTTGTTCAAGAAGTTAAAAGACATTTTGTTGGATATACTGGATTTAATAGTATAGAGAGTTTTCCTGGTAATATAGTTTCTATTAATGAGTTATTACATTTATATCATTCATACACTATGAATAATGATGAGTTACTTCAATCTTTAAATGTTATTGATTCTAGAAGTGATGGGTATTATGGTATAACATTATATGGTAAAAGTCATAGTGAAACTAAAAGTATATTTGATAGTTTTCCTAAAGATACTGGCGCTGGTGATGTTGATTTAATAGGTCTTCCAGCTGTTAATAAATCACTTATGATGGTTAGAGATAAAGGACATGCTTTAAGTATAGAAGTAACTTATGAAGATAAAGATGCAGTAGTTGAGTACTTTATACCAAAACTATGTAATATTGATATGATTAATGCTCTTCCAGGAGTAGTTAAAGTAAAAGAAGGAACTCCTATGCATAATGGAACTACTGGTATGTTTGTAACAACCAAAGATATACTTCCTTATGAATTAAGTGATTTTGTAAGAATGGTACCTGAAGATAAAGATATGCCTATGGTACATTATGATGGACCTGTTAGAAGAGTATAAACTAGAAACTATTATTTGATAGTTTCTTCTTTTTTTGATATTATAAATTTAGAATAAAAAGTATGGGATGATAAATATGAAATATATAAATTTTGATGATTCTTTTTTAGAAGTAATTAATCCTAAAAATAATCTTAAGAATGGTGGTATGTTATATAGAGTACCTTCTTCTATAAAAGATGGTTTTAATTTTGAATATTTATTATTTATACCAAATGATATTAAAGATCATACTATACTTGTTTTAGAGGGAATAAATTATGATTTAGATAATGAAGTAGAACAGTTATATGAAGAATTTAAGAGTTTTAAAGATAATATTCATTATGTTAATAGCAAAACTAGGTATCCAATTATTTGTCCATTAATATCAAAAAATGATTTATTAAGAAAAATATTTAAAAATAAAGAAGAAAGAATTGACAAACAAATAGTAAATATGATTAAGGATGCTAAGAGAAGATTATATGATAATGATATAGTTATTGATGACAAACTTATTCTTTATGGATTTTCTAGTTCTGGTATATTTGTGAATAGATTTGCATTATTGCATCCTGATATAGTTAAATTAGTAATAGCTGGTGGTGTTTCAGGGACACTTATATTACCATTTAAAAAATATAAAAATAATAGTTTGATGTATCCAGTTGGTATAGGTAATATAGATGAAATAAGTGATTATAAAGTAGAAATGTTTTTAAAAATAAAACAATTTTATTTTCAAGATATAAATGATAAAGTTGACTATTATGCTTCTAAAGATGGAATACCTATTTATAATGATATTTCTAATGGTGAATTAAAAATGTTATATGAAGTACTTGGTAGAAAAATAGAAACTAGATGGAAAAATATTAGAATGATATATAGAAAAGTCTGTAAGAATATAATATTTAGAACTTATAATTATGGAATACATAGTGATGTAACTGCTAGAGAGTTAAGTAAGAAATTATTTGAAAGAGAAGAAGTGTGAAGTCATTTAGATGTCACTTTAAATTGTTATAGTTTTTTATATACTTTACATTAAAACTATTAAATTATGAAGAGTTATATTTAATTATGATAAAATATAATATATAGAGAAGTAAGAAGTGGCTAGAGTTAGAAGAAGAAAACTTAGATTTTTACCAAAATCAATTTTGTTTATATTATTCTTATCTTTAGGATATTTTGGTTATAGTTTTTTTAGTGGTGGAAATGATGATAATAAAGGAGATAATATAGATAATAAAGTTAATGATAAAAGTAATTATAATATACAAGAGAAAAGTGTAAGATATAAACAAATATTGTTAGATGTGGATCCAGTATATCAGTATCCAGATTATCCAACTGGATGTGAGAGTGTATCTTTGTATATGTTACTTAGCTATTATGGAATTGATGTAACTATAGATGATATTAATGATGAGTTACCTAAAGGTCCTGTTCCATATGGTAGTGGTGACAATGTAAAAGGAGCTAATCCTGAAAAAGAATTTGTTGGTAATCCTAAAAGCAAATATGCTTATGGAGTATTTAATGAACCTATTAGACAGACTGCAAATAAGTTTAAAGATGGAGCACTTACTAAGAAGAATGTAACAGTAGATGATTTATATAAAATATTATTAAAGAAAAATCCAATTGAAGTTTGGTTTACTACTGATTTGGAAGAAGGTATTATTTATAGAGAACAAGATAAATGGTATGATTATGAAACTGGTGAAATAGTTAGATGGCCAAGACATGAACATGCGATACTTGTTACTGGAATAGATAGTGATTATACATATTATAATGATCCAAATACAGGTAAAAAAGAAAAACTAGAGATAGACAAATTTAATAAATTCTTTCAACAAATGGATGGAAGAATAGTATATTATAATAATTAAAGTGAACATTTGTTTACTTTTTTCTTTTGTTCGCTTGTTTTGATTTGATGTAGGTGTTAGAATATAAAAAGCAAAAAGAGAAATAATATAGATAAATAGTTACTAAAATAAAGTTTAAGGGAGGCAAGCATTATGTTTGAACTAGTAAGTAAATATAAACCTAGTGGTGATCAACCTGAAGCAATAAAAGAACTTGTTGATGGAGTTAATAGTGGTAAAAAGAATCAAGTTCTTTTAGGTGCAACTGGTACTGGTAAAACTTTTACTATAGCAAATATTATTGCAAAAACTAATAAGCCTACGTTAATTCTTGCTCATAATAAAACACTTGCTGGACAGTTGTATGCTGAATTCAAAGAGTTATTTCCTAATAATAAAGTAGAGTACTTTGTTTCATACTACGATTACTATCAGCCTGAAGCATATGTGCCAAGTAAAGACTTATATATTGAGAAAGACTCTAGTATTAATGATGAAATAGATGAATTAAGACATGCTGCTACTGCTGCTATAATAGATAGACGAGATACTATAATAGTGTCTAGTGTTTCTTGCATATATAGTATTGGTGAGAAGGAAGAATATATAAATAAGATGCTTAACCTTTCAGTAGGAGATACAATTGACAGAGATGCAATTCTTGAAAAGCTAGTTGGTATGCAGTATGAAAGAAGTGTCTTTGATTTAAAACGTGGTACTTTTAGAGTTAAAGGGGATACTATAGAGTTAATACCTATTGGAGAAAAGAAGAGTGGTATTAGAGTAGAATTATTTGGTGATGAAATAGATAAAATAAGTTTATTTGACCCACTTAGTGGTAGAGTAAATAGTAGTGTTAAAACTATAAGTATATTCCCAGCATCATTATTTGTAACTAGTGACGAAAAAATACAAGAAGCAACTAGGAGAATAGAAGCAGAACTTGAAGGCAGACTTAAAGAGTTACATGAAGAAGGTAAACTTCTTGAAGAACAAAGACTTAAAGAAAGAACTATGTATGATATAGAGATGCTTAAAGAGACTGGTTTTTGTCATGGTATAGAAAATTATAGTAGACATATGTCACTTAGAGATGCAGGTGAAACGCCAACTACTTTGATTGATTTCTTTCCTGATGATTTCTTGCTTGTAATAGATGAAAGTCATGTTACACTTCCTCAAGTAAGAGGTATGTATAATGGAGATCATATGCGTAAACAAACTCTTGTTGATTATGGATTTAGACTTCCTAGTGCGATGGATAATAGACCTTTAAAGTTTGATGAATTTAAGTCTAAACTTAACCAAGTAATATATGTGTCAGCAACACCTGGGGATTATGAACTTTCACTAGTTGATAAACCAGTTGAACAAATTATTAGACCAACTGGATTATTAGATCCTATAATTGATGTAAGACCAACTAAGAATCAAATAGATAATATTATTGAAGAAATAAATGATAGAATAGCTAAGAATGAAAGAGTACTTATTACTACTCTTACTATACGTATGAGTGAAGAATTAACATCATATTTGAAAGAACTTGGATATAAAGTAACATATTTACATAATGAAATTAAAACTTTAGAGAGACTTAACATAATACGTAATCTTAGACTTGGTAAGATAGATGTAGTTGTTGGAATAAATCTACTTCGTGAAGGCATTGATATACCAGAAGTGTCATTGATTTGTATTATGGATGCTGATAAACAAGGATTTTTAAGAAGTGATAGAAGTTTAATACAAACTATAGGAAGGGCTGCTAGAAACCAAAATGGTAAAGTAATAATGTATGCTGATACGATGAGTGATGCGATGAAGATTGCAATTAGTGAAACTAATAGAAGACGTGCTATACAAGAAAAATATAATAAAGAACATGGTATTGTTCCTAAAACAATAGTTAAAGATATTAAAGAGGCTATAACTAATGAAGTAGAAGAACAAAAAATTGAAAAGAAAAAATATTCTAAGAAAGAATTAAATGATATGATTCATAAACTTGAAATAGAGATGAAGGAGGCTGCTAGTAGACTTGACTTTGAAAGAGCAACTGAACTTCGTGATGTAATATTTGAGTTAAAAGATTTAAATTAGTTTTTAAATCTTTTTAGTTGCGCTATAATTTTCATAGGATAATAAAGTGAGTTGTTAATATGAAGTGTAATAGATGTGGATATAATATAGAAAATAAAAATAATTTTTGTCCTAATTGTGGGAATCAACTAGGAAATGTGAGTTCAAATAATGATTATTTATTAATTGGAGTTTTACTTTTATTATTTATGCCTCTTATTGGAATTATATTTTGTTTATTGACGATGAAATCTGATAGTAGACTAAAAAAAGTATTACTTTATTATTTTGTTATTCTTGTTGTTTTTATTGGAGGGTTAATTTTACTTGCTTATGGACTTGCTTCTATGTTTTCTCCTTTAAATGATCCTTCATCTAGAGAATTTAAATGTTCTAAATTTTGTGATGGAGAATACTCTATAGAAAATTATTACTGTGTATGTAAAGATGGAAGAAGTTATGATATGTTTCCTGAACGTGAAGAAATAAATAATAATGATGATAATAATAACAATAATGATGATAGTAATGTTGATGATGGAAATAATTTTAATAATGATGATAAAACATATACAGATGATGAATTAATTAAAACTAAATTTGATAAGACCGAGTGGTTAAATACTGTCTCTTCAAGTGAATATGTTATTAATGTTATAGCTGCTAGTTGGTGTCCACACTGTCAAAATTATAAACCAATAGTTATAGATGCTGCTAAAAAGAAAAAAATTAAATTATTCTTTATAGAAAATGATAAACTAAGTAAAGAAGATTATACTGCTTATATAACTTCATTACAGTTAAATAAATTTAAAGGAAGCGTTCCTTATACATTTATAACTTTTAATGGAAAAGTATTAAATGAAAGAGTTGGTGGAATGGATCTTGAAGAAACAATAGACTTTATAAATAATATGAAACAGGATTTAAGTAGTTTTTAAAGAGGTAAATATGAGATGTAATAATTGTGGACAAGAAATTCTAGATAACGCTAAATATTGTCCCAGATGTGGAAATCAAATAAATACTAATAATTATTATTTAGTAATGGGATTAATGTTGTTATTTATGTTTCCAATGGTAGGAATATTATTTTGTGTTCTAATGAAGGGTAATGATACTAGACTTGAAAAAGTACTTAAATATTATTTGATAGGTATGGGGGCTTTAGTTCTTATAGTTGCTTTAGTCTTCATGCTTATAGTTAAACCTGCGATGGCACCTAAGTCTAAAGAAGATCAATGTGAAGAGTATTGTAATTCTAAATATGAAATAAATGGTAATACTTGTATATGCAGTGATGACAGAACAATAATAGTAAGTTAAAAAACTGTTGTTTCTTTTTTATTTAATATTTGCTATAATATGTGACGGAGTTGATTATTATGAAAACACCTAATATGTTAGATGCAAAAAAGAGAAATCAAAATGAAATAAAGTATGTAGATTATGATAAGAATTTTGATAAATTTGGTGAAGGAAAAACATTCTTTGTAAGAACTTATGGTTGTCAGATGAATGAACATGATTCTGAGAAAATAAGAGGTATGATGAAGAGTGCTGGTTTTAAACTAGTAGATTCTATAGAAGAAGCTGACGTTGTAATTCTTAATACTTGTGCGATACGTGAAAATGCTCATGATAAAGTATTTGGTTTTTTAGGTGTTTTAAAGCATTTGAAACAAAGCAAACCTGACTTATTAATAGGTATATGTGGATGTATGGCTCAAGAAGAAGTGGTAGTTAAAGATATATTAAATAAATATAAATATGTAGATTTTGTATGTGGAACTCATAATTTAGATAATTTGATATCTATAGTTAAGAATAAAATTGATACTAAAAAACAACAAATAGAAGTACTTAGTTATGAAGGTGATGTTGTTGAGAATGTACCAGTGTTAAGAGAAAGTAAATATAGTGCTTGGGTTGACATAATATATGGTTGTGATAAGTTTTGTACTTATTGTATAGTTCCTTATACTCGTGGTACTCAAAGAAGTAGAAAGCATGAAGCTATTGTTGAAGAAGTAAAAGAACTTGTTAAAAATGGTTATAAAGAAGTAACTCTTTTAGGACAAAATGTAAACGCTTATGGAAAAGATTTGTATGAAGACTATAATCTTGCAAACTTACTTAGTGATGTAAGTGATACTGGAATAGAAAGAATCAGATTTGTTACTAGTCATCCATGGGATTTTACTGATGAAATGGTAGATATAATAGCAAGTCGTGATAATATAATGCCATATATACATTTACCACTTCAATCTGGTAGTGATAAGATACTAAAATTAATGAATAGAAAATATACTAGTAGTGAATACTTAAAACTTTATAAGAGTATTCGTAGTAAAGTTAAGAATTCTAGTGTTACTACTGATATAATAGTGGGATTTCCAGGCGAAACTGAAGAAGATTTTGAAGATACTTTAAAACTTGTAAATGAGTGTAAATTTGACGGAGCATTTACTTTTGCATATAGTCCTCGTGAAAATACACCAGCTGCTTTAATGAAAGATGCTATTGCTGAAGAAGTTAAAATGGAAAGACTTCATAGACTAAATGAAGTAATAAACAAATATAGCAATGAAGCTAATAAGAGAATGAATAATACTATAGTTAAATGTTTAGTAACGGGACTAAGTGATAAAGATAAAACTAAAGTATGTGGATATACTGAAAATATGAAACTTGTTAATATAGAAGGACCTAAAGAATTAATTGGTAATATTGTTAATGTTAAAATAACAGATACTAAAAGTTTTTCAATGGATGGAGTATATATTAAAGACTAAATATGATATAATTTTTATAGGTAGGTGGAAGTATGAAAATTAAAAAAGTATTAATTATTATATTCTTATGCGTATTAGTTGTTGGTGGAGTTTATTATTATAATCAAGAATATAAAGATGTTGCTGATAAAACTAATGATAAAGATAAGAATAATGATGTTGATGAAGAAAAAGGACTAGAAGACATATATCTTAGTTGTGATAATGGATATGAATGTTTTAAATTTGAAAATAAAGAGTATAAATTTTCAATTAAGAAATCTATTAAAGTAGATAATATGTTCAATTATGATACTAATGAAAATGAAGCAGGAACCTTAAAAATAAATGATGAAGGAAAACTTGTTTTTGAAGACTTAACTGGTAAAGTAATTAAAGTATATGATAATATAGAGTCTAAAGTAATAAGTATAGATTCTACTAATAGTGAATGTGATTTAATATATGTTGCACTTACTGAAGATGGGAAAGTCTATAAAACTGAAGAAGAAGATGGATTATTTAGTGGTGAACCATTTTTAGAACTTCCATTAGATGAAGAATATACTAAAATATCTTTATATAGTGATACTTGTGATTTGAAACTTGTAGGGTTAAATAAAAATAATGAAGTTAAAGATTTATTATCAAATGAATAAATCTTTTTTAATTTTTTATAACAAACAAATTTTCGTGTTAAATTTATTGACATTTTTGAGTCAAAATATTATATTGTTAATAAGAGGTAATATTATGAAGAGATTATATATTGATTTTGATGGGGTTGTTATGGATACGATTCCTCCATTATATGAAGCTTTACAAAAGAGTGGAGCTGATGTAACTAATGAAAGTGAGATAAGAGTGTTCTTTGCTAGTTATGATTTTTCTAAAATAATTAATGATGAAAATATTCTTAACGACTCAATAAATTGTATTAAGAAGTTAATTGATAGTAAGATGTTTGAAATATCATTTTTGACTCATGTTAATTCTTTAACTGAAGGATGTGTTAAGGTAGAATATTTAAGACGTCATTTTAAAGATATAACTATTATTATGGTACCTAAGGAAATTTCTAAAACTAAAGTGGTTCATAGTGAAGGGGCAATACTAGTGGATGATTATTCAGGTAATTTAAAAGAATGGGAAGAGAATGGTGGTATAGCTATAAGATTCTCTAAAGAGCTTGAAAGTCATGGATATAGAGTACTTAATCATTTAGATGAATTAATAGATATGTTTAAAGATGAAGAGGTGAAGTCATGTTAGAAGTTGTAAGAGTGGTAACTGGATTTTTAAAAGAAAATTGTTATATTATACATAATGGAATAGATTGTTTAGTTGTAGATCCAGGAGATGATCAAAAGAAAATATTAACTGAAATAAATAGTAGAGGTTTGCATGTTAAAGGTATACTAATTACACATTATCATTTTGATCATGTGGGATGCCTAGAAACATTTAAAGAGATTTATCCGACTGCTAGAATAGTTGATTATAAAACAAAAGGAGATGTCAAAATAGATACATTTGAATTTAAAGTAATAGAGACATATGGACATACTATGGATAGTGTATCATTTTATTTTGATAAAAATGATATATTATTTACAGGAGACTTTGTATTTAAAGAAACAATAGGTAACTTTGAAGAAGATAATGAACAAGTTATGATAAATAGTCTTAAAGTATTTAAATATATGTCTGTTAATGTAAAAGTGTATCCTGGTCATGATGAAGAGACTACTGTAGAACATGAACTTAAATATAATCCATTCTTAAGAGGAATTTAATGCTTGCGAGTGTATTAATAGAGTATTCAGTAAAATCATTAAATAAAGTATTTGATTATATAATTCCAGAAGATATAAAAGAAAGTATAAGAGTTGGACATAAAGTAATAATTCCTTTTGGAAAAGTAGAAGTAGAAGGCTTTGTACTTAAGATTCATAATAATAAAGATGAAAATTTAGAATATAGAAGTATTATAAGAATACAAGAAAGTGATTTTTATTTAAATGAAGAATTACTCAAGTTAGGCAAATATATGAGTGATTTTTTGTTATGTAATTTAATATCTTGCTATCAAGTAATGTTACCTAAGGCTTTAAAAGCATCATTAAAGACTAATATAAATAGAAAATATATAACTAAAGTATCATTGAATAAAGAAATAGATATAGATAAATATATTCTTGAACACAAGAGAAATAAGACTGAAATAAGTATAATAGAGAGTCTTAGAAGTGGTGAAAAAGAAAGAAAAGAATTTAGTAGTTCAATAAAGAAGTTAATAGAAAAAGGAATAGTAATAGAGAGTAAATATGAAGTTAATAGAGAAGTAGAGGTAGAAGAAGAAAAGAAAACTATTAATTTAACAGAAGGACAATTAAAAGCAGTAGATGAGATATTAAATTCTAGCGATAATAAATTTTTATTATATGGTGTTACTGGTAGTGGTAAGACTGAAGTATATATTGAACTTTTAAGACGTACTTTGAAATTAAATAAAACTGGTATAGTATTAGTGCCAGAAATATCTTTAACTCCTCAAATAGTAGCTCGTTTTAAGGGTGTATTTGGAGATAATGTAGCTGTGTTTCATAGTTCTTTAAGTGAGGGAGAGAAGTATGATGAATATAGAAGAATAATGAATGGAGAAGTTTCTTTAGTAGTAGGTGCTAGAAGTGCAGTGTTTGCTCCTTTAAAAAATATAGGTTTAATAATAATAGACGAATGTCAAAGTCAAACTTATAAACAAGATAATACTCCTAAATATAATGCGATAGATATTGCTTTTAAAAGAAGTGAATATAATAATGCTAAAGTAATTATGGGAAGTGCAACTCCTTCTTTAGAACAATATGCTAGAGGTAAAAAAGGAGTATTTCATTTAATAAATCTTCCTTCTAGAATAAGTGGTAGGCTTCCATCTTTTGAAATTGTTGATATGGACAAGGAAGCTAAAAAACATAATTATATAATTAGTGATAAACTTGATAAAGAAATAAAGGGAGCGTTAGAGAGAAAAGAACAAGTAATACTTTTATTAAATAGACGAGGTTATTCTACATTTTTAAGTTGTACTAACTGTGGATTTGTATATAAGTGTCCTAACTGTGATATATCATTAATTTATCATAAGAGTAGTAATAGTTATAGTTGTCACTATTGTGGATATAGATGCATGAAGAGTGATGTGTGTCCTAGTTGTCATGAAGAAGCTATTAAAGATTTAGGACTTGGAACAGAAAAGTTAGAAAGTATGATAGCTAAAAAATATAATGTAGAAGTTCTTAGAATGGATGCTGATACTACTAGTACTAAAAATGCTCATCAAAAACTAATAAAAGAGTTTTCAAGTGGTAAATATAGTATACTTGTTGGAACTCAAATGATTTCTAAGGGACTTAACTTTGAAAATGTTAGTTTAGTCGGAACTATAAATAGTGATGCTAGTCTTTCTATTCCAGACTTTAGAAGTAGTGAAAAAACATATGAACTATTAAGTCAAACAGCTGGAAGAGTAGGAAGATTTAATTTACCAGGTAAAGTTATAATACAAACATATAATCCAACTAACTATGTATATAAAAGTGTAGTTAAAAATGATTTTGATGCTTTCTTTAATTATGAAATGAATATTCGTAAGAAATTAATGTATCCACCATATTATTACATTTGTAATATTTTAATAACAAGTACTACATTTAATGAAGCAGGGGATGCTGCTAATAAAGTTAAAAGATTTATAGATAGTAAACTTAATGAAAATGAATTTATAGTACTAGGTCCATCAGTATCGAGTATAGTAAGACTTAATAATAAATATAGATTTAATATAATGATAAAGTATAAAAAGATAGATAATTTATTACCAGTAATGAAGGAAGTAAATAATATTAATATAAAGAATGTGTCTATTGATATAAATATAAATATTTAATATAATTTATGTGAAGGTGAAAAAATGAAAGATAAAAGAGTAGTATTTATGGGAACACCTGAATTTAGTGTACCTGTTTTAGAAATGTTAATAGAAAATACTAATGTTGTTTTAGTTGTGACTCAACCTGATAAAGAGTCAGGAAGACATCATGAACTTAAAGCTACACCAGTAAAAGAATGTGCGTTAAAACATAATATTGAAGTATATCAACCAGTTAAAATTAGAAATGAATATGAGCATGTATTAGAGTGTAATCCTGATGTTATTGTGACTTGTGCTTATGGTCAAATAATACCAAGTATTTTACTTGATACACCTAAATATAAAGCTATAAATGTTCATGCATCTTTACTTCCAAAACTTAGAGGTGGAAGTCCATTACATAAATGTATAATCGATGGATATAAAGAAACAGGAATAACTATTATGTATATGGCTCCTGGTATGGATGATGGGGATATTATTACTCAAAGAAGTATAGAAATAAAAGATACAGATAATGTTGGAATAATACATGATGAACTTAGCATTATGGGACGTGATTTATTATTAGAAACACTTCCTAATATATTTAGTGGCAATATTACAAGAATTAAGCAGGATCCTAATGAAGTTACTTATGCATACAATATAAAACGTGAAGAAGAAAAGATAGATTTTAATAAAACAGCTCGTGAAGTATTTAATCAAATAAGAGGAATGTATCCTTTTCCAGTGGCGTATACTACACTTAACGGAGAAGTAATTAAAATATGTGAATCTAGGATAGGAAATACTTCCAAAGGAAAACCTGGTGAAATAATAGAAACTTCTAAAGATGGAATAAGTGTAATGTGTAAAGATAAAAATATTATAATTACAAGGTTAAAACCAAGTGGTAAAAAAGAAATGGCAGTTAGAGATTATTTAAATGGTAAAAATAAAACTATAGTTGGAGAAATATTATGTTAAAAGATTTATTTAAAAAAGAAGAAAAAGAGCCAACAAAAGAAGAGAAAGAGCAAGATTTAAAACAAAAATTTTTAATATATTTTATTATTGCGATAGTTTGTGCTTCTATATTATCTATAAATCCTGGTGAGAATAAAACTACTAATAAAAATAATGAAAAAAAAGAAGAAACGATAACTGTTAAAAAAGAAGATATAATTAATAAACTTGATTTAGTAAAAGATAATTATAAGTTGGAAATATATAAAACTGTTAATGATGAAGAAAAAGAAGATAAATTAGAAATAAGTAGGGAAAAAGATTTTACTATTTTTTATGGAAGTTCTCTTAATAATGAAGGATACGTAGAATATAAAGGTAAACAATATATAATTGAAGGGGAAGACTTTGTACTTGATAAAAATAATACTATTAAAAATGATATACCTCAATATGTTTATAATATTGATTTATTAAAAAAGATAATAAATTATTGTGAATTTATAGATAATAATACATGTGAAATAAATGTTAGTAATTATCTAACGGAATATAATAATATTTATAAAACAACATATTCAATAGAAGAAGATAAAAAAATACAAATAACAATTGAATATGGTAGTAAAAAAATAAATCAAATTAGTTATGATTTTAGTGAAATTGAAAAAATAATTAATAAAAAACAAGATAAAGTTATATATAAAATCTATATAAATGAAATAAATACCAATAATTTTGAAAATGAAATTAAGTATTTTGAAGAACTTAGTAAAAAGAAAAACTAATTTTGTCGAATTTGATGAAAAATTTCTTTAAAAAATGTAATATATATTTATGAAAAATATTAATGAATGTTTTAAAGAAATTGATTTATTAGTTAATGGTTGTATTTTAGATTTAGTGAGCAAACTATAGTGTTTGCTCTTTTATATTGCATAATTTGTTTTTTTGAGGTAAAATTATTGTGGAAGAGAGGCTAAAAAGTATGTATGATGATAAAAGATTTCTAACTGCTAAAGAGATACTTGATAAAGATTTTAAGATAGATGCTAGAGGATATAGACCTCAAGAAGTAGATCAATTTCTTGATTTAATTATTAAAGATTATGTTGATTTTGAGACTACTACTAAAAGATTAGTAACAGAAATTAAAGCTTTAGAAGCAGATAATGCTAAGTTAAAAGCAGAAGTTAGAAATATGAAGTCAGCACTTGAAATAGCTAACTCTAACAAAGGTGTTACTAATGTAGACTTATTAAAGAGAATTAGTGACCTTGAAAAAGTAGTTTATGGAGAAGAATAAGAAAAAATAATTTTTTAGGTAAACGCTGCATATTAATTTATGTAGAGGAAAGTCCATACTCACTCATTCTGAAATGAATGAAAGTGTTCGTGCCAAGGAAAAAAATAACCTTGGGTAGTACGTAAGTATTAACGGCGATGAGGTAGTCAAGAACTGACTATAGTAGTCATAAAGTGCCATAGAGACGAGATGGTTAGGGATAACTATTGTGGAACGAGGTAAACCCCGCGAGTGAGAAACCCAAAATTGGTAGGGGAGTCCTTACGAATGAATAACAAAGGAGTAAGAGAGAGAGAAATCTCTAGATAAATGTTTACCACCTATTTATAGGTACAGAAAATGGCTTATTAAAAATTATTTTTTATTTTTTTAGGAGATTATAGTGAAAGAAATAGGAGAAAGTTTCAAAGAAGCTAGAGAAACTATTGGTATTTCTAAAGAAGAAGTTATAAAAGATTTGGGTATTACTGAAAGTCAACTTGATAATTTAGAGGATGGAAATGCTAATGCGTTTAAAGATGTTTTTTTCTTAAAAGAAATAATTAAGAAATATTCAAAATATCTTAATTTAGATGAAGATGAAATAGTTGATAAATTTAATGATTTTATATTTGGATATACTTCTAGAATTCCTGTTAGTGATATTTTAGAGCAAACTAGAGAGATAAATATAAAAGAAAAACAAAAAGAAGAGAATAAAATAGCTTCACCTTATACAATACAAAGAAAAAATAGTAATGTTAAATATATTGTTCTTTATATAGTAGCAGTCATAATTTTAGTTTTTTTAGTGTTATTTATAGTTAAGTATGTTACTGATAAACAATTACAAGGTGTTAATATAAATTATAATATTGAAAGGAGAGTTTAGATATGAATGTTCCAAATAAAATTACTATATGTAGAATAGGTTTATCTATATTATTATTAATTATAATGATATTTCCAATTGATAAAATAGGAATTAGTTTTCCGGAATTTCAATTAGGAAGTAAACTAATTATTGATAGTAAGTATATTATATGTGGAATTATATTCTTGATTGCATCTCTTACAGATTTTCTTGATGGATATTTAGCAAGAAAATATAATTTGGTAACAGATATAGGAAAAGTAATGGATGCTATTGCTGATAAAATATTAGTAAATGGTGTATTAATATTACTAGCTACTGAAGGATATATAAGTGCTATCATACCAGTTGTGATTGTGTCAAGAGATATTGTAGTTGATTCAATTAAAATGGTTGCTGGGCAAAAATCAGGAGCTGTTGGTGCTTCAATGGCTGGCAAAATTAAAACTGCTTGTATGTTAGTTGGAATTACATTATTATTCTTTTATGATTTGCCATTTTCATTATTAAATGTATATCCTGCTAAAGCAATTATTATGATTGCTACAGTATTATCTGTAATAAGTGGAATACAATATTATGTTAAGAATAAGAAATACTTATTTGATACTAAGTAAGAAGCAAGTTTGCTTCTTTTTTAATTTTTTAAAAAATTAAAATTGCATTTTATAATTAAAATAATATATAAAATTTATGTTTGAATGGTACTATTTTTGATATAATTTAATTATAGAGAACTTGTTGAATTGATAATTAAATTTTTAGCAAACATGTGTTTGTAAAAAAGTGTTGACAAAGGTATTCTTTTGGTTTACAATTAAATTATCAAAGGAGAAAACTTATGAAAAAAGAGAAAGACAAAACATTAGAACAAGTATTAGCTGATATCGAAAAACAATTTGGTAAAGGCGCTATTATGAAATTAGGAGAAAAAGGCGTTAGAAATATAGATGTAGTATCAAGTGGTTCCTTAGCATTAGATCAAGCATTAGGTGTTGGTGGTTATCCAAAGGGTAGAATTATAGAAATATTTGGACCTGAATCAAGTGGTAAAACTACTATTGCTTTACATGCTATTGCAGAAGTGCAAAAAACTGGTGGAAGAGCTGCTTTTATAGATGCAGAACATGCTTTAGATCCTGTTTATGCTAAAAAGTTAGGTGTAGACACTGATGAACTTTTATTAAGCCAACCTGATACTGGTGAACAAGCGTTAGAAATAGTTGAGGCATTAGTTAGAAGTGAAGCTATGAGTATTATAGTAATAGATTCTGTTGCTGCGTTAGTTCCACAAGCTGAAATAGAAGGCGAAATGGGTGACTCTCATGTAGGTCTTCAAGCAAGACTTATGTCACAGGCTTTAAGAAAACTTGGTGGTATTGTTAATAAAACAAATACTATATGTATATTTATAAATCAATTAAGAGAAAAAGTTGGAGTTATGTTTGGTAATCCAGAAACTACACCAGGTGGAAGAGCTCTTAAATTCTATTCTACTGTAAGATTAGATGTAAGACGTGCTGAACAAATTAAAGTTGGTAGTGATGTGCTTGGAAATAAAACTGTAATAAAAGTTGTTAAAAATAAAGTTGCTCCTCCATTTAAAACAGCTGAAGTAGAAATAATGTATGGCGAAGGTATTTCTAAAACTGGTGAAATTATAGATATAGCATCAAATTTAGGTATTTTAGATAAGAGTGGTGCATGGTATAGTTATAAAGGTGAAAAGATTGGACAAGGAAAAGAAAATGCTAAATTAGTTCTTAAAAATAATCCAACACTTTATAAAGAAATAGAAGATAAAGTTAGAAATCATTTATTTAATAATACAGAAGGTAAAGAAGAAAAAAAGAAATAATATTTTAATAAAGATTGAATATTCAATCTTTTTTCTTTTAATAATGCATAAAATGTGATAGAATTTATTTTAAAGAAAGAGGTGTAATAACATATGTCATTAAAGATTTATAATACTTTAAGTCATAGTGAAGAGGAATTCATTCCTTGGAATAATGATGTTGTTAATATGTATACTTGTGGGCCTACTGTCTATCATTATGCACATATTGGTAACTTAAGAACTTATATAATGGAAGATATCTTGGAACGTACATTAAGATATTTAGGGTATAATGTTAAACGATGTATGAATATTACAGATGTAGGACATTTATCAAGTGATTCAGATACTGGTAATGATAAAATGGTAACTGCTGCTCAAAAAGAACATAAAACAGTTCTTGAAATTGCTAAATATTATACGAATGTATTCTTTGAAGATTTCAAGAAACTCAATATAATTAAACCCGAAATAGTTAGTCCAGCTACTGAGAATATTGATGAATATATTAAGATTATTCAAAAATTATTGGATAATGGATATGCTTATGAAGCTGGTGGAAATGTATACTTTGATACTAGTAAATTAAAGCAATATTATGTTTTAACTAATCATACAGAAGAAGAATTATTAGATGGAGTAAGAGACACAGTTGAAGTTGATAATAATAAAAAGAATAAAGCTGACTTTGTACTTTGGTTTACTAAAAGTAAATTTGATAGTCAAGATTTAAAATGGGAAAGTCCTTTTGGTCTTGGATATCCAGGGTGGCATATTGAATGTTCTGGTATAAGTATCAAATATTTAGGAGAACATTTAGATATACATTGTGGTGGAGTTGATAATATATTCCCTCATCACACTAATGAAATTGCTCAATCAGAAAGTTTCTTAGGACATCCTTGGTGTAAGTATTGGTTCCATGTTGAACATCTAAATGATGAAAGTGGTAAAATGAGTAAGAGTAAAGGTAAGACTTTAACTGTGGATACATTAATTGAAAATGGCTATAACCCACTTAGTTATCGTTTTTTATGTTTACAAAGTCACTATAGAAAGCAATTAACATTTAGTTATAGTTCATTAGATGGTGCAGAAAATGCTTATAAAAAGCTTAAAAATAAAGTTTTAAGTTTATCTAAAGATGGTGAAATAGATACAAAAGTATTTAATGAATATAAAGATAAATTTGTTTTATATTTAGAAGATGATATTAATACTGCGAATGCTATATCAGTAATATATGATGTATTGAAAGCTGAAACTAATGATATTACTAAATATGAGTTAGTTAAAGATTTTGATAAAGTGTTAGGTCTCGAACTTACTACTGAAATCACTAATAATAATGAAGTAGATGAAGCATATATCAAATCTAAAATTGAAGAAAGAAATGAAGCTAAAAAAAATAAGAATTATGAACTTGCTGATAAGATTCGTAATGAATTATTAGAGAAGGGTATAATTCTTAAAGACACTCGTGAGGGAACAACTTACGAAATTAAATAACATAAAAAAATAATTCATTTTAATTAATGAATTGTTTTTTATTATTGTTGATTATCAAAATCATTTACTGGCATAGCATCAGGTCTATCAATTGATGGTTCAGTTTGATTATTAATGAATGTTCCATTTTGTGTTCCAAAATTATTTTGTACTGGTTCATTTACTTGTTGATTACTGAACATTTGGTTATTATCATTAACAGTTGTATTATTTGTGAATGAATTATTATTCATATTTTGGTTATTATAATCAATGTTATTACTATTAAATGAATTATTATCTACATTGTTTTGATTGTTAATAAACATATTATTGTTATTTGAGTTATTGTTAACGAATGTATTATTTGTTGGTTCATTCATAGTATTGTTAACAAATGTATTATTGTTTGTTTGAACTGTGTTTTGATTTCCATAAATTGGTTGTCCTGTTTGTGGATCATAACCAGTTATTGCTTGACCTGTTTGAGGATCAAAGTTCATAGATTGATTTGAATTTTGATTATTATTCCAATTGTTATTACTATTATTATTCCAGTTATTATTGTTATTATTGTTCCAATTGTTGTTATTGTTGTTGTTCCAATCACTGTTTCCATTACCGTTATATGTTGCATTTCCAAATGCTAATACTGGTAATAGGATAGGTGAAAAGAATATCATTGCGATTCCGAATCCATCAGATTTTCCAAAGTTTCTTGCTAAACCTACATACATTTTGTAAATTGCATAAAGGTTTATAAATGGAAGACATAATAATAACAAATATATTGCACCTAAATCAGCTATTTGTAACATAACGTAAACATTATACACTGGAACAAGTGCCGCCCATCCTGGTTTTCCTGCTTTAGTAAATATTTTCCAATTGACTATAATATAGAAAACTATAGCTACCATCATGAAAATAAAGAAAGCAACACCAAGTCCTGCAAGAATTCCTAATCCAGCAAATACACCTGAATAATCATAATAATCAGTTTCTCCTGTATAATAGGCAAAATTTAATAAATTTATCAATGTATTACTTAACATTTCTTACTCCTTTCTATTTTATAACTTGATTTTATCACATATAAATTAAAAAAAGAACACATTATGTAATATTTTGTCTATTTTTAGTTTCTAACTATAAAAAAAGTTATAAATTTAGTATAATTAAATTGGAGGATAAGAAATGGTTGTTAGAAAATTTAATTATTATAGATTTTGTGTTTTCTTGGTTATTTTGATAGGTATTATTTTCGGAATAGTTAAATTAGTTAGCAATTATAAATATAAACAAACTTACGAGTATAAACTTGGATTAATTGGCTATAAAGAAGACGAAATAAAAGTTATTCAAGATAAACTAAGTGAAGAAGATATAAACAAACTTATGGAACTTAAGTATGATAAAAATATTGTTAAGTTTATGAGTGAAAAATATTTTATATATAAAAATTTAACTAAGTATTTAGATTATAAAAAAGAAAATAAATTAAGTAGTTATACTAATATTGTTACTGTTATAAATACTGAATCTAATATAGATTGGTTTGATAATACTAAGGAAACTGATACTTCAAAAAATGAACTTATGCTTGTTAATAGACTTTATGGTTTGAGCAAAGATTATGAACCAAGTGATATAATTGATGTTCCTAGTCAGTATGCTTATTCTGGTATTAAGATTAGTGAAAGTATAATGGATAATATTATTGCTTTAATAGAAGCTGCTAGTGAGGATGGATATACTTTTGTGTTAGCTGATGGATATAGATCTTATAGTGATCAAGAAAAGATTTTTGAAAGATATAAGAATGCATATGGTTATAGTGAAGCTGATAGAATTGCTGCGAGAGCTGGACATTCTGAATATCAAACTGGATTATCTTTTACGATTGTTCCATTGTATAAGTCATATGATAAACCAAAGGAAAGTTTAGAATATAAATGGCTTAATGATAATGCTTATAGATTTGGATTTATTTTTAGATTTCCAGAGAATAAAACGAGTATAACAGGTTTTGAGGCTTCAACATGGAGACTTAGATATGTTGGAAGCGAGGCAGCTAATATTATAAAATCAGAAGATATTTGTTTTGAAGAATATTATGCGTATTTTGTTGATAAATAAAAAGGAGTAAATAAGTGGATAAAGAGTATTTATGTGTTGATTTAGATAAAATGTATTTTTATAGTGATGATACCTATAAACCTACTTCTAAAATGAAAAAAGTGTTTTTAAGTGATGGAAGTGAAGTAAAATTATTTTTTGAGTTAACAACTAAGAAAGCTATTGGTGTATATTTTCCTGAAACTCATGTCAAAGAAATGCTAACAAGAAGAACATATTTTGTCAGTAGAGGTTTTAAAAATATACCAGGGTTTCTTGCTGATAAAAAATATGGTACAATTACATATGAAGGGGATGGATATCAAGAGTTCTTTTTAGGAACTATTAAGAAAGATGAAGTTCTTGAATATTTTAGAAAATTAAGAGAAAAAGGATTATATAAAGAATATGCAAGTGAAGTTGATAAGTTTTATAAACTTGCTCGTAAGAATAAAAAAGAGGCTATATTAATAAGATAACTTGAGGAGACGTATATGAATAAAAAATTAGTGGTTTTGGGTGGTGGAACAGGACAATCTGTTTTACTTCAAGGTCTTAAACAATTTCCGTTTGATATAACTGCTGTTGTTAGTGTTTGTGATGATGGAAAAAGTACAGGAAAGATAAGAGAAGAATTTAATATACCTGCTGTTGGTGATATTAGAAGAGTTCTTATTTCGTTGTCTGAGACCGAGAATATTGTTGAAAAATTAGTAAATTATAGATTTTGCTCTAATGGAGATTTTGATGGTCATACTGTTGGTAATTTGATACTTGCTGCTTTAACTGATATAGGTGGAAATTTATCTGGTGGTATTAAACTTATAAGTGATATTTTAAATCTAAAAGGTGAGGTTCTTCCTTTGACTGATGATTGTGTTACTCTAATGGGTAAAATGGAGGATGGTGAAGTAGTAGAAGGCGAACATCATATTACTATGTCACCAAAAAAGATTAAGAAAGTATATTATAAAAAAGAACCTACAGTAAATACTGAAGTATTAGATAAAATAATGGATGCTGATGCTATAGTTTTAAGTATGGGTAGTTTATATACAAGTATTATTCCTAATTTATTATGCAAAGATGTTATTAAGGCAATAGATAAGTCTGATGCTAAAATCATATATGTATGTAATGTTATGACTCAACCTGGTGAAACTGATAATTTTAAAGCAAGTGACCATATTAAATTATTAAATAAATATTTGGGTAAGAGAAAAGTAGATACAATAATAACTAATAGTGAAGAAGTAAGTCCTGATATTGTTAAGATTTATGAAACACAAGAACAAAAGGATTTAGTAGAAGTAGACACTAAAAATATTAAGATTGAACATGTAAATAAGCCTTTAATTAAGATAGAAAATAATATAATTAGGCATGATAATGTTAAATTGGCACTAGAAATTATGAATATTTTAATAAAATAGTAAAATAATGCTTGACTTATTCATGTTATATATGGTAGTATTAGTATGCTTGATTGTTATCAAGTGCCTACCTAATGGGGAATTAGCTCAGTTGGCTAGAGCATCTGCCTTGCACGCAGGGGGTCGCGGGTTCGAGTCCCACATTCTCCACCATTAGAATATTAAGTCTCAGTAATGGGACTTTTTTATTGCTTGAATGTGGGACTTTGTCTTTACTTTGAATGTTATTTGTTATATTATTTATAGTAGAGGTAGATAAGATATGGGACAAGTTAGAACTAAAAAAGAAATAGTAAAGATGTTACTCAAAAATAAAGAATTAGAAAATGAAGATGAATCTCAATTAATGGAAATATTATTTAATGAACCAATTGCGATTGACGTTGATAAACAAGCAGAAGAGAATGAAACATGGAAAGATAAATTAGCTGATGAAATAACAGAGAAAGCTGGTAGTTGGGGCTTTATTATAGGATTTGTAGTATTCCTACTTGCTTGGATAGGTATTAATTTAATAATATTAAATGAAGAAGAAGCTTTTGATCCTTATCCATTTATTTTACTTAATTTATTCTTATCATGTGTAGCTGCACTTCAGGCACCAATAATTATGATGAGTCAAAATAGAGCTGCTAAAAAAGATACTTTAAGAGGTAAGAACGATTATAAGACTGATTTAAAAAGCGAACTTATTCTTGAAGAGTTACATGATCAAATGACTAAGATACAAGCTAATCAAAATAGAATACTTAGAATGTTAGAAAGTGAAAAGGATAAATAGTATTATGAAGAATAAAAAGAATATATTTATATATTTTATAGAGATGTTACTTGTCTTTATAATTATAGATAGTGTGATTACAGTGCTTCCTGGTTTTATATCTAATAATATTGCTTATTATAAATATGGTACTGAATTATTGCTTGAAGTGATATATGCTGCGTTAGTACTTATAGTAATGCTTTTATTTAAAAATTCATATGTGTTTACAGCAAAAAAACAAAAATTCTTTAAATCAATTACTTTAGGATTTCCAATGCTTATAATAGCTGCAATATCATTTTTAGGAAGTTTATCTTCTTTGGATGGATTTAATTTTGGCAATTTTATTAATTTATTATTACTAACAATATTTATTGGTATTGCTGAAGAGTTCTTATGTAGAGGGTGGCTTCAAAATGAATTTATTGAAAGATATGGTGATACAAAAAAACATATAATACTTTCTATAGTATTTTCATCTTTAATATTTGGTTTGATACATTTATCAAATATACTTGCAGGACAAGATTTATTTACTACAATTATACAGGTAATACAAGCAACTTCGGCAGGTTTATTGCTTGGAAGTATATATTACAAAACTAAAAATATTTGGGCTGTTATATTCTTACATGGTATTTATGATTTTTGTTTGATGCTTGGAGATTTAAATTTAATAAAAGATTGTACTTTTAATACTCCAACTAATGGAATAGTTCTATATAATGCATTTTCAACATTAATTCTTTCTTCCATAAATGTAGTTGGTGCATTACTTGTACTTAAGAGAACTAACTTAAAAGATGGTACTAAAGTAATAGATAAAAATGATAAAAGACTTGTTAGCTTATTGATTACATTATTTGTAATACTTATGTTACCATTTCAAGTATTTATAGATGGTTATGAAGATTATCAAGTATGTTATGAATTTAATAGTAAGAGTGTTAACTATAATGATATAGAGATACATTATCCATATTATAATAGATACACTATTGATTATACTAGGGATGTTTATGTAGGTGAAAATGATAAAATAGAAGCTCATTATTTATTTGAATTCTTTATTAATAATGAAGGACTACTTGAAATAAGAAATAAAAATAATAACGATTTTACTGTTCTTGATTATAAAAATATTACTTCATTTGAAGTAATTGAAAATGTTAATTCTTATATAGTAGTAATAAATAGTACTAATACAGAAACTAAAATATATTATAGTAATTTCTTTAATAAGAGTAGTTTATCTAATTCACAGGGATTCTTAGATAGTTTTAAAGAATCATTTAAAACTTATGATGTTCCTTATATAAAAGAGATAGGTTATATGACTTTAAAGGAAGAAAATTATAAATATCCATTGTTTATATCTGAGACTATGGATAAATATATTATTGATATAGATTCTAATCTTTATAAAGTAGAATATAATAAATAGAGTTTTAAAAACTCTATTTTTATGTTATTATAATTGATATTTTGGAGGGGCTATGCTAAATATTTATTTTGATGTATATGAGTATATAATTGAGTTAGTTAAATTAGGCTATAGTGTGGATGAAATATCAAAAAGCTTAAATTTAGAAAAGTCTTATATAGTGTCTATGCTTAAAAAAATAAGAAGTGAAATAGTTTCTTCTATGGATGAAAATGATTTCTATTTAATTGTTATAATTGATAAATTGCTTGGTAAGAAAGTTAAAAATGTTACTAGAAATTTTGGTGGAAAGAAAAGAAATTATATATTTGGTATGCTTTGTGATGGTAAAAGTTATTTTGAAATTATAAATGAACTTAATATTAGTCCATCATGTTATTTAGCATTACTTAGAACTATGTATATAGATTTATTTACTTATGGAAAACCAGATGAAAAAATATATTTGTTTTTAGTAAAGAATGCTATAGATGAAGTGTTGAATTTATTAAAGAGTGATAGGGTTGTTAAAAGAGAGCATGTGGATAATATACCTAGACGTGAGTTATTAGTACAAAAAGGATTTGATAATGAAAGAGTTTTATCTCATTCTTATGTATGTGATACTTTTAATTTAGAAAGTAATGATAAACTTAATTTTATTGTTATTAGTGATACTCATATAGGTAGTAGATTTGAGAATCTTGATTATTTAAATAAAGTTTATGATTATGCGTTAAGTCATAATATTAAATATATATTTCATGCTGGCGATTTAATAGAAGGATGTTATTCTAATTATAGTAGATGTAATCGTAAATATAGAAGTATTTCTTCTCAAGTAAATCATGTTATGGAGGATTATCCATCTGATAGAAGTATTAAAAATATAATACTTCTTGGTAATCATGATGCTTTTCCAATAGTTGTTTGTAATTATGATATTGCTGATGTTTTAGGTAATAGAGATGATTTTATTATTACGGGATATAGAAGTTCATATTTGAAACTTAGAGGAGAATACATATCTTTAAAACATGATATATCAAGAATGTTAAATACGATAGGGGACTCTACAGTATTTTTAAATTTCTTTGGTCATAGTCATCAATATAGATGTTTATTTGATGGAAAGTATGCGATATTTAGAGTTCCTACGCTTGCTGATATGCCATCTAATTCATATACTATTGTTAATAGAGGATTTTTAGCTGGTAGTATTGATTTTGAAGATGATAGAGCTAGTAATGTACTTGTAGATTTTATAAATTTTGATGATAAAGACACTATTAGTTTTGAAAGAAAACTTATAAAATAAAAAAACTTGAATTATTCATTATTCAAGTTTTCTTTTGTACTTAGTATCATTGGTATTATGATAGGTCTTCTACCAGTTAATTCTATAACGTAAGAGTTTATTTCTAAGATAATTCTATTCTTTAAGTCTGTTAGACTAAAGTTATCTTTTTCAAGTTCGTTTAGTGTGATTATATTTGTTTTATCTTGTATTTTTTTAATTAAATCTTGATTATCGTTTACTACTACGAAACCTCTTGTAGTTATATTTGGTTCTAATAATAATTTTTTATTTACTAAGTCTATATTAAGTATAACAATAAGTACTCCATCTGTAGACATTATCTTTCTATCTTTTATGATTGATACACCAACATCACCAATTCTGCTTCCGTCTACATATATATCATTTATTGGAATAGAACCTTTTCTATAAACAACTCCATCTTTAAGAGCCATTACATCTCCATTTTTACATACAAATGTGTTTTCTCTTGGAATATCACAAAGTACTCCTAAGTCTGTATGTGAAACAAGCATTCTATATTCTCCATGCATTGGCATAAAGTATTTAGGACGTATAAGTCTAAGTAGAAGCTTTAATTCTTCTTGTTTAGCATGTCCACTTGTATGAACATCGTATTCACTAGTATTAGTGTAAACTTTTGCACCTTTTAGATATAATTTATTAATAATTCTGTTAATAGACATTGAGTTACCTGGTATTGGTGAACTTGAAAATATAACTGTATCATCTTTCATAAGTGTTATATTTCTATCGTTTCCATTTGCGATACGTGATAGAGCAGCTAAAGGTTCTCCTTGACTACCTGTACAAAGTAAACATACTTTTGATGGAGGAAGTTTATTAGCTTCATCACTTGTTATAAATATATCTTTATCTTTTATATAACCACATTCTATTGCTATTTCAATATTTGTATTCATACTACGACCGAATACTGCGATTTTTCTATTGTTTTCTTTACAAGTTTCTACGATGTGAGTAAGTCTATAGATGTTACTTGCGAATGTAGCTAAGATTATTCTTGATTCAGTGTTTGCTGCGAATATTTCACCTAAGGCTTCATCTACTACTGATTCACTTGCTGAGAAACCTGGAGTTAATGCATTAGTTGAGTCACTCATTAGAAGTGTTACGCCTTCATTTCCGATAGCAGCCATTTTTCCCATATTTGCAACTGGTCCGATAGGAGTTAAATCTATTTTGAAGTCTCCTGTTTCTACTATAGTACCATTAGGTGTATGTATAGCCATACCGAATGAATCTGGTATAGAGTGAGTAGTAGTGAAGAATTCAATATTAAAGTATTTGGTCTTTATATTTAACTCTTCATTAACAGTTACCATTTTAGGACATGGTATATTTCTTTCTTCAAGTTTATTCTTAATAAGTTTACCAGCAATATTAGGTGTATAGATAACAGGTATATTAATATTTTGAAGTAAGAATGGTATACCACCAATATGATCTTCATGACCATGTGTTATAATTAAACCTTTTATTTTGTTTTGCATAGTCTTAAGAACATTATAATCAGCTAGTACATAGTCAATTCCCATTAAATCATCTTCTGGAAACATAACTCCACAATCTATTATAAATAATTCTTCATCATGCATAACAACATACATATTTTTACCAACTTCGCCTAAGCCACCTAAAGCACAGACTAAAGTCTCATTATTTTTACTATTCATTTCATCATCCCTTCGAAAAGTCAATTTGTATTTATAGATTATATCAAAAAAATTAAGTTTTGTCTAGTTATCCGGTTTTTATATGGTATAATAGCAATTAGGTGATGAAGATGGGATTATTTAGTAAGATTAAAAATATTTTTAGTAAACAAGAAGAAATAAAAGAAAAAATCAATGAAGAAGAAACAGATAATAGTGAAGTAAGTGAAGAGTTAGAAGAAGCTAAAGAGACAGAGAAGTATGTTGAAGGACTATCTAAGAGCCGTGATAACTTTGTTAGTAAACTTTCATTATTAGGTATTAAATATACTAAGATAAGTGATGAATTTTATGATGAACTTGAAGAGATATTAATAACTGCTGATATTGGTGTTAATACTGTTATGGATTTTGTTGATAGATTAAAGAAACGTGTTAAAAGTGAAAATATAACTGACTTTGAATATTTAAAAGAAGTAATAGTTGATGAACTATTTATGATTTATGTAGGTAATGATATATTATCAAGTAAATTAAATATTAAAGATGGGGAAACTAACGTAGTACTTTTTGTTGGTGTTAATGGTGTTGGTAAAACTACTAGTATTGCTAAAATAGCTAATAAGTTCAAGAGTGAAGGAAAGAAAATTATGCTTATTGCCGGAGATACTTTTAGAGCTGGAGCAGTAAATCAATTAAATGAGTGGGCAGGTAGAATTGGAGTATCTTTTTATGGAGATGATAGAAAAGATCCTTCTGCTGTTATATATGATGGTCTTAAGAAAGCTAAAGATGAAAAGTATGATATAGTACTTGTAGATACAGCAGGGCGTCTTCAAAATAAAGCTAACTTAATGAAAGAACTTGAAAAGATGAATAGAGTAATTAATGAGATAATACCTGGTAATCCAGTTGAAACATTACTTGTAATAGATGCTACTACTGGACAAAATGGTATAACTCAAGCAAAGAGTTTTAAAGAAATAACTAATATAACAGGTATAGTTCTTACTAAACTTGATGGTACTGCTAAAGGTGGTATAGTTCTTGCAATTAAGGAACTAGTAAATATTCCAGTTAAATTTGTTGGACTTGGTGAAAAGGAAACTGATTTAATACCATTTGATATAGAAAAATATATCTATGGATTATTTAAGGAGTTTTAATGATAGAAAGAGAATATATAACTAGTTTATATCTTATATATAAAGAATTACTTAGTGAAAAAGAAAGAAACTATTTTGAATATTATTATTTTGAAGATTATAGTCTTGGAGAAATAGCTGATTTATATGAAGTAAGTAGAAGTTATGCATCAAAATATTTAAATCAGATAACTAGTAAATTAACTAAATTTGAGGAAATACTAAAAATAGAAGAAAAAAATAAAAAGATTAAAGAAATACTTAATGATATTAAAGATCTAGAAGTTAAAAGTAAAATAGAAGAATTATTATAGAAAAAATACTAAATATGATATATAATTTAAGTAGGTGAATTTTATGAATAAAAATGGATGGGGACTTAGAGTAGAGTTATTTTATATACTTGTATTCTTGTTTTGTTTAGTAGTTGCGACTATTGGACTAAATAGACTTGGACTTTTAGGAGAAAATAATAATCCTTTAGTAAAGCCAGATAATAGTGGAAGTGAAGTATTTTCTTATGAACCACTTGAAAGTAAAGTAGTATCTGCAGCAAAAAAATATTATGAAGAAAACTATCAAGGAACAACTGAAGATATTGTTATAATTAGGGTATCAACACTACAAACTAATGGTTACTTAGGGGAACTAGTTGATGATAAAAATAAATCTTGTAGTGGATATGCTAAAGTAATAAATTCTAGTGGTGGAAAACAAGTATATGTTTCATATATTAAGTGTTCAAGATATAAAACAACTGGTTATGAAAGTGAAAATGATTTTTAATGAGTAAAAATATAATGATTATTTGGGGTTGCTTGATTGTACTTATATGTGGCGTAATGTTTTTATTGGGATTCAACTTAGAAGATAATAAAATATCAAGAGAAATTAAAAGTGCAGCTAATAGTTATATAAAAGATAATAATATGACTTTATCAATTGGAAATGCTACAATAGTTTATTTAGATGAATTAGTAGATTCTAAATATATAAGTGATAAAGAAAAATTTGAAAAGAAATGTATTAAAAGTATAGTTGTATCTAAAGGGATTATTAGTAATGAATATACTATTAATACTGAGTGTGATAAAACAGAGGAAGTTAGTGAATAACTTCTTTTATTTTGGTATTAAATATAATATAATGATAATAAGAGAGGTGAAAGTATGGATTATTTATTTTGGGTTATAGTTGTTATAGTAGCAATTATAATACTAAGAAGTATTGTTCAAATTGATCAATATGAAAGAGGAGTTAAGTTTACTCAAGGAAAATTTAGTAAAATTATGGAACCAGGTTGGAATTTGGTATTACCAATATTTCAATCATATAAAAAGATTGATATAAGAACTAAAGCTGTAGATGTTCCTGAACAAGATGCTATTACTAGAGATAATGTATCAGTTAGAATAAATGCAGTAATTTACTATAAGATATTTGATGCATCTAAAGCAATATTAGAAGTTGAAAATTTCTATTATGCAGTTAGTCAACTTGCTCAAACTACTATGAGAAATGTAGTAGGTAGTGTATCTTTAAATGAACTTTTAGGTGAGAGAGAAAAAATATCTACTGAGATATGTAAGATTATTGATGAAGCTACAGACCCTTGGGGAATAAAGGTAGAAAATGTCGAGCTTAAAGATGTAAGTCTTCCTGAAGAAATGAAAAGAGTTATTGCTAAGGCTGCTGAAGCAGAACGTGAAAAAGAAGCAATTCTTACTAAGGCACAAGGTGAAGTAGAAGCATCTAAGAATTTAGCTATTGCTGCTGAGACTATGGCTACTACTCCTGGGGCTATGCATTTAAGAACATTATCAACTATTAATGATATTAGTAGTGATCAATCAAATACTATTATATTCTGTATACCAATTGAAGTATTAGAAGCAATTAAAGGTAAGAGCGTTGATGCAACTGATATGATTAAAAAATTAAATAAGAATCATAAAGATACTACTGAAATGTAGGAAAATAAAGGACATACTTAAAAAAATATGTCTTTTTTAGTAGTAATTAATATGATTTATGATATAATTAAAATGATAGATAGAGTATAGATAAAAATATAGTTTTAGAGGGAGTAGTATTTTTGATACTCAATACTTTTAATAATTTATATCTTTTTTTTATAACTTTATTTAAAAATGCTAAAGAAGAGAGGTAAGATTATGGGATTTATTAAAGCATTTAGTGGTGCTATAAGTGGCACATTTGCTGATCAATGGAAGGATTTTTACGGACCAACTGAAGGTGTTCCAGCAACAGCAGCATTATTTAAGGCAGTACCAAAAGGTACAAATAATGGTGTTGGAGAAAATTATAAGGGACAAGAAAATGTAATTACAAATGGTAGTAAAATTATTGTTCCTGAAGGTACAGCATTAATTACATTACAAGATGGACAAATTACTGGCTTAATTGCAGAACCAGGAGGATTTGAATTTAAATCAGATGATCCTAATTCAAGAAGTATGTTTGCAGGAGATGGAATTTTATCATCAACTATAGGAACATCTTGGGAAAGATTTAAATTTGGTGGACAAGCTACTAGTCAACAATTAGCTTTCTATATCAATTTAAAAGAAATACCAAATAATAGATTTGGAACTCAATCAGAAATTTATTGGGATGATGCATATCTAAATACTCAAGTAGGAGCTGTTACTAGAGGTACTTATACATTAAAAATAGTAGACCCTCTATTATTTGTTAAAAACTTTGTACCACAAAAATATTTAACTCCAGGAGCTCCAGTATTTGATTTTGCTGATATGGATAATGATGCAGCTACTCAATTATTTAATGAAGTAGTTGGTACTTTATCAGCAGCATTCTCTAATTATACAAATGATCCAAGTAAAGGAAATAGAATTTCTAAAATTCAAGCTGATCAAATTGGATTTGCTCAAGCTATGGCACAAGCAGTAGAAGATGCATATCAATGGAGAACAAGTAGAGGTTTAGAAATCGTTAAAACTGCTATTTTATCTATTGAATATGATGAGGATACTAAAGCACTTCTTAGTGATGTTAAGAAAGCTGATGCTCTTAGTGGTGCTAGAGGTAACTCATTTATGCAACAATCAGTTGCTCGTGGAGTTCAAGCTGCTGGTGAAAATGGTGGTGGAACTGGTATGGCATTTATGGGTATGGGAATGCAAGCTGGAAGTGGAATGATGAATAGTATGCAACAACCTGCAAATGCTAATCAAAATCCATTTATTAATGTAGCTGGTGCTGCTGCTACTCAACCTACACCTGAAGCTCAACCACAACAAGTTCAAGCTGAACCTGCTCAAGCTGATCCTTATGCTGAACTTAAAAAAGCTAAAGAATTATTAGATGCAGGAATTATTACTCAAGAAGATTTTGAAGCTAAAAAGAAACAATTATTAGGTATATAGTATATGAAGAGTAATAATTTAGAAAATATTACTCCTACTAATAATGAAAATGTTACATCAACTGAACCTAAAATCATTAAAACTGATGAGGGTTCAGTCGATGGACAAAATAAATGTCCTAAATGTGGAGCTACTGATATATCATTAAATGCTAATAATGGTAAATTAAGATGTAATTTCTGTAGACATGAATTTGAGCCTGAAAAAATATCTGGTATGGAAACAGATATTAAAAATTTAACTGGTCAAGTTATGGGTTCAGGTGCTCAAAATATAATAGCTGATACAAAAGATGTATTAACATTCAAATGTAGTAGTTGTGGAGCAGAAGTAGTAATTGATACAAGTGAAGCTAGTACTGCTAGATGTCACTGGTGTAGAAATGTATTATCAGTAAATCAACAAATACCAAATGGTGCTATACCTGATGTAGTATTACCATTTAAGATGACTAAAGATCAAGCAAAAGGTTCTATAGAAAAATTTGTTGGTAAAAGAAAATTCTTTGCTCATCCAACATTCACTAAAGAATTTACTACTAATAATATAATGGGCGTTTATTTTCCATATATGATAGTAGATGTAAATTCTCATGCTAAACTTATTGGTCAAGGTGAACATTTAGTACATTCATATACAGTTAAAGTAGGTAATGGACAAGAAATAAGATATGATGCTGATCTATATGATGTAGAAAGAGAATTTGATTTAGCAATTAAAGGATTAACTGTTGAATCAAGTAGTGATAGATTAAATAATGAGGATAAGAGTAAAACTAATAATGTTATAAATGCTATTATGCCTTTTGATACTGAAAATGCTGTTAAATATAATGCTAATTATTTAAGAGGTTATACTTCAGAAAAGAGAGATGTAAATGTAAACGCTCTTAAAACGGTAGTTGATGTTCAAGCTAAAGATGTAGTAAGATTTGCTGCTAATGATTCATTAAAAAATTATGATAGAGGTGTAGCTTGGTCACAAGAAGATTTCAGTATTAAAGGACAGCAATGGAAAGCTGCTTATTTACCAGTATGGTTATATAGTTATCAAGAAGTAAAAGGAGATAAGAAATTACTTCATTATGTAGCTGTTAATGCTAGAACTGGGGAAACTATGGGTAGTGTACCAATTCATATGCCAAAATTAATTGCAATTTCTGCTTTGGTAGAAGCATTAGGTGTATTCTTAATGTTCTTTACAGCAGATGATTTTGAGGGCTCTTGGATATTCTTATCTATAGGTATTATTTATTTCATAATTATGTATAGTAGATATCGTAATGCTGGTGCTAGACATACATATGAAATTGAAACTGAAAGAGAAGTAACAAACTTAAGACAAGTTGATAAATATATTAAAAGACGTAATGGTCTATCTAATTCAACTATTTCAGGAGCAAATAATACAAATGTTAATGGTGCTACAGCTCAAAATAAACTATTAAAAACTTTTACTAATAGTATTCCTGGAGCAAGTGCTATTGTGGATGAGTTTACTAAAAATGATAATAAGTAACAAAAATAATATGAAGTTAAATGTGAGGTAAATTATGAGAAATAACATATTAATAAGATTATTATGCAGTATTCCTGTTATTTTAATACTATTGTATTTTCTTCCTTTTCTTGGGGTATGTTTAATAATCTTCAGATATATTGTTTATTATTATGATAGAAGAAGAATTGTTACTCCATATTATTTAGTTTCAACTGGACTTATAATATTACTTCCAAAATTATTAAAATTTTTATTTGATAAGTTTGAATATAGTGCTGATAATATTCCATATTTTAATAAAATTATTAATAGTGAATTATATAAAGTAGATTTTATAAGTTATAGTAAATTATTAATAACAGTTGGTATTATATTTTTAATATTATCTTCTATAATATCTATGATAGTTGATAAAACAAAGAGTTCAGTTAGATCGTATATAGCAAATCAAGAAAGAAGAAATGATGAAATATCAAGAAAAAATGATTTGATTATGAAAGAAAAAAGAGAGATTGCTAAAAATACTAACGTTGTTATTTGTCCATATTGTGGTGCAGATAATATGTTAACTGCTAAAACTGGAACTTGTAGATATTGTAGGAGAAAAATAGAAAGTAAATAAATATAAAAATTGTTAGTCTTATGATTAACAATTTTTAAATGTTATAAAATATTATGCTATAATTAATATATTAGGAGTGTAAAATATGCTTGAATATTATAAAAATACATTTGATGAATTTATAAATGAGTATGAGAGATTACATGTTAATCCATGGCATAATATTAATAAAGAAGAACTTGAAATTATATGTAAAAAATTACTTTCTAAATATAAAATTGAAGATGGATACAGATTTAATTACTTTATGAATTATATTATTAAAAGACTAAGTGGTATGGATGATGCACACACTAGATTTAGAATGAGAACAGTTATACTTCCATTTAACTATAGAATATTTGATAATGAAGTAGTTGTTAATTATCCTGATGGGTTAAGAGGTAGTACATTAGAATCTATAAATACAATAAATATTGGTAAAATATTAGATGAATTAGATGATATTATTGTATATGGAACTGATGAGAGAAAAAGGTATGAACTTGAAAAATCCTTATTTGATATGAGTTTATTATTTAGTTTACCATCTTTGAGAGATAGTGAAGAGTTAATATTTGAATTTAAGACTATTAATGGAGAAGTTGAAAAGAGAATTATAGATAAAAAAGATGTAATGACTAGTGATGAACAATTTGATATAGAAGAATATTATTATGGAGAAACTGGTATTTATAAGATGGTAGAAGATACTCTTATATATAGACATTGTTCAGTACAAAATGAGTATAAAGATATAATAGAAGAGTCTATAAGAGAAATAAACTATTTAGATTTTGATAAGATTAATAAAATCATTATAGATTTAAGAGGTAATATTGGTGGAAACTCTGGATTAAATAAGACTTTAATAGATTTTTTAAATGAACATAGAGATAAGAAGTTAATAGTTTTAACTGATTATAGGATATTTTCATCAGGCAGTTTAGCACTTTATGATTTGATTAAGCTTGGATGTATAACGGTAGGTGAAGGGATAAGTACTCCATTTAATTCTTATGGGGAACAAATATGGTTAAATATAGGAAAGTATAGGTTTGCGGTATCGACTTGTTATTTCAATCCTTCTATGAATATGAAAATTTCTAGTAAAGAAGTTGTAAGTAAGATGAGTAGTGAAGTATTTAAACCTGTGATATTTAAACCTGATTATTATGTTAAAACTACTAAAGAAGATTTTATAAATAATAAAGATAGAGTATTGGAGTTTGCTTTAAAGAATATATAAAAAGAATGATAAAAGAATTTTAAATGCATATTATTTAATGGTGATATGTATGAAGAAAGTCTTTTTTATATTTATATGTTTATTTATGCTAGTTAGTGTAAGTGCAAGTGAAGTTGGACTTGCTAAGAATAGTGAAACTGCTATTTTAGTAGAAGCTAGTACTGGGAAAATATTATTTGAGAAAGATAAAGATAAAAAGATGGCTCCTGCTTCTATGACTAAAATTATGACTATGCTTTTAACTATGGAAGCACTTGAGAGTGGGAAGATTAGTTTGAACGATGAAGTGTTAATTTCAAAGAATGCTCAAGATATGGGTGGAACTCAAATATATGTTGAAGCTGGAAGTAATGTTAAAGTTGAAGATTTAATTAAGGGTGTAGGAATCGCTTCTGCGAATGATGCGGCTGTTGCGCTTGCTGAAAAGTTAGGTGGTACAGTTGAGAATTTTGTTAATATGATGAATGATAGAGCAAGAGAACTTGGATGTAAGAATACCACTTTTAAGAATCCTCATGGTCTTGATGAAGATGGACATTTAACTACTGCTTATGATATGTCGTTAATTGCTCGTGAGTTAGTTAAGCATGAACTTGCACTTAAAATATCTAGTACTTATGATGAGTATATAACAGTATCAGGAGAGAATCATTGGCTTGTAAATACTAATAAACTTGTTAAGTTCTATAAAGGAATTGATGGTCTTAAAACAGGTTATACTGATAAAGCAGGTTATTGTCTTACAGCAACTATGAATAAAAATAATATGAGACTTATAAGTGTTGTTATGAAAAGTAGTTCTAAGGATAACAGAAGTAGTGATACGATTGGTATGATGGAGTATGGATACAGTATGTATGGAAGCGAGGTAATACTTAAGAAAAGTGAATATACTGGTAAAATAAATATAAGTGGTAGTGAAAATAAAGAATATAATTATTACTTAGATAATGATGTTAAATTAATTGTTGATAAAAATACTAGAGATGTAAACTATAGTACTAAGATAGAACTTGATAAATTAAAAGCCCCTTTGAAGAAGGGTACTAAAGTAGGAGAACTAATACTTACTTATGACTCTAAAGAATATAAATATGATTTAATTGTTAATGAAGAAGTAAAGAAAGCATCTTACTTTAAAGTATTAATTAATAATCTTAAAGATATAATTACTGGTAATATAAGAAAGAAATAACTTAAAATAATTTAGTAAAGAATACTTGGATAATAATCTAAGTATTTTTATTTTAATATATTATAGGTATATTTATGATATAATTGTTTTAAGTTTGGTAGATGAGCTATAATGAGTAAGGAGAAGGTATTATGGAAACAATTTGGAGAGAAAAATGTATTGGTGAAATAATAGGTGGATATTTACAAGATTGCTATGTGTTTATATATAATACTCATAATGTTGTAATTGTTAAAAATAGAAAAATTATTTGCTATGTAAATGGTGATACTGTTATTGAATATAGTGATAAATCTCAAGTTCAAAAAAAGTCAATTGGTGGTTCTCTTGTTGGAAGTATGATTTTTGGAACTCCTGGTGCATTAGCATATGGAAATAAAAATGAATTCATATTAGAAATTACTTGGAGTAATATGGAAAAATCATTAGTAAAAATTGATGGTGATAAATTTTATGCTTTTTTCATTTCAAAATTATATGAAAAGACACCTAAAGAAGAAAAAAGTGAAAAAGAAATACTTGAAGAGAAAAAAGAACTTATAGATAATAGTATAAAATCATGTAATTCAAAATTAAAAAATGAATCTTTAAGTACAGCAATTTCTGAATTAGTACAAACAATTCCATATTATAGATTTAAATTTAATAATTGTGATATAGATGACTATGATGATGAAATATTGAAGTTCTCTGATGATATTAAAGAGTATGAAGAGTTTTTAAAAAATAATACTTTTGATGATAATTATGATAATTACATTCTAAAAAAGTATAGTGCTATTGGAAAAATTAAATTGATAAAATCAGGAAATAGATTAGTAAAATCATTATATGAAAATGATGAAGATGTAAAGAATGTTAGTAATAATGAGTATGTAAAATATAAGGATTACGATTATGATGATTTTAAAAAGTTGATGAAAGTAGAACTTCAAGATAGAACTTATCAAGAATTCAAAAGTCTTCATGAGAAAAATGGATATGTGTGTTTTTCAAATGATAATGATATTCTACAAGAACAATTATTAGATTTGAAAGGTAAGTTACCTTCGGAAATATATTCATTTTTGTTAAAGATTTCTAAAATATCTGATGATGAATTAGAATCAAAATATGGTTTTATGGCTTATGCTATTATTAGTAAAATTGTTAATTATTTTTATGGTAAAAATCCTATAGATGTAAATATTTTACAAATTATACAGGTTTCTTCGGCAGTAAAAAAACATTTAGATAAGTTATTTGAGTTTGGTGAAGATAGAAATGCTGAACATGAATATTTTTATTCATTAGATACTGATGAACATAGTGATTATTTTGATGCTAATGAAATTTATGATAGATGTATTATAGAGAAAAATATTAAAATAGAAGTAAATGATAATATAAATGATAAAAATAAAATTCAAAAAGAAAAGTTTGATGTTAATAATTTGTTAAATGGTAAAAATCTTATTAATAAAACTGATACGTATAAGTTATTAAAAGATGATAAAAGATGTAAAGTTATTGAAGACTATTTAAAAGCAAATGATTCAAAAGTAATTTTAAAATCTTATTGTCCATTAAAAACAGGAGGAATTATTATAACTAATTCATATACTGCTTATTATTTAAAATGTGATAATATTCCTAATGCTAAGGTTTCTTTTTCAAATGATTGGACAAAAGACGAAAAGCAAAACTTTATAAAGAATAATATGATAAGTGAATCTCTTATAAATCATGAAATATATCCTGATGCTAAAATGTATTTTGATGGTTTTATAGAAGAAGATACTATATTATTTAGTAAAAAAGAAATTTTAGAACAAGCAAAGAGTAAGGTTGAATATATTTCTTATAAAAGTGAACATGGCAATGAAGTAAATCTAGATCCTGAATTTTTAAATACAACTATAAAAATTTTAGATATAAATAATGATACTTTTATAGGAAAAGTGTGTGGGTTTAAGGTTTTTATTATAAATGATAAAGAAGAGGTAGCTCTTATAATGACTATTCGTAAATATTGAAAATTTTAAGTTATAAAAATATATTCTTATATCAATCTATGAGTGGTGATGTTGCTGATGGTGAAGCAAAATTCATTTCTAAAAATAGTGAAATAATTACTAATAAAGGTGACTCATTCTATGTAACAAATACTACTGCGTCAATAGAACTTGAAAATAATAAAATAACTAATAATGATAGTATTGGGAACTTCTTAAGAATACAAAAAGATTCTTGGGGAAATAGTGGCTCTAACGGTGGAACTGTTACATTCAAAGCAACTAATCAAGATATTATTGGTAATATATAGTAGATTCAATATCAACACTTGATATGACACTTAATAGTTCATACTTTGAAGGAACTATTAATGGAGATAATACTGCTAAAAGTATTACATTAAAACTTGATAAAAATAGTAAAATTAAATTAACTGGAGACCCATATGTTACATCATTTGAATATGATGGAGACGCGTCTAATATAGATTTAAATGGATATAAATTATATGTTAATGGAAAAGTTTATTCAAAATAATAAACTTTTTTTAATTTCTTATAGTTTTAGAAGGTATTCTATGATAAAATTAAGATGGTGGTAGGAATGAGTAAAAAGGGTAAAAAGAATATAAAAAACAAAAAAGAAATTGAAAAGAAAAATTATTTTAAATTAATAGTATCATTTGTGTTGTTTGTTGGTGCTATTATTTTATTTTTATATATATTTGATGGGAAATACACTATTAGTTTTGATAGTGATGGTGGTAGTGTTTTTAGTAGTATTAGAGAAAAGAAACATAAAGAGATTGTACTTCCAGTACCAGAGAAAAAAGGTTATAGTTTTATAGGTTGGAAGGATGTAAATGGTGGATATGTTGATAGTCATTATAAAGTAGAAGGTACTACAACATTAAAAGCTGATTATAGACTTAAATTTATTGTTACATTTGTATACAATAATGGAGAAGAAAATACTACTCAAGAAGTAGTTGAAAATCAAATAGCTATCGCACCAAAAGATCCAGTTAAAGAAGATTATGAATTTGATGGATGGTACTATAATGGTGTTAAATATAATTTTGATAAAGTAGTTAGTAGTAATATAACTTTAGAAGCTAAATGGAAATAGGAAGTGTTTTATGAAATTAATAAGTACAGAATGTCCTAAATGCAAAGGTAAAATAAAAGTATCAGAAAATACTAAGAATGCTAAATGTGAATATTGTGGTAATGAGTTTATTATAGATGATGAAGTTACTAAAGTTAAACATATTATGGCAGGACAAATAGATGAAGAACAAGAATTTAAAAATGGAAGAGCTAATTTAAAATTTAAAGAATATGAGAAAGCTTATGATATATATTATTCTTTGTCAGAAAGATATGCTGATAATAAAGAAGTATGGTTAGGTTTATTAAGAGCAGTTACTGAAGACTTTACATCTAAAGAGTATAGAGTAGAAGCTAAAAAATATTATAATAAATATATTACTTTAGCTAGTGAAAATGAGTTAGAAAAATACAAAACTAAATATGAAAAATATATTGATAGTTTTAGTGAATATGATAAGATTGATGCTAAAAATAAGAGCGTTAAGAATGGAAAAGATCATATAATACTTGTTATATTTGGTGGTTTATTTGGGCTTCATAAGTTTGTTCAAGGTAAAATTGGTATGGGTTTTTTGTATTTATTTACTGGTGGATTATTTCTTGTAGGTTGGATATATGATATTTATAATGAAGTAAGTAGTCATCCTGAAAGTAAAAATAAATTTTATAATTGCTTAGCTATTTATATGATAATTTTATCTATAACATACATGGATTATAATGTTTTTGGAGCTTTACTTATTTTAGCCTCTGGTTTACTAACAATAACTCCAATATCTAGAAGGGTATGGAAGACGCCAAAGTCTTCAAGTAAATATATTAAAATAATATTATTTATTCTTGGATTTATCATTTGTACTTTTTGTGTTCCTGGTTATCAAAAAACTTGGGTAAGTGATGATATGACTGTTAAAGTATATGATTCATATAATATGTTTATTACTACTAAAGAAAAGATAAGCGAAGATGAAATAAAAGATGCTTTAAAGTCATATAGTTATGAATCAAAAGAGAATGATGAAGAAGTAATATTAACTACTAAAGATAATGAATATACTTTTAGATATGATAAAAATAGTAAGAGTTTTTGCTTGATGAAAGATAATAATTGTACTATAGAGTTTGAGGTGGAATCATGAAAAAATATAAAAGTTATATAGATTATTTAATTAAAAGTATATTTGCTGGTATTATGATAGGTATTGCTGGTACAGTATATTTAAGAGTTGATAATAACTTTTTTGGAGCTTTCTTGTTTTCAATAGGACTTCTTGTTATATGCATGTATGGAATGAATTTATTCACTGGTAAAGTTGGTTATGTACTTATAAATAAATTTAATTATATTTATGAATTGTTAATAACAATAGTTGGTAATTTTATTGGTACATTCTTAGTAGCAAGATTAGTACTTTTAACAAGATTTAAAAGTGTTAGTGATAAAGCAGTAGAATTAGTAAATTTAAAACTTAATGATAACTTACTTAGTATATTTATTTTATCTATATTATGTGGAATACTTATGTATATAGCGGTAAATAACTATAAAAAAATAAACAATGAGATAGGTAAATATTCTTGCATATTTATGTGTGTAATGGTTTTTATACTTAGTGGTTTTGAACATAGTATAGCTAATATGTATTATATAAGTGTAGCAAATTTATTAAGTTTTAAATCATTACTTTATATACTTATAATGTTACTTGGTAATTCAGTTGGTTCTATTTTAATAGCTCTATACTATAATAGATTTTATAAAAATTAAGTTTATAAAATCTTTTTTAATATTTAAAAATATAGTATAATTCATATGAGGAGTATTTATTATGGAAGATGTATACTTTAAATATAAGTTTGGTGAAGATATTAGTATAGAATTAAAACCTAGTGAATTTGTATCTATTATTGGAGATAATAATGATTTAATAATTCATACTCTTTTACATGGCAATAAGAAAGCAACTATAGAAGTGGGAGATGCTAGTTTTAATCCTAAAACTTTAGATATTATTAGAAGAAGAATGAGTTTTGTTTTATATAAACATTTAAATGTTTTTGTTGGTGAAACTGTAGAAGATGAAATTGCTTTTGGACTTGAAAGTTTAGCTATGAAAAAGAATCAAATAAGAGAACTTATAGATACTGAAAGTAGACATTATAAATTAAAAGAATTATTAATAAGAGATCCTAATAGTTTAGGTGCTAGTGATAAAGTAAAGATGAAAATATTATCTGCATTAATAGTTAAACCTAAAGTATTAGTAATAGACAATATACTTTGTGAATTAGACTATGAAGATAAATTACTTATTTTTGATATATTAAAAGAATATGTTAAAGATGGTGGAATAGTTATGAATTTTACTAATGATATGGAAGAAACTTTATATGGAGATAAGATAATAATAGTTTATGAAAAAAATGTAGTTTGTGAAGGTAAGACATTAAGTGTTTTAAATGAAGAAAAGATACTTAAGAGACTTGGACTTGGTCTTCCATTTATAGTGGAGTTAAACAGATATTTAATGGATTATGGTCTTATTAATAAATACTATTTAAGTGATAAAGAATTGGTAGGTGCATTATGGAAATAAGATTTGATCATGTAAGTTTTGTTATAGATGCATATACTCCTTTAGAGAAAACTATTATAAGCGATGTAACGTTTGAAATAAAGAACCCTGGTATATATTCATTTATTGGTAAAAGTAATAGTGGTAAGACAGCTATAGGTGACTTAATAAATGCTTTAATAATGCCTACTCGTGGTAGAGTTAAAATAGGAAGATTTATTAATGATGGAAGAATGATAAAGAATATAAATAAACTTAGATTTCAAACTGGATATGTATTTAAAAATCCATATGATATGTTCTTTAATAAAACTGTTAGAAGTGAAATAGAATTTGGAATGAAATATTTCAAATATAAGTTAGAAAAAATAGATTTAAGAGCTAGTGATGCTTTAAAACTAGTAGGGTTAGATGACTCATACTTAAATATGAATCCACATGAATTAACACTTGTAGATGCTAAGAAAGTAGCTCTTGCTTGTGCTCTTGTGTATAATCCAAATATATTAATACTTGATGAATATACAGCAGGACTTAATTCAAATGATAAAAAAGAATTAATAAGATTACTTAGACTTTTAAAAAATAAATATAAAAAGACTATAATATTACTAAGTAAAGATACTAACTTCTGTTATCAAATAACAGATTACGTATATTTAATGCATATGACTAAATTAGTAGCATTTGGTGGTAAAGAATTACTTCGTGATATAGATGCTTTAAATCAAATAGGAGTAGAAGTACCAAAGATAGTTACATTTATAGATGAATGTAAGAAAAAAGGAAGATACATACATGACTATGACAATATACTTGACCTAATAAAGGGGGTATATAGAGATGTATTCTAGAAATTCATTTGGTTCTTTTTATCCAGTAGATTCATCAGTACATAGATTAAATCCAGTAGTTAAATTATTTAATTTTATAGTAGCTATAGTAATTATGCTACTTACTGATTCAATATATATAAATTTATTTCTATTTGGTTTAGTACTATGTATGCAGTTATTAAGTTTTGTACCATTTAGATATTATTTTAGAACATTTTGGTCTTTAAGATATATTTATATTTTAATAGTATTTATTTGTGCATATTTTAGACTTAATATAACAGAGACTATTACATATATAATTAAACTTATAACTTTAGTAGAATATTTAAATATTTTGGCTTATACTACTAGTCCTAGTGAAAGTGCTTATGGAATAGAAAAGTTCTTATCATTTTTTAACTTCTTATATTTACCGATTACTAAGTTTGCATTTAAAGTTAATAAAATGTTAAGATATGTACCTCTTATGTTAACAGTAGAATATAAAACATTAAAAGCTGAAGCTAGTAGAGGGATAGATTATTTTCATTCTAATATGTTTGGTAGAATGAATGCAGTTGGAACAATATATGGAAATATACTAGCGCTTACTAAAAGAAAAAGTAGGGATATGGCTTTTGCATCAGAACTTAGACTTTATAATATGAAGAGATATAGAACTAATTATAGAACTAATAGAGTAGGATTTTATGATATATTTTATACTGCATTTCATTTAGTACTTATATATGCTTATTTAGTTCAAAAAGGAGTAATAACAATACAATGAAATATTTAATTAATTTAAGTTATAATGGTTCTAAATATTATGGATATCAAATTCAAAAGAATAAGGAAACAGTTGAAGGAGAACTAGAAAAAGTATTATCTAAAATATTTAATAGAAGTATTAATACTATAGGTGCTTCAAGAACAGATAAGGGAGTTCATGCGTTAAATCAATATTGTACTTTTGAAGTGGAAGAAGAAATTAATGCAAAGAAATTACTTCATAGTGTTAATTCATTATTAAGTGATTATATCTATATTAAAAGTATTAAAAAAGTTAGTGATGAATTTAATGTAAGACATGATGTTAAAAGAAAAGAATACATTTATAAAATAAATATGGGAGAATATAATCCTATAGAAAGTGAATATGTCTATCAGTATTGTAAAAGTATAGATAAAGAACTTTTAGACATATTTATTAATCAATTTAAAGGTATTCATAACTATAGAAGTTTTACTTCTGATAAAGATAATGGTAATTATGAAAGAGATGTTATTATAGACTATAAAATATCTAAGAAAGTGTTATATCTTAGATTTGAATCAAGTGGTTTTCTTAGATATATGATTAGAAATATAGTTGGTTTATTACTTGATATAAATGATAATAAAAAGAGTATTTGTGATATAGAAGATATATTTAATAAGATGGATAGAACTTCTTTAGGAAGATGTGCTAGTCCTGTTGGACTTTATTTAAATAAAATAGAATATTAATAGAAAAAGTGTTATTAAGCACTTTTTTATATTGTGTGTGAAAAATATTTGTGATAGAATTATATTAAGAATAGAGAGGAAGGTTTTTTGGTATGCTTGGAAAGGTTCTTACTATTACTAAGAATAGTGCTATTGTTGGTGTAAACAAAGAGACTATTGCTGGTATAAAAGATTTAATTAACTTACATGTTGTATTTGAAGACTCAGATAAAAAGATATTAGGAGAAGTTGATTCTATAGAACAAGATACTATTAAAGTTAGTTTCTTAGGAGAACTTACTGAAAATGATTTTGTTGGTGGTCTTATTAAAAAACCTAGCCTTGATGCGAACGTTAGAATTATTAATCAAGAAGAATTAAAGATACTTACAGGAGAAGAAGGAAGAAGTATAAGACTTGGAGTAAGTCCTTTATATAATGAATTCCCACTAAATGTAAGTATTGATGAATTATTCTCTAACCATACAGCTATATTTGGTAATACTGGTAGTGGTAAAACTTATGGTATATGTAGAATTATTCAAAATATATTTCCTAATAGTCAAATAATTCCATATAATGCGAATATCTTTATATTTGATAGTTATGGTGAATATATGAATGCATTCAAAGATTTAAGTAAAAATAATCCATATTATGCATTTAAAGTAATAACTACTAATATGAAGAAAGACTATGAGAAACTTAGAATACCAGTGTGTCTTCTTGAACTTGATGATGTACTTAATTTACTTGATGCGACTAATTTCTCTCAAATAGCTATGGTTGAAACAGCTCTTGTGTATGTTAAGATGTTTGCTCGTCAAGATAAAGAAGCTCAAGATTATAAAAATCATATACTTGCGAAAGCTATAATTAATATAATGTATACTAATCAAACATCTAGTAAGATTAGGGATCAAATATTTGAGATATTAACAGAAACTAATACAGCAGAACTTTCACTTGAAACTGAAGTTCCTGGTATTGGATTTACTCGTATGTTTAGAAATTGCTTTGATATAGATAGTGAAGGTAGATTTGCTGAACGTAAAATTATTACAGACTATATTAAAGGATTTATAGATGATTCACGTAAATGGAATTATAATGCTGAAGGAGTAAGTTATTCACTTCATGATTTAGAAGTTGCTCTTAACTTTACATTATATAGTGAGAGATATTTATTAAATGAAGCTATGTATGATTCTGCGATGAGTTTAAAAGTTAGACTTCATGATTTAGCTACACGTCAAAACTCAGTATTCTTTAGTGATGATGGATTTACTACAATTGATGAATATATTAAGAAGATTCAAATTAGTGGTAATAAAAAGTGTCAAATTGTTAACTTCAATTTAGAAGATGTTGATGATAGATTTGCTCGTAGTGTTGTTAAAATATTTGGACGTATGTTCATGAAGTTTACAAGAGCTCTTCAAGCTAGAGCTACATTCCCAATACATATGATATTAGAAGAAGCTCACCGTTATGTTTTAGAAGGTGATGATAAAGCACTTCTTGGATATAACATATTTGAAAGAATTGCTAAGGAAGGTCGTAAATATGGTTTATTATTAGACTTAATTACTCAAAGACCAACAGATTTAAATGAAAATGTTATAAGTCAATGTGCAAACTTCTTAATATTTAAAATAAATCATCCGGCTGACTTAGAATATATATCTAAATCAGTACCTAATATGAGTGAAGACGTTGTTGAAAAACAAAAAACATTACAAGCTGGTACTTGTGTAGCCTTTGGTAGAATATTTAAAATACCAATGATTGTGAAGATGGAAAAAGCTGATCCACCACCAACAAGTGCTAACTGCGAAATATATAATAACTGGATGGTTAAATTAAAACAATAATAATAAGTAAAATAAAGTAGGAGGAAAATTATGTATGATTTTGGTTCACAATTTTATATAGATATGACTAAGAGTAAGACTCCATCATCATATGTATTTATGGGTAAAACATATAGAATTAGTGTTTTATCTGATGCATTAATACGTTTTGAATATAGTGAAACTGGTGCATTTAATGATTATCCTACTTTTTTTGCTACTAATAGAAGTTTTGGTAAGCCTAAGTTAACTGTTGAAGAAGATAATAATATATTAGTTATTAAAAGTAGTAAGTTTATTATAGAATATGTTAAAGAAAAACCTTATGTTGGAAGTAAGTTTTTACCTGATCAATATTTGAAGGTAAGTATTATTGGTACTGAAAAAATTTGGTATTTTAATCATCCTGAAGTAAGAAACTTTAAAGGAAGTGCTTATAGTTTAGATGATTATAAGGGTGGAGGTGTAACTTTAGATAAAGGTTTATTCTCATTAGATGGATTTACTACATTTGATGACTCTAGAACACCAATATTGAATCAATATGGTAATATTATTGCTCCTAACTATAAAAATATAGATACATACTTATTTATATATAATAATGACTTTGGAGTAGGACTTCGTGATTATTTTAACTTAACTGGTTTACCACCACTAATTCCTAGATATGCTTTAGGTGTATGGTGGAATAAAAATGAAGCATATAATTCTAGTCAAATAGAAAAAATAATATATAATTTTAAAAAACATGATTTACCAATATCAGTAATGTTACTTGGTGAATATGAAAGAACTAGAAATAAATATAGTACTCTTAGTTATAGCTTAAATAAAGTTGGTTTTCCAAGTACTGTAGCACTAAGTGATTTCTTACATAATAATCATGTACATATGGGTCTTAATATAAAGACTGAAGGTATTATTAGTGTAGAAGAAGAGAATTATCAAACATTTTCTAATTTACTTGGAAGAGACAGTGGAAAGAATATACCACTTAATGTTTATGATAATAAATTAATAGATTCATTTATGAAGGGTATTATTACTCCGATGATGAATAAAGGCATAGATTTCTTATGGGTAGATGATTATAATAAAGAAAATACTCTTAGAAGTTTTGTAATGAATTATTATTTATATAATACTCTTGCTATTAATAAAGCTAAGAGACCACTTGTTATGAGTCGTAATTTTGGAGTTAATCCTCATAGATATTCTATTCTATATTCTGGTAAAACTAATGTAAGTTGGAAGACTTTGAAGATGTTACCATTCTTTAATAGTACTGCAGCTAATATAGGTATTAGTTGGTGGAGTCATGATATAGGTGGATTTAAAGGTGGTACTGAAGACTCTGAACTATATGTAAGATATGTACAGTTAGGTGTATATAGTCCAATCTTAAGACTTTCTAGTACATTTGGAAAATATTATAAAAGAGAGCCATGGAGATGGGATGCTAAAACATTAAAAATAGTTCATGATTATTTAAGAATTAGACATAGATTGATACCATATTTATATAGTGAAGCTAAGAAATATTCTAGTTTTGGTTCTCCATTAATACAACCTTTATATTATAAATATCCTGAAACATATGATGAACCATTATATAAAAATGAATTTTATTATGGTAGTGAGTTATTTGTTGCTCCTATAGTAGACCCTCGTGATAACGTAATGAATAGAGTTGTACATAAGATATTCTTACCTAATGGAGTATGGTATGACTTTAAAACTGGTAAAAAGTTCCCTGGTGGTAAAAGGTATGTTACATTCTATAAAGATGAAGATTATCCGGTGTATGCTAAAACTGGTGCTATAATACCACTAGCAAGACTTAACCCTGATGATATAAATGATACAAGTAATCCAAAGAATTTAGAAATACAAATATTCCCTGGTAGAAGTAATACATATAAACTATATGAAGATGATGGAACTAGTCAAATGTATAAAGAAGGACAAAGTTTCACAACAGAAATAAATTACTACTACAAAGAAAATGATTTCTCAGTATCAATACAACCAGTAGAAGGAGTAGAAGGTGTTATACCAACAACTCGTAACTATAAAATAAGATTTAGAAATACTAAATTTACAGAGAATGTACAAGTATTTAAAGACGAAGTAAATGTTCCATATAGAAGATATGTAGATGATAATGACTTCGTTATAGAATTTGATGAAGTACCAACTATGAGTAAAATATTTGTATATTGTAAAGGTAAAGATATAGAGATAAATGCTGAGAGAATTATTAATGAAGATATAGAAGGAATCATTAGTGATTTAAATATAACTACTGAATTAAAAGAAAAAGTAGATAAGATACTATTTAGTGATAAAAGTATTAAAGATAAGAGATTTGCTATTAGAAGAATGAGAAGTCTTCCAAGTGTATTTAGAAAAATGTTCTTAAAGTTACTTGAATATATAGCAGAGGTGTAGTATAATACATACATATTTCGATTGACGAAAAGAGTAGTAAGTATAGAAAAGTTTAAAGAGAGTTAGTGGTAGGTGTGAACTAATAATAATATATACTGAACTTACTTTTTTAGAAATAACGCAGTTCTGCGATAAAGATTAAGAGTATAAAATAAGGTGGTACCACGATTTATTCGTCCTTTGGTATTACCTTTTTATTTTGGAGGAAATTATGGATAAGTTTTTAAGTTGTTTATATGATTTTTTGTTTATATTCTTACTTGTATTTATTGTTTATTCTGTATTCCTGAATAAGAATAAAAAAGAGTATAAGAAACTCAGTAAGAATGATATGATGAAAATCTTTATTGCAAGATATAATTTAGATATGAAAAAGACTGATTATACAACTGTACTTAGAGTTGTAACTTTTATTAATTCTTTTATTATATCTTTTAGTTCTGTTTTAGTTATTAATATAAAGAGTATAGTTTGGTCTATATTGATTAGTTTTGTAGTTATTATAGCTCTTATATATTCACTATATGAAATAGCTGGTAGAACTTTAAAAAGAAGGGAAGGTAAATAATTATGTATGATTTTAAAAATATAGAAGAAAAATGGCAAAAATATTGGCTAGATAATAAAACATTTAAGGCTGTTAATAATGGTAGTGATAAGCACTATTATATATTAGTAGAATTTCCTTATCCTAGTGGTAGTGGTCTTCATGTAGGACACGTTAGAAGTTATACTGCTCAAGATGCTAAAGCTAGAATAAAGAGAATGCAAGGATATAATGTTTTGTATCCAATGGGATTTGATAGTTTTGGTTCACCTGCTGAACAATATGCTATTAAGAATCATATACATCCTAAACAAGCAGTAGAAGAAAATATTAAGACATTTAAAGGTCAAATGATGAATTTAGGTTATTCATTTGATTGGGATAGAGAGTTTGCTACTAGCGATCCTAAGTATTATAAATGGACTCAATGGCAATTCTTACAATTTTATAAACATGGAATGGCTTATAAAGATACTATTGCTGTTAACTGGTGTCCTACTTGTAAAACAGTACTTTCTAATGAAGATAGTTCAGGTGGAGTATGTGAAAGATGTGGAACAGCAGTAACTCAAAAAGAAAAGAGTCAATGGATGCTTAGAATGAGTGATTATGCTGAAGATTTGTTAACTGGTTTAGAAGATACAAACTTTGCTGAAAAAGTAAAATTAGGTCAAATAAATTGGATAGGTAAAAGTAGTGGAGTAGAACTTGATGTTGATATAGTAGGTGGAGGAAAGTTCTCTATATTTACTACCTGTATTGAAACAGTATATGGTATTACATTCTTTGTAATCGCACCAGATGGAAAACTTATTAAAGAATTAATGCCAAGAATTAAGAATCAAGATGAAATTAAAAAGTATATTGAAGAAACAGCTAAGAAGAGTAATATGGATAGAACAGAATTAAATAAAGAAAAGACTGGATGTATGATTGAAGGAATTAAAGCAATTAACCCAGTTAATGGAAAAGAAGTTCCAATATTCCTAGGAGATTTTGTTTTAGGTAGTTATGGTACTGGGGCTGTTATGGCTGTACCTGCTCATGATCAAAGAGATTATGAGTATGCGAATGCACATGATTTAGATATGATTCAAGTAATTGATGGAAGAAGTATAGATGAATGTGCTTTTGAAAAACAAGATTATTTAGGTAAAGGTTATAAACTTATTAATAGTGAAGAGTTTACTGGTATGACTGTTGAAGAAGCTAAAGAAGCTATAACAGAAAAACTTGTTAATAGAGGTATTGCTCGTAAAGTAAATAATTATAAAATGAGAGATTGGATTTTCTCAAGACAAAGATTCTGGGGAGAACCAATACCAATGATATATTGTGAAAAATGTGGATGGCAACCAATGGATGAAAAAGATTTACCATTATTGCTTCCAAATATTGCTGAATATGAACCTACTGAAGATGGACAAAGTCCACTTGCTAAAATAGAAGATTGGGTAAATTGTAAATGTCCTAAATGTGGAGAAGATGCAAAAAGAGAAACTGATACTATGCCTAACTGGGCTGGATCAAGTTGGTATTTCTTAAGATTTATGGATCCACATAATGATCATGAATTTGCTTCAATGGATGCTATGAAATATTGGCAAAGAGTAGACTGGTATAATGGTGGAATGGAACATACAGCAAGACACTTATTATATGCTAGATTCTGGGTACAATTCTTATATAATATAGGTCTTGTTCCACATAAAGAAATGATATGGACTAGAATTAGTCATGGTATGATTTTAGGTGATAACAATGAAAAAATGAGTAAATCTCGTGGTAATGTTGTTAATCCAGATGATATGGTTAAAGCCTATGGAGCAGATGCTTTAAGAACGTATGAAATGTTTATAGGTGACTATGAAAAAGATGCTGCTTGGAGTGAAAATGGTCTTAAAGGATGCAAGAGATTTATAGATAAAATTTATAGATTAAAAGATAAAGTAAATGATAAAGAAGAGTATACCAAATCATTAGAGATATTAATTAATAAAACTATAAAGAAAGTTACTGAAGACATAGATACTATGAATTATAATACTGCTGTTAGTGCATTAATGATCTTAGCTAATGCTTATGATAAATTAGATTCTATTAGTAGAAAAGATTATAGAACATTATTAGTATTATTAAATCCAATAGCTCCACATGTAACTGAAGAATTAAATGAAATGTTGAATTTGGGTAAACCAATTTGTGAGAGTGAATGGTTAGTTTATGATGAAAATAAGATTAGTGATGAAACCGTTAATATTGCAGTAAGTGTTAATGGTAAATTAAGAGCTACTTTCAGTGTAAATAAAGATACAGATAAAGATGAATTGTTAAGAGTTGCAAAGGAACAAGAAAATGTTATTAAGCATATTGAAGGACATGAAATTATAAAAGAAATAGTTGTTCCTAATAAGATAGTTAATATAGTAGTTAAATAGGTTAAGCAATTAACCTATTTTTTATTGAAATATTATTGTAAATTTTGTAAAATATTGTTATATAGTATAGAGGTGAATATGCAAAAGATAGTAGATTATTTTAAGCAATATATTGGAGTTATATCAATTGTTTTAGCAGTTTGTATTCTTTTAATGTATTCGCTTTCTCATTTTGTGGTTACAAGTAGTAATCATAGAGCTGCTGAGATGTATATTGGTGAACTTAAGTATTCAATAAATATTAATGGTGAAAATACTAATGTATTGAGTGTACCAAGTGGTACTATGGTTGCAAATGTAACTATAACAAGTATGGATGATATTGAAACTTATTATAAATTGTTATATTCACAAAATTCAAATATAACAATTAAATATTTTAGCCAAACTAAAGATACTAGTGAAAATGTTACTAATTATAGTTTACCAAGTAGTTCAGTTTTAGGTAAAAAAACTAATTCTATTAAATTATTAATTTATAATAGTTCTACTACTGAAGTGACATTGACATTTAAAATTAGTGGAGGATATAAAATAAATACTTTAGGTGATGTTAGTATTCCTTCAGGGTATGAAGAAATTACTACTGTAGTTGATACTAATCCATATTTTTGTACTACAACTGATACACTTACACAAGGATTGACATATGTAAATGGTCAATACACTTATAGATATAAAAGTAAAGCTTATACTTTTACTAATGATAGTAATGATAATCCTGTATTTGAATATAAGAATTTTGATGAAGATGGATGGAGTGCCCAAGTTACTAATACTTCTTTAACAACAGCTTTAACTAGTAAGATATGTGCTTATATTAATGATAAACCGTTAGTAAATATGGATTTAATGTTTGAATCTTCTAAGGCTACAAGTATAGATATTAGTAGTTTAGATTCTAGTAATGTTACTAGTATGGTACATACTTTTTCAAGAGCTTCAACTAAATCTTTAGATTTATCGAAATTAGATTCAAGTAAAGTTAAAGATACAGGTGGTATGTTTTGTGGGACAAATGTAACTAATTTAGATTTAAGTCATTTAGATACAGGTAATGTAACTAGTATGTCTTGGATGTTTATGGGTGCTAAGAGTTCATCTATCAATTTAACTGGTCTTAATACTTCAAAAGTAACTGAAATGGATGCTATGTTTAGTGGATGCAAAGCTACATCAATTATTGGTATAGAAGATTTAGATACAAGTAGTGCAGTTGATATGAATTCTATGTTTTATAATATAAATCTTTCTTCACTTGATTTGAGTAAATATAATACAAGTAATGTAACTGATATGGATCATATGTTTTATAGTAGTAGTAGTACGACATTAAAAAGTTTGAATATATCAAATTTTGATACAAGAAATGTTATTGATATGAAATACATGTTTGGATATAGTGAACTTGATGAAATTGATTTAAGTAGTTTTGAATTAAACGATAATGTTGAATTAAATAGTATGTTTTCATATAGTACAACAACAGTTGGATATGCTAAAAATCAAGAATTGGCAGATAAATTTAATGCATCATCGAATAAACCTACGACATTAACATTTGTTGTTAAGAATTAAATTCTTCGGAATTTAATTTTTTTTATAAAAAAAGAAGTGTTTTTTAAATTTATGTCTAACTATAATAATAGGAGGGTTTGAATGAAGAAAATATTTTTAATTTTAGTAACTATATTTATATTTAGTGAGTGTTATGCTTTTGAATATGAATATAGTGAATGGAGTCCTATTTATCCAGGAAAAGTAAAGGATAAAATATTTATAGAAGAGGAGGATAGATTTTTATGGTATAGAGATGTTCAAAAAAATATAGAATATAAAATTATTGATGAAATAAATGATTCTATGGAATATGATATTTCTGATATAAAGTATGAAACTAATTATATGTTGAATGAACCAAAAAAATATAAAGAAAGAATTTCTAAATTAGAATTTAATGATTATTATTTTAAAGATACTGATATTGATGGTTTACTTCTTGATAAAGTTGGAGATATAAATATATCTGAAATAGAAATATATAATAAGACGTCTAAGATTGATTATAAAACAAGTTATAAGAATTTATATGATGGAGAGTATAACTATAATAATTATAAAAATAAATCTATTAAAATTGCTTTAAAAGAGTTTGACGAGTCATTTAGAATAGTAATTTATTATAATAGTAGTGATGATGAACAAATAGAAATATCGTATAGGTCTATAGATAAATATAATGTTTATAGTAAAAAGATTACATTTAATAAGTGTGATTCTTGTAAGTTAGAAATAAATATTAATGATTTGAGAAGTTATAGAAATCAATATATTCCAATATATAAATATACTGATAAACTATATAAAACATATGATTTAGAAAGAGAATATACTAAAGACTATTATACGGAATATGAAGGATATATTAAAGATGAAAGTACTCTTAGAAAGTATTATAGATTTATTATGAATGATTATGTTATTGTTAATAGAAGTGGAAAAATAATAACTGATTCTAATGATTGTGTTAAGGAACTTTGTTTGATTAAGTATCAATATAAAGAAATAGAAAATCTTAAAACTGGGGATAATATATATTTATATAGTAGTTCTCTTATATTGATTATTTTCTTAATAATAAAAAAATATCTAGTTTTGTCGAAACGCAACAAATCATTTAATAATTATAGTAATATTTAATTATGACAACAAATATTGAGTTCAAAAAAGGGATTTTATTTGTTAGATTGAATGGTAGTTTTTATGATGATACATCTAGAATATTTGAAAGTAGGGTGATTCCTATAATTCTTGGGATGTCACTTGATAAAATAAATATAGATTTATCAAGTGTAAAGTTTGTTGATAAAAGTGGAATTGATTCTATAATCAAGATATCTAACGTTGTTAGTAGGTTTGATGGTAAAGTAGTAATAAGTGGTATTAATGATTATATTAAGCTAACTTTAAAAAATAGTGACTTATTTGATTATTGTTTTAAATCATATGATGAAAAGCATAGTGTTGGTGTATTTAGTATATGAGTGAATATTTAACATTAATTAAGGAAAGTGAAGGCCTTATATACAAAATAGCTAGTAAATATTCTATGTATTATAATATTGAAGATTTATATCAAGTAGGTTCTATTGGAGTAATAAAAGCATATAAAAACTATAAAAGAGATACATCTGTTAAATTTAGTACTTATGCTTATAAATATATACTTGGTGAGATAGTTGAGTTTATAAGATGTGATAGAAATATTAAGGTTAGTGATGAGTATATGTCATTATATAAGAAGTATTTAAGTATTAAATCAATACTTACTAGTAAATTAGAAAGAGAACCTTCGTTTAGTGAAATATGCTCGTTTATGGAAATAGATGAAGGAGTACTTTTAAATGTAATTGAAACGATATCATTTACTAAAAGTACAGATGATAGTGATTATGATTATGGAAATGATAAGAGAGAGGAGATTGATAATAAAATACTTTTAGAAAATGAACTTTCTTCTATGGATGAGTTTGATAGAAACTTAATAGAATATAGATATTATTTTGGATATACTCAAAGTGAAACAGCTGATGTTTTAGGTGTAAGTCAAGTAAAAGTATCAAGGCAAGAAAAGTTAATACTAAGTAGAATGAAATCTAATATTTGTGCATAATAAAAGACGCATTTAGCGTCTTTTAATTATGATAGATATTATAAATCCTATAAGACCAATAGATACACCAATTATAAGTGAGAATAATAATTTATTATCTAGTATTCCTTTGCTTTCTATAGGATCATCTAATATTTGAAAACTATTTATAGTACTTTTTAATGTTTCATTGTTAGTTAAGTCAGAATCACTACTGAAAGTGTAAACATAAATATAATTTTCACTAGTAAACGCATATCCTTTTTGATTAATATTATATCCAGTTGATTCTTTAGTAGGCCATACTACATCATAAGTAATAGTATCTAAATCATTTAATGTTTCTTTCTTGATATTTTTAACATCTACTTTTAAATTATATTCTTTTAGTTGATTATTAAATTCTTCTTCTAAGTATGTTTCATATTCATTAATATTTTTATCAGTATATTTCTTAATATCATATTTGTTTTCTGAATCATTTTTAGTTACTGTTATAACAATATAATCATTATTTTGAGATTTAGTATCTATCCATTTATAAGTACCGTTTTCCATTATATCTTCTTTGTAATTATCAGGGATGTCAATTTTAAAATATTCATTTTCATAAGCTTTTACATTACTTATACTAAGTAGAAGTAATGGTATTAATAATAATTTTTTCATAAATCACCAAGTAACATTATAAATCATTTTTAAAATTTTATCAAATTTTATTTATTTAGAATTAAATTATGTTATAATTTATAGTAGGTGAAGTGTATGAAAAAATTAATTAAATTATTTGTTATTTTTAGTATTTCATTTTTATTATTTGGATGTAATAAAGATGATAATAAGTTAGTTATGGTTACTGAAGCTGGGTTTGCTCCTTATGAATATCGTGATAGTAGTGGTATTGTTGGAGTAGATGTTGATATTGCTCGTGAAATAGCTAAGTCTATGGGAAAAGAACTTGAGATTAAAGATGTAGCATTTGATTCAATTATTAATGAGCTTAATAGTGGTAAAGCTGATTTTGCTGCGGCTGGTATGAGTATAAGTGAAGAGAGAAAAAAAGAAGTGGATTTCTCTATTGAATATGTTTCTAGTAAACAAGTAGTAGTTGTTAGAAAAGGTTATAATGGTATTAAGAATGTTAATGATTTAGATGGTAAAACTATAACAGTACAACTTGGTAGTGTAGCTGATAGTTATGTTACTAAAGAATTTAAGAAAGCTAAAATAGTTCGTCAAAAGAAATTTTTAAGTGCTGCTGAAGATGTTAAAGCTAGTAAAGCAGACTGTATAGTAATGGATGAATTACCAGCTAAAGAGTTAGTTAAAAATAATAGTGAGCTTACTATATTAAGTATAGATTTATTTACTGATAAATATGCGATTGCTGTTAAAAAAGGAAATACTGAATTATTAAATAAAATAAATGAGGTTTTAGAGAAATTAATTGAGGAAGGAAAGATAGAAGAGTATGTAATCAATCATTCTTCTTAATGTGTTATGAGTGATTTTTTAAATAATATTTATAATGATTTTTATAAAACTGTTATTCTTGATAATAGATATGAGTTAATACTAGAGGGTCTTAAAAATACTATTGTTATATCTTTAGGGGCTTTAGCTATTGGTATAATTATTGGAGTTCTTATATCAATAATTAGATATACTAATAAACATACTGGTAAATTTAAAGTATTAACTGCGATTGGAAAGTTTTATGTTGCTGTTATAAGAGGAACACCAAGTGTTTTACAATTGATGATAATGTACTACATAATATTTAAAACATCTAGTTTAGATCCAGTAATAATTGGTATGCTTGCTTTTGGTATTAATAGTGGAGCATATAGTTCAGAGATACTTAGAAGTGGTTTTGATAGTATAGATGATGGACAAATAGAAGGTGGACTTGCGCTTGGACTTAGTTTTAAGCAAACACTTACATATATAATAATACCTCAAGCTGTTAAGAATAGTTTAGCATCTATGGGAAATGAATTTATTACTTTAGTTAAAGAAACTGCAATAGCTGGTTATATTGGAATAACAGATTTAACAAAAGCATCTGATATAATTGCATCTAATACTTATGATTATTTCTTTCCATTAATATTAATAGCACTTATATATTTATTAATAACTGGACTTCTTAGTAAACTTATGAAAAAGATAGAAAGGAAGTTAGATGTAGCTTGATTAAGATAGATAATATAACTAAAAAATATGATAAAAAGATAGTATTTAAAAATGTTAGTTTTGAAATAAATGATAGTGAAAAACTATTAATAATAGGACCTTCTGGTTGTGGTAAAACTACATTGATTAGATGCTTAAATGGATTTGAAAAGATAGATTCAGGTAAGATATTCTTAAATGGTGTTAATATAAAAGAAATAGATGAGGTAACACTAAAGAGTAAAGTAGGAATGGTATTTCAAAACTTTAATTTGTTTCCTCATTTAACTGTTGGTGAGAATATAGCATTAGCTCCTAGATTATTAAAACTTGGAAGTAAAGAAGAAATTGATAAAAGAGTACGTGAATTATTAACTCAAGTACATATTTTAGATAAAATAGATAGTTATCCTAAAAGACTAAGTGGTGGTGAAAAACAAAGAGTAGCGATAGCAAGAGCACTTGCTACTAAACCTGAAGTAATACTATTTGATGAACCAACTAGTGCACTAGATCCAAGTGTGGTAAATGATTTGTTAGAACTATTAGATGAACTATCTAAAACAACAACTATAGTAGTAGTAAGTCATGAAATGGATTTAATAAAGAACTATGCTGATAAAGTATTATTCTTAAAAGATAAAGGAATACTAGCATATGGAGATAAAAAAGAAATACTAAATAGTGAAAATCCTAAAGTACGTGAATTCCTAGGAAAGAGTAAGTGAAAATTATAAAATTCATTTACTTTTTTTTTATTTAAAGATATAATGATTATGAGGATAAAGATGGAAAGGAGAGATATATGTCAGGTATACATGTATATAGTGAAATAAAACCTTTAAAAAGAGTATTATTACATAGACCTGGAGATGAATTCTTAAATTTAACTCCTAATACTTTAGAAAGACTTTTATTTGATGATATACCATATTTGAAGAAGGCTCAAGAAGAACATGATGTATTTGCTGGCGCTTTAAGAGCTGAAGGGGTTGAGGTTGTTTATCTTGTGGATTTAGCTGCTGAAGCGTTAGATACGCATCCTAAAGTAAGAGAAAAATTCTTAAAACAATTTATTAAAGAAGGAGGAGTAACTTCAGGAATTGTATTTGATTTAGTATTTAATTATTTAAATCAATTCAAAGATAATCGTGATTTAATAAAGAAATGTATTACTGGTATAGATAGTGAAGACTTAGAAGGATATAGACCAAGTAGTGGATTCTTTGCTACGCGTGATATAGGAAAGATGATATTAGATCCGCTTCCTAATTTATATGCTCCACGTGATCCATTTGCTTCAATTGGAGATGGGGTAAGTATTCATAGAATGTACTCAGTTACTCGTCAAAGAGAAACTATATTTGCAGAATATATATTTAAATATCATCCTGAATATAAAGATACTCCTAAATATTATGAAAGATATAATGCTTATCATATTGAAGGAGGAGATATTCAAGTATTAAGTGATGAAGTAATAGCTATAGGTATTTCTGAGAGAACAGAACCTGATGCGATAAATTTACTTGCTAAAAATATATTTGCTAGTAAAAATAATAAATTTAAATATGTCTTAGCATTTGATATTCCAGATGAAAGAAGTTTTATGCATTTAGATACAGTTATGACTAGACTAGATGCTGATAAGTTTGCTGTACATAGTCAAGTTATGCACGTAACTAAAGTATTTGAACTATCAAAGGGAAAAACTGAAGATGATTTAAATATAGTAGAACTTGATATGCCACTTGATAAATTATTAGAAAAATACTTACATATAGATAAAGTTACTCTTATTAAATGTGGTGGAGGAAAGAGAATTCCTGCTGAAAGAGAACAATGGAGTGATGGAGCTAACTTACTTACAATTAGACCAGGTGTAGCAATAGCATATGATAGAAATCATGTAAGTAATGAAGTATTTAGACAAGCTGGTATAAAAGTAATAGAAATACCAAGTAGTGAGTTATCTCGTGGTAGAGGTGGACCTCACTGTATGAGTATGGCATTAGAAAGAGAGGATTAAGAATGGTTGATTTAAGAGGAAAATGTTTCTTAAAAATATTTGATTTTAAGGAAGAAGAAATTAGATACTTATTAGATTTAGCTAAAGATTTTAAAGAAAAAAAGCATAATCACGTAAGTCATGAATATTTAAAAGGTAAAAATATTGCATTAATATTTGAAAAGACTAGTACTAGAACTAGATGTTCATTTGAAGTAGCTGCTTATGATTTAGGTATGCATACTACATATTTAGATTCAAGTGGTAGTCAACTTGGTAAGAAAGAAAGTATTGCTGATACTGCTAGAGTACTTGGAAGAATGTATGATGGTATTGAATTTAGAGGATTCAAACAAGCATCAGTTAATGATTTAGCTAAGTATTCAGGAGTTCCTGTATGGAATGGTCTTACTGATACTTTCCATCCAACACAAGTTTTAGCTGACTTTATGACTATGGAAGAACATTTTGGTCATTTAAAGGGTCTAAAATTAGTATTTGTAGGTGATACAAGAAATAATGTAGCTAATTCATTATTAGTTATGAGTGCTAAAATGGGAGTAGATTTTGTTGCTTGTGGACCTAAAGAGTTATGGGGAGATGAATCTATTATTAAGAAAGCAAAAGCTATTGCAGAAAAGAATGGATGTACAATAACTCAAACAGAAGATGTAGAAGAAGCACTTAACGGAGCAGATGCAATATATACTGATGTATGGGTATCTATGGGTGAACCAGATGAAATATGGGAAAAGAGAATTAGCTTATTAAAACCATATCAAATCGATATGAAGAAAATGAATATGGCTAAAAAAGATGCAATATTTATGCATGCGTTGCCATCATTCCATGATCAAAATACTTCAATTGGAGTAGACATTAATAATAAATTTGGTATTCCTGAAATGGAAGTTACTAATGAAGTATTTGAAAGTGAACACTCAGTAGTATTTGATGAAGCAGAAAATAGAATGCATACTATTAAAGCAGTTATGTATGCAACACTTAAAGATTAAATAAAGTAAGGGAGTTTTAAAATGAAGTTGATAAAGAAAATATTTATAATAGTTTTTACATTACTTGTTATTTTATCAGCTCTTGCTTATATTGATTATTTTCTTGTCAAAACTAATAATAAAGTACCTAAATTTTCTTTAAAGAAAGATGAAAAAGATTTTATAGTATATAATGCACCTTTTTATAAAGTTTGGTATTGTAAAGATAGTAAAGCTGTGATATTAGGTGGTTATGATGATCCTGATGCAATATGTTCTAAGAGTTATGAATATGTTGATGGGTATTATACTAATTCGTCTGGAATTAAAATTAAAAAAGAAGATTTAGAATTAGTTACTAAGAATGGTATATATACAAGTGAAATGGTTGAAGCAATGAAAAGTGATGAAGAAGTAGAAGATGCAGTTTATGTTGCTGATACTTATGGAAGATTAGTTTATAAAAAGAAATTAGATTCTAAAGGAAATGAATTGATGGTTAATGATGATAATTATATTGTTGTTTTTCCTGAATTTGTAGAAGTTAAAGATAAATATGACTGGCATTATGAAGAAGAATATACTGATAGAGTGTATTGCATGGAATATAGAGATGGAGTAGAATACTTCACTAGATATAATGATGGCAGTTGTAGTAAAAACTATTTTAAGTTAAAACTAGATGATAAATGGTGTGGTAAATATAAAGATTCGACACTTGTATATAATGAAGATTCAGTAAAGAAATTATGTGAAGAATAATGGATATATAGAAATATATATCTTTTATTTTGAACTAGAAAATGTTAAAATATTTATGGTGAAAATATGAAAAAATACTAATATAATTAAAATTATGTTGATATCATTAATTACTATGATAATTCTATCAATAGTGGGATATTCATATGCTTATTTTAGTTTAGAAATAGATGGTAAGCCTAAAGAAATAACTATGTCTACTGGAGATTTAAGACTTATTTACAAAGATGATACTGAGTTAAAGTTAGTGGATGCAGTGCCTGGTGATTCAGTATCAAAAGTAATCACAGTTAATAATGCTGGTACAAAAGATGCAAAGTATTCTTTGTACTGGGGAAACTTAATAAACACTATTGAAAACTTTGAACTTCATGTAACATTAGAATGTAAGAGTTATATAAATTATGGAGAAACTAATCAAACTGAAAGTGGAACGTGTGATAAAATCTATAGAGCGGTTCCTATTAGTAATACAGTAACTACTGGTAATATTAAAAAGAATATATAGAACCAGGTACAACTTAAGAGTATACTGTTAAATTTGATAATAAAACTTATTCTCAAGATGATAACTTAGATAAAACATATGCTAGAGTAGATGGAGGAACTAGTAGTCCTGGATACTTTACATTAAAGACTAATTAATAATAAGTAATTCATTTGATAATGAATTACTTTTTAATATTGTGTATGTCTTTTATACGTGATATAATTGTTATGGTGAAGTATATGAAAAAGAGAGTGATAAGTGCTATAGTAGCTTTGATTATTGTAGTACCATTATTAATTTTAGGTGGTTATTGGTTTTATATAGGAGCATGTGTAATAGGAGTAATTGGTTTTAATGAGTTCTTACAAGTACGTGAAAAAGATAAGAAGATACCAGTTCTTATTAAATGTTTATCAATGGCTGCATTTGTTATACTTATGATGTCTGCGGTTAATAATACATATATATTTAAAATTGATTATAGATATTTGACATTATCAATTCTATTATGTTTATTACCATTACTATTGTATCCAGATAGAAAGAGATATGATGCTGATGATGCTTTCTATTTATTAGGTGGAGTATTCTTTTTAGGAACTGCATTTAATTTCTTAATTACTATTAGAAATATGAGTTTAGAGTATTTTGTTTATGTTATGTTAGTTACATTCTTAACTGATACATTTGCTCATTTCTTTGGTACTAAGTTAGGTAAAATTAAATTATGTCCTAAGATTTCTCCTAATAAGACAGTAGAAGGTGCTTTAGGTGGTACATTCTTTGGTACTTTTATAGGTTTTATGTATTTTATGACATTTGTTAAAGTAGATGCTCATATGTTTAGTGTGATAGTATTATCATTTTTCTTATCTATTATGGCTCAATTTGGTGATTTATTCTTTTCATCAGTTAAGAGAAAATATGGTGTTAAAGATTATGGAAATATTATGCCTGGACATGGTGGAGTATTAGATAGAGTAGATAGTTTATTATTTGCTATGTTAGCATTTACATTTGCGATAGCTTTCTTCTAGGAGGTAACATATGAATTTCTTGATAACATTACTTATATTATTTATAATTTTAAGTGTAATAATAATTGTCCATGAATTTGGACATTTTATTGCGGCTAAAAAAGGTGGAGTTTATATAGACGAGTTCTCTATGGGAATGGGACCTCAGTTACTTAAATATAAGCCTAAAAAAAGTGAGACAACTTATTCACTTAGAGCTTTTCCAATTGGTGGATTTGTATCTATGGCTGAAAAGGAAGAACCTAATAATAAAAAAATTAAGAAGAATCAAGTACTTGAGAATAAAAGTTTTGGTAGAAAATTATTAGTCTTAATAAATGGTATTTTATTTAATTGCATTTTAGCAATATTCTTATTTTTTATAAGTGGTTTATTTTATGGAAGACCTATTAGTGAACCAGTTATTCAAAATGTAGTGGATGGTATGGCTGCACAAAAAGCAGGCATAGAGAGTGGAGATAGGATACTTGAAGTAAATGGTGTTAAAATTAATACTTGGGATGACTTCTTGCTTGAAGCTTCTGCTAAAAAGTTAAAAAGCGAATATATATTTAAAATTGAAAAGAGCAGTGGAGAAGTTAAAGAATATAGTTTAGTTCCAGAAGTTCAAGAGGTTGAAGGACAAGAAATAAAAGTGTTTGGTATTCAATCAAGTGGAACAACATACTATAAAGGATTTAAAAATGCATTTATTTATGCATTTGAAGGTTTCTATACAAACTTTAAAACAATATTTAAAATATTAGGAAATTTATTAACTGGAGAAGTTCCAGTTAAGAGTCTTAGTGGACCAGTTGGAATATATTCTTTAGTAGATAATGTTAAGTCACAAGGATTTAATACACTATTATATTTAACTGCTTATTTAAGTATAAATGTTGCTATTATTAATTTAGTACCTATACCAGTGTTTGATGGTGGTCGTGTACTTATATTATTAATAGAAAAAATAACTAAAAAGAAATCAAGTGAAAAGTTAGAAATAATGCTTAATTATATAGGATTTTTATTAATGATATTATTAATGTTATATGTAACATTTAATGATATAGTTAGACTTGTGGTGAAATAAATGAAAAATAGTTATTTAGATAACAAAGTTATTCTTAAATATTGTCCTGATTATTATAGAATAATAAATGAAGAATTTACTGAACTTGATTATATGACTGATAAAATAATAACTATTTTTCAAACATATATATTCAAAATAAATATTAAAGATAAAAATGAATTAAAGAGGGTTAGTAATTTAAATAAGGCTGTACTTAGATATATAGATGATAGAGAATTTAAAACTATGCTAACTAATGCTTTAACGTCTTTAAAAGTTTCTAAAAGGGAGACTGATGTTATAGGTGTTATAGTTAAAACTATATTAGCTGAGTATGACAAGTATATGGAAGGATTTACAAGAAATTTGTATATTCCTAGATGGATTTAAAAAAATAAGGTGTGGTAATAAAAAATGAATTATAGAAAAGGATTATACTATGAAATATATAGTGAGTTTTATAGTGTTAATAAATTTAGAGAGTTAAAGTCTATTATGCATCATGGGGATAATAGACTCAATCATATTAATAGAGTAGCAAAGATGAGTTTTTTTATCTCATATAGATTAGGTCTTGATTATATATCATGTACTAGAGGTGCTCTAATGCATGACTTTTTTACTCTTGATGATATAAATAAAACTGATAGTAGATATAGAGATTTCTTAAGGAGTCATCCAAAAGAAGCATTAAATAATGCATCAAGATTCTTTGAGATAAATGAAATGGAAGAGGATATAATACTTACTCATATGTATCCAATTACTAGAGTTAAGCCTAAGTATAAAGAATCTAAGATAGTAAGTATATGTGATAAGTTAGTTAGTTTTTATGAGTTTTTTAGATATGAAATAAAAGCTAATGTATGTTATGCAGTTTTATCTTTTTATAAATTAATTTAGACTAGTATCTAGTCTTTTTTAGTGTTACAATAGTGTTGTGTCCATGTAGCTCAGTAGGATAGAGCGATCGCCTCCTAAGCGATAGGTCGTTGGTTCGATTCCAATCATGGACGCCATATTATTGTTGGGTGATTGTATGAATTATAATGATAAAGTTATTTACTTATAATTTAATAACATTAAAATGTAAGTATGATGATAGTTTTCATTATTTTGGAGATAAAAAAATTAAAAAGATATTTAAAGATTTAGAAGATTTAAATATATAGGGAGGTTTTATGAAATATTTAGAATTATCAGAAGAAAAGTATGAAGAGATATCAAAGTTATGTTTAGTAAGACATATAAGTGATAGTGGTCTTAAGGATGCTCTTATTTCTAGAATGTGTTATTATACTAAATCTGGAGAAACATTTGCGACTAACTTAAAAGAGAGAGTTATATTTAGATCTTGTGTTATTGATACTTTAGATGATGACTTATATGCTTGGGAATATGATATAGTAGTTGTTCCATATGATAGAATAAAAGAAGTTAAAAATACACTTTCTAAGAAAGATAAAACTTTAGAATTAAAATAAAATACTTAAGACTTGCTTAAGTATTTTTTTATCTTGTTATATTTGTTTCTAGTGATGGATTTTCATATGTCATAGTGACTATTTTGCCATCAGGTTTTTTCATTTCTATTTTTGTTTCATTTGGTAAGTATCTTAAGACATTTTCTAAATATCTTGGATCTCCACCTCCAACTACATTTCTATAGTTAATCCAAATTAAATTAGTTGGGTCACTTAGTTCTTCTTTAGAAAGACCGGTGTTATTTTGACATGCACTCATAACACTTGACATATAGCTTGTTCCATAATTATAACTTTGAATGGCTCTTGGTATATTGTATTTTTGTTCTTTAAGAGCATTTTGAAATAATACACATGCATATTTTACGTTACCTTCAAGTGTTCTTGCTGTATCTTTTGTAATGGTTACTGTTTCGTTTTGATTTGTTTCATAATTAAATACAGTTACACTTTTATTATCCCAATTCCAGCCACCTTCTATTTGTACTTGAAATAATCCAAGCCCTCCATTGTCTTCGACTATTTCTGAATGTTCTCCTCTTTCTTGAGTAGCGATTGCTAACATAAGCATTGGATCTACTCCGTATTGATTAGAATAACGTTCTATTAAATCGTAGTATTTTTCTTTACAATTTAAATATTTATTTGATGTAGTTAAATCTTCTGTATTAATTTCAAATGGATTTATAGGTTCTTTTAGTGCTTCATAATGGACTAGAGATTCATTTATGGTTGTTGTTTCTTCTTGAGGTTCTATGTTTGTGGTTGTTTGAGTTGTATCACTTTCAGTAGATTCTTGTGTATTAAATTCTTTATTAATATCTTCATCTATATCTTGTGCATATACAATAGTTGGTTCATTTGTTATTTCTATATTATCTGAAGTTGCTTTTGAAACTGAACTTAATAATATGACTGTCGATAAGGCTAGGGCTGAAATAGTTGCAACTACAGGATTTACTTTTCTTCTTTTTCTTGTTACAGTTCTATTTTTTCCTTTTATATGTTCTTTATCACAAGTGTAATCTACATTAGCTTTTTCTTTTTGTTTCTCAATTCTTGCTTTTTCTCTAATTCTTTCTAGTCTTTTTTCATATTCTTTACTCATTCTTTCAAGTTCTGTTAGAGTATTATCATCTACGTCATAAAAAGACAAAATAATATTATTTTTATTAATTTGTTCATCTATTTGTTTTTGATATTCTTCTGCGAATAGTTTAACTAAAATGTTTAGTCTTCTTGGTTCCATTTTAATTGGTCTAAATCTTTCTTCATAAATATCATGAGAAAATATACATTTTATTACTCTATCATTATCATCTACTACAAATCTTATCGCATTCATTAGTCTTCTCCTATATTAGATAATATGCTATCAATGTGATTCCATTCTTCATCAGTTTCAATTTCGTATAATTTAAGTTCATCATTCTTAATTTCATATTTAGCAGCATATACATCTTTAGTATCATTATTTTCAGTATAAATCATATAGTCATTATTATTGTATGTAAACATCTTAATAATAAAATATTCTTTATCTATACCATCTTCGTTTAATTTAAAAGTTAACTTATCTTTCATTTACTTCACCATATTAATTTTAACATATATAAAGTGTTTAATAAAGATATATAATTTGACTTTTAATGTGTATTTATGTAAAATGTTGTTGTGATTTGTTATGGAAAAAATTAATAAGAAGGATAAAATTAATTTAATAATTATTACTGTTATATTTATAGGTATAATAGTTTTTATATTAAGAAATAATACTTTATATGGAAGCATACTTGATTGGAATACTCAACATTCTGTAATTCCTGAATATTTTAGAAGTTTATTTTATAAAACATTAAATATATTTCCGGATTTTGCTTTAAATTTAGGTAGTGGACAAAATATATATAATTATAGTTATTATGGACTATTTAATCCTGTTATAATTATTTCTTATTTATTTCCATTTATAAGTATGAAAAGTTATATACAAGTAAGTAGTATTATTCTTGCATATAGTAGTGTTATATTATTTTATTATTTCTTAAAACATAATAAGTTTAGTAATGATGTGTGTTTACTTGGAAGTATTGTGTTTATGACTGCGACTCCGTTATTGTTTCATTCACATAGACATATTATGTTTATGAATTATATGCCATTTTTAATACTTGCTTTAATTGGAGTAGATAAGTATTTTGAAAAGAGTGATGGAAGATTACTTTGTATATCAGTTATACTTATTATACTTATGAGTTACTATTATAGTATACCTGCCATATTAGCAATAATAGTATATGGTGTTTATAAATACATAACTTTAAATAAAAAGATTACTTTTAAGATTTTTGTGGTAGATGGTATTAAGTTTTTAATACCTATAATGATTGGTATTCTTATAACTAGTATTTTATTAGTACCAACGTTTTATGCAATAATTAATGGAAGACTTCCAAATGAGATAAGTATAAACTTAAAGGATTTGATAGTTCCTAGAATAAATGTTAAATATTTAATGTATCATTCTTATGGAGTGGGTCTTACATCATTTTCATTAATTGGTTTGATAGTGTTATTACTTGATAAAAAGTGTGAGAGTAGATTTCTATTTATTAGCTTAATTAGTTTAATAGTATTTCCCATAATAAATTATTTACTTAATGGTATTATGTATATAGATGCTAAAGTATTAATACCTTTTATGCCTTTATATGTATATGTAGTTACTCTTATGTTTAAGAAAATATATGATAAGAAGATAGATATAAAGAAGTTGTTAATTGCTTCGATAATGACTTTGTTTTTAATATATATTGGTGAAAGTAGTTATGTAAATTATTTCTATTTAGATTTTATAATTACTTTAATAGTAATAATACTTAGTATAAAAGTAGAAACTAAATACTTACTTAAAATATTTACTATAGTAGTTTTAGTTGTTTATAGTTGTGGAGCTAATAATAAAGATACTCTTGTTAATAAGAATGATATATATAATGATGAAAATAAGAATCAAGAAGCATTAGTTAAGAAAGTACCTAAAGGGTATAATCATACAACTTTATATAATCTAAAATTAGAGAATGTTAATAATATATATGGTAACCTAAATATATATTCTGATTATATATATTCATCTACTGGAAACTCAAACTATAATATATTTATGTTTAATACTTTAGAAGTACCTATGCAATCTAGAAATAGATTGATAATAAGTGCTAATAAAGATTTAATGTATTTGATGTTTTCAAATAATAGATATTTTATTGGGGATGATATAGATATAACTGGTTATAAGAAAATTGATAGTATTGGAAATACTTCGTTATATGAAAACGCAGATGTTCTTCCATTTATGTATGTAAGTTATAACTATTATAGTAAAAAAGATTATGGTAAACTTAAGTTTCCATATAATAATGAAGTAATACTTAATAATGTAGTTGTGAATGAAAAAACTAATAATGAATTCGATAGTAAAATTAAAGAAACTTTTATTAGACAAAGTGATATTAAGTATATGGATCCTAGCATTGTAAATAATGGAGATAGTATAACAGTTAAAAAGAATAACAGTAGAATGCTTATAGATGTACCAGAAGATGCTCGTAATAAAATATTATTTGTTAGTTTTGATTTAACTCCTCAATCATGTAAAGTAGGGGACTTAGGTATAACTATAAATGGTAACTTAAATAAACTAACATGTAAAGAATGGAAATATTATAATGGTAATACTACATTTAATTATGTTATAAGTGGAGATACATCTAATAAAGTGGAAGTTAGTTTCTTTAAAGGAATGTATAAGATAGATAATCTTAAAATATATTATATGGATTATGATGATATTAAAGATGTTAAAGATAAAGTAACTGAAGTAAACATTAGTGATAAAACTAAGGGTGATAAAATATATGCAAGTGTTGAAACAGAGAAAGACGGATACTTCGTAACAACACTTCCATATGATAAAGGTTTTAAAATAAAAGTTGATGGTAAGATAGTTAATAAGAAACAAGTGAATACTGCGTATGTAGGTTTTAAATTAGAAAAGGGTAAACATAATATAGTTATAGAATATAGAGCTCCTTTTAAAACTTTAGGACTTATAATGAGTTTAGTAGGTATTATTATATATATAGTTTTTTATCATAAAAATTTAATAAAGTTTAAGAAGAAAAAGTAGAAATATTTTTTCTTTTATTATATCCAAATAATGATAAATGTGTTAATATAGTTTGTATGAAGAAATACATACTTGGAAATATTAGAAAAATTATTTATGAGAGTAATAATGGACCATATAAAGTTGGTATTTTTAAGGTACGTGAAACTAATGATGAAGATATGGAAGAATATGTAAATAAGGTTATTGGTTTTACTGGTAGTTTTGCTGAAGTTAATATGGATGTAGATTATATATTATATGGAAGACTTGTAGAACATCCCAAATATGGGAGTCAATTTGAAGTATTAAATTATGAAATTAAAGCACCAAGTGATTTAGATAGTTTAGTTTTATATCTTAGTAGTGGTATGTTTAAGGGAATAGGTGCGAAGACTGCTAAACGTATTGTTGAAAGATTTGGTAGTGACACAATTAAAACAATAAAAGAAAATTATCAGGATATAGCTACTGTTAGTGGTATGACAATTACTAAAGCTAAGAGAATGCATGATAAAATAATAGAGAATGAATATAATCAAGATTTGATACTTAAATTAAATGGTCTTGGTTTTAGTGTACGTGAAGCAATAGATTTAATAACTGTATATGGAAATAAATTAAGTAATGTTATAGAAGAAAATATATATGATTTAGTAAAATATATAAATTTTGATAAACTTGATTTAATGTTCTTAAAAGATAATGATGAGATGGATAAAAGAAGAATAGAAGCATTAATACTTCATAATATATATACTAGTTGTTATGAAAGTGGAGATACATTAATACTTAAAGATGAGTTATTTATTAAGATGAAGAGATGTTTTAGAGGTGTGTTTAGTGCAGAAGAATATCTTAAATATATAGATAGTCTTGCAATGAAAGCTAAAATAGTTTTATTTAATGAGTATGTAACTCTTAGTGACTTTTATAATACTGAGAAATCTATACTTATGGATATAAATAGAATTAATGATATAAAGACTAATATTAAGACTGATAAGATTGATACATATATAAGTGAATATGAAAAAATAAATAATATAACATTTAATAATGATCAAAAAGATGCAATAAAGGGAGCAATAGAAAATAATTTTTTTATTATAACTGGTGGTCCTGGTACTGGTAAGACTACTATTATTAAAGCTATTGTTATGATTTTAAAAGATATACTTGATTTAAGTCATGAAGATATTGCTTTATTAGCACCTACTGGTAGAGCTAGTAAAAGAATGGCTGAGAGTGTAGGTGCTCCTGCTTATACAATACATAAATATTTAAAATGGAATAAAGAGAATGAATCATTCTTAATAGATGAATATAATAAATCTAGTGAGAAGGTTGTAATAGTAGATGAGAGTTCTATGATAGATATATTCTTGTTTTCAAGTTTATTAAAGGGGCTTAAGCTTAATGTTAAATTGATATTAGTAGGAGATGCAAATCAATTACCATCTATAGGTCCAGGAGATTTACTTAATGATTTATTACATATAAGCACTATTAAAAATAAGTATTTAAATACTATTTATAGAGTTAAGGAAGGAAGTTATATAACATATTTAGCAAATGATATAAAGAATAGAAAACATTTTGATAAGTTTCCAACTAACTATAGTGATTTTAAATTTATTGAAAGTAGTGATGATGACATTAAGAAATATCTTAGTGAAATAGTTAATAAAGCTGTAGAAAAGGGTATTCATAGTGAAAACTTTCAAGTGCTTGCGCCTATGTATAAAGGACTTAATGGAATAGATAGCTTAAATAGTATGATGGCTAGTATATTTAATCCTGATGCTGAAAAATTTATTATCGGGGATAAATACTATAGAATTAATGATAAAGTAATACAGTTAGTAAATGATGTTGATAATAATGTATACAATGGAGATATTGGATATATTAGAGACATATATTATCTTGATAAAAAGATGGTAGTTGAAATAGATTATTCAGGAAATATAGTAGAATATAAGAGTGGAGAATTTGATAAATTTAATCTTGCTTATGCGGTTAGTATTCATAAAAGTCAAGGAAGTGAATATGCTAATGTTGTAATAATACTTGCTCGTAGTTTCAATAGAATGTTTTATAATAAACTAATATATACAGCAGTTACACGTGCTAAGAGTTCACTAATAATACTTGGTAGTATAGATTCACTAAATAAAAGTGTAAGTACTAATTATGGAGCTAATAGAAATACTTATTTAAAATACGTATAAAATTTTAGAAATAATAAATAATAATATCAAAGGAGCGTGATATTATTAAGACTTTAGGAAATATGATTTCTTTTGCTTCAGGTATTGGTGCATGTCTAGTTTATAAAAAATATGAGAAAGATATCATGAATTATATGCAAAAGATGTCAAAAACATTATCAGAAGGAAAATAGTTCTAAAATTGAACTATTTTTTTAATAAAAAGTGTGATATTATTATGATGATAGGAGTGGAAAAGAATGATTGATAAATTAAAGAAAAGTGAAGATAAAAAAGTTAATTCTAAAAAAATTAATGAATTAGTTGGAACTGGTAATAAAATACTTAAAATTATGTATATACTTTTTGTTATATTGTTAGTATATGTACTTGGTCTTATTTTTAAAGAGTGGCATATTCTTACATTCTTTGGAAAAATATTATCAATAATATCTCCATTATTTATTGGATGGTTTATTGCTTGGCTTTTAAATCCATTAGTAGAAAAGTTAACTAAGAAGGGTATTAAAAGAGGTCTTAGTGTAGTAATAGCATACTTATTATTAATAACTGTTTTATATGCTTTATTTGCGTTTACTATTCCATCACTTGGAACTCAAATATCTGAGATGGTGTCTGCTGTACCTGCGATGGTTGAAGATGTTAAAGGATGGATTGATAACGTATTTATCAAATTATCAAATTTAAGTCTTGAAAATTTAGATGGTATTAAAGCATCTTTCTTAGCTAAAATAGAAATGTTTGCTCGTGATGTTCAAACTAATATACCAGAGATTGCTATGAATGTTGTATCTTCTCTAGCAAGTAGTATTGGTAAAATAGCATTAAGTTTAATCTTAGGTTTCTATATATTATTTGACTTTAATAAAGTAAGTGAAGGATTTATAAATTTATTTCCTAAGAAATCTAGAAAAGAAGTTAAATATTTAATGGAACAATTAGATGATTCATTATTCTCATTTGTGAGTGGTACTTTATGGTTATCATTATTATTATTTGTAACTTCATTAATAGGATTCTCTATAATAGGTTTAAATGCTCCAGTGCTTGTAGCAATTGTATGTGTTATTACTAATTTGATACCATATATTGGTCCTTATATGGGAGCTGCTGTTGCTGGTGCTATTGGATTTACACAAAGTCCATTAATAGGTATTTTAACTCTTGTATTTATAGCAATAGTCCAAACTATAGATGGTAATGTACTTCAACCATTAGTAATGAGTAAAAAACTTAATTTAAGTCCAATAACAATTATTTTATCATTGATGATATTTGAGTATATGTTTGGTATTTTTGGAATGGTAATTGCTACTCCAGTAGTTGCTCTTCTTAAAATTATATATGTATTCTTTGATGAAAAATATAATTTCTTTGGATATAGAGATAAAGAAGAAAGAGATGAAGAATAGAAAAAAGTCTATTCTTTTTTTCTGGATTGACATGTGTCTTTAAATGATATAGAATTATTTTAGAATAAGTAGGTGTATTATGAAAAAGATAATTATTAAAGAATCTGAAAAAGTTTTTTTAGGTATTGATATAATGTTGTATACAATTTATGCTGCAATTGGATATATTTTAATTGATTTTCCAGAAGTTAATATGTTAAATCCTATTGAGTATGCTCCAGTATTATTTTTTATGTTTGGATTCTTTTCAATTGTTGCATATTTCTTAAATAGAAGAGTTGATGATTATGAATATTTATTTTTTGCTTTAATAAATGTTATGGTTGCTACTTATGTATTAACTAATCAATTTTATGGTAACGATTCACTTATAATGAGCTGTTCTATAATTATATATTCAATATCTATTGTATTAAATAAACTTTATCATGTGTCTAAACTAGCAAAAAGAAAAGATATTAATTTTTATCCTAAAATGATTAGTACAATATTAATAGTATTAATTGGTATTTTAGCATTAGATCCATTAATTACTAGATATGCTGCTGCTAGTCTTATATTAGGTTATTATTTTATTTCGTTTGGGTTAATTAATCTATTAGAAATTTTATTTATGGTTTTAATCAAGAATCCTAAATTAGATAAAAAATTATGTTGTATATGTGGTATTGAAGATAAGAAAGATAATAAGAAAAAGAAAATTGTTTTAAAGGAAATTAAAAGAAAAAAAATTAAAAAGAATATTAAAGAATAAATCTTTAGTATTTTTTTTGTTTTAAAACATATAAATTATTGAGGTGAAAGAAATGGATATAATAAAAGTTTCAAGTAAAAGTATTTCTCAAAAAGTTGCGGGAAGTATTGCGAATTCATTTAGAGAAGGTTGTACAGATGTAGAAATACAAACTGTAGGAGCAGGAGCAGTGAATCAAGCTATTAAGGCAATTTCTATTGCTAGAGGTTTTGTTGCACCACTTGGTATGAATTTAATATGTACTCCTGCTTTCTATGATGTAATAATAGATGGTAAAGAGAAAACAGCAATTAAACTATTAGTACAAAATAAATGAGCAACTATTGATATGTTGCTTTTTTTTATATTTATTTTGTACTTATTATTTCATTAAGAGAAATATCATATTTATCTATTGGTATTTTATTTATCAAAGTTTCTTTGTAACAAATACCTATAGTATAAATATTTTTATTTGATAAAAATTTATCATAAAAACCTTTTCCATATCCAATTCTATAATTATTTTTGTCAAAACATATTCCTGGTACTATGCAAGTAGTATTTTCATAATTATTTACTTTTTCTTGTGTAGTTGGTTCTAATATACCAAATAAACCAACTTTTAAATCATTTAAAGAATTTATGTAGTAGAAGTTTATTATATTGTTTTCTATTTTTGGAACAGCTATTCTTTTATTATTTAAGAAATATTCTATTATTTTTAGAGTGTCAACTTCAGAATTAAAAGATACATATAGCAAAAGAGTAGAACAATTTAATATATGTTTATTTTTTATTATCTTATTATAGATAAGGTTATCCTGTTCTTTTTTATTTGATATATTTTTTCTTATTAATTTGTATTTTTTTCTTAATTCGTTTTTATTCATAGTTATATTTTATCATAAAGAATAATAAATGTTTTTATTTTGTAAACATATTTTAAATATATGGAAATAGATTAATAATTAGTGTATAATATTTTAATAGATGGAGGTATATAAAAATGATATATACAACAATATTAAAATTAGCTGCTAAAATATTGGATATTGCCATAGTATGGTTTATGTTTTATGAGTTGCTTAAATATTCTAGAAATAATTTTAAATTAACATTAATATTTAAAGGTGTTCTAATAATAGTATTATTGAAGTTATTGAGTGACTTTTTAGATTTAAATACAGTAGGTATAATATTAGAATATGTTATATCTTGGGGACCTCTTGCTTTGATAATTATATTTCAACCTGAGATTAGAAATGCTCTTGAAAGTATTGGTAGAAGTCAATTGCTTGGTAGACATAAGACTTTAACTGTTGATGAGAGAGAAAAGGTTGTATATGAGATTATAAATGCACTTGATTATTTAAAGAAGAATAAGATTGGTGCTTTAATAGTAATAGAAAGAGACTATAGTTTAGCTCAATATATAGAACCGGCTACTAAGTTGTATGCTGATATAACAAGTGAGTTATTAATATCAATATTCTGGAAAAATAATCCACTTCATGATGGTGGCGTTATAATTCAAGGTGATAAGATAACTTGTGCTGGTAGTGTGTTCCCAACTAGTTCAAATCCTAATATATCAAAGAGACTTGGTACTCGTCATAGAGCTGCTCTTGGAATTAGTGAAATATCAGATTGTATTTCAGTAATAGTTAGTGAAGAAACTGGTAGAATATCAATTGCTATATCAAGTGACTTAAATTATAATTTATCTTTAGATGACGCTAGAATGTTATTATTAGAAGAATTACAACCTAAGAAAGAGACATTCTATGAAGCTGATACAACAGAAAGTGAAGGTGAAGATAATGAAAAAAATATTTAAGAAAATAGGAAAATTCTTCACTAGAATATTTAAAGTATTATATAGAATTATAGATGTATTACTTGTAACTCCTTTATCTAAGGCAGTTTACTATATAAGCGATAAACTTAGTAATAGAAATGGAAACTTGGAGAAATTTTTAAATAAACCTAATACGTTAATATATGTGTCACTTATATGTGCATTTGCAATGTTCTTTGCAGTAGATAGAAAAGTAATAAATTTAGTTGAAACTGAAGCAATAGTTTTATCTAATCAACCAGTAGTTGCTGAATACAATGAAGAAGCTTATGTAGTTGAAGGTATTCCTGAAACTGCTGATATAGTGCTTATGGGTAGAAAGAGTGATTTATATTTAGCAGAACAGTTAGGAGATCATAAATTAAGTTTAGATTTAACCGGATTATCTGCTGGTACTCATAAAGTTAATATTAAATATAACAATCCAATTAAAAAATTAGATTATAAAATAGACCCTTCAAGAGCAACAATTGTTATATATCCTAAAGTTAGTGCTTCTCGTACAGTTACAACTGATGTATTAAATAAAGATAAACTTGGTAGTACTTTAGTAATTAGTTCTATTAAGCTTGATAGAGATGAAGTAATTATTAAATCATATAAAGAGAAATTAGAGAAGGTTGCTAGTGTTAAAGCTTTAGTTGATGTTAATGCATTAAATGCTAGTAGTGCTGGAACTTATACTTTAGAAAATGTTAAGTTGATAGCTTATGATGAAAAAGGTACTGAAATTAAAGATATAGAAATAGTTCCTGGTACTATTACTGCTACTGTTGAGATATCTAGTCCAAGTAAGACTGTTCCAGTTAAAATTGTTCCAGTCGGAGATGTTGCTAGTGGTAGTGCTATTAGTTCAATAACATCAAATGTTAATAATATTACATTATATGGTGAAGAAGATGTACTTAAAGAAATAAGTGAAATTGAAGTTGAAATAGATGTAAATGGATTAAGTAAAGATAAGACTTTCCAAGAAACTATAGTTAAGCCTACTGGAGTTAGATCAATGTCTGATACAGCGGTAACTATTAAAGTTAAGATGGAAGGTGAGACATCTAAAGAATTTAAAGATATTCCAATAGTATTTGAACACTTAGATACAACTAAATATAAACCACTTGCTAAGAACGCTAGTGATACTAAAGTAAATGTAGTAGTTAAAGGTGTTAAATCAGTACTTGATAAATTAGATTCTAAAGATATTAAGGCATACGTTGACTTATCAGATTTAGAACCAGGTACTTATGAAGTTCCAGTAATGGTAACTGGTAGTGACTTAAAACTATCTTATTCATCTAGAACTACTAAGATAGAAGTAATAATAGCTAGAAAGTAAAGTAATTTACTTTCTTTTGCTTTTTTTAAAAAAATACTTTACATTAAGAAAATAATATTGTATAATCTAATTCGTGAAGTGACCAAAGACAGTAAGTGCTTGATGCGTAAATCTTACCGAGGAAACATTAATAATGACGATTATTACAAGTTTCCTTGTCATGAGGAAACTTTTTAATTTATGAAAGGAGACTATATGGCAAGTAAAGAGATTCTTAAACAAAAAGAAGCTGTTGTAAAAGAAATAACTGAAAAATTAGATAATTCTAAAACATTCTTGTTATTAAATTATCAAGGTTTAACAGTTAGTGAATTTGCAGAGTTAAGAAGAAGTTTGAAAGAAGTTAATTCTGATGTAAAAATTTATAAAAATACTCTTATGAATTTAGCGTTAACTAAAAAGAATATTAAATTAAATGATTACATGGAAGGACCTAATGCTTATCTTTTTGCTGATTCTATTATTGAACCAATCAAGGTTGTTAGTAAGTTTGCTAAAGAACATCCAGCTCTAGAAGTTAGAGTAGGATATATTGATTCAGAAATTGCTGATAGCAAAGTTATTGCTGAATATGCAACTATTCCAAGTATGGAAGGATTACTTACAATGTTTGCTGGTGGCTTAATGGAACATGTAAGAAATTTAAGTATTGGATTAAATCTATATGCTGAAAAGTTAGAAGAAGGAGGAAATAATTAATATGGCAAAGATTGAAAACAAAGATATTATTGAAGCTTTAAAAGAAAAAACTATTCTTGAAGTTAAAGAATTAGTTGATATGATGAAAGAAGAATTTGGTGTTGATCCTAGTGCTGTTGCTGTTGCTGCTGCTCCAGCTGAGGCTCAAGAGGACAATGCAGGAAGTGGAGTTAAGACTGTAGTATTAAAAGCTGCTGGTGCTCAAAAATTACAAGTTATTAAAGTAATTAGAGAAGTTACTGGATTAGGTCTTAAAGAAGCTAAAGATATCGCTGATGCTGGTGGAAATGTTAAAGAAGGAATTCCTGCTAGTGAAGCTGAAGAATTAAAAGCTAAATTAGAAGAAGCTGGCGCTACTGTAGAATTAGCTTAATTTAACTATGAGCCTTGTATAAAGGCTTTTTTGCGTATATAAGAGAAGGAGAATTATATGAGTCATTATTTTGAAAATGATATGAACTTAAAGAGTGAAATTAGAGAATTAAGTTATAAATATGATTCTTCTTTTTTCACGTTTTATAGCGATAATGGTGTGTTTAGTAAAAAGAATGTCGATTATGGGAGCAAATTATTATTAGAAACATATCTAAAAGAAAATATAACTAACGCAAATGTGTTAGATGTTGGCTGTGGTTATGGATTTATAGGAATAGTAATAAGTGTTCTTACAGATTCATATGTAGATATGATTGATGTTAATAAAAGAGCTTTACATTTAGCAAATAGAAATATTAAACGTTATCCTAAGTTTGATGGAAGTGCATTTATAAGTGATGCATATCAAAATATTAAAAATAAATACAATGTAATCATTACTAATCCACCAATTAGAGTAGGTAAAAATAAATTATTAGAAATATTAGAAGGTGCTTTTGATCATTTAGATGTAGACGGAACATTATATTTCGTTATGCGTAAGGATCAAGGTGCTTTATCAATAAAGAAGATTCTTGAAGAGCAAAGAAAAGTAGAAATAATAAACAAAGATAAAGGATACTTTATATTTAAAGTAAAATAATATAAAATTGCTTGACATTTTTCATAAAAAGTAATTGACTTATTGAAATAGAGTGTGGTAAAATTTTATATTGCAGTACATTTGTTTTATTTTTAAAATTTGTGTTCTTTAAAAATTTAGGATTGGGGTGAAAAAGTGGCATACAAAACAGTAAAATTTGGTGACCATAGAGAAAGAAGAAGTTTCTCAACAAAGCGTAGTACGCTAGGACTTTCTAATTTGTTAGAAATTCAGAAAAGTTCATTTGACTTATTTTTAAAGGAAGGAATCAAGGAAGTATTTGAAGATATTTTTCCTGTTGAAAGTTTTTCTGGTTCATTATCATTAGAATTTGGTGATTATTATTTTGATGAGCCTAAATATTCTGTTAAAGAGAGTCGTGAAAGAAAAGTTACATATTCTGCACCTTTAAAAGTGAAAGCTAGATTATTTATTAATGAGACTGGTGAAGTTAAGGAACAAGAAGTATTCTTAGGTGATATGCCTTTAATGACTGATACTGGTTCATTCATAATTAATGGAGCAGAGAGAGTTATCAACTCACAACTTGTTATGGGACCATCTTGTTATTACAAGAATGAAGTAGATAAGAGTGGTAGAAATATCATTACAAGTGAAGTTAGACCTAATAAAGGTACTTGGCTTGAATATGAACTTGATGCTAGAGGAATCTTATATGTAAGAATAGATAGAACTCGTAAAGTTCCTGTTACTACATTATTAAGAGCTTTAGGTCTTTCAAGCGACGATGAAATATTAGAATTGTTTGGTCAAGATGAATATTTAATTAATACTTTAGAAAAAGATTCTACTAAGAATACTGATGAAGCATTAATTGAAATTTATGAAAAATTAAGACCAGGTGAACCAGCTACATTAGATTCAGCTAAAAACCAATTAATTGTTAGATTCTTTGATAAATTTAGATATGATTTAGGTAAAGTTGGTAGATATAAATTCAATAAGAAACTTAATGTATTAGATAGACTTCTTAATGCTAAAATAGCTCAAGATATTGAAATAGATGGAGAAGTTATTGTTAAAAAAGGAACATTAATTACTAAAGATATTCTTGAGACTATCAAACCATATTTTGAAAATGGATATGGAGTAAAAGAAGTAACTATTAATGAAGAATTAGATACATACAATAAGATTCAAGAAGTTCTTGTATATTCTAATGATGAAGATGAAAAAGTTATTAAGATTATAGGTAATGATCAAACTATTGATACTAAGAGATTAACTATATCTGATGTTTATGCATCACTTTCATATTATATATGTTTATTATATGGTGTTGGTAAGTATGATGAAATAGATCACTTAGGAAATAGACGTGTAAGACAAGTTGGAGAATTAATTCAAAATCAATTTAGAATTGGTATAGCACGTATGGAAAGACAAATTAGAGATAAGATGTCTACTCAAGAGATTGATGCTGTTACTCCAAAATCATTAATTAATATTAGACCAGTTACTGCTTCTTTAAAAGAATTCTTTGGTAGCAGTCAACTTTCTAAATTTATGGATCAAATAAACCCATTATCAGAATTAAATGATAAACGTAGACTTAGTGCTTTAGGTCCAGGTGGTTTATCAAGAGATAGAGCTGGTATGGAAGTTCGTGATGTTAACCCATCTCACTATGGTAGAATTTGTCCTATCGAGACTCCAGAAGGTCAAAACATTGGACTTATTACATCACTTGCTAGTTATGCTAGAATTAATGAATATGGATTTATAATGACTCCATATAGAAAAGTTATTGATAATAAAATAACTGATGAAATAGTATATATGACTGCTGATGAAGAAGAAGATTATTACATTAGTCAAGCAACAATTGATGTTGATGATAATGGATATATAAGTTCTGAAACAGTTCCGGTTAGATATAATAAAGATAATATGATCGTTCCTCGTGAGAAGGTAGATTATATAGATGTTTCACCATCACAAATTGTATCTGTTACAACAAGTATGATTCCATTTATGGAACATGATGATGCTAACCGTACACTAATGGGTGCAAACATGCAAAGACAAGCTGTACCACTAATGATTACAGAAGCTCCTATTGTAGGAACTGGAGTAGAAGCTGCTATAGCTCGTGATTCTGGTTGCTCAGTAGTATGTGACTTAGATGGTGTAGTAGAATACGTTGATGCTAAAAAGATTATAGTTAAAGGTTTAGAAGAAAAACATACTTATGAACTAGTTAGTTATCAAAGAAGTAATAATGAAACTTGTTATAATCAAAGACCAATTGTTAAGAAAGGTGAACAAGTTCATAAAGGAGAAATAATTGCTGATGGACCTTCTACTGATAAAGGAGAAATTGGTTTAGGTAAAAACTTAGTTGTAGCATTCATGACTTATAATGGTTATAACTATGAAGATGCAGTTATTTTAAATGAAAGAATAGTTCGTGATGATGTTCTTACATCAATTCACATTGAAATGAAAGAAATAGAGTGCCGTGATACTAAACTTGGACCAGAAGAATTCACAAGAGATATTCCAAATATTAGTGAAGATGCTCGTAAGAATTTAGATGAAAATGGTATAGTAAGAATTGGTACTGAAATAAAAGAAAATGATATTCTTGTTGGTAAAGTTACTCCTAAAGGAATGCAAGAATTATCAAGTGAAGAAAAATTATTACATGCAATATTTGGTGAAAAGACTCGTGAAGTTCGTGATACATCACTTCGTGTTAGTCATGGATGTTCAGGAATTGTACATGATGTACAAATATTCACTAAAGAAAACTCTGATGAACTTCCTGCTGGAGTTTCAAAAGTAGTTCGTGTATATATAGTTAAGAAGAGAAAGATTCAAGTTGGAGATAAGATGGCTGGACGTCACGGAAATAAAGGTGTTTGTTCATTAATTCTTCCTTCAGAAGATATGCCATATTTACCAGATGGTACTCCAGTAGATGTAATCTTAAACCCATTAGGTGTTCCTTCTCGTATGAACTTAGGACAAATCTTAGAGTTACACTTAGGTATGGCTGGTAAGAAATTAGGTGTTCATTATGCTACACCAATATTCGATAGTGCTACTGAAAAAGATATTCAAGAAGAAGTAGCAGAAGCTGGACTTGACCCTGACTATAAGACTTGGTTATATGATGGACGTACTGGTGAAAGATTCGATAAGAGAGTATCTGTTGGTGTTATGTACATGATAAGACTTGTACACATGGTTGATGATAAGATTCATGCTCGTGCTACAGGACCTTATAGTATGGTTACACAACAACCTTTAGGTGGTAAAGCTCAATTTGGTGGTCAAAGATTCGGAGAAATGGAAGTTTGGGCATTATATGCTTATGGTGCTGCTCATATCTTACAAGAAGTTCTTACAATTAAATCAGATGATGTAGTTGGAAGAGTTAGAGTATATGAAGCATTAGTTAAAGGTAAACCAATCCCAACACCAGGTGTTCCTGAATCATTTAGAGTATTAATTAAAGAATTCCAAGCATTAGGTTTAGATATTCAAATAGTTAATAAAGATGGATCACTAAAAGATGTTAAAGAACTTGAAGATGATGAAGATAAAGAAGACACTCCAGTATCAATCGAAGAAATTAGTAAAGTAGAAGATACTGAAAGTGATAATACAGATGAATCTAATTATGAAGATGTTCAAGATGAAGATGAGGATGAAGATTTAGAACCAACTGATGAAGATCTTGAATATGAAGAAGAGTATGGTCTTGATGACTATCAAGATGATGCTTACGAAAGGGGTGAAGAATAATGATGGAAGTTAATGAATTTGATGGAATTCGTATTGGTATTGCTTCTCCTGAAAAGATTCGTGAATGGTCTTATGGTGAAGTAAAGAAACCAGAAACTATTAACTACAGAACTTTAAACCCTGAAAGAGATGGACTTTTCTGTGAAAAGATATTCGGTCCAACTAAAGACTTTGAATGTAGTTGTAAAAAATATAAAAGATTAAGATATAAAAATGTTATTTGTGATAGATGTGGTGTAGAAGTAACACGTGCTAAAGTACGTAGAGAAAGAATGGGACATATTGAACTTGCTAGTCCTGTTAGCCACATTTGGTATGCAAAGGGTGTACCTCCTAAAATGGGACTTGTACTTGATATTAGTCCTCGTGAGTTAGAAGAAGTATTATATTTTGTTAGTTATATAGTACTTGATCCAGGAATTGCACCTCTTGCTAAAAAGCAAACATTATCTGATAAAGAATACAGAGCATATTATGAAAAATATGGTGATGAATTCAAAGTAGGTATGGGTGCTGAAGCAATTAAACAATTACTTACTGAAGTTGATCTTGAAAAAGAAGTAGAAGAATTAAAGAAAGAAGTAGAAAAAGCTCAAGGACAAAAGAAAATTAGATTAGTTAAGAGATTAGATTGCTTAAATTCATTCCTTGAAAGTGGTCAAAGACCTGAATGGATGATACTAGATGTACTTCCAGTAATACCACCAGATCTAAGACCTATGATTCAACTTCCAGGTGGAAGATTTGCTACTTCAGATTTAAATGATTTATATAGAAGAATTATTAATAGAAATAATCGTCTTAAAAAATTATTAGAACTTGAAGCTCCAACAATCATTGTTCAAAATGAAAAACGTATGCTTCAAGAAGCAGTAGATGCTTTAATTGATAATGGAAGACGTGGTAGAAGTGTTTCTGGTGTAGGAAATAGACCACTTAAATCATTATCATCAATGTTAAAAGGTAAACAAGGTAGATTTAGACAAAACCTATTAGGTAAACGTGTTGACTATAGTGGTCGTTCAGTTATCGTAGTAGGACCTAGTCTTAAAATGTATCAATGTGGTGTACCTAAAGATATGGCTCTTGAATTATTCAAACCATATGTTATGCAACAATTAGTTGAAAGAGGAATAGCTCATAATATTAAAGCTGCTAAGAAGATAATAGATGTACAAGATGAAAGAGTATGGGATGTAGTAGAAGATGTTATTCGTGAACATCCAGTATTATTAAACCGTGCTCCAACACTACATAGACTTTCTATTCAAGCATTCGAACCAATCTTAGTTAGTGGTAAAGCATTAAGATTACACCCACTAGTTTGTAGTGGATTCAATGCTGACTTCGATGGTGATCAAATGGCTATTCATATTCCAATTAGTGAAGAAGCTCAAGCTGAAGCTAGATTATTAATGTTAGGTGCTAATAATATACTTGATCCAAAAGATGGAAAACCAATCGTTACACCATCTCAAGATATGGTATTAGGTAACTATTATCTAACATTAGAACTTGCTGGTGAACCTAATGAAGGTAAAGCATATAAAGATCCAAATGAAGTATTAATGGCTTATGAAAGACGTGATATTACTCTTCATACTAGAGTATGTATTCCAACTAAGGAATTTAAACATAAAGTTTGGACAGATGAACAAAAAAATAAATATATAGTAACTACTGCTGGTAAAATAATATTCAATGAAATATTCCCAGATACTTATCCTTATATTAATGAAGGAAGTAAAGAAAATATTGAAGTTATGACTCCAGATAAATTCTTTATTGAAAAAGGTAAGAATCTTCCAGAAGAAGTTGCTAAATTACCATTAATTCCTGCTTTAATTAAAAAAGATTTAGGAAAAATAATTGCTCAAATATTTAAGAGATATAAAACTACAGAAACATCAATTTTCTTAGATAAATTAAAAGATTTAGGATTTAAATATAGTACTAAATCTGGTATAACAATTTCACTTTCTGATATACCAGTTAACCATGAAAAAGAAGCTATTATAGAAGAAACAAATGCAACAATTGAAAAAATCAATAAACAATTTAAACGTGGTCTTATAACTGATGAAGAAAGACATAATAAAGTTATTAAATTATGGACAGATGCTACAAATAATGTTCAGGGTAAATTAGGTGAATTACTAAAACAAGATGTAGAAAATCCATTATCAATGATTATTAACTCTGGAGCCAGAGGTTCTGCAAACCAATTAGGACAACTTGCTGGTATGCGTGGTATTATGGCTAAACCAGATGGTGGTCAAGTAGAAATTCCAATCTTAGCTTCATTCCGTGAAGGATTAGACGTTCAAGAATTCTTCTTATCAACACATGGATCTAGAAAAGGAACTGCCGATACAGCTCTTAAGACTGCAGATGCAGGTTACTTAACAAGACGTTTAGTTGATGTTGTACAAGATATAATTGTACGTGAAGAAGATTGTGGAACTATTCAAGGTATTGAAGTTGAAGCATTCACTGATGAAAAGAGTGGAGCTGTTATTGAAAGCTTTAAAGATAGAATAACAGGTCGTTTCTCAAATCAAAAAGTATTAAATCCTGAAACTAAAGAAGTATTAGTTGATAAGGGTGCATTAATTACTGAAAAGATTGCTGATAAGATAGAAAAAGCTGGAATTACTAAGATGGAAATCAGAAGTGTACTTACATGTAAGTGTACTAATGGTGTATGTCAAAAATGTTATGGACTTAACCTTGCTACTGGTAACTTAGTAGAAGTAGGTGAAGCAACTGGTATTATGGCTGCTCAATCAATCGGTGAGCCAGGTACACAATTAACAATGCGTACATTCCATACAGGTGGTGTTGCATCAGCTGCAGATATCACTCAAGGTCTTCCAAGAGTTGAAGAACTTTTCGAAGCTCGTATTCCTAAAGCTAAAGCTACTATCGCTGAAATCAATGGTAAGATTACTAAGATTACTGATGATAAGAATAATAGATTTAAAATATATATTACTAACGATGTTGAAACTCGTGAACATGTTACTCAATACAATGCTAAACTTAGAGTTGAAAAGGGTGACGTTGTAAATGCTGGAGATCCACTAACAGAAGGAAGTATTTCTCCAAAAGAATTACTAGCTGTTACTGACCCTACTACAGTACAAGGTTACATCTTAAAAGAAATTCAAAAAGTTTATAAGAGTCAAGGTGTTGATGTTTCAGATAAACATGTTGAAACAGTTGTTAGAAGAATGATTACTAAGATTAAAGTTGTTGATCCAGGAGATACAAACTTAATTGAAGGACTTACAGTTCCTCTAAGAGAATTTGCTGAAATCAATAAACCAGTTATCTTATCAGGTGGAGTTCCAGCTACTGGAAAACCAATTATGTTAGGTATAACTAAAGCTTCATTAGAAACAGATTCATTCTTATCAGCTGCATCATTCCAAGAAACTACAAGAATCTTAACAGATGCTGCTACTCGTGGTAAGATGGATATGTTACATGGACTTAAAGAAAACGTTATCTTAGGTAAATTAATTCCTGCTGGTACAGGAGCTAAACAATATAATAATATTGAAGTTATCCTAAAGAATGAACTTTTAGATGATGATGCTGCTGAAGTACTAGAAGAAAAATTCTTATCTGATGATAAAAATGAAGATGTTGTAGATGCAATGGCTGAACCAGAAAAAGAGAATGATGAAAAAGAAAATGCTTAATGCATTTTCTTTTTTGTATTATTATTTATTCAAGCATATTTGTAATTAGAACTTAAGATTAATTATTTGTTAACTTGATTTTTACTTATTTTTAATTTATTATTTTATTAGGAGAAAATATTGTTTGATATTATTAATTTAATTGGTGAAAGGAGTTTTAATGTGTTATTATCAAAAAAAGTAAGGGAGATGAATTAATGGCTAGAAAAACTTTGGATGATTTTAATGGAGATTGTCAAGCATATGCTGATTATTTAGAGTCAGCAGAGTGTATGAATGATGATGGTATTGATGTATATATTGATGTAGAAAAGGGTGATATATATACTCCAACAGAAGGCGATTGGACAAAAGGTCATGGTCATGATAATGTAAATGATCCTAGACCTGGAAGAGAACCAGAAGACGAAAAATCATATGGAAGACCTTGGTATAATCCTTGGCTTAAATATTCAAATTCTATATTATTTACTGAGGAAGAAATAGATTTAATAAATTCTAAACAAAAAGAACAAATGATTTTAAAATTAAAAAAATAATTATTGGTTATATAGCACATTAAAAAGATATAAATGTATGGAAGGTATTTTAAAAATTGTTTTTGATAAATCTAAGGCGCATCAAATTATTAATATTTATGACATTTATAGAATTATTGAGTTTATAATTATAGATAAGCAATTAAATGATTATATAAGCAATATAGAAATCCATAGAATAGGAAGCAATATTCTTGCTTCTTATTCTATTAATAAAAAGGAAATTTTTCTTTTTGAAAATGTTTTAAAAAAAATGATAGTAGATATAAATAGTGAAATATTAGTTTTGGATGATTTTGAAAAGATATTATATATAAATTTAAGAATTATTCAAGTTATTTTTCATGAGGTTGAACATGCTATTCAGCAAAAATATATTAATGCTGATAATTTTGATTCTAACATTATTAGAGATTCACAAATAAATAGTTGTGATGTTATATACGATGATAAATTATATGAATGTGCTCCTGCTGAAAGATTTGCAGAAATTAAATCAATATTAGAGATTTCCTCTTTGTTGCTCTATATAAAGAGTACTGTAAATAACTTAGTAGAATTATTTGATTTTGAAATTTTAAAAAGAAATATTAGGGGGTATCATTATAATGGAAGGATGGTTAGTTCACCTTTAAAAACATATTTTACTATGATTGATAAAATATTTATTCTATCTAAATATGATTTTTCGGTTTTTAAAGAATTAGATGATAGGTTTTATTATGGCTTAGATATTTCGGATGATGAATATTGTGAAACTGCAATGAAGGTAATATCAAAAAGCAAAAAGTTTTTTACAAATGGTATTAAGATTATGTGATTATTATTTTTAAATTAAAGGAGTAGTTAATGAAAATAGACAAAAGTGAATTATGTAGATATGAAAAAAATGTAATATATGACGAAGGCTATAGAATTGTATATATATATGATATTTACCACGAAGTTCCTCAAAGAGGATATTATGCTAAGAATATAGAAGATTTTGCATTAAAATTTGATAATTATAAATTTACTAATATAAATGATTTATTAAATAGATTTTTATTGATAAATGATAAAGCTTTGGGAGTAGCAATATATAGAGTTGATGGTACATGCATAGAAAAGCTTGTTAGAAGTAATGTATCAAAAGTAGATGATAGAGAAGTATATGTTGATGAATTAATATATGATTATAATTTTGTGGAAGCTAAAGATGGTTATAGAATTGTATATTATTACAAGGATGGTTCTTATAAACTTGGAATGTATAGTCCTACGCTTGAACTTTTTATGGAAGATTTTGCTCCTTATGAGCCAATAGATGAATTATGTGAAATACCTGCTTTTGTATCAATAGATGACTTATTAGATAGATATTTAAAAATACTTCCTTCTATAGATGGGATAGGTCTTTATAAAGTTGATGGTACATTATTAGGAGAAAAATATAAATAAAAATGGAATGCTTTGTCATTCCATTTATTCTTCAAAGTAAGAGTTTATATATTCTAGATTATCTCTTATATTTTTAGAGTTTGTTTCTTTTCTTTTGAATAGAGCTATCATTTTATAGTTTTTATTAAAAAATAAGTCCATAAATATTGAATCTTTTGGTTTGTTTTTATAATATTTTGATTTGAATTCATTATCTTTATAAATTAGTAAATAGTTGTAGTTTGTTTTTAGAAAGTTTTTCCCAATGATATTAAAGTCTTCTTCATAGTTTAGTGTCCAGTCTTCGTTTTTAAGTTCATCTTTTATTTTTTCAGCCTTCTTTTTAGTAATCCTTGTAAGTATTAATTTATTGTCAATGATTTTATAGCTGTAATCAGGGCCAAAATCAGGTGTTTTGTTATTATCAATAAAAAACATTTCTATGTCTGTGTATGTTAGTTTTTCATTTATAGCATTTTCTAGTAATTTTAATTCTTTATTATTTAAAGGTGATATATCAAATATTATTTCATTGTCTACTTTGTATTTAATTATATTAACACATATTGTTATTACTTTTTGAGTTCTTGAGTTTTCAATATCTAAATATGCTTTCATATGTTACCTCTTAGGTTTATTATAAGTTAATAAAGATAAGAATACAATTATGTGTTATTATAATTGTAGTGATGTGTTATGAAAATAAGAAGTTTATTTCAAAAGACTATTTGTTCTTTATGTACTATTATTAATATATGTAGTGATAAAGAGATAAAGAGGGAAGCTAAAAAGTATTTAGGTTATTTAGTAGGACAGTATTTAATTATAAAAATGTATATAAATATAGCTGTGCTGATTTAAGTGATTTTATGTATGAGTGTATAGATTATCAAAAAGAAGATTTAATGTGGATAGCAGAAGATATGTTTTATGGATTTGATGAGTTAATGGATACAATATTAGAAGAGAGAAAAAATCAACATAAATAGTAAAATTTCATTTAGTTATAATTGAAGTATAAATGTATCTATGGTAAAATATGTTTAGCATGGAGGCAGTAACAATGGTTTTTAAATGTAAGATGTGTGGTGGAGATATAGAAGTAGTTGAAGGTAGTAATATAGGTAAATGTTTATATTGTAAAAGTACTATGACTCTACCAAGCGTTGATAATGAAAAACTTTTAAATTTATATAATAGAGCTAATAATTTAAGACTATCAAATGAATTTGATAAAGCATATGGTGTATATGAAACTATACTTGAAATAGATGAAAATCAGTTAGAAGCTCATTGGGGACTAATACTTTGTAGATATGGTGTTGAATATGTAGATGATCCTAAAACTAAGAAGAAAATGATTACTTGTCATAGAACAAAGTATGAATCTGTTTTAACTGATCCTGATTATAAAATAATAATTAGTAAAGCTTATGGAGAAGCGTTAAATATATATAAAGAAGAAGCAAAAACTATTAGTAATATTCAAAAGAAAGCACTTGAAATTTCTAATAATGAAGAAAATTATGATATCTTTATTTGTTATAAAGAAGGAGATAAAAATGGAGATAGAACTCCCGATAGTGTTATTGCTCAGGATATATATAATAAATTAACTGATTTAAATTATAAAGTTTTCTTTGCTAGAATTACTCTTGCTGATAAACTTGGTGAAGAATATGAACCATATATCTTTTCAGCACTTAATAGTTCAAAAGTTATGTTAGTGGTAGGCACTAATGCTGATAATTTAAATTCAGTATGGGTTAAAAATGAGTGGAGTAGATACTTAGACTTAATAAAAAATAAAAAGAAAAAAGTATTGATTCCAGTTTATAGTAAGATGGATGCTTATGAATTACCAGAAGAGTTTTCAATGTTACAAGCACTATGCATAGATAAAGTTGGTTCTATGCAAGATTTAATTACAGCAGTAGGAAAAATCATTAATAAGAAATCTACTGATATAGATAGTGATATGTATCAGAAATTCAAACAAATGATGCTTGAAGAAGAAAGAGAAAAACAAGAAGAATTATCTAAAAGATATGATGTTTTAGAAAAAAGAGATAAGTGTTCAACTTCATATATCGTAATTACATTTGTGTTATCTGCTATGATGGCTGTATGTATGATATGTTTGTGCTCTGTAGATGGCGGCGGTGGCTATTATAATTATCTAGGAGAAACTTTTGGTATAGTTAGTGAAGGTAAAAATTTTTATTCATATCAATTATTAGTTAGTATAATTACTGCGATTGCATTTTTTCTAGGATTTGCTAGTAGAAAATCAAATAAAATATCTAAATATATGTATATAGTTAATGTGTTTTTAGAATTATTATTTATTTTAAAACTTCATAACTTTGGTAATGCAGCTACATTTGTTACATATATTATAATTTTACTTAATATTGCACTATTATTTATGAAGCCTTCTTGGGGAATTAAAGAAATACCACTTGTTGTTACTAAAGAAGAAAAAGAAGAAATAATAAAAAACAATAAAGAATTTACTGAAAACTATATACCAAAAGATAAAAAAATATTAAATATATTCTTCTACATATTACCATTTATAATAGGAATTATTAGTGTTATTATAAATACTTCACCACTTCCCAATCAATCAAATGATAGAGATACATCAATAGATCAAATTAAGGTAATTGTTGATCATATTAATATAAGAAGTAATGATGATGTTTATAGTTATGAAAAAGGAATTGTTAGAAAAGATGAAATATATGATGTTCTTGATAGTAGAAAGGATTCAAATGGATTATGTGAAATATGGTATAATATAGAAACAAGATTTGAAGTTAAAGGTTGGATATGTGGTAAATTTGATAATAAAGATTATGTTGAAATATTAGAGAAAGAATAATATAGTAAAGGAAAGGTGAATATTATGGCTTTATTTGAAATAATAAAGAAAGAGAAAGATGATGAAAATATTGTATGGAAGTATCCTAAAACTGATTTTAATACAAGTAGTCAACTAATTGTACATGAATCACAAGAAGCTATACTTTATAAGGATGGAAAGGCATTAGATTTATTTGGTTCAGGAAGATATACACTTGAAACAAATAACATACCACTACTTAGAAATTTAATTAATTTACCTACAGGTGGTAAAAGTCCATTTCATTGTGAAGTATACTTTATAGATAAATCTATTAAATCATCAAGATGGGGTACTAGTAGTAAAATAGAGTTTTTAGAACCAACATATAAGTTTCCTATACAAATAGGTGCTTGTGGAGAAATGAGATTTAATGTAGTTGATTCAAGAAAACTATTATTAAAATTAGTTGGTATTAAAGATAATTTTGACGGGGAAAATATTGATGAATTCTTTAGTTCATTTATACTTGTTAAAGTTAAATCTTATATTGCTAAAATTATTAATAAAAATGAAATAAGTATATTTGAAATTGATAGTCATTTAAATGAGTTTAGTGAAGAACTTAAAAATTTACTTTCTAATGATTTTGAAGAATTTGGTATTGAACTTGAAAAATTCTTTGTAACTACTGTTATGAAACCTGAAGATGATAAACAATATCTTGAATTTAAAGAATTATATTTTAAACAAAGTGTCGCAGTAGCAGAAGCTCAATTAAGACAAAAAGTAACATTAATTGATGAAGAAACTAAAGCTAAGAGTACAAAGATTGATAGTGAAGCTAAAGCTCATAAAAGAGAAACTGAAGGATATAGTTATCAAGATGAAAGACAATATAATGTTCTTGATAAAATGGCTTCTAATAATGCAGTTGGTCAATTTACTAATATGGGAGTAGGACTTGGTGTTATGAGCAGTGTTTCATCAAAAGTAAGTGATACAGTTAATAAAAATGTAGTTGGTGCTTTTACTAAAAATGATAATTCAACAATATGCAGTAATTGTGGATATGAAAATGCTAGTGGTACTAAATTTTGTATTAAATGTGGTAATAATATGACTGGTAGTGTGTGTAGTAGTTGTGGTAAAAAGTTACCAAATGATGCAGCATTTTGTCCATATTGTGGTAAGAAAGTAGGTGAGTAATATGAAGAAAAAAATAATTTTTATAGCAATTTCATTTGTAATAACACTTGCTTTGATATTCTCACTTACTAATGAAAAATATTATGGAGATATTAAAATTAAATTTAGCAATAATGATTATGTTCTTGAATACGCTAAAAAGAATGGAATTGATTATGAAAAGATAGCTGATAGTGAAAAAGATAAATATACAAAAAATATAGAAAGTTTTTCATATAATAAAGTTAATGATACATTAGAAATAACTGAATATAAAGGAATAAGTGAAACATTAGTTATTCCATATGAATATGATGGAGTTAAAGTAACATCAATAAGTGATTCATTTAAAAATGATAAAGTTAAAAATATATATATTTCAGACAACATAACATATTTACCAGTAGAGAATTTTAAAAATATTACTATCAATTGTTATAGAGGTAAATATTGCGAAGAACTTAAAAATAATAATGAATTAAATGTTAATATATTAAATGATTCAGAAGTTGTTGATTTTAATTATATTGAATTTCCATTTGAATATAATGTTAAAGATGGAAATATTGAATTAACTCATTATAAGGGTAGTGGTGGTGCTTTAATTATACCTGAAACTGTTAATGGCATGAAAGTAACATCAGTAAGTTTTGATTGCAGTCATAATAAAGAAGTTTATTTGCCTGATACAATAAATAATATATCTGATAATTTTATTACTCCATGGAATCATAACAATTATATAAACTGTGTAATTTCTGCGGTAGTAGCATTTGTTTTAACAACTATTGTAATTCTTATTGTTAAAGATAGAACTCCTGAAGAAATAGCAATAAGCACTCTTATATATGTTTTAACATTTATATTTTTAGGAATTACATTCTATGTGAATTATAATAACAATCATAGCCATGCCTTTGGAAGTGGTATTCAAACTTATACAATATTTAGCAATTTAATATATTTTACAGCAGTAGTAACAATAATGTTCATTAATAAAAGAAATAAAAAATTAGATACTAATACAAAAAATAAAACTAAATTTATTGATGAAATGATATTCAAAATTAATAATATATCAAAATTAAATAGTGAATATAAAAATAAATTAATTGATAAACTTAAATACTCTGATCCAGTTAGTAATGAAATAGTAAAAGACATTGAAGATAATATTAGTTCATTAATAAGTAAACTTAATGATAAAAGCAGTAATGAAGAAATTGATAATATTATTAAACTTATTGAAAATAGAAATGATATTATAAAAAGAAATAAATAGTGTGCTTAAATGCACATTTTTCTTTATAAAGATTGTAATGTTTGTTATAATATTTATACAGGAGGATAGATTTTATGTTTGAAAACTTGAGTGAAAGATTACAAAAAGTAGTTAGTAATATTAAATCTAAAGGTGTAATAAATGAAGATAATATTAGTGATATAACTCGTGAGATTAGACTTTGTTTATTAGAAGCTGATGTTAATGTTAAAATAGTTCGTGAATTTATAGATAGTGTTAAAGAGAAAGCTCTTGGTGAAGAAGTTAGAAAAAGTATTAAGCCAGGGGATATGTTTGTTAAGATCTTAAGAGATGAACTTGTTAATTTACTTGGAGGAGATAGTGCTCCTTTAGAAGTAAATAAGAATCCAACTATAGTTATGGTTGTTGGTCTTCAAGGTGGTGGTAAAACTACTACTATAGGTAAGATAGGTAATATGGTACGTAAGAAACATCATAAGAAACCTATGTTTATAGCATGTGATGTTTATAGACCAGCTGCGATAGATCAACTTAAAGATATTGGAAAACAACTTAATATTGAAGTTTATGAAGAAGGAAAAGGAAATCCTGTAGAAATATCTAAACGTGGTATAGAGTATGCTAAAAGTAAGGGGTATGACTACATATTAATAGATACAGCTGGACGTCTTCAAATAGATGAAGCACTAATGGATGAACTTGTTAATATAGAAAATGAAGTTAAGCCAAATGAAGAATTACTTGTAATAGACGCTATGATGGGACAGGATGCTATTAATGTAATTACTGGATTTAATGAGAAGCTTAAACTTACTGGTTGTGTTCTTACTAAGATGGATGGAGATACTAAAGGTGGTGTTGCTTTATCACTTAGACATCTTACAAATATACCAATTAAATTAATAGGAGATTCTGAAAAGTTAGATGGTATTAGTGAATTTTATCCTGAACGTATAGCTGATAGAATTCTTGGTATGGGAGACTTACTTTCAATAATAGAAAAGACTGAAGCTGAACTTGATCAAGATGAAATGATGAGTACTGCTAAAAAGATGCAAAGAGGTAAATTTGATCTTGAAGATTTCTTAAAAACGACTAAACAAATTAAGAAACTTGGTCCACTTGAAAACTTATTAAAGTTACTTCCAGGAGCATCTAAAATGGGACTTAATAAAGTAAATATAGACCCTAAAATAATGGCTAGAACTGAAGCGATAGTTTTATCAATGACACCTGAAGAAAGACGTAATCCAGAAATAATTAAAGCTGATAGAAAAGTAAGAATAGCTAAAGGTTGTGGACAAAAAGTAGAAGACGTAAATCGTTTACTAAAACAATTTGATCAAATGAAACAAATGATGAAACAAATGAAAAATATGAAATTTTAGATTATTGATATTCAATAATCTTTTTTTTTATGATAGAATGAAATTAGGGTAGTGATAGTATGGATGAGAAAGCACAAAAAGAAGCACTTAAAGAATTAAATAAATCTTTAGAAGTAGATAGAAAGAAAAGAAAGAGAATTATACTTTCTGTATTAGTAGTGTATTTATTTCTTGTTATTGTTTATCAAACTATTATAGGAGTATTACCTGGTGAGAACCCTGACTTTCTTGGTTTTAAAATAATACCTATTAAAGATATTCAAACTAAAGAGAAGTACGAAATAAGTATTAATAATTATGATAAGCTTGACTATTATATTCAGAAGGATTTTAAATTTCCTATAATACCTTTTTTAGTTGATATGATTGATTATGATAGTGATTCATTGGGGGACGGGGAACCAATAGTTATAAAGTCTAATAATGGCTTTAAAATTAAATATAAAGTTTATAATTGTTATAGTGATTATGCTGGTAAACTTGTTAATGAAAAGTGTGACTCACATACTGTTAAATATGAAGAAATAGATATAAAACATAAACTTAAAATTATTAAAGAAGAATTTCCTAAAGATGAAATATTATATGATGGAAAGTATATTGAAGACATAAGTTATTATTTAAAGGATAAAGGAGAATATAAAATAGTTTTATATTATAAAAAGAAATTTATTACTACGAAAGTTCAAGTATATGTGAGTGTTAATGATGACGAAGAAAATTAATAAAAGGAAGATTATAATTTTTTTAATACTTGTATTTCTCTTTATAATTATTCTTAGATTAGTAAATGGTATTAAAATAATTGAATCTAGATTAGAAGAGAAAGTTGATTTATATTTTAGAGTTACTATTAATGATGAAGTATTATATGGACAAACAGATGTAACTAAAACATATAATTTGATTCCTGGATTTTTAAAAGTTAATAAGAATGGTAGTGAGTATATGACTTATGATAATAATATGAAATATACTCATAATAAATATAAACTTATTAATACTGAAAATACTAATGAATTAATACTTAATGTAGAAGTATATAAATGTTATAAAAATAAATATGTTAGTAGTTGTGATAATGAAGTAACTGATTTTAAAAAGAAAGATGTTAAAATAGATGAAGTAGAAATTAGAAAGACTGGTATATGTGGTGGTAAATATAATGAACTTGTATATAAAGGAAGTTTTGGAGAAAATATATATTCTTATATAAAAGATACTGATTACTATAGAGTTTTATTTAAATATAAAGATGGATTTAAAGTATATAAAATTGAATATAATTTTTTCACAAATATATTACAACCTGAAGTTCTATAATTTACTTATAAAAATTATTATGATATACTGAATATGAAGATAAGGTGTTGGTTATATGAAAGATAAAATTTTACTTATTATTGTAGGAGTGTTATTTATAGGAATATTCTTTAGTACATATATAAGTGATAATATTAAGTCTATTTCAGATAAGAAGAGTTTCCATATATTGTCTAATCCAGATAATAAAGATTTTATGAATGAGCTTGTTGTTTATGGAAATAAAAAGCATATTAAAGTTAGTGTAGAGTATGCTGATGATTTAGAAGCTTTAGATATGTTAGAAGAAGAGAATAATTATGATGCGGTATGGATGAGTAATTCTGTATGGTTATATATGCTTAATAATGCTAAAGTAACTAATTCTAAATCTATAAGTATTAATCCAGTTGTTATGGGAGTTAAGAAAAAGAAAGCAGAAAACCTTGGATTTGTTAATAATAATATAACTAATAAAGATATATTAAATGCTGTTAAAGATGGTAAACTTAAATATGTAATGAATTCTGTTACTAAGACTAATACAGGTCTTACAGCATATTTAGGATTCTTAAATTCTCTTGCTGGTAGTCCTGAAATATTAACTAGTGAGATGCTTAATAATCAAACATTAATTTCTAATTTAAAATTGTTATTTAGTGGTGTTGAAAGAGTATCTGGAAGTACTTCGTTTTTAGAAGATATGTTCTTAAATAGTGATAAGTATGAAGCTGTTATAGCAACAGAATCATCATTAATAAGAATAAATAAAGAGTTAGAAAGTAGTGGAAAAGATACATTATATTTATTATATCCAACAGATGGAGTAGCTATTAATGATAGTCCTTTTGCTTATGTAGATAGGGGACAAGAAAAGCTTGAGAACTTTAATATTTTACAGTCATATTTATTAAGTTTAGATACTCAAAAAGAGTTAGAAAAGTTAGGTAAGAGAACTTGGTATGGTGGTACTAATAGTAATGTTGATAAAAATGTATTTAAGACTTCTTATGGAATTGATACTAATAAATATTTAATACCGCTTAAATATCCATCTAAAAAGGTTATGAATGAAGCTATAGGACTTTATATAGCTGAACTTAGAAAACCATCTGCTGTTGCATTTTGTTTAGATTATTCTGGTAGTATGTCTGGTGATGGTGAAAAACAATTAAAAGATGCTATGGATTTTATATTAGATAGTGAAAAAGCTAGTCAAGAAAGACTTCAATTTTCTAAATATGATTATATAACAGTAATTCCATTTGATAGTAGTACTAGAAGTGTATGGACTTCAACAGGTAATGACACTAGAGAAATAATTGATAAAATATACGGTGCTAGACCTACTGGTGGAACTAATATATATGGTTGCTCTAAAGTAGCATTAGATACTTTAGCTAACTTAAGTGATGACTATACAAAAACAGTAATATTAATGACAGATGGACATTCTAATATAGGAAATTATGGTGATTTAGTACAATATTATAATGTTCAAAAAGAAATTATTCCAATATATAGTATTATGTTTGGACAAAGTGATGAAACTGAACTTAGTAATATAGCTAATCTTACAAATGCTAAAGTATTTGATGGAAGAACAAGCTTAATAAGAGCATTTAAAGAGGTAAGGAGTTATAACTAATATGAATATACAAAAAAGATATTTAATGTCATCTATAACTTCTATAATAGTTTTTATAATACTGTATGTAGTTCTAGATTTTTATTTATGGATTGCACTAATACTAACAGCAGTTATATATATAGCAGGAATATTTATATTTAAATCACAAGATATTAGAATATATGATAGAGAAGCACTTGCTAGATATAACTTCGAGATGTCAAAACTAAATGATTATAAGGAAAAAATAAAAGATAAAACTATTAAAGATAAATTAGCTAAAATAGTAAATGTATCACAAAAGATAACAAAACATTTAGAAAGTAGACCTAGAAATGCTACCAAAATATATAACTTCTTAGATTATTACTTACCATTTACAACTAGAATAGTAACTAAATATATAGAAGCTGAAAGTAAAAAAGAAAAAACATTTGTTGAAAATAAACTTATACTTAAGATGTCAGTATATATTAAAGAAGTAGAACATGAATGTGATAGATTGTTAGAAGAAATAGTAAAATCTAAAGATAAAGAATTAGATTTTGAGATGAAAGTCTTTGAGAGAACATCAGATTTAGATATTGATGAAGATGAGTTAAAAGGAAGTGAAAAGAATGTTTAAAAAAGAAGGAACAATTTCAAAAATAATAGGAGTTGCTATATTAGTGGTTGCTATAGTGGTTATAGTTTTAGTTAAGAATGGTGGATTTACTAATAATGTAACTGAAATATATGGAGCTGTTGGTGGTGGTAAAGAAGATTTACTTGCTGATGAAGAGATAAATAAGATATTTGCTAAAAAGTATAAATTTAAGTTTGTACAAGATTCTTGGAGTAATGGTAAAACTGTTAAAGAGAGTTTAGTACGTAAAGATGGAAGTAAGTATGATTTAGCTTTCTTCTCTGATCAAAGATATTATGATTACTTTAAAACTAGTCCTAAAGTTGGAGAAGCTGCTCGTGACTATGTAGTTGCAGGAGATTTAGTTCTTAACACACCTATAGTTATATATAGTTGGGCAGAAGTAACTGATGCATTAATTAAAGAGAATATTGTTACTGTTCAAAATGATGTTTATTATATAACTGATATGAATAAATTAATTAATTATATATTACAAGGTAAAAAGTGGAATGAACTTGGACTTAATATTTATGGTCAAGTAAATATTGGATCTACTGACCCAGTTACTTCTTCACCGGGTGCTACATATTATGGATTATTATTATCTATTATGGCTGGGGGAGACGTTAACTCTGTTAGTATTAATGAAGCACTTCCTAAATTAAAAGAATTCTATTTAAAGAGTGGATACATGAATAATACACCTGCTGATTTGTTCTCAATGTTCTTAAAAACTGGTATGGGTGCTAAACCTATGATAGTTGATTATGAAAAGAGTGTTATAGATTTTGCTAATGCAAACCCTGATGGATGGAATCAAGTAAAAGATAAGATTAGAATATTATATCCAACACCTACTATATGGAATAGTCACTGTATAGCAGCTTTTGATGATAATGGTAAAAAACTATTAGAAGCATTTAATGATAAAGAAGTTGCTCAAAGAAGTTGGGAAAGATATGGATTTAGAGTAGGTACTACTGGAGGAAACTATGATGTTAGTAAGATAAGTGGTACTATTAAAGGAATTCCTCAAGAAATAACAAGTGTAACTTCAGGACTTAGAATGGATGTTTATAATGAAGTTATAGATTACTTAAAAAATAATCAATAGTGATGATAAGAAGATATTTTTAACGAATATCTTTTTTATTTATGCTATAATGTTATTAATGAATTTTGAAAGTGAGATAAATTTATGTTAGTTGAAAAAATAAAAAATGAGTTAATAAAGCAAAAAGAATTAAATTTTAAAGGTAATATATATCATTATTCACAAGTTAATTTTTCTTATAATTCTAATAAGATTGAAGGAAGTAGACTTACAAGTGATCAAACTGAATCTATATTTGATACTTCTTCTTTTATTGCAAAAAGTGATGATTTGATTGAGTTAGATGATATTACTGAAGCTAAGAATCATTTTAGATTATTTAATTATATGTTAGATAATATTGATAATACTTTAACCAAAGAAATGATAATAAAAATGAATATGATACTAAAAAGAAATACTAGTGATGAAGATGATCCTAGATATAATGTTGGCGGTTTTAAAATTGTTCCTAATATTATTGGTGTAGTTAATGTAATAAAAACAACAGATCCAAAAGATGTTGAAAAGGATATAGATATTCTTTTAAATGAATATAATTCTAAAAAAGAAATTACTTTAGAAGATATAATAGATTTTCATTATAGATTTGAAAGAATACATCCATTTGGTGATGGTAATGGTAGAGTTGGTAGAATAATAATGTTTAAGGAATGTTTAAAAAATAATATAATGCCATTTATAGTTTTAGATGCTGATAGACCATATTATATTAGAGGCTTAAAAGAGTATGAAAATGATAAAATGTATTTAATTGATACCATTAAAAATGAACAAGATATTTATGAAAGTGTTTGTAAAGAATTATTGGATTTTGATATCGATGATTAGTGAGAAGATATTTTAATGAATATCTTTTTTTATGTGTCTTTTTTTGTTTTTCTAGCATAAAATTTAAAGAAAATAATTTTTTTGAATTATTTCGTTGACAAAAAATTTAAAAGTGTGTAGTATATATAACTACAAAAGAGATAATATTTTCTCGTATGTAATATTTTTTAATAATTTTCTTTGGGGGATTTATGGAAAATAAAGATTTAAAAAAAATAAAACGTAGAGAACTATTAGAACTAATGCTTGAGCAAGCTAAGAGAATAGAAGAGTTAGAACTAGAACTTAAGAGTGTGCAAGAAGAATTAGATTCTAAAAGGATAAAAATTAAAGATAGTGGTTCTATTGCTGAAGCGTCGTTAAAGTTAAATCAAGTATTTGAAAGTGCACAGAATGCAGTTGATCAATATTATGAAAACTTTAAAGAGAATTGTAAGAAGATGGAAGCATCTTTAAAAAGAGAAACTACGTTACAAAGAAATAAACTTATAAAAGAAACAGCTGAAAAGTTAAAGAAGAAAGAAATAGAACTTGAAGAAAAATATAAAAAGAAAGAAGAGGCTTTACTAAAAGCAAATAATAAAACAAGTTCTAAAGTAACTAAGGCTACAGTGAAGAATCCTTCAAAGACTAAAAAGAAAACAGGAAGTACTAAAAGGAAAAAATAATGCATAAGTTTAAAGATATGTTAAAGAAGAAAAAAAGTAAAAAAGAAAAAATTACATATAAAGACTTAACTGTTGAAAACTTAGAAAGAGAATTACATAGAGAAAATTATAAACATAGTTTTTCTAGACTACTTAGAAGTACTATATATGTATTAATAATAATAGTTGCAGTTGCATCAATTGGAGCTACATTATTCATGCCAGTTATAGAGATAACTGATTCAAGTATGAAACCTTTAGTAGAAGAAGGAGATATAGTCCTAACTATTAAAAGTAATAGTTTTAAAACTGGTGATGTAGTTGCATTCTATTATGGAAATAAAATATTGGTAAAAAGAGTAATTGGGGTACAAGGTGATTTTGTTAATATAGATAAAGATGGAATTGTTTATGTTAATGGAGAAGAATTAAAAGAAGATTACATAAAAGAATTTTTAAAGGGTGAAAGCGATATTAAATATCCAGTGCAAGTAAGTGATAATAGTATATTCGTACTAAGTGATGAAAGAAATGTATTAACTGATTCACGTAGTGAAAATATTGGTACAATCAAGAAAGAAAATATAATTGGTAAAGTTGTATTTAAGGTTTGGCCAATCAAGAAAATCAAAAAAATATAATAAATATAACATTTGTTTTTTCAGGGGGGAATATATGAAAAAAATAAAGAAAATATTTGGCTTACTTATTGCATTTTTAATGTGCTTTAGCCCTTTTTTAAATATAATTGCGGTATCTGATAACAGAAATCAAATAGTTAAAGAAGGTGGAAGTAATAGTAATGAAGAAGATGGTGTAAGTGTTAGTAAGAATATTTATCCATCAGAATTAGAGAATTACTTTGATATTATTTTAACTGTTCAAACTAAAAATAGAGCTGTTGATCCAGATTTAGCAGTAGTAATAGTAATGGATATTTCAAATACTATGAATAAAACGCTTGGTGGTGGAAAAACAAGATTAGATGCTGCAAAGGAAGCAAGCAATAACTTCATAGATAGTTTTGCTGCTCGTTCTCAAAATAGTAGTATTGATAGAAAACTTGGATTTGTTGCTTTTAACTCAGACTCTTATCAAATATTTGGATTACAAGATTGTAATGAGAGTAATAAGGAAACATTAAAAACAAAAATTACAAATGGAATTAATAAAAATATTGTTAATGAAGTTGCACCACATAACAAAAGATTTACTAATATTGAAGCAGGTCTTAAAAGAGCAAAGGCTATGTTAGATAAATCTTCTGCAAGTAAGAAATATATATTATTCTTATCAGATGGATTTCCAACAACTTATATAGAACATGATTATGTTGGATATGATACTTATGATGGTAATAGATTTAAAGATAGAGTATTAAATAAACCTTGTTCTTATGGAACTAGTTATAGTGATGAAGCTGCTATTAGGGCAAGAAAAATGGCTACAACAATTAAAGATAGTGGTATTGGAATATATTCCGTAGGTGTGGATATAGGTGGACAAACAATACAAATGTATATTGATCAAACTGCAAATGCTTCACATGCTGTAGTAGATAGGTCATCAACGACATATGAAATAGGTGATGCTTCAAGTGCTGATGCATATAGAAATTGGTTAAGAAATAAAATAGGTTCAGGATATTATGATGATGCAGATGATCCTAACGCCATGAAAGATGCTTTTGATTCTATATTTAAGCAAATTATGATTTTATCAGAAGCAACTTGGGTAACAGAAGATCCTATGAATTCAAGTGATCAACCTAAAAATATAGAATTTATTGGTATGTATGGTGAAAATGAAGTATTAAGTGATTCAGTTACTAAAACTAATAGTTATCCAAATACTGCATCCTTTGATACTACAAATGAAAAGATAAAATGGGATTTAAAGAATTCAACACCTGAAATTAATGGCAATACATATACTTATAAATTAAAGTATCGAGTAAGAATTGAAAATGAATTAAGTGATTTTATTGAAGGTAAATCTTATAAGACAAATGGTGTTACAACACTTAATTATGTAGTTAAAACAAATAATAGTTCTAAAAATGGTACGATAGATTTTCCTAGACCTGAAGTTAAAGCCTATCTTGGAAAACTTGAGTTTGATAAATTAACTAATTATGGAAACAAGCCACTAGAAGGAGTTAAGTTTGAAATATATCATTCAGATGATTGCCCTTGTTTAAAAGAAAGAAGACATATGGCCAGTGATTTTAAAATGACTAGTACATCAGATTCAAATGGAAAAGTTATTTTTGACAAGATACCTTCTGGTCATAAATATAAAATACATGAAGTATCTACTGATGAATATCATGAAATAAGTAAAGATATTAATGATGTAGTAGTTAGTTATGGAGTTACTACTAGTCCTTTAAAAGATGAACAAGTAATAAATAAATATAAAAAGAGAAACTTAACGATTAAGAAATTTGTTGAGGGAGTAGATACTAATCAAGACTTTACTTTTGAAATAGAAGCAAAATATAAAGGAAGTAATTTAGAAGGTACTTATACTGTTATAAGAAAGATTGATAATAAAGAATCAACTGAAAATGTTACTTTTAGTAATGGAAAAGCAACTATTAAATTGAAAGATAAAGAACAAATAACTATTAAAGATTTACCATATGGTATTACTTATGTAGTTAAAGAATCAGATACAAATGGTTTCATTGTTAAATATCAAGTTAATGGTGGAGTGATAAAAATATATGATGCTGAAAAGCAAGAATCTTATACTTTGAAAGATAGTATGGAAATAAAATTTACTAATGTTTCTGGGTATGAGTTACCAGCTACTGGAAGTAGTGGTATGTTAATTTTAATAATAATGGGTTCACTATTATTAGCTGTTCCTATTATTTATATATCAATTAATGTTTTAAACAAAAAACTGACTATGAAACATTAATGTTAAATCAAAAAAAGGAAGGAAAAGAAAAATGAAAAACATTAAGAAATTATTCGGTTTGTTATTTGCTTTTGTATTTGCATTAGTACAAGTAAATGCATCTAATAACGGAACAATTACCATCAACAAAGCAGTAGTTGATGAAACTTATTCAATCTATAGAGTATTAGATTTAGAAACTTATGATAAGACTAACAATCATTACATCTATAGAGCTAATGAAAAATTTGAAGCATTCATTACTAGTACTGAAGGTCAAAAGTACTTAGAAGCTAGAAATGAAAATGGTGCTACATATTATGTATGGAAAACTGGTGCAGATGTAGTAGAATTCTCTAAAGCAGCACTTGCTTATGCTAAAGCAAATAATGTTATTCCTGTAGATTCTAAAAAAGCTACTAGTACTACTGTTAAGTTTGATAAATTACCTTTAGGATACTATTTAGTAGATACAACTACTGGTTCATTATTAAATTTAACTACAACTAATCCAGATGCTGTTATTGATGAAAAAAATACAGTAGTTCCAAAAGTTGATAAAGATGTTAAAGAAGATTCAACTGGTAATTATGGAAAAACTAATGATGCTACTATTGGTGATACAATAGAGTTCAAAGCTACTATCACTACTGGTGCTGGTTTTACTAAATATGTACTTCGTGATACTATGAGTACTGGACTTACTTTCAATACAAATTCAGTTGTAGTTAAAGTTGGAACTACTACTGTTGATAAATCTAACTATACAGTAACTCCTAATAAAGATGGTTATACATTCGTTGTAGAATTCAAAGATTCATATATTGTTACATTACCTAAGAATACAGTAATTGAAGTATACTATACTGCTACATTAAATGAAAATGCTGTAGTTGAGGGAAATGGTAATCCAAACGAATTAGATTTAGCTTATGGTGAAAATAATACTACTGATAAAGTTAAAACTACAACTTATACTTATGCATTTGATTTAGTTAAAAATGATAAAGATAAAAATCAACTAGAAGGTGCTAAATTCAAATTATTAGATAAAGCTGGTAAAGAAATTAAAGTTGTATTAGTTGATGAAACTAATAACATTTATCGTGTAGCTGTTGGTAATGAAGAAGGAGTTTTAATTGTAGTTGGTAAAGCAACTATCGAAGGATTAGATGCTGATGAATATCAATTAGAAGAAGTTGAAGCTCCAGTTGGTTATAATAAATTAACTAGTACAGTTAAATTCACTATAACTGGAAAGAATGGTAATAATACTTATGAAAGAGTAAGCAATGAAGTTATCAACTATACTGGTTCACAATTACCAGAAACTGGTGGTATGGGAACTACATTATTCTTAACTTTAGGTTCTATTTTAGTAATAGGATTTGGTCTATTATTAGTAACTAAATTAAGAGTATATAAGGAAAATATTTAATAATAAATAGTCAGTAATAAATAGATGGTTGGGAAGAAATATAATCTTCCTAACTATCAAAAATAAATGTTAATTGATAGAAAGGGTAAGGTATATGGAATTATGAAAGAACATAAGATCACGATGTTTATGATATTATTTTTTTTCATAGGTCTTCTAGTATTTTTTTACCCAACATTAAGTAATTATTATAATGAAAAGAATCAATCAAGAACTATATATAATTATGAAAATATCTTAAAAGATGCTGATAAAATAGATTTCGATAAAGTTAAAAAAGATGCTAAAGAATATAATGATAAGTTAAGTAAGTTAAAAGAACCATTAATAACTTATGAAACTTTAGAAAAATATAATGATCTTTTAAACATTAATAATGATGATATGATGGGATATTTAACTATAGATAAAATTAAAGTTGAACTTCCAATATATCATTCAGTTAGTGAAACTGTGTTAAATTCTAGTGTAGGACATTTAGAAGGTTCTTCGTTACCAATAGGTGGTAATGGAACTCATAGTGTATTATCTGCTCATAGAGGTTTACCATCAGCTAAACTTTTTACGGAACTAGATAAATTAGAAATAGGAGATACTTTTAAAATTACTATATTAGATGAAGTTCTTGTCTATAAAGTAGATAAAATTACAATAGTAAAACCTAATGATAGAAAAGAATTAAAGATTGATAAAGATAATGATTATGTTACGTTACTTACTTGTACACCTTATGGAATCAATACACATAGACTTCTTGTAAGAGGAGTTAGGGTACAGGGGGAAAATAAAAAAGATTATATAACAACAGAAGGATTTAAAGTAAATAAATTAATAGTAATGCCTATTATAGCACTTCCAATAATAGCTTTATTACTAATCGTTATATTAATAAAACCTGTTAAAAGAGTTAATATTAATAAATATGAAGAATTTCTTTATCCGAATGGAAGAGATTTTCATGGAGGTTAAAAATGAAAAGAATAAAAATATTATTATTATCATTGATTATGCTGTTTAGTGTAGATAATATTTATGCATTATCAAGTAATGTAGTAGATTTTAGTCATAAAGGGTCTATTCAAATAACTTTATATGAAAAGAATGATAATGAGAAAATTGAAGGGTCAGAGTTAACTATTTATAAAGTTGCTGATGCTCGTGAAAAAGATCATAATCTAGTATTTGAATATGTTAAAGAGTTAGAAGGATGTCCAGTATCACTTGAAGAATTAGAATCTGCGACTGTAAGCAGTGAAATAGAAAAATGTATTCCTAGTGATATGACTGGAATAGCTAAAGTAACTGATAGTGATGGTAGTGTTAAATATGAAGACTTAGACTTAGGACTATATTTAGTTAAGCAAACTAATAAAGTAGAAGGTTTTTCTAAAATAGATTCATTCTTAGTAATGATTCCTAAGGTTATTGATAATAAATGGGTTTATGATGTAGAAGCTACTCCTAAAACAGATATTATTAGAGTAATTAATATAGATGTTAAAAAGGTTTGGAATACTAGTACAAGTAATACAAATCATACTATAAATATACCTAAGAGTATAACAGTTGAATTATTACTTAATGATGAAGTAATTGATACTGTAACATTGAGTAAAGAAAATGATTGGAAATACATTTGGATAGATTTAGAGAAGAGTGATATGTATACTGTAAGAGAAAAAAATGTTCCAAAGGGATATACAGTAACTTATCAAAAAGAAGATAATTCATTTATTGTTACTAATACTAGTAGTTTAGTACAAACTGGACAAATGTTATGGATAGTATTATTAGTTGGAATGATTGGTGTATTATTTGTAATAATTAGTTTGGTTTATGATAAGGTATTACATGAACAAAACGGCTAAGAAAATATTAATATTTGGTTTATCATTAATATCAATTTCATTAGTCTTACTTTTGTACTTTGAATGGGAAGAAATGTATTCTAAAAAAGAAAGTAATGATATTATGAATAAACTAATAGATGAAGAAACTAAAAATAAAGAAGATAATTTGATTGTTATTAATGATCTTGAATATGTTGGTTATATAGTTATACCATCATTAGATTTGAATTTACCAATCAGTAAAGAGTTTTCTTATTCATCACTTAGAAAAACACCTGCATTATATTATGGTTCTGTTAAGAATAATAATTTAGTTATATGTGGACATTCTTATAAATCTCATTTTAGATATTTATATAAGTTAAAAAAAGGTGATGAAGTAATATTTATAGATGCTAATAATAATAAATATACTTATCAAGTAGAAGTGGTTGAAGAACTTGAATCTACTGATATTAAAGAAATGATTGAAAGTGATTTTGATCTAACGCTATATACTTGTACTAAGGATGGACTTAGAAGAGTAACTGTTAGATGCAATAGAATTTAAGACTTCTGTGTGGTGTTACAATTAAAGTAAACAAGGGATATGTTTACTTTTTTTATGTGTTATAATTAAGTAGCATCTTAAAATAAGTAGATGCTTTTTAAATGCCTAAACATAGATTTATTTTTAACATAAAATATCTATGAAAAGGAGAAGTGTTAAAATGAATAATACAATGGGTATGTATCAAGGTTATAGTGTTGAAGGTAGTGCTGAATTAAAAGTTACTCCTGAAAAAATGATGGGTGAAACTACTACTTCATGTAATACTATGCCAGGTGTTGTATGTCAACCTATCTATGAATGTCCTCAAGAAAGATGTGTTCATAGACAAATCATTCATGAAGTTCCTCATGTTTGTCCAGTAAATACTAGAATTATTAATCATCATATTTATAGACATACTTATAGTCCTTGTTATACTTGTACTGAAGAAAATGAAATATGTAATGAAAATGTAGGTTGTCCAGGTAAATTCCTATAATATTTGATAAAAGAGTTATTAATTATAACTTTTTTATTTGATACTTTATAAATAAAAAAGAGTAGACCCCTTGATGACAGCGGGTCCACTCATTAGATACTTTTTATCATTTAAGTATTGGAAAATCAATTAATTTTTGTAAAATAATAAACTTTTAAATTAGTTTAAATTATATAAAATGAGTTGTGATGTGAACCGGTCAAAAATTGTGACGGTTTGAATAACTATTTTATAAAAAAAGAAGTGTTTTTGATTTTTATGGCTAACTATAATAATAGAAGGTTAAGATATGAAAGAGAATCAAATGCATTTAGTAAATAAAATATTTAATAATGAAACAATTAGAACTATTTGGGATAAGGAACAAGAAAAATACTTTATAAGTGTCGTGGATATTGTTGGAGTACTCGTTGATAGTAGTGAACCTAGAAAATATTGGAACTGGTTAAAAAATAAACTAAAAAAGGAAGAAAATTTTGAAACGTCTAGTATTACTAGACAGTTGAAATTAAAAGCTCAGGATGGCAAATATCGTATGACTGATGTTGTTGATATTGAAGGAATGTTTAGAATTATTGAATCAGTTCCAAGTAAGAATGCAGAACCAATTAAGCAATGGTTAGCAAAATTAGGAAGCGAAAGAATAGATGAGACATTTGACCCATCACTAGCAGTATAAAGAGCAATAGATACATATCGAGCTAAAGGATATGATGAAGAATGGATTATTAAAAGAATTAAAGCAATACAAGATAGGAAGAAATTAACTGATGTATGGAAAGAAGTGGGAGTTACAAGTGAGGTTGAATTTGCTATATTAACAAATGATATTTATAAAGAATGGTCAGGAATGACAGCAAGTGAATATAAGGATTTTAAAGGACTTAGAAAAGAATCATTAAGAGATAATATGACTGATATTGAAGTTGCGTTTGCTGATTTAGGTGAAATAGCAACTAGGGAACTTGTTAAAGTACGTAAACCTGTTGGTTTAGAACAAAATAAAGAAATTGCTAAAATAGGTGGACGAACAGCAAAGGTTGCAAGAGATGAATTAGAAAAGAATTTAGGAAAAAGTATAATTAGTAAAGAGAATGAATTACCATATAAATATACTGATGATAGTTTTATGATAGAAACTAAAGAATAAATAATAGTATAATGTTTTAAATGATGATACAATAATTATGGTGAATAGTATGATTAGAAAATATGATGAATTATTTGATTTAGAAAAAACAATAGCTAAAGATTTATTTGAAAGAGTAGATAATCCTTGGGAAGTATTACCATTAATTAAAGATTATATTCTTGAAATAATACCTTCTTTGGAAAATGATTATATCAAATTAAAAGATGACGTGTATGTTCATAAAAGTGTTAAGATAAATCCTAGTGCTTATATAGAAGGACCTACTATAATATGTGAAGATAGTGAAATAAGACATAATGCTTATATAAGAGGTTCTGTGATAATTGGAAAAAATTGTGTTATAGGAAACTCTACTGAAGTTAAGAATTCTATACTTTTTGATGGAGTTAATTGTCCTCATTTTAATTATGTAGGTGATTCAGTTTTAGGGGAAAATTCTCATACTGGAGCAGGTGTAATACTATCAAATGTAAGAAGTGATAAGAAGAATGCAAAAGTTGAATCTATAGAAACTAATTTAAGAAAGATGGGAGCTATAGTAGGAGGTAATGCAGAGATAGGATGCAATAGTGTAGTGTGTCCTGGCACTATAATAGGAGGGAATACAAGTGTATATCCACTTACTATGGTAAAGGGTGTTATACCAAGTAATTCTATAGTTAAAACTACTAATGAGATTGTTAAGAAGAAGTAATAAACTTCTTTTTTTGTAAATAGAATTTATAAGTATTGACAAATGAATGAGTATTCAACTATAATATTAATAGTTGAAAGAATATTCAACTAAAGGAGTATGTATGTCTAAGAATGAATTTATATGTGATTGTAATATAATACATCAAGATGCAGTAGATGAAGTTAATAAAGATATGCCAGAAGAAAATACATTTAATAATCTTGCTGACTTATTTAAATTAATTGGAGATACTACAAGATGTAGAATACTATTTGCACTTGATGAAAGAGAAATGTGTGTTTGTGATATAGCGAATGTACTTAGTATGACAAAGTCAGCTGTATCTCATCAACTAGCAACTCTTAGAAGAAGTGGAATAGTAAGATGTAGAAAAAGTGGTAAAGAAGTATATTATACTTTAGATGATGATCATATAGTTAAATTATTTGAAATTGGACTTGAACATATAAAACATAGATGTTAGAAAGATGGGTATAAATGAAAAATTATAAGTTTAAGATTGAAGGATTAGATTGTGCTAATTGCGCTAATGAGTTAGAAAGTGTTCTTAGTGAAATAGATATTATTAGTAATGTTAGTATTAGTTTTATGACTGAAAAACTATCATTTGATTGTGATAGTGAAAACGTGGATGAAGCAATTAGATTAGTTAAAAAGACTATAAAGAGAGAAGAACCAGATGTAACTATTAAGGAGTTATAATGAATAAAAAGATGAAAAAACAACTATATAGAATTATAGTATCAGGAATACTTTTATTATTTTCTTTATTAGTTGATATAAATGTTAAATATATAAATAGTATTATATTTATAGTAGCTTACTTAATAATAGGTTATGATATTTTATTAAAAGCATTAAAGAATATAAAACGAGGTAAAATATTTGATGAAAATTTATTAATGTCAGTAGCTACTGTTGGTGCTTTATGTATTGGTAATTTGCCTGAAGCAGTTAGTGTTATGTTATTTTATCAAGTAGGTGAGTTATTTCAAAGTTATGCTGTTAATAAAAGTAGAAAATCAGTTGCTAGTTTAATGGATATTAGACCTGATTATGCTAATGTAATTAGAAATGATAAACATATTAAAGTTGATCCAAATGAAGTAAATATAGAAGAAATAATACTTATAAAACCTGGTGAAAAGATTCCTTTAGATGGTGTTATAGTTGAAGGAAGTTCTATGCTTAATACACTTGCTCTTACTGGTGAAAGTGTTCCTAGAAGAGTAGAAAAAGGTGATGAAGTATTAAGTGGTTGTATCAACAATGAAAGTGTTTTAAAAGTAAAAGTAACTAAGAAGTTTGGTGAATCTACTGTTAGTAAAATACTTGATTTAGTAGAGAATGCTAGTAGTAGAAAATCAAATTCAGAAGCATTTATCACTAAGTTTGCTAAATATTATACTCCTATAGTATGTGGCATAGCTTTGGTACTTGCAATACTCCCACCAATTATTTTAAATCAAGAATTTAATACTTGGATATATAGAGCATTATCATTTTTGGTAGTGTCTTGTCCATGTGCATTAGTTGTATCAATTCCACTTAGTTTCTTTGGTGGTATAGGTGCTTCTTCTAGTGTAGGAGTGCTTGTAAAAGGAAGTAATTATTTAGAAGCACTATCTAATATAGAAATAGTAGTATGTGATAAAACTGGTACTTTAACAGAAGGAGTATTTAAAGTACAAAAGATAAATGCTATATCTATGAGTGACGAAGATTTACTTAAGTATGCTGCTTATGCTGAAAGTTTTTCTAATCATCCAATAGCTATGTCATTAAAAGATGCTTATCATAAGAAAATTGATAGTAAGAAAGTAATAGATACTAAAGAAATATCAGGTAAAGGTGTAGAAGCTAAAGTAGATGGTAAAAAAGTATTAGTTGGTAATGATAAATTAATGAAAGACATGAATGTCAAGTATGATAAGTGTGATGATATAGGTACTATCGTATATGTTATAGTTGATGATAAATATTCTGGTTATATTGTTATTTCTGATAAGATAAAGGATGATTCTTATGAAGCAGTTAAAGGTTTAAAAGCGAATAATGTTAAAAAGTTAGTTATGCTTACTGGAGACAAAAAAGATATAAGTAAAGTTGTTAGTGAAGAGTTAGATTTAGATGAATATCATAGTGAGTTACTTCCTCAAGATAAAGTTAAATGTGTTGAAAAACTTATGTTGGAAAAATCTAAAGATGGAAAACTTTTATTCGTTGGGGATGGAATAAATGATGCTCCTGTACTAGCACTTTCTGATATAGGTGTAGCAATGGGTGGTCTTGGAAGTGATGCTGCGATTGAAGCTGCTGATGTAGTTATTATGACTGATGAAGTTTCTAAGATTAGTGAATCTATTTCTATATCTCGTAAAACAATGAGAATAGTAAAAGAAAATATTGTCTTTGCAATAACAGTTAAGATAGCAGTGCTTATATTATCTGCTTTAGGAATAGCTACTATGTGGTCTGCAGTATTTGCTGATGTAGGTGTTTCAGTTATAGCGATATTAAATGCACTTAGAATATTAAGAGTTAATAAATAGGGAAGTTAGTTCTAGAAAAGAATAGAGGTAACTTTTCTTTTTGATGAAAAATTGTCTACATAAATAAATTAATTGTCTACTTTAAACCCTTTCAGTTGTTTACTTTAAGCTTACCACTACATCGCTAAATTTCGGGATTGAGTCACGCTCAAACATCTTTTTGCTTGACCGGGAGGGGGGTACATATTATAATGATAAAGTAAGATATGATGAAAAATAAGGCTATAAAAACTATAATTATTTTTTCAATTATTGCTTCAATATTAGGAGTAATTGGTTTTACATACTCATATTTTAGTTTAGAAGTAGAAGGTAATTCTAAAGATATAGTTTTAGCTACTGGAGACTTAAAACTTAAATATACAGATACTTCTGTTTTAAACTTAGAAAATGCTTTACCGGGAGATTCTATAACTAAAACTTTAATAGTTGAAAATATAGGTACTAAAGATACTAGTTATAATATAGTATGGAAAGATTTAATAAATCAAATTAATTATTTTGATTTACATTTAGATATGAAATGTAAGAGTTATAAAAACTATGGAGAAAATAGTCAAGAAGAATATGGAGAATGTAAGAGTTTTTATAAAGCAGTTCCATATACTGAAACTAAAATAAATAAGGATATTAAAAGAGATATAAAAATAGAAGTTGGAGTAACTCAAGTATATGAGTTAACAATAACATTTTTAAATAGAGTTTATTCACAAGATGAGAATTTAAATAAGAGTTTTAGTGGGAGAATAGAATTAGAAGAATATGTGGATGATTCTGTATATTGTTATTCTGAGAGTGAAAGTACCTATATAAATGGGCAATATACTTATACATCTTTAGGAAGTAATGGATGGAGTGTTCATTTAACTGATAAAACGAGTACTGAACCTGTGAATACAGTTTTATGTACATATATAAATGATAGACCAATTACATCTTTTTATAATACTTTTAGAGATAGTGAAGCTATAAGCATTGATCTCGGCAAAATAAATACTAAAAATGTTACTAATATGAATACTATGTTTATGAATTCGAAAGCTGCTACAATTAAAGGTTTAGAATTGTTTGATACTTCAAAAGTAACTGAGATGCAACATATGTTTAGAGAAGCAAATTTCTCAGCTTTAGATCTTAGTAGTTTTGACACTTCTAATGTTACTGATATGAGTGCTATGTTTTTAGGTTCAAGTTTAAAATACTTAGACTTGAGTAATTTTGACACAAGTAATGTTACTAATATGGCAGCAATGTTTCAAAGTTCTCTAGCTACTGAAGTTAAGGGCATTGATTCTTTTGATACTAGTAATGTTACTGAGATGAGCTGGATGTTTTATTTTTCAAAAATAACTAATTTAGATTTAAGAAATTTTAATACAAGTAAAGTAACTAATATGGCTAGAATGTTTCAAGGAAGCAGTGCTAAAACATTAGATTTAAGTTCATTTAATATTGAGAAGGTTACTGATATGAATAAAATGTTTTCTGGTACTAAGGCAACTATTGGATATGCTAAAGATTCTGCAACAGCAGCGAAATTTAATGATTCTAGTGTTACTAGTATACCGAGTACATTAAAATTTACTGTTAAATAATAAGTACTAGAAATAGTACTTTTGTTTTGATATAATTTTTATGGTGATAAGTATGGAACATATGATGAGATTACATAATGGACCATTTAAGTTAATAAAGGATGGTAGTAAAACTATAGAGTTAAGACTAAATGATGAGAAAAGACAATTGATTAGTGTAGGAGATGCAATTACTTTTGAAAATAGAAGTGATGGAGAAAAAATTATAGTTAAAGTATTAGCATTACATAAGTACCCTAGTTTTGAAGAACTTTATAAACACTTTGATAAAGTATCTATGGGATATAAAGAAGATGAAGAAGCTGATCCTAAAGATATGGAACAATACTATAGTAGTGAAGAACAATCTAAATATGGTGTTGTTGGTATAGAAGTGGAGTTAATAAAATAACATGGAAATATTAAATAATTGGAAATTTTGGGTAGTATTGTATTTAGTGTCTGCGGTAGTGTTTGCTCAAGCATTTAAAAAAGCTAATCGTAATATGAAAAGTGCCGGAGCATTAACAATATTACTTGAAATATTTACTGCATTCTTTGCTTTATTCTTTTTACCATTTTTTAAGTTTACTTGGCCAACAGATACAAGTGTATACTTAACATTACTTATAGTTGTTAGTATATATGCGATTACTGATAGACTTAATATAGAAGCGAGATATGGACTTGACCCTTCAGTCTTTAGTATGTTAAAACAATTATCAACTGTCTTCTTAATAATACTTGGATTTATATTCTTAAAGGAACAAATTGTACTTAAGAAAATAATTGGTTCTGTTATAATAATATTTGCGAATGTATTACTTGCTTTTGATAAAGGTAAGGTAAGATTTAATAAATACTTTATAATGAGTTTTATATCTAATTTCTTATTTGCGGTAGCAATGCTTATAAACGTAAACATATCAAATTATTTTAACTTAGCACTATATACAATATTTACTGTGTTTACTCCATCAATAATAATAGCTTTAGTTGGTAAACATAGTATAAAAGAATTAACTAGTGAATTTAAAAGATATGATAAAAAGAATTTCTTGCTTGCTGCATTTACTTGGTGTTTGATGTTAATAGCATCTGTTCGTGCATATCAATTAGGTAATGTTACTTTGATAGCACCACTTCTTACATTAACATCAATACTAAATACTATGTATGAATATTTTGTATGTAATAATAAGAGTAAATTCTTACAAAAAGTTATAGCGTCTATACTTATTATATTAGGTGTTGTTATTATAAAGATGTGAGGTGTATATGAAAGCGTTAACAATAAAAGAGCCTTGGGCTTCATTAATAATTGAAAAATATAAAAAGTATGAATTTCGTAGTTGGAAAACTAAATATAGAGGTAAAATACTTATACATGCTGGTCTTAGTGTTGAAAAAGATATGATGCAGAGATTTAAAGATTATGATATTTCTATAAAACCTGGATATATTATAGGAGAAGCTACTCTTACTGATTGTATACTTGTTGATGAAAATTTTAATAAAGAGCTTAGAGCTATAGACCCAATTGTATATGGAAGAAGTAATCATGCCGAAACATATGCTTGGAAACTTGAAGATATAGTTAAGTATGAAAAACCAATTCCGTGTAAAGGAAAACTTGGCCTTTGGAACTATTAAAAATTAGATGTAGGTATAGATTACTTATATCTTTTATGTTAAAATAAAAATAGTGGAGTGATTATTATGAGTATTGTTTCTATATGTGATAATGGAGATGTATTATCATTACTTAGAATAGTTAATATTGTTATTACAATTATTAAAATAGTTGTACCAATTATGTTGATTGTAGTTGGTATGTTAGATTTTTTAAAGGCAATTAAAGTTGGTGATGAAGATTTACTTTCTAAAGCTAAGAAGTCTTTTTTAAATAAGAGTATAGCTGCGATATGTGTATTTATGGTACCGACTCTTGTTAATGTTCTTGTAACTATTTCTGATTCTAATAATGAATATAGAGAATGTTTGAGATTAGGTAATGATGAAGCTATAGCTAGTGTTTATGATAAAAGAATAAGTGAGTTAATTGATAAGGCTGAAGCTGATAATAATTATACTGCGTACTATCAAGCATATAGTGAAGTTCATAAATTAAGTAATGATGAAAGAGAGAAATACACTGCAAGATTAGATGCCGTATATAAAGTTATACAAACTAGAATGGATGAGGCTGCTAAAGCAGAGGCATTACAGAGTGCTGGATCTAGTTATGGTGGATATGGTGCTGATAATATAGCAGCTACTGGTGTTTATAAAGTTGAATATAGAGATGGTGTATTTTATTTACCAAACACTAGAGTTAAGAGTGATGCAGAAGCTCCTAGATTGAGTGGTATATCTGGTACACATCCCGAATTCAGTAGAAGATTACAAGCTTTTTTAAATGATGCTCAAGCTAATGGGTATAAAATTACAATAACATCTGGATATAGAGCTTACAGTCATCAATATAATCTTTGGATAAATTCCACTAGAGCATGTAGTGAAAGAAATAAATGGGTTGCTTGTCCTGGTGGTTCAAGACATAACTTTGGTATTGCTGCTGATTTATCATTTGATGGAACATCCTGTAAAGGAGGATGGAACTGCAACAGTGCTGCAACTTGGGCACACAGTAATGCATCTAAATATAATTTAAAATTTAGATTGTCATATGAAGCATGGCATATAGAACCTGATAAAGTAGAAGGTGGACACTTTGGTTCTTGTAATGTTAGTTGTTAGGAGAAGAGTATGAAAAAATATATTTTATTAGTCTTAATACTTATTTTATGTTCTGGTTGTGAAATTAATTATAATTTAGATATTGATGAAAAAAATATTAAAGAAAATATAAAATTTAATGTAACTGAACGAGATTATAACAATTATAATGACAATCAAGAAGAAAAACTAACCGAGGACTTATATGAAGTTTTTGAAGAACAACATATACTTGTTTTTATTAATGATTATAGTACCGTTCATAAAAAAATATCTAATAAAATAAATAATGGTTTAGATTTAGAATATTCTTATGATTATGATTATATTAATTTTAGTAAGTCATACTTAATAAATAATTGTTTTGAAAATTATGTTGTTCTTAACGAGAAAGATTATTATTATATAAAAGCATATGGTAGTTTTAGTTGCTATTATGATAAAACTAATATTAAAATTAATACTAAATATAAAGTAATAAGTAATAATGCTGATAGTGTAGAAAATGGTACTTATATATGGAAGATTGATGATAATAATAGAAATAATGTTAATATAGTTTTTCAAATGTCTAAAAATGAATTAAGAAAAAATACTATAAATGAAGATAATTTTAATTATACTTTAATAACTATAATTTCAGTTTTAGTTGTTGTTGCTGGTTGTGGTGTGTATGCATATATGCATTTTAAAAAGAGATAGGGGATGATATAGTGTTAATTCAATCTATTTGTTCTGTACCTGAAGTGTTAGAACTTATGAGAGTTATAAATATAGTAATACTAATTATTAAAATAGTTGTGCCAATTATTCTTATTCTTACTGGTATGATTACTTTTATGCAATCTATTAAAGTTGGTGATGAAGATTTACTTTCAAAAGCAAAGAAGTCTTTTATAACTAAATGTATAGCTGCAATATGTGTGTTTATGATTCCTACTCTTGTTAATGTTCTTGTTACAATTTCTGATCCTAATAATGAATATAGAGATTGTTTGAGTACTTCTAGTTCTACCATTGATGATTCTTATGAAAAGAGAGCTGAAGAATTGTTGTCTAAGGCTGAAACTTCTAAGAAAATTGAGGATTATTCAAATGCAGTGAATGCTGTTAATGCAGTTAAAGATACAGAAAAAAAGAAAGGGTATCAAAGTAGATTAGATTCTTTAATTAAGGAAATAGAAAGTAAAGGAAATTCTTCTGATAATAATTCTAGTACTAATGGTAGTGAAAATACTAGTGGTGATAACAATAGTAATAATACGAACAATACAAATGATAGTAGTACTAATGTTGGTACTGTAGCTGGTACCATATTTATGGGAGATTCTAGAACTAATGGTTTAAAAAATAATTCAGGACTACCATCTAGTGATAAAGTTGTTGCTAAAGATGGTGGGGGATATAATGATTTTGTAAGTCACATAAGTACAGTTAATGGTTATTTAAGTGATGGTAAAAGTTATAATATAGTTTTAAATTATGGAGTTAATGACATGGGAAATTTAAGCAAATATTGTGAAAAGTATAAATCATTTATAAATAGTGTTAACTCTAAAAATAAAGTTTATGTAGTTAGTGTTAATCCAGTTCGTGATAGTGGAAGCCTTTATGCTAAAAATGCTAATATAGAAACATTTAATAAACAAATTAGTTCTTGTATATCTGGACTTGAAAATACTAAGTATTGTGATGTTTATTCTAAAGCAACATTAGATAAATGGAGTAGTTCATATATAAGTACAGATTCAATTCATTATAATAAAAAAGGGTATGAATTTATATATTCTAAAATAAAAGATTGCATAGGATAGGGGGATTTATGATAAATATAGTTTTATTTGAACCAGAGATACCTGAAAATACTGGTAATATTATGAGAACATGTGTGGCTACTAATAGTCATTTACATTTAATAAAACCTTTAGGATTTAGTCTTGAAGAAAAATATATTAAAAGAGCTGGTGTTAATTATATAGATAAGTGTATATATACAGTATATGAAAATATGGATGAATTCTTTGAAAAGAATAAAGGTGAATATTATTTCTTAACTAGATATGGACATAAACCACATACTAGTTTTGATTATAGCGATAGAGATAAAAATTATTATTTCTTTTTTGGAAAAGAAAGTACTGGTATACCACCTCATATATTAAAACCATATATAGATAGATGTATGAGAATGCCTATGACTGATAATGTTAGAGCACTTAATTTATCCAATACAGTAGCTATAATGACATATGAAGCATTAAGACAACAAGGGTATCCAGGTTTGTTATTTGATGAACCACATAAAAGTAAAAATTTTATAGAAGAAAGTGAGTAATCACTTTTTATTTGGAGGAAAACTATGGCAATTACAAAAACTAATTTTATAGATTATACTAGATGTAGAAGATATAGTGCTCTTGAAAATATTAGAAAAGATAAGTTAGATTCTAAAATGACTATAGAAGAATATATGAGAGAGAATGAAAAAGAAGAGTATAGAGAACTTTTAGGATCTATGTTTGAATGTACTGATGAAGGAGAAAATGATTTAACTAAAAAAGAAGATAAAGAATTATCTGCGATGATGAAATATTATAAGGAAGTAGAACTTGAAAGTGCTTTTAAGGCTAAAAGAATATTTAATGGAAAGTTTGTTTATAGTGAGAATACATATAATCAAGAATCTTTTGATTTTGTTCATAATGGTATAAGATACTTGTGTTATGTAGATATTTATAATGAAAATGATGATGAAATAAATATTATTGAAGTTAAGAGTACTACTAGTAGAAATTATATTGAAGGACTAAAGTATGGTGAAAATTCTAAAGAAAAAATAGATATGTTTATACTTGAAGATGGAATATATAGACTTAATAAACCTAATAGTGGTAGTGAAAAATTAATAAAGAAATTTAATGAAAAATATAAAAAATTATTTGATAGATATAGTGACGTTGGACGTTATGTTTTTGATTTAGCTGTTCAAAGATATATAATAGAGAATGATTTAAAGAGTCATAATATTAAGAAAAGAGTTAACTATTATTTATCAGTACTTAATCATAATTATGTATATGATGGTTATATGGTTGGAGAAAAGCGAATATATAGAACAATAAATGGTGAAGATATAGTTAGTTTCTTTGATATGAATGAAGTTACTAAAGAATATATGTCTATTATAGAGTCTATGGTCAAAAATCTTGAAAATAATATTTATAATCCTGATCCTAGTCCTTGTAATGTAGGAGTCCATTGTTCATATAAAGAAAAGTGTGAATGTAAATATAGGAGTATTTGTTATAAGAATTTACCTGAATATAATGCTAGCTTTAATTATATAGGCTTTACTGATAGGATTGGTCTTGGGCCTGATAAATATAATAAGTATGATTTAATAAATAATGGGTATTATAAATTAGATGATGTACCTATGGAGTGGATCAAAAATAAACCTAATATGTTGATTGAAAGAGATTGTTATGATAATGATAAAACATACTTAGATAAAGAAAAGATTAGAGCTATGTTTGATACTTTAGAGTATCCTATATATCACTTAGATTTTGAAAGTTTTCCATGTCCAATGCCTAGATTTAAAGGTGAAAGACCATATACTCAATCATGTTTTGAATTTAGTTTACATATTGAGAGTGAACCTGGAGTTTGTGATAAGGATAAAGATAATTATGTATTTTTAGCTGAAACTCTTAGTGATGAAAGACTTGAAATGGTAAAAGAAATAGTTAAAAGAATAGATCCAAGTGAGGGTACTATGTTTGCTCAAAATGTTACTTTTGAAAGAAGCCGTTTAAAAGAATTAGCTTATATTTTTCCTGAATATAAGGAACATCTACTTAAGATTGTAGAGAAGTCTACTGACTTATTATATTTCATTAAGAATAATCAAAGTATATATGAAGAATTAGGTTTTGATGAAGAGAGATGTAAACTAGTGAATTTTTATCATAAAAATTTAAGTGGGAGTTACTCAATTAAAAAGACTTTACCTGTACTTAGTGATTTAACATATAAAAATCTTGAAGTTAAGAATGGTACTGAAGCATTAGTGACATATTCTTTATATGATGATATGACGCCTGATGATTTAGAAAGAGCCAAAAAGAATTTAAGAATTTATTGTAAGCAAGATACTTGGGCTATGGTTGTAATATTAGATGCTTTACGAAAACTTGTAAATGAAAAAGAATAATTAAGATTTATAAATGAAAGTGTGATATGATTTATTTATGAAAGAAAGAATGAATAGAAAAACTTTTATTATTATATTTATTATAGTATTTGTATTAGTATTGTTAGCTGCTGTAATTGGTTATTTATATAGAGATTATAATAATAAACTTGATGATACTACTCATAAATTTAATGTACCAGTATCTAAGTATTTAATTATTGATGGAACTATGATAACAATTGAAATGGTTGAAAATAAAGAAATGATTCTTGATAGTACAGATGGTATAGTTATGAATATTAATGAAGTAGTTGGAAAGTGTATTAAGAAAGATACTAAAGTAGAAGCAGGAAATACATTTAAAACTACTGATTTAGAAGAATGTGGAGTTTCAAATGAAAATTAAAAAAATACTTGGTTTAACACTTATAACTATAATGCTTACTGCTTGTGGTAAAGAAGAAATGAATATTAAAATAAGTGATGATAAAAGTGATTTTAAAGTAGAAGAAAAAGAAAAATATATAGAAATTACATATCAAGATAAAGTATTTAATCTAAGTAATTATGAAGGAACTACTAAAGAGTTAGTCATAATACCAGGATGTACTATGGATGAAAGCTATATAAGTGTAACATTACTTACTAGTGATAACTTATACTTTATAATGCTTGATGATGAAGATATAAGTAGTGACATAAAAGACTTTAATTTTACTTTGATAAGTGATAGTAAAAATATTACTAAACTTGACTATAATAAGGATATAGAAAGAACTAATGATAAGTTATTATATTGTTTTAGAAATGTAGAAATAGACTATATAAATGAAAGTAAAAAGACTATACTTATGTCTTATGATGATGATATTAAAAAAGTATATCATTTAGTAAGTTTTAATTAATTGTAAATTTAATGTAAAAAAATGTGTATATTTGTTGTATAGAGTTTTATAATTGGTTATATTATTAGTGTAGGGAGATGGTGGAAAGTGATATATCCTTCAATAGACAGATTATTAAATATTGTTGACTCTAAATATAAGTTAGTACATATAGCTGCTGATAGAGCCAAAGTTATGAAAGAACATAAACATTTTCAAATGCCTGAGAGTGAGTATGTGTCAAAAAAAGAAATTGGAAGGGCATTAGAAGAAGTAGATAGAGGGTTAATTACTATTAAGAATAATTAATTCTTTTCTTATAATATTTAGACTAGAAATAGTCTTTTTATTTTATCTAATAATTATAAATATTAGAATACTAGTAATTTTTTATAAAATGTGGTAAAATACTTTTAGCATTTAAACTTTTAAAGGGAGTGATATTATGAGTAAAATTAATATAATGAGTTTAGGTGGATTAAACGAAAATGGTAAGAATTTATATACAGTAAATGTAGATGGACATCTATTTATTTTTGATTGTGGTATGAAATATGCACCTGATAAAATGTATGGTGTAGATTATGTAATACCTGATTTTTCATATTTAGTAGAACATGAAAAAGAAATAGTAGGATTATTTATTAGCCATCCTCATCGTGAGAATATGGGAGCACTTACTGATTTATTAAAAGTATTACCAAATTTAAATGTGTATGCATCAAATTACACAAGTGAAATAATTAAATATGAGTGTTCAGTAGACAAAGTAGAAATTAAGAATTTACATACTATAAAGGCACATAAAAAAATAGATATAACTAAGAATATAAGTATATTTCCATTTAGTGTTACACATAGTAGTCCTGAAACACTTGGATTTGCTGTTAATACTGATGATGGAGCAGTTATATATATGGCTGACTTTATAATAGATCCTACTATGAATGGATACTATGATATGGACTTAGGTAAACTTGCTTATATTGGTAAACAAGGTGTACTTTGCTTAATGGCAGAAAGTGTATTTGCTGAAAAGAAGGGACATACTAGCCCTAATCATAAATTAGAAGGATTTTTTAAAAACGTAGTTGATAAAAATAAAGGTAGAATCATATTTACAGTGTTACCACTTCATATTTATACTATTCAAGAAATTTTTAATTCAATAAAAGGAAAGAATAGAAAAGTGGTAATAATGGGTAAAGAGTTACATAACATAGTTTCTTTGTGTGCCAAGAATGGATACTTAGATATAGAAGAAGATATGATAGGTAATCTAACTGATTTAAAACTTGAAAATACTGTTATACTTATTAGTAATGATAGAGAGACACCATATTCTAATATAAATAGAATATTAAATGGTCATGATAAATTTATTACTTTAGAAAAGACTGATACAGTATGTTTTGCTGAACCAAGTTATGATGCTTATGAAAAGTTACTTGTAAGAATACTTAATGATTTAGCTATTAAAGGTGTTAATATAGTACAAATACCTAAAGATAAGAGTGTACGACATCATGCATCTAGTGAAGACTTAATGCTTCTTGTTAAATTATTTAATCCAAAATACTATATGCCTATAAAGGGCGAATATAGATATCAAGTACAAAATGGAAATCTTGCATATAGTGTAGGTATGCCAAAAGAAAACATATTACTTAAAGAAAATGGAGATGTTGTTACTTTTGAAAATGGTGAATTAAAAGATAACTTCGAAAGAGTATTTGTAGATGATATATTAATAGATGGTAATTTTAGTGAAGATGTTGGAGATGTAGTTTTAAAAGATAGAGAATTATTAAGTAATAATGGTCTTGTAGTAATATCATCAACATTAAGTAAAAAAGATAAATCAATAATTATAGAGCCAGAGATAATTACTCGTGGATTTATATATTCTAAAGATAATAATGATGTTATAAATGAAGTTAAGAAACTTAGTATGGAGATTATTAGAAATAATACTTTCTCTAATAAGTATGCGGATTATGTTAAGATAAGAAATGAAATACGTGAGTTAGTTGGTCAATACTTATATAAAGAAACTCAATGTAAACCAGTGATTTTAACAGTTATTCAAGAAATATAGGAGGAAAGAATGATATATTTAGATTATAGTGCGACTACACCAGTAGACGAGAGAGTACTTGATTCTTATTGCAAAGTTACTCGTGAATTTATTGGAAATGCTAATAGTATTCATACTCTTGGTGTTAAGTCTAAAGAATTATTAATGCAAGCTACTAATCAAATAGCTGAGATACTTAATTGTCATCCAAAGGAATTAATATTTACTAGTGGAGCAAGTGAAAGTAATACTACTGCTATTAAGGGTGTAGCATTTAAATATTGTAAACGTGGTAAACATATTATAACTAGTAAACTTGAACATAAGAGTGTTTTAGAAGTTATGGGATACTTAAGTAATATAGGATACGAAGTAGATTTTGTTGATATACAGCCTAATGGACAAATAGATTTAAAGCATTTAGAAGAACTTATAAGAGAAGATACTATCCTTGTAAGTATATGTGCTGTTAATTCTGAAACTGGTTTCAAACAACCCCTTAAGACTATTAGACAAGTTATTAATAAGAAGAATCCTAATGTTATATTCCATAGTGATTTAACTCAAGCTTTAGGTAAAACAAGATTTTATCTAAGTGATTTAGATTTAGCTAGTTTTTCAAGTCATAAGATATATTCTCCTAAGGGAATAGGAATTTTATATAAGAGACGTGATTTACAAATAGATACATTGATATATGGTACTACAGAGAATTGTCCATTTAGAGGTGGAACTCCTGCATTACCACTAGTGGTATCATTTTCTAAGGCTATGAGACTTATTAATGATAAATTAGAATCTAATATAAAGAAATGTGAAAAATTAAAAGCAGAATTATTGAAAGGACTTTCTAAATATCCAATACAAATTAATTCTAATGATTTATGTGTACCTCAAATAGTTAATTTTAGTTTATTAAAGATTAAATCTGAAACTTTTGTACATGCGCTTGAAAGATATGAAATATATGTATCTACTACTACTGCTTGTTCTAGCTTAGAAGAAAGTACTGTATTAAAGGCATTAAGTCATGGTAATAAAGATGTAAGTACTACATCAATAAGAGTAAGTCTAAGTCATTTAACTACTATGGAAGAAGTACATAAATTCTTAGAAGTATTTGATAAAATATGGAATGAGTTATTATTAAAATGAAAAAAGTAATATTAATAAAATATGGTGAATTAACTACTAAAAAAGATAATAGAAATTTCTTTATAAAAAAACTTAAAAATAATATATTTGATAAGATAAGTGATTATAGTTTTGAGATACAAGATGACTATTATAGAATGTTTATAATTCCAAATGAAGAAGACATTGATGGAATTGTTAATATTCTTAAAAATATATTTGGTATTCATGAAATAGTAGTTGCTTATATGAGTGAAGTAGTCACTGAAGATGAAATACTAAAGTGTTCTTTAGAAGTTATGAAAACGGAAGAATTTAAGACTTTTAAAGTTGTAACTAATAGAAGTGATAAGAAGTTTCCAATTAAATCAATGGATATGAATAATATAGTAGGTGGACATATTCTTAAGAATATAGATTGTAAAGTTGATGTTCATAATCCTGATGTTTATTTAAATATAGAAATAAGAAGTAATGCTGTTTATTATTATACTAAAGGTGTTTCTGGACTTGGAGGGTACCCTGTTAGTACTCTTGGACGAGGACTACTAATGTTAAGTGGTGGAATAGATTCTCCAGTTGCTGGATATATGACTATTAAAAGAGGAGTAGAGTTATACTATTTATATTTTGAAAGTAGACCTCATACAAGTATAGAAGCTCGTAATAAAGTAATAGAGCTTGCTAGAAAACTAGAAAAATATAACTCTAATGGTAAATTAATGGTAGTAAATTTTACTAAGATACAAGAAACAATATATAAGAATTTGGATACTACATACTTAATAACTATTATGAGAAGAATGATGTATAGAATAGCTGAAAGAGTAGCTAAGAAGAATAAATGTTTAGCTATAGTAAATGGTGAAAGTGTAGGACAAGTAGCAAGTCAAACATTATCTAGTATGGTAGCTGTTAATGATGTTACTAATTATCCAATCTTGAGACCTTTATGTTCTTTTGATAAATTAGATATAATTGAAATATCTAAGAAAATAGATACTTATGAAACATCTATACTTCCATATGAAGACTGTTGTACTGTGTTTGTTCCTAAACATCCAGTAATAAATCCAAATCTTAAATTTATTTATGAAGAAGAATCAAAGATTGATTTTGATCCATTATTAAAAGAAGCCGTTGATACTATAGAAGTAGTAGATTTAAAAAAAGTAAAAAGTGAATATTTATAGCAAAATAAAACCTGGAAACCCAGGTTTTTTGTTTTATCTATCAACTGCGTCAGTTTGAGGTTTGAATCCTGCTTTAATTAGTTCGTCCATTGTAACAATACCATTATTTAATGCTTCTTTTATGTTATATTTTTTACCATTAACAGTAACTATAACATATTGACTCTTTATACAGTTGAAATAATATCTTTGATAATAGTATTCAATAGCTTGAGCACAATTTTTACCAGCACTTGTATCAGTAATAGTTATTTTCTTTAAATCTTCTGGTGGTTTTGTTGGTGTTATTGGTTTAGTTGGTGTTATTGGTTTAGTTGGTTTTGTTGGTTTTGTTGGAGTGACTGGCTTAACTGGTTTAGGGTCAGTAGGTGTTACTGGTTCGGAAGGTGTTGTAGGCTCAGTTGGTTTAGTTGGTTCAGTAGGTGTTGTTGGATTTTCTGGTTTGCTTGGTTCAGTAGGTTCTGTTGGAGTGGTTGGTTCAGTTGGAGTAGTTGGTTTCTCTGGAGTTTTATCATCATCAGTTACACTCTTTTTAAGTGGTTTAAAACCTACAGCTATTAGTTCATCCATTGTAACAATACCATTATTTAAAGCTTCTTTAATAGTATATTCTTTTCCGTTAACAGTAACTATAACATTATGACTCTTAACGCAGGTAAAATAATAATCTTGATAATAATACTCTATAGCATCTGCACAATATTGCCCTTCACTTCTATCAGTAATAGTAATTACTTTCTTATTTTTTTCTACTGGACAATTAAACTTAGTACCTTTAACTTTGAATATTCTTTTGCCATTACATTCATAAATATCATAAAGTATAGAACTTTGTTTAGTATCACTTTCACTTATTAGAAACATTGGTTTTCCTTTGAACGCTAAAACATTAAGTAAATCAATAGCAATCAATAATATAATAGCAGAACATACTACTATTACACCTCTAATAATAACTTTTTTTGTAGTTTCTTTCTTTTCCATATAAATCCCTTTCTTTGGTTAAATTATAACATAAGTATTATTTTTTGTAAATTAGACATACTATTTAATGGAGGAAAATATGCTTTTAAATAATTATTTTAGTAAGAAAAATAAACTACTATATAAAATGAAAATAATGAATAGTAAAAATCAGGAATATGAGAGTGACTATAAATATCAATTTGATAGAATAGAAAAATATAATGATAAAAAAACAATTAAAAATAAAATCTAATATATGAGTGAAATTATGTTTCACTTTTCTTTTATTCTTTGTTATAATATAAAAGAAAAGAAAGAAGGAAATATTAGATGAAAATATTATGTGTTAATGCTGGTAGTTCTTCTTTAAAATTTCAATTAGTTGAAATGCCTGAAGAGAAGTTAATTATTAGCGGTTATTTTGAAAAAATTGGTCTTAAAGATAGTTTTTGGACTACTAAAGTAAATGGTAAGAAGTTTAAAGAAGCTAAATATTTGAAAGATCATAAAGCTGCAGCTAAGGTTTTAATTGATGAATTATTAAAATATAAAGCAGTTGAAAGTTTAGATGAAATTAAAGGTGTAGGACATAGAGTTGTACATGGTGGAGAAAAGTATAGTGATTCAGTACTTATCAATGAAGAAGTATTAAATGATATTCATGCTTTTACTAAGTTAGCTCGTCTTCATCATCCAGGTAATTTAGCTGGTATTGAAGCAATTAGTGAAGCTTTACCTGGTGTACCAATGGTTGCTGTATATGATACTGCATTCCATCAAACTATGCCTAAAGTGAATTATATGTATCCAGTACCAATGGAATGGTATACTAAATATGGTGTTCGTAAATATGGTTTCCATGGAACTAGTCATAAATATATTACGCTTAAGATGAAAGAAAAATTAGGTAAGGATGATGTTAATCTAATTGTTTGCCATATTGGTAGTGGAGCAAGTATTAGTGCTATTAAAGATGGTAAATGTTTTGATACTTCTATGGGTATTAGTCCACTTGATGGACTTATGATGGGTACTCGTAGTGGTGCTATTGACCCTTCAATTATAGAATATGTTTCTCGTGAAAGTGGAGAAGATATTGAACAAATTACTAATGATTTAAATAAGAAAAGTGGACTTCTTGGAATTTCTGGATATTCTGATAGTCGTGATGTTGAAAATGCTCGTGAAAATGGTGATGAAAACGCTCGTTTAGCATTAGATATGTATAATGATCGTATTGCTAAATATATAGCTGAATACTATATTAAATTAAATGGTAATGTTGATGCTATTGTATTTACTGCTGGAGTTGGTGAAAATGGTATTGCTGCTAGAGAAGAAATTGTAAGTAGATTAGAAGCTTTAGGTATCAAATTAGATAGTGAAAAGAATTCTAAAATAGCTGGATATAAAGATGAAACAGAAGGTATTATTTCTTCTGATGACTCTAGTGTTGTAGTTTGGGTTCTTCCAACTAATGAAGAAATTATGATTATAAAAGATACTTATAATTTAGTTAAATAGAAAGAAGTAATTAATGAATAATATTTATAAATCAATATATAATGAAATAAAGAAGTTTAAGAAGATTTATATTGCTAGACATATTGGGCCAGATCCTGATGCTTTTGGTAGTCAGATGGCCCTAAAAGACTCTATATTACTTACATTTCCAAGTAAGGAAGTGTATGCTGTTGGAACCACTGTATCAAGATTTAAATATTTTGGTAAAGTTGATAAAGTAAATAATTATGATTATGAAAATGCTTTATTGATAGTAGTTGATACTCCTGATAATAGACGCGTTGATATAGATAATTTTTTATCTTTTAAGCATATTATTAAGATAGATCATCATCCTTTAGTAGATAAATATAGTGATATTGAGTTAATTCGTGAAGATGCAAGTAGTGCTTCTGAATTAGTCTTAGAACTTATAAATAATACTAAACTTAAGATGAATGAAAGTATTGCTGGTAAAATATATATTGGTATAGTAAGTGATTCAAATAGATTCTTATTTAATGTAAACTATAAGACATTTGAAAGTGTCGCTGAAATAATTAAGAAATATAAATTAGATATAGAAAAATTATATAGACTTGTATATGCAAAACCACTTAGTGAAGTTAGACTTATGGGTTATATTGCTTCTACTATGAAAGTAGATAAATATGGATTTGCTTCTATAGAACTAGAAGATGATGTTATACAGTCACTTAATTCTGATATATCTGCTGCATCTAATATGATAAATGACTTTAATAATATTAATGAAGTAGTTGTTTGGGCATTCTCATCACATGATGCTAAAAATAATATGTATAGAGTTAATATTAGAAGTAGGGGTCCAGTAATAAATGAAGTTGCTGCTAAATACAATGGTGGTGGACATAAATTCGCAAGTGGTGTTAGAACAGATTCTAAAGAAGTTGTTGATGCCTTAATGAAAGATTTATCAAAGACTTGTAAAGAATATATAGAAAGTGAGAAGAAATAATATGGAAATTACTAAAGTAGATGAACCAATTATTGCTGTTAGAATTAGTCAATATCCTGAAGATAAGAAAAATGAATTTCTATGTTTAGGAAGAAGTAATGTTGGTAAGAGTAGTTTTATAAATACTATAATTAATAGAAAAAATTTGGCTAGAACAAGTTCAAAACCTGGTAAAACTACTACATTAAATTTTTATAAAGTAAATGATAGCTTCTATATAGTCGATGTGCCTGGGTATGGATATGCTGCTACTAGTAAGAAACAAATTGAAAAATTTGGAGTAATGATAGAAGAATATTTAAAGCAAAGACAATACTTAAAACATGTGTTCTTGCTTATAGATTATAGACATAAACCAACTGAAGATGATGTTCTTATGTATAAATTTTTAAAATACTATAATTTGCCAGTTACAATAGTTGCTACTAAATATGATAAAGTTAATAGATCACTTAGAGCTAAACAGGATGATTTAATTAAAAACACATTAAATCCAGCACTAGGTGATGAAATAATAAATTTTTCAAGTGTGACTAAAATTGGTAAAGAAAGAGTTTATGAGATTATAGAAAATTATTTTGAAAAATAGTTGAAAAGAAACCTTTATTCTATTATAATGTATATAGAATAGAGGTTTTTAATATGAATAAAAAAGGTTTTACATTGACTGAGTTATTGGTAGTAATCGCTTTGATTGCTATTATAGTTGTTATAGCTATTCCGAGTATAATTTCTATTAATAAGAAAATAAATCAAAGAGTATATAAGACTAAAGTAGAAGATATTTTAGCCAGTGCTGAATTGTATGGTACTAATAATCCAGATATATTTAATGGAAGAACTGAAGTTAAAGTATATGTTTATGAACTTATTAATGGGGGCTTTTTATCTGTAGATAAGAGTGCTGATGATGCATTATGTCAAAATGTATCAAGTGATGAATTTAAAAGCGATAAAGGGTGTGTAGTAGATCCTGTTAATAAAAAATCTATGAATGATAATTATGTTATATTGAAGAAAGAAGCGGTTGGCGTTACTGCAACATTCGAAGGTCAAACAACTACTATAACTAATGGTACTTTAGTAGACCAAGTATGTAAACGATTTATGTCTGGTATGTTTGTTGGAAAATATGGAACTGGAGAATCTGATTATTGTGGATGTGCTTATAAAGATGGAAAACCAAGTGGGCTATATAAATTAGTTAAGAATGCAAGTACTGGAAAGTTAGAAAAACAAGATGGTTTATATGTAGTAAGTACTGATAGTGCTAATAAAGTTAGTGCATGTATCATATCAGGTGATGAAACAAATAATTACTTAAAATATGGTGGAGCTATGTGGAGAGTAATGGGTGTGTATGATGTATATAATGATGGTGATAGATTAGTTGCTAAGATGATTACTAATGATAATGTAGATGTTCAATAAAAAAGGGTATAATTTCAAATTATACCTTTTATCTTACTTTAATTAGTTTCTTCCTTATATAAGCATAAAGTGTTGCTAATATAAATGAAGTTGTTACAACAATCGGAGCATATAATACACATCTTGATTGTGGAATATTATAAAGAGCTAATTTATTATTAAATATTTTATAAACTATTTGATCGGTTAGTCCTGATGCTAAATATATATCTAAACTTAAAACAGAAATTATTTGTATTATTTTAGTCAATATTTTATTTTTAATATCTATATTATAGGCTAATAAGAATATTGTTATAGAACTAATATATACATTTAAACTTTCAAATTCTATACGTGTTTTTCCAATAAGTATAAATGATAATGCTTGTATTAAAATAAATATTATTATTAGTTTTATCTTATTGTAGTTTGGTTTTTTATCTTTTATGTATTTGCCAGTTAAATAATAGCCTAATGGGTATACGTTATACCACCAATCTGGTATGTGTACTACATCTATTAATAACTCATTTACAATTCCAGGCAATATAAATATAATTAAGAATAAAATTAATGCAGTCTTTTTATCTTTTTCTTTTAAATTGTCATATCCATTATTTATGATAGGACTTAATAGATATAATCCTATATACATTTCAATGTACCAAGAGTAGTAACTTGCTTTAAAGTCGGTTATTTGAAATATAAAATCTTTTATAGTTATAACATTATTTATATTTGATACAAAGAATTCTATAATACTATAAAATAACCATATTATTAGTACTTCAATTAATCCTTTAAAAAATTCTTTATTGTATTCTTTTTTCTTATTTAAGTAACCAGTCAATATTATAAATAATGGGACACATATCATAAATATGTTTCTTACTATATATTGTAATTTCATTCCTATACCATTTACACTTGTTTGATAATATTTAGTATTTAGGAAAAAGTGTACACAAAGTACTGATATAACCGCTATTACTCTTATAATATCTAATCCAATAATTTTTTTATTTTTCTCTACTTTATTTCTCATATAATTAATATAACATATTATTGTCTAAAATGTTTATTAAGTTTGATTTTTAAGTGAAATATTTGTATAATGTTAATAGAGGTGTTTTATGATAGGGTTTTACGATTATACAGTTATACTAACATATTTAGGGTTTTCTTCTGGTATGGTTGGTATTTTTTTAGCAATTACAGGAAATTCATTTTGGGCTGTTATGTGTTTGATGTTTTCTGGACTTTGTGATATGTTTGATGGTAAGGTTGCTAGAACTAAAAAGAAGAGAACAATTGAAGAAAGACATTATGGTATTCAGTTAGATAGTTTATCTGATTTAGTTTGTTTTGGTGTTTTACCTGCGGTTATAGGATATTCTTTAGGAATCAAATGTACATATTTAGTTCCATTAATAATTATATATCCATTAGCTGCTTTGATAAGATTAGCATATTTTAATGTACTTGAAATAACTAGAAATAGTAATACTCCTGTAAAAGAATATACAGGTCTTCCAGTTACTTCTTCTGCATTATTATTTCCATTCCTATATATATTCAGAAGATTTTTAGGAAAATACTTTGTACTTGTTTATGGTATTTTATTATTTGTAGTTGCTGTATTATTCGTTAGTAAAATAAAAATTAAGAAACCTGGTATTAAAGTTATGATAGCATTTATTATTATAGGTGTTATTGAAATACTATTAATACTGGCTGGTAAGTTTCTATGAAATATATAGTTAGAGATAGAAATAGTAAAGAAAATATAATTATAGAGTCTAGTAAAACTCTTAATTTTTTTTACGATACATTAATTGGGAGAATAATTTTAAAACCTTTTATAAGTAAAAGATTTAATAATCTTATGGCTAAATATATGAATAGTAAATATTCTTTAAAAAGAGTTGATAAATTTATTGATAATAATGATATTAATGTATATGAATATTCTAAACAAAAATACACTTCGTATAATGATTTCTTTATAAGAAAGGTTGCTCAGGGTAAAAGACCTATAAATGCTCATAAAAATGTGTTTATTTCGCCTTGTGATAGCAAACTTACTGTATATAAAATAAATGATGACTTAACTCTTAAAATAAAAGATTCTTATTATTCAGTTGATACTTTAGTTGATAAAGAAATTATGAATGAATATAAAGATGGGTATGCTTTAGTATTTAGATTATCTACTGATAATTATCATAGATATTGTTACATAGATAGTGGTAGTAAGGGTAAAAACATACATATAGATGGTGTTTTTCATACTGTACAACCTTTAGCTTTAAAACATTATAATTTTTATAAAACTAATACTCGTGAATATACAGTTTTGAATACTAATAATTTTGATAAAGTTATTGAAGTAGAAATTGGAGCTATGGGAATTGGAAAGATTGTTAATAATCATGAAGAATATAACTTTAAAAAAGGTGAAGAGAAGGGATACTTTGAATTTGGTGGTTCTACGATAGTATTACTTATAAAAAAAGATATGGTTATAATAGATGAAGATATTTATAATAATAGTTTAGAAAACATAGAAACTAATGTTAAATATGGTGAAAAAATAGGAAGTAAAAAATAACTTCCTTTTTTGGTATTTATGTGATATAATATGGTCTACTAATGGGGGCTAGTATGATATTTAAAAATAGACATGAATTAAATCAGTATATACATAATAATTGTTCATTTATTAATTTTGGTTCAAAGGGTAGTGCATATTATGATAGAAAAACTAAAACAGTTATTAAGTTATTTGATATGGCTTTGAGTGATAAAGAATTTATGTATTTTGAATATAAAGATTTAGATTTTTTAAGATTTTCTGATGCTTTAAACAATACTTATATTTTTCCTTTTGAAGAAATTATATTAGATGGAAGAGTAGTTGGATATATAACTGCTTTAGCTAGAGGAAGATCTTTATATAAAATAGATCCTTTGAGTGTTAATTTAGATTCTATTAGAGAAGGTTATGTTGCTGCTTTATGGGATATTAGAACTATATCTAAAAAAGGAATATTATCTGATGATTTACCATATAACACATTATATTCAAGTTTAGGTAAAAGATTTCATATGGTTGATACTGATGATTATCATATAGTTGACAAAGATCCTAAAAAAATATATGAAGATAATGTTAGACAGTTATCATATTCTATAAAAACCTTTTTAGTTGATGGCTATTTTGATAATTTTATAAAAGATTATCCAGAATTAGTAAAATTATATAATGAAGGAGATTTATTACCTTTTTTAAAAAAATATAGAAAGGCTTTATCTGAGAGAGTTGGCAAGGAAATAACTACTCTTGGAGATGCAAAAGATGTTCAAGATGAGGAACATTGGAGAGAGTATATGAGAATATTATAAAAAAGTACTTAGTTAAAGTTTTCTAAGTACTTTTTATATGCTTCTTTAGAAGTGGTTTCTTCTATTTTATATTTTAAATTTTTAGATTTACAAATATTTTTTAATAAGTAATCTGTTAAGTATGGATTTCTAATAAGTAGGGGACCTATTGTATGAGTTGCATATACATTTTTATAAGTGAATCCTTCATTATTATTTGTTCCATCATTTGAATATTTAGTATCTACTTCTAGTAAAGAAGTTTTAATATTGTAAATATAATCGCATCTATTTTGAAATCCAATTATTGTTTCTTTAATTAATTTTGTTTTTCCTTTAATTTCCCCGACAATTCTATCAGCTGATGCATTTTTAAATGTTACTTCATCTATGTATTTAGTGTAGTATTTAAATATATCTAAAGCATCTAATTTTTTATCTTTTGTTTCTATATAAGAACCAAACATACACATTGAGTTTCCAGTTAATATTAAGTATTTATTTGCTTCTATATATTTTTTAAAATCATTTTTTCTTTTTAATATATCAGATAGAGCTAGTTCTAATGATTCTTCAGAGCCACTTCCAATATAAATAATATCATATTTTTCAAAGTCTATTTTATCATTTATACTTTTTAAATCTACTTTTACTTTTATATTGCTTCTTGTTAGTTCTTCTTTTATACATCTTGTATTAGCATTTTCTCCATATAGATTTAGAAGGTCATAATATAAGTGTAATACATTAATCATTATTTTCCTCCTTTATAATCTTTTTAAGTTCAATTTCTTTATCAAAACATACCATTGAGAATATTTTACCAGTTGTTTTAGTTTTAATTGTTTTACTTAAATTATCTAAGTTTTCTACTAAAATTATTTTATCTTTTTGTATACCAGCGTACTCCATACGAACTTTCATATCATAACAGAATTTACCAATCAATATTATATTTTTGATACTTGAGTCGTTTAGAGACTCAAAGTCTATATCCCATATCCATGATATATCATTTTCTTTATATCTTCTACTTGAGGAGTCAAAACCAAGTATTATTGTTTTGTCTCCTTCTTGATGTAATATATAATCTAGTGATTGTTTGTAGCTTAAGTTATTTTCGTTTTTACTTACTAACATTTGCCATTTTCTATTATCAAAGTCATATATTTCCATTCTTTTAGTCTTAATATTTTCATCATTTAATACTTTTAATATATCTTCTTCTTTAATTCCTATTTCATGAGCTAAGGCATAACAACCAGTTACAAAGTATACTGTATATAAGAAGTTTGATGGTAGGTGAATAATATTATCATTTATTTTAATTTGTTCATTATCTACGTCTATTTCTTTTGCTTCATAATTTGGTTTACCACGATTGAAATGATATTTAGGACAGTGGTATGATCCAATGTGTCCATAGTGATAAAAATCATATTCAAGTTTAGAATTACAAATAGGGCAGTAAGCTGCATCTAAATTATTAAGATTGCTTTTTCTTGAATAGTTATTTTCTGTCATACCATATGTAGTAACTTCACCTTTGTGATTGATTCTAATTCTATTTACGAATGGATCGTCTACATTAAGTATTAAATGAGTTCCAGCAGGTATTGCATTTTTAATAGCATTATATATTTTTTCTGGGTGAGAGTTTCTTGGTGGTTGGTCTCTTGTAATATTTGTAATCATTAAATGAGTAGGTGTTATATACTCAAATATATATTTCATGAATTGTTCATCAAGTTCCATTAATAAAACATCTTTTTTAAGTTTTCCAGATAACGATGAGTTATTTAGTATTAGAGAAGTTATACCATTAATAGTGTTACTCCCTTCTTTGTTGTAAACAACAGTATATCCGTTTTTAGTTAGTATATTATAAGTAAGTTCAGTTGAACTACTTTTACCACTTGAACCTGTTATACCAATTACATATTTAGGAAGCTTGATTTTCTTAAGTATATTTTTATCAAGTTTACGAGCTACTTTTCCTCCAATAACACTTCCTTCATGTCCAGTTATTTTACTAAGTTTGTTTGTAAGTTTGCATGCAAGAATAACAATAAATCTCCACATATTTAATCACCTATCTATATTATATAACATTTTCATATATTTATAAAGTTTGGCGTAAATACAAGTGTAAATGAAAAGTCTCTTATTCTAACATCAAAATAAAAATCCCTTTATCAGGGATTAGATTTCATACTGGTGACTCATATGGGATTTGAACCCATGAATGTCGCCTTGAGAGGGCGATGTGTTAACCATTTCACCAATGAGCCATAACAATGTTAATTTTAACATAACTTTATCGTTTTGACAACAATTATGTATTTAAAATATAAAAATGGTAAAAATAAGTGTAGGTGACAAAATGAATAATAAAGAATATGACAAGTTAGTTAGTAGTGTTATAGGAAAAGAAAGTATATTAAAAAATGTAATGATTGCTTTTTTTAGTGGTGGAGTGGTTGGTATAATTGCTGAAGTTATGTGTGAATTTTATTTTAAAGTATTTAATATTACTTTAAGTGATGCGAGCTTTTATACTTTTTCAACATTTATAGTGATAGGTTCAGTACTTACTGGATTTGGTATTTTTGATAAAGTACTTAGTGTATTCAAATGTGGACTTATTGTGCCAGCTACAGGGTTTGCGAATACAATGACAAGTAGTGCAATGGATGCTAAGAGTGAAGGATTTATAAAGGGAATAGGTGCTTCGATATTCAAGCTTACGGGAAGTATTATATTATATGGAGTACTTTTTGGAATAATATTTGGATTTGTAAGGAGTGTGATACTATGACATACTATTTTAATAATGTATATATCAATGATAAATTTTCACTTCTTGCATCTACTAAATATAAACCTATAGTTATGAATAATCCTGATAAAGTGGTTGATGACTATTATGTTAATGAAAAAAGTATAGAGCTTGCTGAATGTAAGTATCAAGAAACTACTATTAAGGGGTTACTTATGAAGAGTAAGAAACTTACTAAAGAAGTTGATTTACTTATTAGTGGTGACTTACAAAATCAATGTCTTGCGAGTAGTCTTGCATCATGTAAATTTAAGATTCCTAGTTGTACTATTTATAGTGCTTGTGCTACGTTTGTAGAAGGAATAATTATAGGTGCTAACATAATAGATAATAAAAATAAAAGTACTATTGTTACAGTTTCTGGTCATAACTTAGTAAGTGAAAAACAGTTTAGATTTCCTATTGAATATGGTGCACTTCGTAAGATGGTTAATACTTGTACATTAAGTGGAAGCATAAGTGTACTTTTAAGTAATGAAAAAAGTAATTTAAGAGTAGAAAGTGGTACTTTTGGATATGTTACTCAAACTAATCATAAAGATGCTAATGATATGGGTAGTGCTATGGCACCTTCTTGTGCAGAAGTTATACATGCTCATTTAGAAAGCACTGGAAGAAATTATAAATATTATGATTTAATACTTACTGGCGACTTAGGTATTTATGGAACTAAGATTATGCAGATGTATTATAAGAAGAAATATAAAGTAAACTTAGATAATGTTATAGACTCTGGAAGTATAATATATACTGAAGATAATATATATGCTGGTGGAAGTGGACCTTTATGTTTACCTTTAACACTTTTTGATTACATTTTACCTTTAAATAAATATAAAAAAATATTAGTTGTTGGTACAGGTTCTTTACATTCGGTTATAAGTTCAAATCAAAAAGTAGCTATGCCAGGAGTTAGTCATGCTGTAAGTTTGGAGGTGTTAGAGTGACATATTTACTAGCATTCTTATTTTGTGGTTTTGTTTGTGCTATGTCTCAATATATTTTAGAAAAAACAAAATTTACTCCAGGACACATGAATACAATACTTGTTATAACTGGTTGTGTTTTATCTGGATTTGGAATTTATGATAAATTATTAGATATTTTTAAAGGTGGGGCAAGTATACCAATTATGAATTTTGGACATTTACTTGTTACTGGAGCAAGTGATGGATACTTAGAAGGTGGTTTTATGGGACTCTTTAAGGGCATACTAGTTAATTCTTCTGGAGGTATTAGTATAGCAATAGTTTGTGCTTTTATTGTTACTTTAATATTTAAAATAAGAGATTAGTTCTAAAAGAATGACATTTCTTATTTTTTTTGATATAATTTTTTATAGAAATAAGAATAAGGGTGATGTTAATGAATCCAGAAACAAATAATCAAAATGTAGGTAGTAATGAAATGAATAATGTTGTAACTTCTTCTGCGCCAGTAACTGAAACTCCAGTAAGTGAAGTATCACAACCTGTGGAAGTAGTTTCATTAGAGAATACAAATACTCAAACTGTTGTACAACCTGTAATAGAACCAACTGTTCAAACTCAAACAATAGATCAAACGGCAACTTTGCAAGCAACTATTGAACCTGTAGTTTCTTCAACTCAGGAACAAGCTTCAACTGAGGCTTTACAACCTAATGAACCTATTATGGCATCAAATGACAATGTTCAAAATAATGAGTCTATAGAGGTTATGCCAGATTTATCTGCACCTGTGCAAACACCAGTTGTTAATACAGTAGCTGCTCCTTCAAAAGTTGAGCAAACTACGATAACTGAAAATATAGAGGGTATGGCTCAAGAACCGGAAACTGCACCAGTTGCTGAAGAAAATACTACTACAGGAGATACACCAGTTGATGATGGTATTCGTGAAGAAGTTAAATTAGATATGAGTGTTGCTATGGAGGGAGTACCTACAATTGATTCAACTAATGTTACTGAAGCAAATCCTACTCAAGAAACACAAACAATTGAAGAAATGACTACACAAACAGAAGTAAATACTCAAAAAAGCAAAACAAGTAATTTGATAATTGTTATTATATTATTAGTAATAGCTGTATGTATTTATTTTATGGATGATATTATGTCTTTTTTCACTACAACATTTATTCCTACAATAAAGAATAATACAAAAGAAGAAGATACTAGTGGAAACTTGATTGATGGATATATAAAGTTAGGTGATTCATCATCATTTATGAAAATGGGTGGAATTAAATTTTATAATTTTACTACAAGTGAACAAAATAAAATAATATTTAGTTATATTACAGATAAGAAATTGGATTCAACTGGTTCTTTAGGTTATTACATAGTACTTTATAATAAAGATAAAGAAATAACTTATAAAGAATTATTTAATGTTAATAACTCAGTAGAAAAAGAAGAAGTTAACCAATATAAAATAAGTATTGATGCTGATGTATATCAAGATTCTAAGTATGGTAAAGTAATTAAGTATAGTGATGAAGAATTACAAAAGAAATATAAAATTACTTGTACTTATACTAGAGATGAAGAAGATGGAAAAATTAAATTAAAATATGAAAATATATATAGTTTTGAGAATGATTTATTAGTGTCATATTCAATAACTAAAGATTATACTTTACCAGAAGAAGAAACTGAAACAAGTAAAAAATATAAGGCTGAACTTGATAATGAGAATGAAAAAATAAGTGGTGTAGGAATAAAAACTGATTATAAAGATAATAAACTATTCTATAATATTAATTTAAATAAGTTACCAGATGGTTTTATTCCTTTATATAAAGGTACTTCTACTAAAACAATGATTATTAAAAAAGAAAATTTAAAGAAATGGGAATGTAAATAATGGATAATTTATTAATAGGGGATTTTGAAGGTCCACTTGATTTACTACTACATCTTATAAAAAAATCTAAGATGGAAATATTTGATATTGAAATATCAGAAATAACTCGTATGTATTTAAATTATATAGAAGAAATGACTGATATGAATTTAGATATAGCAAGTGAATATTTAGTAATGGCTGCTGAATTAATAGAAATGAAAAGTAGAAAGTTACTTCCAAATAAAAAAGATGAAGAAGAAGAGGTAACTGAAGAAAATCCTGAAGAAGAATTAAAACGTAGACTTGTTGAATATAAAAAATATAAAGAAAGTACAGAAGTATTTAGAAGTCTTGAAGAAAATAGAGCTAACTATTATACTAAGGCTCCTGAATCTTTAAAACAATATTCTAGTGAAAAATTAGAGAATGATGGTAGTGTTGGTATATTTGATTTATTAGATGCTTTTCAAAAATTACTAGAAAGACAGGAGTATAATAAACCTAAAAACACTAAAATTACTAGAAAAGAGTTGTCAGTTAAAGAAAGAGTTGCTAAAATAAGAGATATTCTTAAAGTTCATAAAAAACTTAATTTTATAGAGCTTTTTGATGATTTTAGTAAACCTTATGTAGTAGTTACTTTCTTATCAGTATTAGAAATGGTTAAAAATAGGGAGATTAATATTAAACAAGATAATAATTTCAGTGATATATACTTAGAAAGAGTTGATTGATGTGAATAAAAAAGCAATATTAGAAGGAATATTATTTATAGTAGGTGACGAAGGTGTCACAGTAGATGAGATTAAAGATATTCTTGATGTTGACAACGAAGAAATTAAACAAATATTTATGGAACTTAAAAAAGACTATGAGAAACCTGATAGAGGGCTTAGAATATCATATTTAGGTAATAGATTTAAACTTACTACTAAAGAAGAACATAGGGAATATTATGAAAAGTTAGTTACTGATACTAAAAGTAGTGGACTATCTAATGCTGCTTTAGAAGTACTTGCTGTTATAGCTTATAATGAACCAATAACAAGACTTAAAGTAGATGAAATAAGAGGGGTAAATAGTGCTCAAATAGTTAGACGTTTACTTGCTCGTGGTTTTATAAAAATATGTGGTAAGGATGACTCTATTGGTAAACCAAATTTATATAAAACAACTAATGAATTCTTGGATTATTTTGGTCTTTCTTCTAAGAATGATTTACCTGAAATAGTATTTAAAGAACAAGAAGAAGATGATAATTCTGATTTATATGAATCTAATTATAAAGAAAATTAGATTCTTTTTAATTATTATGATATAATATGGCCCAAGGGAGGATTTATGACAAATTTTATATGTAGAAAAATATCAGTTGATTCAGTTTATAATGATCCAGTTGATGTTAGATGTGGAGGACCTGTATTCTTAGGATTTGATTTCTTTGTAAAGGAAGAAGAAGTTAAAGACATGGTTATATTTATTGCTGATACTATGAATAAATATGGTGTACCTTTAAGTGATATAAATGTAGTAGGGGCTCCAGTTAGTTTAAGTGAAAATAAGATATGGACTAAAGAGAAAATTGAAACTTGTATTCAAAAAGATGCTAGTTATTTAATTAGTGAAGGTAGAAGAGGTTATCCAAGAGTCTATCTTTAGAAAAATAAGATAGTGTAATCACTATCTTTTAAAATATAAAAATATTTGAAACTAAATAATACTTTTTAGGAACTATATTATTGAGGTGAATAAAATGGTCGATCAAAAAAGCCTTAAAAAATTTGATAAGTTATATAATGAAACTTATAAAGATATTTCTCGTTATGTTGTTTGCAATTGTTCTAATATAGATGATGTTAAAGATATACTTCAAAATATATATATGGAAGTGTATAAGAAAATAGATTCTATTGAAGATAAAAAATATATAATTGGAATAGCTAAAAATAAGATATATAAATATTATAGATTTAATTATAAGCAAAAGATAATAGACTTTTTTAGGAATGATGATGATGTGTATGAGAATATACCATCTAATTATAATCTAGAAAAAAGTTGTTTTCTTAAATTTGATACTGATGAAGTATGGAAATATTTAAAAAGAAAACCTGTTATTATATCTAAAATAGTATATCTTTATTATTATGAAGGAATGAATTTAAAAGAAATATCTAAGTGTTTAAGTATACCTTTATCTAATGTTAAAAATTATTTGTATAGAACACTTAAAGAATTAAAAATAAAGGTGGGTGATTAGTGTGTCAAATAAACAAATAAAAAATATTATATTTGAAAAAATAAATAAAGAAGATATAAGAAATAATATAGTTAATAAAAGAAGGGATAATATAAAATATTTAAGATATGGATTATGTACTTGTGTTTTAGTTTTAATGATCGGAATATTTATTTTTGATAGTAATAAAACTAATGATGTTAAAACTGAAAGTTATGGAAAGAGTAGTTTTAGTATTAATGAGTTAGATGGTGTTGCTAGTTGTAAATTAGATGCTGTTAGTAAAAGTGTAGATGAAAATAAACTTAAAAATGAATTTGTTTTTTACAAAGACTTAGTTAAATCTGATTTATTAAAAGATTATACTATTGAAGGAATATATATTAAAAACTCTAATCAAAAATATAATAAACTTAATAATTATGTGGTTAGTAGTTACATAGAAGATAAGAGTATTATGATAGCATTTTCAAAAGATAATCTACCATTGAGAGATTATTTCTTTGATGATAAGGGTGATAAATATACAACTATTAATGGAGAAAATATTAAGATATATAGTTATGAAAATAGTTATATGACAGTGTTTAGTTATAAAGGAGTGAATTTTGATATAGAGACATCTAATGTAGATATAAGTGAATTTAGAAATATACTAGAGTTAATTATTAAGTAATTTATTGTTAATATAAATAATATAGTTTATAATGATACTAAGGAGAGAGTATGAAAAAGAAAATAATAATTATTGTTTGTGTTGTTTTAGTATTGATGTTAATACCGATTAGACTGCAACTTAGAGATGGTGGTACTGTAGAATATAAGAGTATTCTATATAAAGTTAGTAAAGTACATCGACTTATAGATAATGGTTTTGATATAGGTACTGAAATAAGAATTCTTGGAATTAAGGTATTTGATAACGTAAAAAGTTTTTATGATAAAAAAGAATTAAAAGAAACAGTTGGGGTAGATGTAGTACCAACATTAAGTGATAAGATAAGTAAAGATACTAGTTGGTGTCCTACATTTCAATTAATATGGAATGACTTTAAAAATGATATAGTAAAAGAAGATATTAAGTTTGAAGAAAAGTTAGATATGCTTGACAACTTAAATAAAGAAGGTTTTACTCTGAATGATATAAGCGATAGCTATTACTTTAAAATATATGGAAGAAAGAATCTTGAACTTAAGAGTAAGATAGAAAATGCTATAAAAGAAAAATTTAATCAGAATAGTGATATACTTGATAAGTTTGATTGGAGTAGTGAAGAACTTGATAGTGGAAGTGAAGTGATAGATAGATATTTCTTATATAGTATGCTTTATAGAGAATTTGAATTTAATAAGAAATTTGATACTTTTAATGATAAGTTTAAAGATAAAGAAAATGTGGAGTATTTTGGTATTATAAAAGATAATAATGAAATACGTAGTCAAATAAAAGTATATTACTATAATGATGAAAATGATTTTGCTGTTAAATTAATAACTAAAAATAATGATGAAATAATTGTTATTAAGAATCCTAAAGGTGAAACATTTGATGAAATATATAAGAGTGTAGAAAATAAAAAAGAATATGAGTTTTACGATACTGATAACTTTATGATGCCTAAGATAGATTTTAATGTTTTAAGAGAATATACTGAACTTGAAAATAAAGAAATTAATACATTAGATGGTACTTATACAATTGAAAAAGCTATTCAAAGTATTATGTTTTCACTAGATGAAAAGGGTGGTAAAGTTAAAAGTGAAGCAGGAATGGATGTAAAATATGAAGCAAGTTCTATGGTGACACGAAGAAATTTTTATGTTAATGATACATTTACTTTATTCTTGAAAGAATCTAATAAAGAGAAACCATATTTTGCAGTTAGAGTTGACGATATAAGTAAATTTCAACAATAAAAAAAGTAGTTTGACTACTTTTTTTATTTATAAAAGTCTTCTTCTTTATTACCAGATATTCTATTTATATTTGTATCTATATAAAACTTAGTTGGATCTTTTTCGTCTATTAATAAGTCAGCATATCCTTCTGTTTCTAAATTTTTTGTATCAAAACGTGGTTCACTTTCTAGATTTAATATAATTCCATTATCTGATTTAAATCTTAGATATATCTTTTTAAGGCTTGTTGAATTAATTACTAAATTACTATTTTTTAGTTGATATGGTATTCTTTTTATTAGTTTAGCATTTTTAGATAAATCGTTTATATTTTTATATCTACGTATGTTTCCAACTATTTCTTTTATGTTGAATGCTCCAAATATTATTAATAGTGCCATTATAATTACAAAGAATGGACTAGTCATAAAAAGTGCGCCACCACTTTTAATTGTTATTAATGCTATTGCTAGAAAACCTAATAGTACTATTGAAATCGTGAAATTTATAAGTAGATTTTTAATTATATTTTTTTTGCTTACTTCATACATATATTTTCTTTCCTATCATTAGTATGATTATAACATATTTATTTAAATATTATGAGATTATTTATTTTTTTTAGTTAGTTTTAATGTTTGACTTTCAATATTGTTATTTAATGCATAATTTGAAACTGCTCTAAAGTTTTCGTCGTATGGATAAGTTTGTTGTCCAAATTGTAGCCACATACTTGACCAAGATTCTCCAGTTTCAAGTAGCTTTTTAACTCTTTCATTTTCTACTACATTATTGTTTGGTTGATTATTTAAATCGACACATTGTTCTTGGTCATATAATTTGCATTGAAGGTCACATTCTAATTTATCACATTGATATGCAAATAGTGATTCTTTTGTTTTTCTTTCATCAAATTCTAAGAATAATTCTTCTATTATTTTTCCATCTAATAATCCTTGTAATATATTATGTACTGCTTCATGTTCAATTTTTTCTTTTTCACCTTTAGATATTTGAAATTGTGTTAAGTCACCAATTATTGTTTCTCCAAGTTCATGGACAGCTAGCATAAATATAACTCTTTCTAAGTCTATATCATATTCATATTCTGATTTCATAGCTATTGCAAGCATTTGTACTCCAAAAACATGTTCAGCAATACTTTCTATTCTTTCTCTTTGAACATTCCAATCTTTCCAACCGGTTCTAATTACATTTTTTAGTTTATTACAAAGAATGTAATAATTTAATACTTTTTCTTCTTTTGTCATAAATACTCCTTTTTGTTCGTTATTATAGCATATTTTTTAAAAATATAGTAATATATTTATAGGCGATGTTATGATTAGAGAAGAATTAAGAAAGTATATTGAAAAAAATATATTTACAAGTTATGAAAAAAATGAAGATGGACATAAACTTGATCATATTATGTATGTTATTGATAGAAGTTTTATGTTTGCGAGTAGAGTACCTGATATAAACTTAGAAATGGTTTATGTTATAGCTGCTTATCATGATATTGGACATTATATTGATGCAGAAAATCATGAAAAAGTATCTGGAGAAATGTTATTAAAGGATAAAAACTTAAAAAAGTTCTTTAGTGATGAAGAAATTAAAGTTATGTCAGAAGCTGTGTGTGATCATAGAGCTAGTTCTAAAAGTGAACCAAGAAGTATATATGGTAAAATAGTGTCTTCTGCAGATAGAAATGTATTAATAGAAATTCCATTAAAAAGAACATATTCTTATAGAAGAACACATAGTCCTAATTCAACGTTAGATGAAATAATTGAGGAGTCTAGACAACACTTATTAGATAAGTTTGGTAAGAAAGGGTATGCTACTACTAAAATGTATTTTGAAGATGAAGATTATAAAAAGTTTTTAGAGGATATAACTGTTCTTGCTTCAAATAAAGAGGAGTTTAAAAGAAGATTCTTAGAAGTAAACGGACTGGAAGAAGAATATAAAAAGATACTTAAGAGTAATTAAAAAGATCAAATGTAAATTTTGATCTTTTAGTTTTCATCTTTTTTTCTTAATGTTCTTTGAGTTGGTTTATCTAGCCATATTATATCTTCAAATGTCATATTGTGTTTTTCATAGATTTTTTCGATTTCTTTTCTTGTTACATTTTCAGTATACCATTCAAAATATTTTTCATAAAATTCGCTTTGCTTAAATAATAAAATTCTTCCATTTACTGTGAATAAATTAATTACATCTTCAGGTTCTGTGTTAACTTTTTTAAATCCAAATCTTTCTAAATCAAGTACTCCATCTAATGTCATTACTGATTTTAATGATCCAACTTCAGTATCTTTTCGTTTTTCGATAAAGTCAGTTAAATATGATAAAATTTTGAATCCTTCTTCACGTGTCATACCTTCTGGTAGCATAAATGTACTACAAGGCCAGTTTGTAATTCCAATATTATCAGGGCGTGGATTTGTTTGTTCATCTTTTCTGTAAAACTCTATATAATGAAGTCTATAGTATTTACTATTTGATATTTCATGATCTTCAAGTTCAGCATCAAATTCGTAATCTCTTTTACTAATTCCAAGTAAAGCATTTCTAAATTTTTTTAATTCATCTACTAATTTCATATAAATTTCTCCTTCTAATTAAATTTTTCTATTACTTCAAGTTTAGTATAAATAATTAAAGATTCATTATTAAATTCTTCATCGTATGCATCACATTCTTCTTTAAAATTATTATATAAACTATTTTTATATTCTTTGAAATTTTTGAATCCAGCTTGTTTATAATCTACCATATCTTCTTTTAAATCTTTAAGTTTTATATATTCTTCTTTAATTACTTTTACAATTCCTATATATTCATATTTACTGTTTACTACTAAAAACTTTTCATTTAGTTTTGAAGTTGAAAAGGGATGCTTAATAAATATTTTATAATCTTTCTTACCATCTATTATAGCTTCAGCTATTTTATCAGTTTTGGTACATATTTGATGATAACTATAAAACTCTAATGCTTTTTTATTATTACATCTTTCTAATTTTTCTTTTTCGGTAAGTTTGTCCCATTTCTTTTCATAAGTGTTGTATAAAAATATAATTTCTTTTAATGATTTATGTTTTTTCTTATTTATTTCTTCCCATTTATTATCAAATTCTTCTATTTCTTTACTATATTTTTCATCTTTAAGATTAATTAATTTAAAATATTTTTGAAGACTACTAATATATTCTAATTCTTGTTTACTATATTCATCTATATAATCTTTGGGTATTTCAAATGATTCTGGGTATCTATAAAGTTTACTAATTAATTCATCAAAGTTATGACAATGACTTATAATATTTTCATATTTTTTCTTTTCATAATTATAGAAGTTTGCTTTGTAGTGATATATCATTCCAATGTTACCAATACTTGTAAGAGCATCAACAATATTATTACTTGTTTCATATTGATTAATAATATTTGAGTAACGTATCCATTCAAAAGTATCTCTTTTCTTATCGTAAAAGGAATAGGGAATACTACAATTTTTAAATTTTTTATATCTTCTCTCAATTTTCTTATCATAAATATAACATTTTAGATTGTTAAACATACTGTTGATTCCTTTCTTATAAGTTTTTAATGATTTATATTTTATCATAGTTTATATAATAAAAAAACCTTATGATAAAGGTTTTTATGGTTTTATTGGTGCTAGAGAAGGGAATCGAACCCTCAAGGTATTGCTACCGGCAGATTTTGAGTCTGCTGCGTCTACCAATTCCGCCACACTAGCATTATTTACATTTGCATTCCTTATAAAGTATAACATAATTAATTATAAATCTCAAATAATTATTTAATAATTTCAATATCTTTAATAAAATATAATGGATATTCATAATTTGGATCATTATTAATACTTATCATTAAGTTTCCTAGTTGGTAATCAATAATAATTCCTGTTATAGATTCGTTATTCTTATTTGTGATTTTACATTCTTTATTTAGATAATAATTATCAAAGTCTTTATTATAATAGTTTTTAAATTCTTCAATGTTTTTTAATATATTTAGTGGTATTTTTTGTTTATATAGTACTTCATGTGTTTCTTCAGTTTCTTTCATACCATCGTTAAATACATCAATATATAAAATATTATCTTTAAAATCTAATAATCTACCACGAAAAGTAGCATAATACTTATCATCAATGTATTGATTATATATAATATACTTGTTGATTAAATTATCTATATTATTTAAATCATTTTTAATCTCAAAAAATTTTTTATTCATTTTTTCTCCTTTAAATTATTTTAGCCAATCATAATTTACTAGTTCTATATCCGTTTTTGCATTATTTGTTTTAATCTTTTCTTCTTCAATATTTGCTGATATTCCCCATAAAATAGTTTCTTTTAATTTCTCAGTTATATTTAGTTCGCCAAGTTGTTTGTCACTTCCTAAAATGATTTGTTTTTTATTAGATATAAAATCTTTAATTATTTTTGTTAATTTGTTTTCATCTTTACTTGAGAGATTTTCTATTTTATCAATTATTAATATATTAGTGTCATTAGAAATTTCATTTATATTATTGCTTACTTTATGATTAGATTCTTCTAGTGCATTAGCTATTGCATTTAATAGGTGAATTCTTTCTGGTTGGTTTCCACTTATAAATAATGGTGAATACTTTTTACCAGGCTCTTTTACTATATCTTGAGATAGAATAAATGCTTGTTTATTTTCTTTCTTAACTTTAAAATTTTCAAAATTATATTCTTTATTTAATTTCATTTTTACCTCCGTTTTAATATATTTTTTTATTATAATAGACTTAAAGTAGAATTACAAGATTATTCATTAATTATTGGAATTAATGTTTGTTCCCATTTACTAATTATATTCATAATTTCAGGTGGTACATCGTTATTAAATCTTGTTTTTGCTTGAACAACTTTATTATCTCTAACCTCAATAGTAACAAATGATTTATCAATATCATCTTTATGTCTCATAAAATATATTTGACATTCATTATTGCTTACCATATTACAATATGTTCTTACACAATTTGATTGTTTGTTACTTTCATCTATAAGACTATTTATACTATCAGCTGGAAATATAATATATTTATCATCTTCATATTTATTTAATATAAGAATATTTGATAAATCTTTAATATGTTTATTTGTTTGTGGATCTTTTGATACTATCATTTCACTTGTAATTTTATCATGACTTTGAGTAAAGTATTTTGGAAATAAAATTTTGTGATTTTTTAGATTTAATTTCATTTCTTCGCTGCATCTTATATAATCTCCATATTCATGTAAGTTATTTAGTGTTAAATTTTGATTTTTAAAATAATCTAGTACTTTGTCTAAATTTGTATACTTTAGTATTAATTCTATTAAACTTAAATTATTCTTTATAAAATTTAATATATTTATATCAGTTGTTGGATAAAGTTTTAATGCTTCTAACTCTAGATAATCTATATTAATTTTTTTCATAAATTCATAATATTTCTTTTCAACTCCGAATGTACTTTTGAAACTACCTTTATATTTAATTTCAGAACTACTATTTATAGCTAATTCATATAATTTTATTTTTAATAAATATTCAAATTCTTTATAGTATACTGGGTAAAATGCAAGACTTGATAAACAAAAATAATGATTATTAAGATAATCTTTTAAAGTCCATAAATTACTATATCTATATAGAGTAGTTTTTTTTAAATCTATTAAGTTATCTGTATATAAATATTGATGTTCATATGTGTTAAAAATATACTCATCTAATAAATCAAAATCTTTATCATTTATTTCTTCTGTTGCATTTCTGAATTTTATAATTGTTTTTTCTAGTTCTTTATATCTAATATGTTTGTTCTTTGTAAAATTTATAATTTTTTCTGGTAAGATTTGATAAATAGTTTTAATACTTAGTTTGCTTTGTTTAAAAGGGTAAAATGATAGTGGATTTAGATAGTTTATATTTTCACATAGTAAATAGAGAAGAACATTATTGTTATTAATATCAAATACATAATAGTAGATATAATCACTTAAATTTTTTAATTTATCTTTTGTTGTGTATATTTTTAAACAGTTTGGACATTTATTTTGTTTTGTAAGTTCTTCTTTGCATAGTGGACAATAGTATTTATTATTGTTTTCGTTAAATAGTGGAATTGAGTCTGATTTCGTATTAATAAAATCTTTTATATTATGTGGTATATCATCTATGGTTTTCCAGTAACTAGTTGGTTCTTCTATAATATCATCAAATTTTTCATTGAATTTTAATGCATTCATGTAACCACACTCACTTTAAATAATATTGTACATCACTCATTATATATTTACAAGAAACTTGTTCTTGATAATAGTTAAATAATTATTTATTTTCTTTATAAAAATATGATATAATCTAATAAGAATGGAAGGTAATTAATATGAATACTAATCAAAATACTAATCAAACTCCACAAACAAATGAACCAACAATGCAGGCTACTAATCAAACAGCACCTGTAAATAATACACAAGCAAATAATAATTCTATGGAAATGATAGAGTTTTCTAATGATATTGCTGAAAGCAAAGGTGTTTTAAATGATGACACTACTACTAAACCACAAGATGATTTTAGTGATAAAACCATTAACACTGTCAATAAATTAATAAATACAACTGATTATACAAGTTATTTTGGTACTAATGAAGTAAAACAATATAAGAATTTTGCGACTCTTTGTTATATACCTCTTGTAGCATTATATTTTAAATTCTTTAAAAAATTAGATGCTAAATCTAAATATATGCAATATCATATTAAAGAGGGTACTAATTTAACACTTTTATGGATATTTGCTATAGTTATTTCTAGAGTTTTATATACTTTATTTACTAAGAAATATTTGATGAGTGAAGAAACTCCTGGATGGGTTAGCTTTATAACATACGTATTATATTGCCTTGCTATTGTAATTACTATAGTTGGTTTATATAGGACAAGCAATGGTAAGTCTAAGGATTTACCTATAATTGGTAAATATAAATTTCTTAAATAGCACTTATGTGCTTTTTGTTTTGTAAAGAAAGTGTAATTTGAATATAAAATACTAGAAACTATGATATGATTATAAAGTAGGAGAGTGATTTATGAGAGATGTAGGAACAGTAGTTAGAGGAATTAGAACACCTATCATAAAAGAAGGTGATGATTTAGCTAGTATAGTAGTTGATTCTGTTCTTAAAGCAAGTAAGAGTGAAAACTTTGAACTAGAAGACAAAGATGTTATTGGAATTACTGAAGCAGTCGTAGGAATTAGTGAAGGTAATTTTGCTACTCTTGATCAAATAGCTACTGATGTTAAGAAGAAATTTAATAATAGTGAACATTTAGGACTTGTATTTCCAATATTAAGTAGAAATAGATTTGCTGTATTGTTAAGTGCTTTTGCTCGTAGTACTAAGAAAATTACTTTATTATCTAGTTATCCATCTGATGAAGTAGGAAATGATATTTTATATAGAGAGGATTTAATTAAATATAATGTTAATCCATCATCAGATTTAATAACTGAAAATGAATATAAAGAGAAATTTGGTCATTTTAAGCATCTATTTACTGGTGTTAATATGTATGAAGTGTATCGTGATTTAGTATTAAAAGAAGGCTCAGAGTTTGAAATGGTTTTCTCAAATAAGCCAGAAGATATTTTGAAATATACTAAAGATGTTATTGCATGTGATATACATTCTAGGATTGAAACTAAGGCTAGAATAGAAAAGTCTGATAATGAAGCTCATGTACTTACATTAAGTGAAATATTAAATCATAGTGTTAATTCTAGTGGATATTCTCCATATGGACTTTTAGGTAGTAACCGTTCTACTGAAGAAAGAGTTAAGTTATTTCCAAGAACTGGGGACACTCTTGTAAATAAAGTACAAGAATTAATAAAAGAGAAAACTGGTAAAACAGTAGAAGTTATGGTTTATGGAGATGGAGCTTTTAGAGATCCAGTTGGTAAGATTTGGGAACTAGCAGACCCAGTAGTAAGTCCTGCTTATACTAGTGGATTAGAGGGAAGTCCAAATGAAATCAAACTTAAATATTTTAGTGAGAATAAATTTAAAGATTTAAATGGTGAAGAACTAAAGAAAGCAATGATAGAAGAAATTAGAACTAAAGATTCTAAACTTAAAGGTTCAATGGCTACACAAGGTACTACACCAAGACGTTATACAGATTTATTAGGTAGTTTATGTGATTTAACAAGTGGAAGTGGAGATAAGGGTACTCCAGTAATACTAATTCAAAGATATTTTACTAACTACAGTAATGAATAAAATATATAAATAGTTTCTATGCGAAACTATTTTTTTATGTTAGAATAATTTTGGTGATTTAGATGCATATTAATAAATTTAAAAAAGTTGGTAAGAATAAATATAAGATATTTTTAGATACAACAGAATTAATTCTTTATGAAGATATTATTTTAAAGTATGATTTATTATTAAAGAAAGATATAAGTATAGAAGATATAGATAAATTAATAGATGAAAATAGTTATTATGATGCTTATAATATATCTCTTAATTATATAGAAGTAAAACTTAGAAATAGAAAAGAAATAGTAGAATATTTAAAGAAAAAGGAATTTAGTAGTAAGTATATAGATTATGCATTAGAAAAACTTGATAAATTGAATTTACTTGATGATAAGAGATACACTGAAGCATTTGTTAATGATAAGATACTTCTTAGTAATGATGGACCATTTAAGATACGTAAACAATTAATTGATGCTGATATTGATGAAGAAGTGGTAGATGAATACTTGTCTTTGATAGATGAAAGTGTATGGAAGAGCAAACTAGAAAAATTAATAAATAAGAAGAAATCCATTATGAAGAGTAAGAGTTACTATATGTTTATAACTAAGATGAAAAATGATTTATATAATCTTGGGTATGATAAATATATGATAGATGAATTACTTTCTAATATAGAGTATTCTAGTGATGCTTTAAGTAAAGACTTTGAAAAAGCTAATAAGAAATTCAAGGGTGATAAAAATAAAATAATTTCATCTTTACTTAGAAAAGGTTATAGTTATGATGAAATAAATAGTAATTTTAGGTAGTACTTTTAAAAGTACTATTTTTTTGATATAATATGCGTCATTAAGGAGGAAGTTATGCGTATTAATAATAGTGACTTACATAGTAGAATTAAAAGATTGGAAGAATTAATGAATAGTACTGCTAATGAAGTTAAAAAGTTAGAACTTTCTCGTGATATAAGACTTTTAAAATTGATGCTTAATTATACTGAGGGAACCAATTATGAAGTAGATAGCATAAATGTATTATTTCCAGATATTATGAATGAGTCAAATAAAAAATTAATGAACTTCTTTAACAAGAACGCAAAAAAAATATACAAATCATTATATGGTTATTCTAATGGCACTAGACTTCCTTGGAAATTAACTTTAGATAAATATATATCTGATGAAGAGTATGATAAATTATTAATAGATTTTTTGAAGGGGTACGATATAAGATTATTAGAAATATATGAACTACTAAAGCGTGAAGAGAGAATAGAAATGAATCCTAAAAAATATAATTTATCTGTTGATTCTCTTGGACTTGATATTCATTTATTGAGTACTGATGAGTCTTTTATTTTCTCAAGATTTAATAATAAGATTGGTAAGTCTTCTATTATACCTCATGAACTAGGACATTCTTTTTTACATCAAGGTTCTAATAATATTTATACTTTTATAGCAAAGAATGGTTCATTATTTTCTGAAGCGTATTCTATATTTTTAGAAATGATATTTTATGATTATTTAAAGGATACTATGTATCATAAAAGTGCTTTTAAAGCAGAATATGCTAAGCTTGATTCTTTTTTAGCTATAACTGAGTATGTTCATTCTATAGTATTATTATTTGAGAATATGACTCTTAGGGATGGAAAATTATATTTATTTGATTCAATGGTTGCTGATACATATGCTGTTAAGTTAGTTCTTTCTAATATGCTTGCGATGTATTTAGTTGATTTATATAGAAATAATAGAAAACAATTTATAAAAGAGATTAATACTTTTTTTGAAATGTATAAATATGCTAGTGATGAAGAAAAGCTTAAACGTTTTAAGTTAGATGATATGGTTAGTGGTACTAATAGTGTATTGAATAGTTATATAAAACTTTATAGAAAATAAAAAAACATTGTCTTGAGTTTGACAATGTTTATTTTATTTTAGTTACTTGAATTACTTGATTTAGCTTGATTTTCATATTGTAGAATTAGTTTGTCGAATGCTTTTTCAAGTTCTGTATCTTCAAATTTCATACCATTTTTTTCTCTTAGAGCTTTTAATGCTTTTACTGAGTAACCAGATTCACTAGCTTTTTCTTTTCCGATTGTTGTTCTGATTTCTTTTGTTAATTCATCATTAAGTTCTGCTTTTTCGTCTTGACTAGTTCTGTATACGATATGATATCCATAACTTGATTTAACTGGTGAAGTAGAGTAACTACCGTCTTTTAGATTCTTTAATGCTTCAAATACTTCATCCGCATAGTCTCCAGTATTTATTTTACCAAGAGAACCACCTTTATCAGCAGTAGTTGAATCTTTAGAATATTCTTTAGCTAACGTAGAGAAGTCTTCTCCTTTTTTTAGCTTTTCAATAACTTTTTTAGCTTTGTCATATGCCTTTTGTTCAGCTTCTTTCTTTTCTTCTTCAGTTGCATCTTCTTTAGTATCTACTGTAATAAGAATATGACTTGCTTCAATATCACCAACAACTTCTTTTTCATAATATTGTTGAATTTGTTTTTCAGTTACTTCTTCTTCAGCATAATCTTGTGTCCATAAATCTCTTTTATAATTTAATGATAAGTAATCTCTAAATTCAGATTCACTTTTTATTCCATAATAATATTGTAAATATAAATCAAAGTCAGCATTTAGTTTTTTAGCGGCTTCTTTTGTTGATTTAACGGCTTGATTAACGTACGCTTTTTCTGAAGCATCAGTTTCATATTTTTCATTTAATAATTTAGTATCTATTAAATTCATTAGTTTTTCTGCTCCATAAGATTCTTTTAAGCTTTGATATAATTCTTCTGAACTAATTCCTCCTTCATTAAATGTTACGACTGCATTTTCACCATTTGTTAGTTTTACACTATTACAACCAGCAAGTAGGAATACACAAGCAAGTACTAAAAATGTTTTTTTCTTCATTTTTTTCAATATCCTCCTAACTCTTATTATGATAGCAAAAACATTTATAAAATACAAGTAATTAACATACACAAAAACTAGGAAATAACATACTATAAGAGTGTAAAGATAAAAAAGGAGGAATGTTTTATGAATACAGGATGCGGATGTGGATGTGGTAGAGGAAACGGAATTTCAGGAGCAGCATTTGCTTTAGTATTATTTATTCTATTAGTAATCATATTAGGTGCTTTTATCTAGTATAAGGAGGTGAACAGAATGGGTTGTTGTAATAATCAATCTAATATATTCTTTATAATTTTAATTTTATTCATCCTTTTAGCTATTATATTTGGTACTTGCACAGGATGGTAATTTTTTAAAAGAGGGAAACCTCTTTTTTTACTTGAATTGTTTTTTTTATATGATATAATATCTTTAGAATAGTAAGAGTGGGTGATAAAAATGAAACGTGCTTATAGAATTATTTTGAGTTTATTTTTATTTATAATTCCTTTTTTTGTGAGTGCAAGTGTTAGGGTTGTTTTTGATGATGCTAAGTGGGGAGCAAATACTTATATAACTGATTTTAAAAATTATAGGTGGTATATTGATTTAAATACTAAGAAGAAATATGGATATGATGGTAAAAATTTTAGTACTGTAAGTGGTTTTGATTATGGAGGACTTATTAATCAAAGCGAATATAATATTTCTATTAATAAGAATCAATCTTATTTAAAGACTCCTAGAAGTTATTGGACTTTGACTTCTAAAGATTCTAAATATTATGCTGTAGAAAATGGTAAGTTTAGCTTATTTGATAAAAATGCGAGTGTTGCTGGTGTTAGACCAACGGAATATATTGTTCATCAAACTGAAGTTAGCGGTCAAGGTAGTTATGTGGATCCTTGGGTATTTGTTAAACCTAGTTTCTATGTTGAAATTGAGTATTTTAATACAGTTATTGAACGTGATGGTAAGATAATTGCTGATGGTATTGCTCAATATGGAGATACTATTACATATAGTTTAAAACTTAAGAATAATGGTTTGAAAGATTCAGTTGTTAATACACGTGAAATAGCTATGGTAAGTCAAGTAAATAAAATAATAAAGATGTTACCTGAAACTTCAACTGTTAAGTTTGGTAATAGAAATTTAAGCTTAGCTGAAGCTAAAAAAGCAATTCAAGATTTATTTAGTGATAATGGATATACTTTTACAATAGTACCTGGTCAAGAAGTTGAAATAGTATTTAAGGTAGAAATAATTGGTAATGCTGGTGAAGTAGTTAATAGTCAAGTTCTTTATACAATGGATGGACTAGAAGCAGACCCAGGTAAATTAAATAAAATTGCTGTAGAAAAAACAGTTCAATATAATGAAGTAGCTGAAGTTGGTGTTAATGTAGTAATGGCACTAGATAACTCTGGTAGTATGAGCGGAACTAAAATGAATCAATTAAAAAAAGCTACTAAAGAATTTATAAATATAATGGTTGGACCTGACTCTAATACTAACAATAAAGTATGTATAGTTATAATGCCTTCATCAAATAGTGTTTCTGATAGTAGTATCAATACTTTTTGTTCTAAAGATTATTCTGATTATACAACTTTTACTAATAAAGTTATGGATGCATTGTTTGCATATGGTGGAACACCATTTACTAATACATTTAGAAAATCTGATACTATGTTACAAACCATGATTGATGAAAATAAATTAAATTCAAATTATGCATTATTCTTGTCAGATGGAGATAGCGATGAAGATTATTATGCAAATTATAGTTGGTGGTGGAGTGGTACTCCTAGGCCTTCAGAATACAAGGCACAAGCTTCAAGTATAAAAAATAAGAGTGTATTTTTCACTATAGGATTTGAAACTGGTACTAGTGCTTCAACAGCATTGAAAAATATAGCTACGACAAGTGCTGATTCTAATTATCCAGGAGACATGTGTCTATATTGTGCTAAAAATAAAAATTGTTCTAATAATACAAATTTATATGAGAAAGTTTGTTATCAAGATGCTACATCTAATAATATTTCTGAAATATTTAAAAATATAGCTAAGAAGATGAATGAAAAATCTAAGATAACTACTAAAGGAGTACTTGCTATATCAAGAAACTTAGATAAATCTAGAAATATAGTTATAGAAGTTACGCCTAACAATGGAAAAGGAACTCCATATGAAATTAAAAAAGGTTATACTGATGCTTTAAATGAAAGTTATATCATTAATAAAGGTAATAGATATGAAATAAATATTAAAAAATTCAAATCAGATGATAAAATAAGTGTTACATACTTTTTAGAGAAAAATTAATAATTTTTCTCTTTTTATTTTTGTAAAATAATGTTATTATATTAAATATGAAAGAGGTGTACTATGATAGATATTAAACTAATTAGGGAAAATAGAGAATTAGTAAAAGAAAACATTAAAAAGAAATTTCAGGATGAGAAACTATCGTTAGTAGATGATGTTTATAATTATGATATTGAATATAGAGAATGTAAATCTAAAGGTGATTTATTAAGAAGTGAAAAGAATAAGTTAAGTGCTTCAATTGGTGAATTAATGCGTGATAAGAAAATTCAGGAAGCAAATGAAATTAAAGTTAAAGTTAATGAAATGAGTAAAGAGATAGAAAATTTAGAAAAACGTGAAGAAGAACTTGAAGCTTTAATTAGAACTGATATGATGGTTATTCCTAATATGATTGCTCCTGATGTACCTATTGGTGAAGATGATAGTAAGAATGTTGAAGAGAAGAGATTTGGGGAACCTATTGTTCCTAATTATGAGATTCCATATCATTCAGATATAATGGCTACATTTAATGGACTTGATAAGGATGCAGCTGGTAGAGTAAGTGGAAATGGATTTTATTATTTAATGGGAGATATAGCTAGACTTCATTCTGCAGTACTTGCTTATGCTCGTGACTTTATGATTGATAAAGGATTTACTTATTGTATTCCACCATATATGATACATAGTACTGCTGTTGATGGTGTTATGTCATTTGCAGAAAAAGAAAATATGATGTATAAAATAGAGGGTGAAGACTTATATTTAATAGGTACTAGTGAACACTCTATGATTGCTAAATTCCAAGGCCAAATTTTAAAAGAAAGTGAATTACCAATTACTATGACTTCATATTCACCATGTTTTAGAAAAGAAGTTGGAGCTCATGGAATTGAAGAAAGAGGAGTATATAGAATACATCAATTTGAGAAACAGGAAATGATAGTTGTATGTAAACCTGAAGATAGTGAAAAATGGTATGATAAGATGTGGAATTATTCAGTAGAGTTATTTAGAACACTTAATATTCCAGTTAGAAAATTAGTTTGTTGTTCTGGAGATTTAGCTGATTTAAAATATAGATCTTGTGATATAGAAGCATGGAGTCCAAGACAACAAAAATACTTTGAAGTATGTTCTTGTTCAAATTTAACTGATGCTCAAGCACGTAGACTACAAATCAGATACAAAAAGGAAAATGGAGAAAAAGAATTTGCTCATACACTTAATAATACAGTTATTGCTCCACCTAGAATGTTAATAGCATTCTTAGAAAATAATTATAATGAAGATGGTAGTGTAAATGTACCAGAAGCATTAAGACCATACATGGGTGGTAAAGAAATATTAATACCAATTAAAAAATAAATAATTAAACCAAAGAAAATTTTAAAACTTTGGTTTTTTTTGTGTATAAAAAATAATTATATGATATGATGTATATATATATGATACTGGGGGAACTTATGAAAATAGATAGAAATCGTTTATGTGAAGATTTAAAAAAATTAAAAAAATATTATATGAGGAATCCATCTAAAGATTCATTAAGAGAAGATTATGCTAGTTTTTTAGATTTGACTGGCTTATATGAATCAATTACTGGTATAGAAGTAGAAGATGAAAATTTATTTTTAAGACCAGATAGAGTACAAAAATTTATAGATTCTAAAGCATATAGAAATTGTGATAGATTTTGTGATTATTTAGATGAATACTTATATACTTGGTATACACTTTTTGATAATTATTGTGATGAGTTAGAAAAAATGGAGTGTGTAGATGTTCCATTCTCATCATGTTTTAGAAGATATTCTGAGAAAGAATTTAAAGATATCTTACTTGGCTATTTTTCAACATTCGGTAATAAAGAATATAGAATAGTAAAAAGATATTTTGATGAAGGTAGAATACAGACTGGAATAGAGCTTGATGGTTTTGATGGGTTATATATTAGTAGTTCTATAATTAAGTCTGGATATATAATAACATCTTATCAAAAATTCGATACGAATACTCAAAGTGTTATAGCTCATGAACTTGGACATGCGTTAGATACTGAATTATTCATGTTTCCTCAGAATAAAAGAATGCCATTATTTAATGATGCATTTTTGGAAGTTCCATCTGCGTTTTTTGAGCTAGGATTATATGATTATTTACTTAGAAATAAAATTGATGTTGATGGAGCAAGAATACAAATTAATGATTTAGCTCTTAAGATAAGTGATAGTTTCTTTCCTATACATAGTCTTATGAAAGAAAAAGCTGATGGACAAACTACAAATATTGATTTGGAAGGTAATGTTCTATTAGATAGTGGAACGAAGGTTGAATTAAGAGATGAATTATTATATGGTCTTGGATATTATACAGCGTTTTGTATGCATAAATTAGCAGATGGAAATTATAAAGAGTTTATGAAAGACTTTTATAATTTTGTTATGTCTAGGGGAGAAGCTACACCAAGACAAGAAATAGAAGGTTTAGGTATAAATTTTGATGAATATGTAGAAGGTAAAATAGCAACTCCTAAAATAAAAGAAAATACTTTAGCATTAAAAAAGAGATTTAATTTATAAAAAGTGTTGACTTTTAGATAAAAAACCTTTAATATGATTATTAAATTTATATTTGAGGTAGTTTATGGAGAAGTATTTATGTTGCTGTATAATTAAATCTAATAATTATGTTAGATGTGTGACTAACAATATTTCTTTATGCTTATAAGTGATGACTTTTTGGTTGTCACTTTTTATTTATGGAGGTGAGTTATGAAAAGTACTACTATAGAAGAATTAATAGATTCTATTGAAAAATATAATCCTATGATTATACCTGATGTTTTAAGAGCGTATCAATATGCTAAAGAATTACATAGTGGTCAAGTACGTGAAAGTGGAGAAGAATATATTACTCACCCGATAACTGTGGCGTACATTTTATCAGAGATGAAAGCTGACAAAGATACTTTATGTGCTGCATTACTTCATGATACTATAGAAGATACTAATATAGAAAAAGAAGATATTGCAGGGTTATTTAATCCTACAGTAGCAGAATTAGTTGATGGTGTTACTAAGCTATCTAAAATGAGTTTTTCAAATAAACAAGATAGAAATTATGCTAATACAAGAAAAATAATAACAAGTGTTACTAAAGATGCTAGAGTTATATTAATAAAACTAGCTGATAGACTTCATAATATGAGAACGCTTGAATATAAAAAAGATTACAAACAAAAAGAAATATCTATGGAAACAATGGAAATATTTGTTCCATTAGCATATAACTTAGGTGTCTATCAACTTAAATGTGAATTAGAGGATTTATCGCTTAAGTATTTACTTCCGGATGAATATAAAAGAGTAAGTGATGAAGCTAATCAGTTACTATTAAGTAGTAAAAATATTCTTGAAGATATGGCTTATAAAATAAGTATTTTACTTAATAGAAATGATATTCCTAATGAAATAAAATTAAGAATAAGAAATATATATGGTATTTATAAAAAGAGGTATGATGGTCAAGATATTAAGAATATTCATGATTTATTTGCTCTTAAAGTTATAGTTGATGAAGTGAGTGATTGTTATACTTCTCTTGGATATATACATAGTTTATATAAACCAATTAATGGTAAATTTAAAGATTATATATGTAATCCTAAAACTAATATGTATCAATGTTTACATACTACTATGTTTGGACCTAATAATATGCTTGTACAAGCTCAAATAAGAACAATAGAAATGGATAAAATAGATAGTTATGGTGTAGCTTCTTATTGGGATATTGACGGTGAAAATGCTAGTAAGAGAATGTTAGAAGCAGTTGAAGAAAAAAGTCAATTCTTTAAATCTTTAGTTGAAATAAATGAGCAATATGAAGATAATAGATCATTTGTGGAACAAGTTAAAAAAGAATTATTTAGTGGTAATGTGTATGTTTATACTACTGAAGGGAAAGTACTTCAACTACCAGTTGGTTCTACTCCTATAGATTTTGCTTATAGACTTGATCCTATGAATGCTAGTCGTATGGCTCAAGCTATAGTAAATGATAGAAAAGTAGCAGATGATTATATACTTCAGAATAAAGATAGAGTAAGAATACTTATTGATAGAAAAGGTAATCCAAAGAAAGAATGGGAAGATAAAGTTAAAACTACTAGAGCTCTTGCTCTTATTAAGAAAGATTTATCATAAATCTTTCTTTTTATATATATAATTTATTATGAAAAAGTATTATAAATATATATTAGTTTCTATGTTTGTTTTATTTAGTTTTTATTATACTGATAAGATTATTACTATGAGTGAACATAATAATGTGATAATGAATAGTATAGTGGAATATGCATCTAATAATGATTATAAGTGTAGAGAAGGTGAAATTACTTCTGATGGTATAATTTTAGGACTTAGTGGTCTTAGTGTTAATAAGAACAAGAGTTATTCTAATATGAAGGGTATTGGGTTTAAAAAAGAGTTGATAGAGTATAATGATGAAGAGTGTATTCTTTCTAAAAGTAATAATTTAGATAAGTATATTATTAAAGGAAATAACTATTTAAATAATATTAGTATAGTAATAGATGTAAATGATGGTAAAAACTTCTTAAAAATGATGAAAATAGCTGATAATAAGGGATATACTTTGAATTTACTTTTTAATTATGAAATGTTAAATTCTAATATAGATAATATAAGTAATTATAGTAATGTTTTATTTAAAGGAAAGAATAAAGAGGATGTTAATAATTTTATGAAGATACTTCATGATGAATTTTATTGTACTAATAAAGATGGAGATATTATAGAGGTATGTAAAAATAAAAAATTAAGTAGTATAAATGTTATTAATTATATTGATAAAGATTTATTAATTAATACAAAAAAAATCCTTGATAAAGGTGTTATCATATTTATCAAGGAAAATGAATTTAATTTAAATGAATTATCTGCGACTTTAAATTATATAAAGAGTAGAGGATATAATATTGTTAGTATTAATGATTTATTACTTTAGTATGTATTGTTTACTATCATGTATTGTTTCTGGACTTATGATTAGTTCTCTATGTTGACCTTCTGACAAAGCATAGTAGTTTGCTACTTCTAAAGCATTTTCTACTATTCTTTTAATACCTCTTGCACCTATACCTAGTTTTTTAGCTTCTATAGCTATTTCTTCTATAGTTTTTTCATCGTATTTAAAGTCTATTCCAATAGATTCAAAGAACTTTTTATATAGTAATAATTGACTTTTATCTGATTCTTTTATGATTCTCATGTATTCATTAGTATCTAGACTATTCATAACTACTATATTATCATTTCTACCAACGAATTCTGGGAGTAATCCAAATTTCTTAAGTGTTTCATTATTGAATATTTCTTTGTTATCTTGTGATTCATCTTTAGGAGTAGTAAATCCAATACCTCTTTTAGTTCTTGAATATTCTTCTATTCCTGAGAATGCTCCTAAGAATGCAAATGTTAGTTTTGATGTATCAAATATTATTATTTCTTTGTCATCTGGTGATATTAATTGATATTTATGTCCTTCCATCATTTTAAGTAATGATTGTATGACAGCTGATGTGAATGTAGCATGATCTCCTTTAGATACTTTTTTATCTATTTCATCTACTACTACAATTCCTCTTTGTGCTCTTTCTATATCTTTACCTGAGTTTTCGTATAAATGAAGTAGCATTTCGCTTACATCTTTACCTTTATAGCTTGCTGCTGTATATTCTGTTGAGTCTTCTATGGTTATAGGTAGATTTGTCTTTTTACTTATTGTTCTAAATATTTCTGTTTTACCAACACCAGTAGGTCCACATACTAGCATGTTTGATTTCAAACTGGTATCTTGTAATCTTTGATTTTTTGCTACTGAAGTAGCTATTTTTTTAATTTGTTCATCTTGACATATTACTGTTTTACTTACTGATTTGTATAGTTCATCTGCGTATATTACTTTAGGTACTATTATGGTAGGAACTTTTGTTTTTTGTTTTTTGTCTAATTCTTTTTCTGTGATTGATATTTCTTCTTTAAGTCTTTTAACTTCTTTAGTATAATCGCTATTAACCATTTCTTCGAAGCCTTCATAACTATCTGGATTTATGCTTATTTGAGTTTCTAATCCATCATCTGATGCGAATGTTTCAACTGATGCTTCACCTGGAGTATATAACTGGAATAATAAGTGTTTATCATAATCTTCTATTTCGCGTTTTAATGTTTTTTTTAGTTTGTCTTTTTGTCCTTCTGATAAATTTTCTAAGTATGCTGGAAATGCATAAACATATTCTTCATCAAAATTATATATATCATCTATGAATGGATAATTAAATTTTTCTGAATCATCCATAAATATTCTATTTCCATCATAATTTATTTCTTTTCCATGAAGTATTTCTGATGGTTCATATGTATAACTTTCAACTTCATCGTTTGCTTTAACTCTTTTTCTTTTGTATATAAATACTAAAACTTCTTTTTCCATTATGTATCCCCCTAAAATGTGATTTAAATATTATTATAATGTATCAAATTATTGTAGTCAAGCGAGTAACTTGCCATTTTAATAAAAAAAATATATAATTATGGTATAAACACGAGTGGGATATTATGAAGAATGAGTTAAATAAATTTTTAAATTATTTAAAAAAGAATATTAAGGGTATTAATCGTAGTATCAATCTTATTAAAAAGAAATGCAATAAAAGTTCAATAGTATTGTTTTTTGATATGTGGTGGAGTTATGTAAGATATGGTGTTGACTACGATGAATATAGAATATTTGAGTTTTATTTATTACCTGGTTTTAAAAGAGATACTTATATGAGTAAGTGTAGACATCAAAACTTAGAAAATTATTTATGTGATGTTAAGCATTTAGTTATTTTAAATAATAGAATTAAATTTTATATTAAATTTAATGATTGCTTGAATAGAGAATACTATAATATTAAAGAACTTAGTTTTAAAGAATTTGAAGAGTTAGCGCTTAAAAAGAAAGAGCTTACTTGTAGAAGTAATAATCTTAAAGGAGAAAGTAATACATTAGTACTGAATGTTAAAGATTTTAGAAGTCCTGCATTTTTGCTTGATAAAGCTAAGAAAAACAATTTAAATATTGTTGAACCAAGTATAAAACAAAATAAATTATTTGATAGTATCAATCCATATAATATGAATACTGTTAGTATTGTTACGCTTTTATGTGGTAATAAAGTAGATATAGTTTCTTCTTATGTAAAATTTGGTATTGAAAAAGAATATAAGTATGATGTTAATTCCGTTAAGCATTTAACTGGTTTAGTTGATGTGAAGAGTGGGGTAATAAAACATAAACTTGTATATGGAGAAGATGAACTTTATAATGAACATCCAATTAGTAAAGTTAAGCTTGTTAATTTAGAAATACCTTTTTATGAAGAAATTAAAAAGATTGCTAAAGAATGTGCTAAGGAATTTGATGAATCACTTGAGATAGAATGGAATTTTGTAATATCAGATAAAAAAGTATATTTAATAAATGCTAATTTATGGGATGATTATATATTTGCTCAATTACCAATGTTTTCTAAGAATAAGATTGGTTTAATGCCTTATTATAGAGATAATGTTAAAAAGAGAAGAATTTAAATTATATTTTTAAATTTTTCTCTATTTTTTATTGTTGAATTTTTAAGTAAAGAGGATGCTCTTAGTATAGATGTTCCTCCAAACCTTTCAGTTATTTTGTCTATTGCTTTATGATATTCGTCTGTTTCAATTATGTTGTTTTCAAATAGACTTAGTTGTGTGCATCTTTTGTCATTTAGTCTAGAATACGCTATTGTTACTTTTCTAATTGGTAGATTCTCTACATTTTTATAATAGATGTATTGTAGAACTTCATATATTCTTTCAGGTATGTCTTCACTTTCATTTAAGAGAATTGTTTCTTTAAATCTTTTACATAAATCTCTTGAATAGTTAATACCTAAATATACTAGTTTAGTGGTTTTATTCATTCTTCTAAGTTTATTACTAAGCATGTCATTCATTTCTTTTACGATTAGTATTGCTTCATCTACAGTGTAGTCTCTATATAATATTTGACTCATACTTATAGATTTTTCTCTCTCACGCTCATTTAAATCTTTTATAGTAGTAAAATCTATTCCATTTGCTTTACACCATATATCATTACCAGCTACATTACCAAATCTTTTTATATAGAAATCTCTTGTGTAGTTGTTTATATCTTTTATTTTTTTAATCCCAAGATTGTTCAGTTTCTTTTCAGTTCTTTTTCCAATTCCCCAGACAGAGCTTAAAGGTTCTAAATTCTGTAGTTTTGTTTCTATATCATTATAGGTCCATTTAGCAATAAATTCTTTATTATGTTTTGCTTCTATGTCCATAGCAACTTTAGATAAGAATATATTTGGTCCGATACCACAAGTAGAAGTAAGACCTGTTTTATCTTTAATGGTTTTCATTATTGTTTTAGCAAGTTCTATGTCAGTCATTTTGTAATATTTTAAATAGTCTGTTACATCCATAAATACTTCATCAATAGAGTAGATGTGTATATCTTCTTCACTTATAAAACTCTTAAATATTTCTCTTACTTTATTACTATAAGTTTCATATAATTTCATTCTTGGTTTAGCAAATATAATTTTAATATTCTTAGGTAATTCAAAAACTCTACTTCTAGAATCTACTCCTTTACTTCTTAAATATGGAGTGACCGCTAAAGTCATAGCACCCTGTCCACGTGAAATGTCTGCGACCACTAAGGGAGTAGTGAATGGATCAAGCCCACGACTAACACATTCACAAGAAGCAAAGAAGCTTTTTAAATCTATACTCATTATTACTTTTTCTTTCATACAAACACCTTTTCGTAATAATTGTATCATATATATGTTTTATGTCAATATAAAAGAGCTATTATTTAGCTCTAGGTTTGAATTCTAATATTTTACATTCACTTCTTGGTTTTGGTTTCATATTTTTTAAGATTTGTGCTTGTCTTTCTCTAGAACTTTCGTAAAGTCTATCTTCATTTTTTAATGCTTCAATTATATGATCTATAGTTACATCTTCACTTTCGTTAAATGCTGCAATAGCATATGCTTCTTTTAATATATCTAATACTAATCTTGGATTACTTGCTCTATCTCTATAATCTCTAAAACTTGCATTTGTTGAATTAATTAACCAATCTATAATCATGTGTCTTTCAGTGTCACTTACGTTAAGTTTAGAATAACTAATTTTGTTATATGCGTTAATTAGATCATCTAGTACTTGATAAGTTGTGTTATAATCTGGTTCTTTTATTGCAACTTTTTTAAATCTTGTTTTAAATGCAGTGTTACTTTCTATATGTTCAGCATATTCTTCTTCAGTTGTAGCACCTATAACTCTTACACTTCCATAATCTAAATATGGTTTTAGTATTTCAGCTACTGTATTATCATTTCCTTCACTTTTACCACCAGATATAGCTTGGTGTATTTCATCTATAAATAAAATTATATTTTTGTCTTCACTTGCTTCTTCTAGAATCCTTTTCATTTTTTCTTCTAGAGTTCCTACATATTTAGTACCAGCTACCATAGTAGCAGTATCTATACTTATTATTCTTAAATTCTTTAAAGGAGCAGGTACATCACCATTTTTAATTCTATAAGCAAGACCTCTTACTAAAGCAGTTTTACCACAACCAGCTACACCAGTTATAATAATAGATTTATCTCTTTCAGGATATAAAAGTATTTTCATAATTCTATCTAATTCATTTTTTCTTCCAATAGAGGGGTCTTTTATATAAGACATATTTGTTAAATCTTTTCCATATTTATCAAGATTAGGTGTTTTACTATCCATACTATAAATAACTTCTTTATTGTCTTTATATTTCTCTGTTACATCTTCCATTTTATCACTTCCAAATAATTCTTCTCTTAATACTTTAAATGATTTTTCACATTTTTTATCTATATCATAAGTGGTAAATTTAATAGGTTTTTTACTTTCCTGTAATATACTTAATAATTCTTCAAAATTCTTTCTAGTAATTAATTTATCATTTATCTTAATTATTTCAGTGTTTCTTCCTAGAGTAATAATACCATCTTCAAATTGATATGTAGCTATATCTTGCTTTTTACCATTGTTTGAAAATAAATACATTCTTCCATCATCATATATGATATTAAATCTATCACTATGATATTCTTTGATACTTTCACTATGAGCAAGTTCTTCAATGTCTACTCCGAATTTATGAGCAAACTCTATAAATTTGTCTTCTCTATAAGTAGTGTATTCAAAGAAATCACTAGTATCAGTAAAATCATCTATATCATTAGTATCTCTTAATAAGTTAGATACTTTTTCATTATACATAGTCAACATATAATCAAATAATTGATATGGTTCAAGATCTGAATATTTAATATCTTTATCTTCTAAATAATAATCGTTTTTAATTTCTGATAATATTATTCTATAAATATCTTCTAAATTGTATGTAGTAAATTCTTCAGTTTCAAGAGCACTTCTAAGTTCAAAAGGAACTTTTTCATCTTCTAAATAGTGAAAACAATTATCAAAAGTAATTCCAAATCTTTCAAAAGTATCTTTCACAAATTCATCAGTTTTAAGACCAGCTAAGAAGAATGAAAAAGGTAATATTTCATCATCTTCAATATTATCTCCATTCTCATTAAAATATCTTAATAAAGAAAATACCATATCTAGATATTTTTTTGTTTCATCGTTGACACTTTCATATAAATCATAATTAGTCATTTGTTACCTCTTTGATTATTTATACTAACAAAAACATTTTATAATTTCAATAAAACATTTTAAATTTTGTTATATTTTGTTATAATTTAATTAATAATGGTGGTGAACTTATGTATATTTTGGGTATTTGTGATAATGGTGAAATATTAGAATTATTTAGTGTTATTAATACAATAATATTAATTATTAAAATTGTTGTTCCTATAATTCTTATAGTTTCTGGAATGTTAGCATTTATGAAAGCTATAAAGGTGGGAGATGAAGATTTACTTACGAAATCTAAGAAATCTTTAGTAAATATGTGTATAGCAGCAATATGTGTGTTTTTAGTTCCAACTCTTGTTAATGTTATAGTAAAGGTTTCAAGTACTGAAGAAAATAATTATATTGATTGTTTGAATAGTGCTACTCCTGAAAATATTGATAATGCATATTTGAAACAAACTGAGAGTTTATTAGCAAGGGCTGATGAGAATATGAGTTTAACTGATTATTATGCTGCTGTTGCTGCTGCTTCAAAGATAAAAGATAAAGATGTAAAAAAAGAATATATGGATAGGCTTGATGCGATGTATGAAATTATACAAGAAGAATTAAAGGCTGCTGAAGAAAGTAGTAAGTATGCTGGTACTGATGGTACTGGTGGGGGAAGCAGTTATGATACTAGTGGTACATCTAGTACTGATTTTCCTTATTATGCTCAATGTGATTCTAGATGGAGTGAAAAGAAATATATGGGAACTGACTTATGTCATGCAGGTTGTGGTTATACATCACTTGCGATGGTACTTAGTGGTTTAAAGAGAGATAGTAATATAACTCCATCAACTGTACATGATTATGTTTATGGACAAAAAATATCTAATAATACTGGTGGTGGAGCTATAACAGATGCTGCACTTGTTGATCAAAGAGTTGCTTCAAAATATGGAGTTACGATTCAAAAACTATTTGGTAGGAATGATAATGATGAGAGTTCTGCAACTCATCAAAAAGAATCATCTCTTATAACAAATGCGTTGAATCAAGGAAAACTAGTTGTACTTTTAATACCAGGGCACTATATAGCACTAGGTGGTAATGGAACTAATGTAGTTGTTCATGACCCGGCTAATAAGAATAATAATGGAACTTATACTATAGAACAAGTTTATAGTAAATATAAAGATTATAGTAAACGATGTTCAAGTCCAAAAAGTGGTAATAAAAAAAGTTGTGGATTTATATATGCTGTTGCTTATTCATAATACATTAAATTGAAGTTATTTAAAAAGTAGCTTCTTTTTTTATATAAAATAAATGCTAAATGAATTTTTGATTGAGTCACGTACGAACATCTTTTTGCTTGACTGGGGTGGGGGTACGTTTTATAATAAAATAGGTGATGATATGAAAGATAAAAAAATAATATTTGGAATAACTTTAGCATTTATATTCCTAGCTAGTGTAGGATTTTCATATGCATACTTTAGTAATTCGATAGTACAAAATGAAGTAAAAGATCAAGTAGTAGAAACTGGTACATTACAACTTACATATACCGATGGACCAGAGATAAATGTACAAAATATTAAACCAGGAAATACAATAAATAAAACAATAACTGTTAAAAATACCGGTTCTTTAGATGTTGAATATAATATTATATGGCAAGAATTAACAAATGAAATTATTAATGATGAAATGTTAATTGAAGGAACTTGTACTAGAATAAATGGCACAACTGAAGAAGTAGATGGAACTTGTGAAAATATAGTAAGTACTCCAATTAATAGTCTAAAGATTAAAAAAAGTATTTCTATTGAACCAAATATAATGCATAAATATGATTTAACTATTACTTTTAAAGATACAGGTGCTGATCAGAATTATAATCAGGGAAAGAAGTTTGGTGGAGTCTTAGGAGTGGAGAATGCTCCTGAAGTTGTTAATTGCACTTTTGATGGAGAAGTAACGCAAGGTGTTGAGTATGTAAATGGAATATATACGTATAGATATATGCAGGAAAAAAGTGATGCTAATACATCAACACTTACTGTTAATTGGAAAAACATGGATGATCTTGGTTGGGGAGTTGCCTTAACAAATCCATTATCTACTGAAGACGTTAGTACTAAAGATGTATGTACATATATTAATGATGTACCTGTTATATACATGGGAGGAATGTTTGCATTAAGTCAAGCTAGTAATATAGATTTATCTAGATTGAATACTTCTAATGTTATAAGTATATCTGGTATGTTTGGCTATTCTCAGGCAAGTACTTTAGATTTAAGTAATCTTGATACTTCAAATGTGACTGATATGAGTGGTTTATTTTATCATTCAAATGCTACTAGTATTAACTTAGAAGGACTAGACACCTCAAAAGTAATACAAATGTGGAGTATGTTTAGAAATACTTTGTTCACTACACTTGATTTAAGTAGTTTTGATACGAGTAATGTAATTAACATGTATGCTATGTTTTATAATTCTAAAGTAAAAACTATATATGCAAGTAATAATTTCATAACTGCTAATGTTACTAGTAGTACAGGTATGTTTGAGGAAGCAACTAATTTAGTTGGTGGAAATGGTACTAAATATAATAGTTCTTATGTTGATAAAACATACGCTAGAATAGATGGTGGAACCGATTTACCTGGATACTTTACTAAAAAGTAGTTAATCATAAAATAATTCTTGATACATACAATTTAATATGTTATAATACATTTGACAACGAAGAGTGGGCCTAAAACCCACTCTTTATATTGATATGATAAGGAGGTCTTATGGAAGAGAAGATTTATGATGCTGTTAGGGAACCACTTGAGAAAGAAAATATTAAATTAGTAGGTGTTCACTTTGGAGAAGAAGATGGTGAAAATACATTATTTGTAACTATTGAAAACTTTAATGGTGAACCAGTAGACACAAATTTATGTGTTAAAGCTACAAAAATAGTTGATCCAATTATTGATAGTCTAGACTTAGATTTAGAAAATTATGTACTAGATGTTGGAAGCAAAGGAGAAGATGAAAATGAGTAAGAAAGTTAAAGAAGAAGATGCAGCAGTAGCAAGTGCTCAAGAATTTAAAAAAGCATTAGAGTTTATAGTAAAAGAAAAAGGAATAGATGAAGATGTAGTTATTGAAGCTATGCAAACTGCTTTAAGTACTGCATATAAGAAAAATGAAAAAGCTGATTATAATAGTCGTGTATTAATAGATAGAAATACTGGAGAAATTAAAGTATTTAAAGTTACTACTATAGTAGATGATTACAAAGATGATGATGATGATATAGACCCAGAAACTGGAGAAGTTAAAGTAAGTCATGATTACTTAAATGAAATGACTATTAGCGAAGCTAAAGAAATAAATAGTGACTATCAAGTAGGCGATGAAATACTAGAAGAAGTTACTCCTAAAAACTTTGGTAGAGTAGCTATTTCAGTTGCTAAACAAGTAGTTCTTCAAAAGATTCGTGAAGCTGAACGTGAAAAAGTTATGGCTGATTTCGCTGATAAAGAAGATGAGTTAATGATAGGATTCCTTGCTATGGAAGATGCAAGAAACTATTATGTTGATTTAGGTAAAGCACGTGGTATACTTCCTAAAACTGAATTAATTCCAGGTGAAAAATTAACTATGGGAGACTCTATAAAAGTATATATTACTAAAATAGAAAGTACACCTAAGGGACCACTTATCTTGACATCAAGAAAGAACTATGGATTTGTTAAAAGATTATTTGAACATGAAATTCCTGAATTTAGTGATGGAACATTAGAACTTCGTGGAGTTGCTCGTGAAGCTGGTGTAAGAAGTAAAGTGGCTGTTGCTTCAACTAATCCAAAAGTAGATCCAATTGGAAGTTGTATTGGTGAAAAAGGAAGAAGAATTGCTAATATAATAAATGAACTTGGTGGTGAAAAAGTAGATTTAATAGCTTATTCTGATAATATGGAAGAATTTATTGCTAATGCATTAAGTCCAGCTAAAAACTTAAACGTAAGTATTACTGATGAAAAGAAAAAAGAAGCATTAGTAATAGCTGATGATGAAAATTTAAGTTTAGCAATTGGTAAGAAAGGAATTAATATTAAATTAGCTAGTAGACTTACTAAATATACAATTAATATTAAGACTTTAGCAGATATAAATGCTGAAATAAATAAATAATCATAAGGAGGGAAAACGTATGAAAGTTAAAAAGGTCCCTATGAGAATTTGTGTAATAACACATGAAAAATTAGAAAAAAGAGATTTACTTCGTGTAGTTAGAGACAATGAAGGAAATGTATTTGTAGACGAGACAGGTAAAGCTAATGGACGCGGAGCTTATGTTAAAAAAGATAAAGAAGTAATAGAAAAAGCTCGTAAATCAAAAGCACTTGAACGTCATTTAGAGGTTAAAATAGAAGATAATATTTATGATGAATTAATTAGTAAAATATAATTAAAGAAAAGGAGGAAATAAATATGAGTATAAAAGATTACGCTTTAGAATTAGGAGTAGATACTAAAACTGTTATTAGTAAGCTTAAAGAACTTGGCTTTAAATATAATAATGAAACAGATATTCTAGATGATGAAGCTATAATTATGTTGGATAATGAACTTAGTGCTGGAACAGAAGAAAATAATCTTACTGAGGAATTAGCAAGTAAGTTTGAATTAGAGGATAGAGCTGAAGAAGCTGCTCTTGCATACAACATAGAATTAGATGAAGAAGTTAAGGTTAAGGAAAAAATAAAGAAGAAAGATAATAACAAACAAAGTAATGATGATTTATCACAAAAGAAGAAAAATATTTATAAGAATAAATCAAAATTACAAAGTAATAAAGAAGAAGTTGAAAGTAACGTAGTTTTATATAAAGAAGGTATGAGTGTATCAGATTTAGCTACTGCGATTGGTGTTAGTGCATCAGATGTAGTTAAGAAGTTAATAGGTATGGGACTTATGATATCTTCAAATCAAGCTATTTCTTTTGATGATGCTAGTGTAGTAGTACTTGAATATAATAAAGAATTAGTTAAAGAAGAAACTACTGATATTACTAATTTTGAAGAATATGTAATAAATGATAAAGAAGAAGATTTACTTCCTAGACCTGCAGTTGTAACTATTATGGGTCATGTTGATCATGGTAAGACTACATTACTTGATTATATTCGTAATTCACATGTAGCTCAAGGTGAAGCTGGTGGTATTACTCAAGCAATAGGTGCATATCAAGTAGAAAGAAATGGTCGTAAGATTACATTTATAGATACTCCAGGACATGCTGCATTTACTGAAATGAGAGCAAGAGGAGCTAGTGTTACTGATATAGTAATTATTATAGTAGCTGCTGATGATGGAGTTATGCCTCAAACAAGAGAAGCAATTGATCATGCTAAAGCAGCAGGGGTACCAATTATAGTTGCAATTAATAAAATTGATAAACCACATACTAATATAGATAAGATAATGAGTGATATGAGTGAACTTAATCTTGTTCCTGAAGAATGGGGAGGAGACACAATATTCGTTCGTATGAGTGCTCAAACTGGTGAAGGTGTAGATTTACTTTTAGATAATATTAATGCTTTAAGTGAATTATTAGATTTAAAAGCAAATCCTAACAGATATGCTAGTGGTTCTGTTATAGAAGCTAGACTTGATAAGAATATTGGACCAGTTGTAACATTATTAATACAAAATGGTACTTTAAGACTTGGAGATCCTATTGTTGTTGGTACAAGCTATGGTAAAGTTCGTACATTAAAGGATGATACTGGACGTGAAATAGTAAGTGCTGAACCTAGTAAACCAGTTGAAGTTACTGGACTAGAAGACGTTCCAGTTGCTGGAGATAAATTTATGGCATTTGAAGGTGAAAAAGAAGCTCGTAGTGTTGCTATAAAGAGAAAAGAACATGAAAAGAGTAAGAGATTTGCTCATAAAGCATTAAGTTTAGATGAACTATTCGATCAAATTAAAGAAGGACGTAAAGAAATAAATATTGTTCTTAAGACTGATGTTAAGGGTAGCGAAGAAGCTGTTAAGAATGCTTTATTAAAGATACATGTAGATGGTGTTAAAATTAATGTTATTAGAAGTGGTGTAGGTACTATTACTGAAAGTGATGTTGTACTTGCTAATGCATCTAATGCAATTATTATAGGATTTAATGTTAGTCCTTCTAAAGCTACTAAAGAAACTGCTAAAAATTATGGTATTGAAATTAGACTTTATAATATTATTTATAAATTAGTAGAAGAAATAGAAGCTGCTATGAAAGGTATGCTTGATCCTGAATATGAAGAAGTAGTTATTGGAGAAGCTGAAGTAAGGCAATTATTCCATTTCTCTAAGGTTGGAAATATAGCCGGTTCTCATGTAACAAGTGGAGTTGTTAAAGTTGGAACTCCTTGTAGAATTATTCGTGATGGTATAGTAATAGCTACATCTAAGATTGCTACTCTTCAAAGAGAAAAAGATCAAGCTCATGAAGTTAAATCTGGATATGATTGTGGTATGACTATAGAATCATTCCCTGATATTAAAGAGGGAGATGTTATTGAAGCATTTGAGAATAGGGAAGTGAAGAGAATATGAGTTTAAAGGGTGAGAGAGTAGCTTCTGAAATGCAAAAAGAACTTGGTAATATTTTACTTCTTGAAGCTAAAGATGAAGACTTTAAGCATGTAACTATTACTGATTGTGATGTAACAAATGATTTAAGCTTTGCTAAAATATATTTTACAACTACAGATGATAGAGAAAAAGTAGAAAAAGACTTAAATAATGCAGCAGGATTCTTTAGAAGTTTACTTGCTGAGAGATTACAAATTAGACATACTCCAGAACTTAGATTTATATTTGATGAATCTATAGAGTATGGACAAAAAATTGAAAAAATTATTGAAAAGTTACATGAAGAAGAAAATAATAAATAATTAGGTGGGTTATGGATAAAATTAAGTATGTGAATTTATGTAATTGTATGACAAAATTTCTTATAATAGATTTTGTTCGTGAATATAGAGATGGTTTTATTCTTTCTAATTTCGCAAGTGATGTAACAGAAGGACAATTATGTTTAGTAAATGATGAAATAGTTGATGAAGGGGACTATGACTTAGATGGAAATTATCAAGTTAATTTTCAAGTTAAAAAGACACTTTATCCTATAGAATATTGTCCTTGTTGTGGAAAGAGAATAGAATACAAACCTATAATGGATAAGCCATATATGAGAGAATTAAAATAGCACTTTACATAAGTGTTATTTTTTCTTATTCAAATATTTACTGTGACTTGTAAATATGATATATTATTGTTAGTGAAACGCACCCCCTGAGGGCGCCATCACTTAAAAGTGTGAGGCCTAACGAGAGTTAGGCGTTTTTAATTGTAATTATAAGAATAACTAGAATTAAAAGTATTATTATGAAAATCAAAGATGCAATTAATACATTTTTCTTGTTCATATACATACCATCTCCTTATAAAAAAATAAAATTAAAAAAATAGTTAAATTAAATATATTGAGATGACGCCCTTAACGTTTCGATGAGTAATTTAACATATGTTAAAATTTATGTTAAAAAGGTAAAATAGAATTTTTGGTATATAAAACATACTTAAGATTCTTTTTTTTTCTAGGAGAAAATTAATGAATAGATGAATAAATTCTTTATAAAATTAAATTATATATCTTTTTAAAAATGTTTTAATTAGCGATAAAGTATGCTATTATAAATATAGAAGATAGTGATAATATGAAAATGGAAAAAGAAGAGAAAATAATGTTTGGTTTTGTTTTATTATTTATATTTATTGGCACTGTTGGCTTTACTTATGGATATTTTCGTGCTGAATTTGCATATAATTCTGATGAAGTAGAAGTAACTACTGGTACTTTGGAACTAAAATATAATGATGATAATCCTCTAATTTATAAAAATGGTTTTAAGCCAGGTGAAACTATCACTAAAACAGTTACTATAGAAAATACAGGGACATTAGATGCGGTGTATGATTTGATATGGAAAGAATATAATAATGAAATAACAAATGATGAACTTACTATTAGTGCTATATGTGATAGTATGAATTCTAATGATATAATGAGTGGAAGTTGTGCTAATATAGAAGAACAGCCTGTAAGTGAAGAAACAATTAAAAGTAAAGTTAGTATAAGTCCAGGTATAAAACATAGATATAATATTACGATAACATTTAAAAACTTAGATGAAAGCCAAAATTATAATCAAGGAAAGACATTTAGTGGTATTATCAATATTAAAGATAGTAACTACTGATGTTGACAAATAAAAGATATGGTTGTATAATCTACTTTATAAAACGAGGAACAAGAGGAGTAATATATACTAATTATTAGAGATGAAAAGTCATCGGGTGAAAGCTTTTCTTAAGATAGATATATGAAGGTAGCTTGGGAGTTAACTATTGAATAAAGTAAATAGTTACGTAGATATGCGTTAAATATATAGAGTATAAAATAAGGTGGTACCACGATAAATTCGTCCTTTGGTATTACCTTTTTATTTTGGAGGAAAAAAGTATGAATGAGATGAATGAAAACTTTGATGAGTTTGATAAGTATGTTATGGGTTTTGATTTTAATGAGAATATGATTGCATATAAATACAATCATTCATATAGAGTAATGCATCAATGTGATGAGATATCATATACATTAAATTTAGATGAAGAAGATAATTACTTAACTTGCTTAATTGGATTACTTCATGATTTTGGTAGATTTGAACAATGGACTAAATATAAATCATTTAGTGATGTTGAAACAGTTGATCATGGAGATTTAGGAGAAGAATTATTATTTAAAAAAGGCTTAATTAAGAACTTTAAACTTGATGATGAATTCTATGATATAGTTTCTAAAGCTATAAAATATCATAATAAATATGAATTACCTGATGATTTAACTGTACGTGAAAAGATGCATGCTAAGATAGTAAGAGATGCTGATAAATTAGATATTATATATGCTAATTCTACAATTAGACTTTTAGAACTTAAAGAAGATGATAGTGAAATAAGTGAAGAAGTAAAGAAAGAGTTTTATTTACATGAACCAGTTAAACGAGTCAATTGTAAAACTGTTAATGACAAAATAATATTCTTATTATCATTTGCTTTTGATTTATATTATGACTATAGTAGAGGTTTATTATTGGATAAAGGTTATTATAATAGAATATTTGAAAATATAAAAAATAAAGATAAATTTAAGCCTTATTTTGATGAGGTAGAAAAGTATTTAAGGGAGTGTGAAAATAATGCTTGATAAAAAATATAATCATAAAGAAGTTGAAAATGGAAAATATGAAATGTGGCTTAAAAGTCATTGTTTTGATGCAGGAGATAAGAGTAAAGATGCGTTTACTATAGTTATACCTCCACCTAATGTTACAGGTAATTTGCATTTAGGTCATGCACTTAATGGTAGTATTCAAGATGTTATTATTAGATATAAAAAGATGAAGGGTTTTGATACTTTATGGCTTCCAGGAATGGATCATGCAGCTATTGCGACTGAAGCTAAAGTAGTTAATAGACTTAAAGAAAACGGTATTAATAAGTATGAACTTGGTCGTGAAGGATTCTTAAAAGAATGTTGGAAATGGACTGATGAACATAGAAGTAATATTCATAAACAATGGGAAACTTTAGGACTTAGTGTGGACTATAGACGTGAGAGATTTACATTAGATGAAGGTCTTAATGATGCAGTTAATGAAGTATTTATTAGACTATATAATGAAGGACTAATATATCGTGGTGAAAAGATTATTAACTGGGATCCAGTAGCTAAGACAGCTCTTTCAAATGAAGAAGTTATTTATAAAGATGATCCAGGAGCTTTCTATCATATTAAATATTTTATTGAAGGAAGTGATAAATACTTAGATGTAGCTACTACAAGACCTGAAACTTTATTTGGAGATACTGCTGTTGCTGTTAACCCAAAAGACGAAAGATACAAAGATTTAATTGGTAAGAATGTAGTACTTCCAATTGTTAATAAATTAATTCCAATTATAGGTGATGAACATGCTGATCCTGAGTTTGGTACTGGATGTGTTAAGATTACACCAGCACATGATCCTAATGACTTTGAAGTAGGTGAAAGACATAATTTAGAGAGAATTCTAATTATGAATGAAGATGCTACAATGAATGAGAAAACTGGCAAATATAATGGAATGTCTCGTGAAAAATGTAGAGAAGAATTACTTAAAGATTTAGAGAGTCAAGATTTATTAATTAGTGTTGAAAAGATGACACATAGTGTAGGTCATTCTGAGAGAACTGATGCTGTAGTAGAGCCATACTTATCTAAACAATGGTTTGTTGATATGAGTGGCATGAGTAAAGACTTATTAGATGCTCAAAAGGGTGGAGACAATAAGATTAACTTTATACCTAAGAGATTTGAAAAAGTATTAAATCATTGGATGGAAGATTGTCATGACTGGTGTATTAGTCGTCAATTATGGTGGGGACACAGAATTCCTGCTTGGTATAAAGGTGAAGAAGTTAAAGTACAAAAAGAATGTCCTGGAGAAGGATGGATACAAGATGAAGATGTGTTAGATACTTGGTTTAGTAGTGCGTTATGGCCATTTAGTACTCTTGGTTGGCCAAATAAAACAGATGACTTAGAAAGATATTTCCCAACAGATGTACTTGTAACAGCATATGATATAATTTTCTTCTGGGTAGCTCGTATGGCATTTTCATCACTTAAACAAATGAATAGTCGTCCATTTAAAGATTGTATTATTCATGGACTTATTCGTGATAAACAAGGAAGAAAAATGTCTAAATCACTTGGTAATGGAATAGATCCAATGGATATGATAGATGAATATGGATGTGATGCATTAAGATTCTATTTAACAACTACTTCTGCAATGGGAATGGATATACGTTTTGATACTGACAAAGTAGCTTCTACTTGGAACTTTATTAATAAATTATGGAATGCATCAAGATTTGTACTTATGAAATTAGAAGGATTTAAGAAAGAAGATTATACACTAAAGAATTTAAATAATAGTGATAAGTGGATACTTACTAAACTTAATGAAACAATTAAAAAAGTAACTAAAACTATGGATAAATATGAATTTAATAATGCAGGAAGTGAGTTGTATTCATTTATATGGGATGACTTCTGTGATAAATATATAGAAATGTCTAAATTTAGTGAAAGTAATGAAACTAAGAGTACACTTTTATATACAATTACAGCTATAGTTAAAATGATGCATCCATTTATGCCATTTGTTACTGAAGAAATATATAGTAATTTTGAAATAAAAGAAAATGATATACTTCTTATGACTGAATATCCAAGTTATGATAAAAAACTAGTATTTAAAAGTGAAACTAAAGAAATAGATGAAATGCTTGAATATGTAACACTATTTAGAAATAAAAAGACTGAAAGTAAGATAACAAGTGAATTTGAAGTAATTGATTATAATAATAATGAACTATTAAATAAGATGCTTAAACTTACTGATAAAATAGTTAATGAAAGTAAATATAAAGATAAACTTACTATAGAATTATATAACTATAAGTTTGATCTATTCTTTGATAACTCTAAAAATAATGAAGAAGAAGAATTAAAGAGAAAAGAAGAAATAGAAAAGTTAGAAGCATCTATTAGTCGTCGTAAGAAATTACTTTCAAATGAAAATTATGTTAATAAAGCGCCTGAAGCTATAGTTAATAAAGAAAGAGAAGACTTAGAAAAAGAAGAAAAGAGACTAGAAATTCTTAAAAAGAACTAGTTTCTTTTTTTTTTGTATTATTGTATAATTATCTTGGTGAGGTTTATGGATAATCCTATAGAATTTAAAAGTGCTAAAGAATTATATGATAGAGTACTTCCTGCGTTATATTCTAAAGTTAAAGAACTAAGAAATCTTGGTTTTAAATATGTAACAGAAAAAGATGTATGGAATTATTTAGTTAATAGTACTTGGAAAACTAAAAGAAATTTACAACTTCATGATCTTATAAGTGATATACTCTATGCTGATAATTATAAAGTTAATGATTATGTCATGGAAAAGATGAAAAAATTAAAAACAAAAGATGATAATGTTGATGAGGAGATGCTTTAATGAAGAAAATAATTAAACCAATTAGTATATTGGTAATACTTGTTGTTGGATGTTTGCTACTTATAAAACCAACACTTAAGTCTATCCATTATGGAATAGATTTACAAGGTGGATTTGAAATTCTTTATAATATTGAACCACTTAATAAGAATGATGAGTTAACACAAGATGATTTAGACAAAACTTATAAAGCTATAGTTGATAGAATTGATAGTTTAGGAGTAAGTGAACCAGTTATAAGTTTTGAAGGAGATAACTTAATTAGAATACAACTTCCAGGTGTATCTAGCGAAGAAGAAGCAAGACAAAGAATTAGTACGACTGCTGTACTATCATTTAGAGATGTAAATGATAACTTACTTATGACAAGTGAAATTCTTGGACATAATGGTGCTTCTTTAAGTCAAAATAGTAAGACTTTTCAATATCAAGTTAAATTAGATATTAAAGATACTGCTAAGTTTTATGATGTAACAAATTCTTTATCAAAAAGAAGTAATGGTGAGAATTTAATGATTACTTGGCTTGACTTTACTGAAGGATTAGATTCATATAATAATGAAAAAGAAACTTGTGGTAAAGATGCAAGTATGAAGTGTATTAGTGCTGCTAGTGTTAATGAAGGACTTAATAGTAGTGAAGTAGTTATTGAAGGAAACTTTACTAAAGAAGAAGCACAAGCATTAGTTGATTTAATAAATAGTGGTAGTCTTCCTACTAAATTAACTGAAGAAGCTACACCTAAGAGTGTTTCACCTTCATTTGGTAGTGAAACTATTACTAAGACTGGTATAGCTGGAATTATTACATTTGTAGTAGTATCACTTGTATTAATATTTAAATATAGATTTAGTGGAGTTATAGGTAGTGTATGTTTACTTTTATATTCAGTACTTGTATTTTTAATATTTAATGCAGTAGGTGGAGTACTTACATTAACTGGTATAGCTGCTTTAGTACTTGGTATAGGTATGGCAGTAGACTCTATAATAATATCTAATGATAGAATTAAAGATGAACTTAGAAAAGGTAATAAATTAGTAGCTGGATATAATGAAGCAAATAAGAGTAGTTTAGTAGCTATAATAGATGCTAATATTACTACATTAATAGCTGGTATAGTTCTTTACTTATTTGGTGAAAGTAGTGTTAAAGGATTTGCTACTATGTTAATAATTACTATATTTGTAACAGTATTTACGACAGTAATTTTATATCGTATAATACAAGGAATGTTTGTTAAGAGTAAAGCATTCGTTGGAAAAGAAAAATTATTTGTAGGTAAAATAAATAATGTACATAATCTTGATTATGTTAAATTTGCTAGTAAACCAATAATGGCTGCAATAGCAATAATAGCAATAGGAATTGCTTTTGCATTAGTACGTGGATTTAACTTTGGAGTAGACTTTACTGGTGGAACTAATATTAATTTATCTTCTAATAGTGATTTAGACTTTGATAAATTAACTACTATGTTAAAAGATTATGATGTAAGAGGATATGATTATTACGTTGGTGGTAAGACAGAAGGTTATATCAAACTAAATGATATTCTTAGTGATGAAGATACAACAAAAGTTAAAAAAGAATTAAAAGATATGGGAATAGAGACATCTATGAGTGAGATTAGTACACTTGTTACTAATAACTTAACTAAGAATGCTATCAAATCATTAATTTATTCATTAATAGCAATAATTATATATGTAGCTATACGTTTTAACTTTAATTATGCGGTAAGTGGAATTCTTATGTTATGTCATGATGTATTAATAATACTTTCTATGTTTGCTATATTTAATATACCAGTAGACTTTATTATAGTAGCATCTCTACTTACAATAATAGGTTACTCAATAAATGATACAATAGTTGTATTTGATAGAATAAGAGAAAATAGAAAGAAACTATATAGAAATAAAAAGATACTTACAGATGAAGAGATGAATAAACTTGTTAATAATTCTTCTAATGAAACTATGTCTAGAAATGTATGGACTAGTATTACTACAATGGCTGCAGTAGTTATATTGTTATGTGTAGGGCTTAATGATATTTACACATTTAACGTATCAATATTAATAGGATTAGTAGCTGGTAGTATATCATCATTATTAATAGGTCCTAGAGTATGGATGGCTCTTGAAAAGAGAAGTCAAAATAGACCAGATGATGATGAAGATGATGAAGTAGAAGAATTAAAAATAAAAGGTATTAATATTTAAAAGGGAAGTGAAAACCATTAAAGATCATAGTTATGAAGAATTAGTTGATGTTTTAAAAACTTATATGGCTCCTGAATATATAGAGTTTATAAATAAGTATTATGAACAAGCTAAGATAGTTTATGCTGGAATGAAAAGAGAAACTGGTGAAGACTATATATATCATCCAATAAATGTAGCATATATCTTAGCAGACTTAAAGATGGACCCAGTAACTATTGCATGTGCATTAATACATGAAGCAATAACACTAGGTAAAATGACTTATGAAGAAGTAGAAGAAATGTTTGGAACAGAAAGTGCTAATATAGTAAATTCTATTACAAAGATAAGTAATCTTAAACAAACATTTAAAATTAATAATCCAGAAAAATATAGAAGAATAATAGTAGGACTTTCTGAAAATCCAGCAACACTATTTATTAAGTTTGCTGATAGACTTCATAATCTTAGAACATTAAAAGTTCATGATAAAGAACATCAAAAATATATAATAGATGAAACACAAAATATATATATACCAATAGCTCATAGACTTGGTATGAAAAAGATGAAAAGTGAAATGGAAGACTTATGTCTTCAATATAGTGAAGCTGAACAATATAATAAAGTACTTGATAGAATAAATGCTGATAAAGTAGAACTTGAGAAAAGTCTTGCTAAAATGAAGTATGAAATAATGCAACTTCTAGAACATCATAATATAAAATATGAAATACTTAGTCGTGTTAAGAGTGTTCGTGGTATATATAATAAACTTAAAAATGGTAAGAGATGGGAAGATATATATGATTTACTTGGACTTAGAGTTTTAGTAGATACAGTAGAAGACTGTTATAGAGTAATAGGACTTGTACAAAGTAGATATCAACCAGTACCAAATAGATTTAAAGATTATATAGCTAATCCTAAACCAAATCTATATCAAAGTTTACATACTACAGTTTATGGAGAAGATAAAAGAATATATGAAGTACAAGTACGTACTCATGAAATGGATGAAATAGCTGAAAAAGGTGTTGCTTCTCACTGGAGTTATAAAGAAAAGATAGATGGAAGTGTTAAGAATAATTTAGATCATATTTTAGAACAATTCCGTGTACTTGTAGAAGTAAATGATATAGAACAAAATATGGAGTTTTTCGGTAACATAAAAGAAGAACTTAAAAGAAATGAAATATATGTATATACTCCTAAAGGAGATATTATAGAGTTACCTGCTGGTGCTACACCAATAGATTTTGCATATAAGATACATAGTGAAGTAGGTAATACTACAACTGGTGCTTTAGTAAACTCAAAAATGGTAAAGTTAGATCATGAACTTAAAGATGGTGATATGGTAGAACTTATTACTCAAAAAGGACATGCTCCATCTAAAGGATGGTTAAAAATAGTTAAAACTGAAGCAGCTAAATCAAGAATTAAATCATATTTCTATAAAAAAGAAAGAGAAAAATATATAGCTCTTGGACATGAGATGCTATCAAATGAGTGTAAGAAAAAGAATGTTGATATTAATGATATAATAACAGATGAGAATGTAGAAAAATTAAATAATAGTCTTGGTACTAAAGATTTGGATGATATATATTTTTCAATAGCTACACTTAAGTATTTACCATCTTCTATACTAAGTCGTCTTGAAGTACATGAACCTAAAAAGAAAGTTCTAACTTTAAGTAAGAAAGATAGTAAGGGTGGTAGTGGTATATTAATAGCAGGTTCTAATGATATATTATGTAGTCTTGCTACTTGTTGTAATCCAGTGTATGGAGAAGATATAGTTGGATATATTACTCGTGGATATGGAGTTAAAATACACTCTAAGAATTGTCCTAATATAGATTTAAATAGTGAAAGAATAATAGATGCAGAGTGGGAAAATAATACTGATAATAGATATACTGCTAAATTAAAAGTATATATTGATGATGTGTCAGATATTTTACTTAAGATAATTACACTTTCTACTAAAGATTCTATAATAGTAGATTCAATAAATCTAATAAATAGAAATAAAGAATTATTTTATGATATAAGTTGTAGAGTTAAAAATATAAATGATTTACACTTATTTATTGATGAAGTAAAAGCAATAAATAGTGTTACAAAAGTAGAGAGGGTATTTATATGAGAGTAATATTACAAAGAAGTAAAGAGAGTAAAGTAACAATAGATGGTAAAGTAAATGGTAAGATTGATAAAGGTTATGTAGCACTTGTTGGTTTTACTGATGGAGATAATACTGAAATAGTAGATAAAATGATTAAGAAAATAGTAAACTTAAGAGTATTTGAAGACGAAAATGAAAAGATGAACTTAAGTATTCAAGACATAAGTGGAAGTATTCTTAGTATTAGTCAGTTTACTTTATATGCAGATGCAAAGAAGGGAAATAGACCTAGTTTCATAAATGCTATGAATCCTACTGAAGCATCTAAGTTATATGATATTTTCAATCAAAAATTAAGTGAAATAATACACACGGAAACAGGTATATTCGGGGCTGATATGAAAGTTGAGATATATAATGATGGACCTGTTACTATAGTATTAGATAGTGATGAATTATTTAAATAAGAGGAGTTAAAATGGAAATAATAGTAGAAGGAAAAGGGGTAGAATATTTTACACCTGATCAAGTAGTATTGAATATTGAATTTCATACTAAAGGATTAAGTTATGAAGAAGCACTAAGTGAAGGAGTTAAAAATGTACAAAACTTCGTAAGTGAATTATTACTTAGAAATGGTTTTAATAATGAAGATATGAAAACAAGAAGTTTTGTAGTTAGAGAAGATAAAAAATATAATGAATCTACAAGGACATATATATTTGATGGATATTTATTTAATCAAAGTGCAACTATAAAATTTGATTATGATAAAGAGAGACTAGCTAAAATAATGAATGATTTATCTAAATTAGATAATGCACCTACTTGTAGAATTAACTTTGGTCTTAAAAATGAAAAAGATGCTAAGAGAAGAATAGTTGCTAAAGCATATAGAGATGCAGAACTTCAAGCACAAGCTATTGCTGATGCAGCAGGTAAAACATTAAAACAATGTGCTAAAGTAGATTTTAAGCCATTTACTACTGAGTATGTTTCACAGACTACTTTTGGAAGTGATATGATGTATTCTAAAGCAGCTAGACTTAATGATAATGCAGCTCGTATAGTAAATACATTTAATCCTGAAGATATAGAATTAACAGAAATATTATATTGTTTATGGTTAGCTGAATAGTGAGGTAACGAAAGTTATCTCTTTTTATTGTGTTAAAGAATCAAGGTTATTATAATTGTCTATAGTAGGAGAGTAGAGTATGAAAGATAAAAAAAATAATATTTGGAATTGCTTTAGCCTTTGTATTTCTAGCTAGTTTTGTTTTTTCTTATGCATATTTTAGTAATGCAATTACTAATAAAGATGTAAAAGATCAAGTGGTTGAAACAGGTTCACTTAGTTTAAGATATGTAGATGGTGCTGAAATAGTAATACAAAATATTAAGCCAGATGATACTTTTACTAAGACTATTTATGTTGCTAATACTGGAACACTTGATGCTATGTATAATCTTATATGGCAAGAACTAACAAATGAAATTATAAAAAATGAAATGTTAATTAAAGGAACTTGTACTAGAATTAATGGTACTACTAAAGAAATAGATGGTACATGTGAAGGAGTAGATAGCATTATTATTTCAAATGAAAATATAAAAAGAAAAGTAACTATTGAACCTAATATAGTTCATAAATACGATCTAACTATAACATTTAAAGAAACAAATACAGATCAAAATTATAATCAAGGTAAAAACTTTAATGGAGTTATTGGTATTAAAGAAACACCTCGATTTGAAAAAGATAGTTGGGATACAATTTCAAATAATGTTAAAAATGGTAATATATCTATATATAAAGTAGGTGATACTAGAGAGGTAGATTTGGGTGATTTTGGCAAACATATTGTTAGGCTTTCAAATAATACGACGTCAGAAGAGTGTTCTACGAAAGGATTTTCACAAACAGCATGTGGATTTGTAGTTGAATTTGAGGATATAATTACAACACATATTATGAATCCAAATGGTGAATATGATGGAAAAACATATAATTATGGATGGAATTTTGGTGGATGGCCTGGAAGTAATTTATATAGTTATTTGCAAAATGATATATATGAGCAATTTCCTACTGATTTAAAAAATATTATTATAGATACAAGGGTAATATCAAACTATGGTAGTTCTGATGAATCTAATTATACGACAGATGATAAACTTTATTTATTGTCACCTACAGAAATATATGCTGGATGGGAGGATGTAATTTATCATGATTATGATACTTCAAGTGATTTTACAAGACTATTAGATTATTACAATAATTTAGGAATAACAACAAAAAGTTATACAAAAGCCTTTAAGAGATATAATTCAGTAAAAACAGCATGGTGGCTTCGCTCGGCTCATTCTTATGACTACTATGATTTCTATACTGTTATTAGAAGTGGTGATTTGAGCGATGCTAGTGCTTATGGCATCTGTGTTATTTCACCTGCATTTAGAATAGGATAATATAAAAAGTATATACATTTAATACGTATATACTTTTATTGTTTTTTTTTAAGTTTTTTTACTTCTTTTGATTCTTCAATTTTGATTGGTTCTGGAGGTAGTGAGGCTACTTCCTTTTGTTTAGTACCACATGAGAATATCATAGATGCTGCTAGAAGAATAGAAGTTACTTCTCTTGTTCTTTTATTCATATTGTCTCCTTAAATTAATAATACATTTTAAGTAATTAAATGTCAATTTTGTTTGCGTTTTTGTGTAAATGTATTATAATAAATTGTATGGAAAGAAAAGATGTAAAACTTGAAGATGTTAGCCCTATGATGAGGGAATACCTTAAAACTAAAAGTGAATATGAAGGTATAATTTTATTTTATAGATTAGGTGATTTCTATGAAATGTTTTTTGATGATGCGATAACTGCGAGTCATGAATTAGAACTTACTTTAACTGGTAAACAATGTGGACTAAGTGAAAGAGTTCCAATGTGTGGTGTGCCTCATCATGCTTTAAACGTGTACTTAGAAAAACTGATTGAAAAAGGATATAAAGTAGCTATATGTGAACAAATGGAAGACCCTAAGACAGTAAAAGGTATAGTTAAAAGAGAAGTAATACAAATAGTAAGTGCTGGTACATTAACTAGTACTGAAATAGTAAATGAGAAAGATTTTAACTATATAGCTAGTGTAACTGATTACAATTATATCTATGCACTTAGTTATGCTGATTTACTTAGTGGTAAAGTATATACTACGTTTGTAGAAAAGAATAGAGAAAAGATAATAAGTCATATAGTAAATTTAAATATAAAAGAAATAGTTGTTCATGATAACTTCGATGTAGATTTAATACATAGACTTAAAACTAACTATAATATATTTATATCTTATTATAATGATGAAAGTTTATATAAGAAAGATATATTTGGAAGAGTTACAGATTCTAAACTAATAAATAATACATCATTACTTTTAAATTATTTAACAAACTCTTTAAAGCAAGATTTAAGCCATATACAAGAAGTAGAAGTAATAGATAGTGGTTTATTCTTAGAACTTGATAAAGAATGTATTAAGAACTTAGAATTGGTTGAAACTATAAGAAATAAAGATAGACAAAATAGTTTACTTGGATTTATGGATAAAACTAAGACTGCGATGGGTAGTAGACTTTTGAAGAGTTATTTGATAAGTCCTAGTATTAATAAAGATGAAATCTTAAGAAGACAAAATCTAACAGAGAAATTAATAAATGAATTCTTACTTAAGAGTGAGTTAAAGTCATTCTTATATGAAATATATGATTTAGAGAGACTTACTGGTAAAGTAGTATGTTCTAATTTGAATGCTCGTGATTTATTACAGTTAAAAACAAGTATTAAAGTAATACCTGATATAAATAATATTCTTAAGTCTTTAGGTGAACCATTACTTGAGACTTTTGATGACTTATATAATTTACTTGAGAACTCTATTAAGGAAGACGTGCCACTTACTATTAAAGAAGGAAATATTATTAAAGATGGATTTAATAGTGAGATAGATGAGTTACGTAGTATTAAGAGTGGTGGTAAAGACTTTATATCTAAGTTTGAAATGGAAGAAAAAGAAAGAACTGGTATAAAGGGTTTAAAAATTGGATTTAATAAAGTATTTGGTTATTATATAGAAGTACCTAAAGGACAAGTAAGTCAAGTAAAACCTGAGTTTCAATATGATAGAAAACAAACTATATCTAATTGTGAACGTTATATAACACCATTATTAAAAGAAAAAGAAAATTTAATACTTAATGCCGAAGAGAGACTTAATAGTTTAGAATATGATGTATTTTGTAATATTAAAGAAGAAGTTAAGAAGTATATTAGTGCTCTTCAAAGAGTATCTAATTATATAGCATATTATGATGTTATGCAGTCTTATGCGACTGTAGCAGAAGAATCTAATTTTGTAAAACCAACTATTAATGATGAAGGTATTGTTGAGATAACCTGCGGCCGTCATCCAGTTGTTGAAAGTGTTATAGATGGAGAATATATTGATAATGATGTTATACTTGATAGTAATACTAATATACTTATAATAACTGGACCTAACATGAGTGGTAAAAGTACTTATATGAGAGAATTTGGTATCATAGCTATACTTAATCAGATAGGTTCTTATGTACCAGCTAGTAAGTGTAATCTTCCAATATTTGATAAGATATTCACTCGTATTGGAGCTAGTGATGACTTAGTAGGTGGAGAGAGTACATTCATGGTTGAAATGAAAGAGAGTGCCTATGCATTATTAAATGCAACTTCTAAGAGCTTAATATTATTTGATGAGTTAGGGCGTGGTACTAGTACATATGATGGTATGAGTTTAGCAGGGGCAATAATTGATTACATAGCAACTAAAGTTAAATGTAAGACTTTATTTTCAACACATTATCATGAACTTACTGATATGGAAAGTAAACTTCCTGGTATAAGAAATGTGCACGTATCAATAGATGAAACAGATGGAGATATTACATTCCTTCATAAAGTTATGGATGGTCCAGTTGATAAGAGTTATGGTATAAATGTAGCAAAACTTGCTAACTTACCAATTAGTGTTATAGATAAAGCTCAAGAATTATTAGAAGAATATGAAAAGAATGATAATAGACCTCGTAAGAGAGTTACTCAATTTCAACTTGATTTAAATACTAAAAATGATGACTTAAGAGATTATATTAAAACAATAAATCCATTAGAAATAACTCCAATAGAAGCAATAGTGATACTTGATAAAATTAAAAGGATGAGTGATGAATAATGAACGAAATAAAAAATAAAGAAATAATAGAATCAACTGTTAGAACATGGATGAGTGATGAAAATGTTACTGTTGATGATGCTGTTAAAGAGGGAGAAGAGTTAACTAAAATAAAAGTAGCTATAATGGTTAATATGCTTGAAGAAGCTAAAAGATTAGAAAGAGATAGAAAAAGTACATTAAAAGATTTATATGCTAATAAAATAGTGTTTGAATTACTTGGTATGATAAGTTCAATTAACCAAACTAATATAGATAACAATGAACTTAAAAGTCTTATTTCATTATTAAAAAAAGATATAGAAGAACTTAAAAAAGATAAGAAAACCATAATAGAAGTTAAAAAAGCTATTATGAGACTTATAGATGCTGGTACATTACAGTGTAATAGTAGAATAAACTTATTACTTCAATTACTTGATGATAAGAGAGTTTCTATTATAGAATATTATAATCATGAAATGACTATGGCTAAATGTAGTAGTTCTGGTATAACATATATATCAAATAAAGACGTAGAAGATAAAACAGAAGAAATAAATAAAAATATAAAAACCTTAAAATTATCTTTAGGAATGAAGGAGGAATAATTATGGATTATGGTATATCTGCGATTTTACTTGAAGAATCAAAAAAGAAAAATAAAATGGCAACTGATGGTATTAACAAAGCAAAATTATCTTTATTAAAACTTAGAGTTTCTTCATTATTTAATTCAAATGTTAGAATGCAAAAGGATGTTATAAAAAGAGTTACTGATGAAGCAAATAGAAATCTTAAAATTTTAAAATTAGATAGAGAGAACTTAGATTATTTAGGTAGTGTGTTATCTTCATATGATTTTGATGATAATTTTATTGATTTAATAACTACTATTGGTATTAAAGATGAAGAATTATTTAAAAGATTTTGTAAACTATTTGAATCAACATTATTTATAAATAGAGGTATTAGATATATGCCAAACGTACCAGAAGATGCTTGCGAAAATGCTGATAAATTAATAGATGATAAAATGAAACTTATTAGAGAATTAAATGGTAAAGCATAGATTATTCTATGTTTTATTTTGGATTATATTGTGGTAAAATAAAAATAGAGGTGAATATATGAAAAATAATAAAGGTTTTACTTTAGTAGAGTTACTTGCTGTTATAGCGATTTTATCTATTTTAACTATTATTGCTGTTCCTAATGCTATTAAGATATATAATGAAGCAGTAATTAAAGAGATGCAAGTACAAGAGGGAGAAGTAAAAAATGCTGCTAATATATATTTAACTGATCATTGTTTAGATCCTATTCCTGGATTTACTTGTCCTGCTACTATGACTGAGGATAATTTTGTTTGTCTTAGTGATTTGCAAGAAGGAAAAGATAATTATATAGGAAAAGTATTATATAAGAAAAAGAATTGTGATGGTGTAATTGTTTATAATGAAGGTGATGTGTATGAAAATGGTAATACATATTTATTCTGTGATTATGATGAAGATAAATTTAATTATGCTACTAATATGGATTTTTATGTAACTAAGTATGCAAGTTGTTTTACTAATGGTCCTAAACCAACTAAAGATGTTAATGAAGAAGAATCTCAATTAACGCCAATTGAACCAACTGACCCAACAACTCTTACTGAAGAAACTGACTCTTGAAAGAAAGAAATTACTATTTCTTATGAAGCTGGTTTTGATAATTGTGTATTAGGTAGAGAGTATTACTATTTAGATTATTATTTTAACTGTAGTAATGTAAGTCAATATGTTATTATTAATGTAAATGGAACATCTTATAATATTAAAGACGCTTTAAATAATGGGATTGTTACTATGGATGAGTTAATAGCTGCAGGTTTTACTCCTTCTAAAGCTACTCAAACAGAGTAGATAATTAGGTAAACTTTTATGTTTACTTTTTATTTATTTTTTACTAATAGTGAATAGTTATTATTGATTTATTTGTATCAAATATTATATAATTAATTTATCGATGGAGGAAAAATGATAGACGAGAATGAAATTAAAAATAAGATGAATAAGGTTATTGAATCTTTAGAAAGTAGATTTACTACTATTAGAGCTGGTAGAGCAAATCCAAATATATTACATGGTATTATGGTAGATTATTATGGAGTTCCAACACCAATTCAATCACTAGCAACTGTTTCTATTCCAGAAGCACGTGTTCTTTCAATCAAACCTTTTGATAAATCATCTTTAAAAAATATAGAAAAGGCAATATATGAAGCTAATTTAGGTATTGCTCCTACTAATAATGGAGAAGTAATTATGCTAACAGTTCCAGAACTTACTGGTGAAACTAGACGTAATTATGTTAAACAAGCATCAGTTATGGCTGAAGAAGCTAAAGTAGCTCTTAGAAATATTAGACAAGATGAAAATAATAAAATTAAAAAGAATGAAGAATTAAGAGAAGATGAAAGAGATATGTGTCTTGAGATAGTTCAAGAAATGATAGATAAATTCAATAAAATAGTTGATGAAAAATTTAAAGAAAAAGAAATTGAACTTACTAGTATTTAGTAAGTTTTTTTGTTATAATTAACTTGATAATAGAAAGTGTGGCGATATAAATGTACACTATTGATAAAGTAGAAACATCTTATAACAAATTTATACGTTATTTAAAAGGACATATAGAAATTTTATCAAAAGAATTAGATGATTATAGTAAGAAAAATGCTTATTATACAGCAATAAGTGAACTTAAAAATAATCCTACATTAGAAACATTTTTAAAATCAAGAGAATTTTTGATATCATTAAATCCAGAGATTAGTAAATATTTTAATGTAATAGATTTTTTTATGTCTAGAGGTGCTAAAAATGCTCCTCAAATAGATATTGCTCTAAAGTCTTTGATGGATATAAATGAAATAAAGAGTTTTAATGAAAGTGCTAGTTCTTCGTTAAATGTATCAATAATAAAAGAAGAATTAGATCAATATATTAGTTTATTAAATGGAGCTAATTTGGATGTTGATTATTTACTTAGTGTACTTGATAAGAGTGGTCTTAGCGATAATGAACAAATAGACGTACTTTCTAGAATTTGTTATGAAAGAATACCTGAAAAGAAAATTGAAGAAAAATTAGAAGAAGAAAAAGATAAAGATAAAGAAGAAACTATGGATAAAGCTATTATAAATGAACAAACTGAACCTGAAGAGTTAGTTTCTATAGAATCTTTAATTGAAAGAAGTACTTTAGCTCTTCCAGTAATCGCTGAATTAAAAGAAAAGTATGGTAATTTAGTAAAAGGTAAAAATCAAAGTCAAATAAATTATGCTTCTGCTTTAAGTAAAATGCATAAAAAGAATGAATTATCATTTGATCAGGTACAACGTTGTTCAAATGAATTAATGTTAACTTTATATTTGACTATAATAGATACAAATGATGATATTGGTAAATTAATAGCTAAAAGTCAAGATGATATGTTACCAGAGAGTGACGCTGAATTCTTAGAATTATGTGTAGAAGAATTAGAACATGCAATTATACAATTTAATAATATTAGTAAAGTTGTAGCTTCAAAAGAAGAAAGAGTTAAAGAAGAACAAGAAAAGGAGAAGGCAGAAGAACCTGATGTTAAAAAATTAATTTTCTTAGTAGATTCTAGAGGTAAATGTGCTATTGATTTTAGTAAATTCAAACGTAATGAAGTAGAAACACTTCTTGATAAATGTAGAAGAGGACTATGGAGAAAAGAATATAAACTTGGTCCTGGATGCGAATTTTCAGTTTTAATGAATAATGTATCTAAAACAGCATGTTCATATGTTACTTTATCAGATGGTTATGGCTTAGTATTAGATTTAAGTCATATAAGTGATGCTCATGATAGAGCAATCGATAGAGCTAATAAAAATCAAACGATAATAACAGATTATATACATGCAAAAGATGATTATTTACAGGATATATATAGTTCACAAGAAGGAATAAGAAAAGAAATAGAAAGTAAATATAATATATCTACAAAAGGTGAAGGGGTGACATTATGAAAATAGATAATAGTGATGAATTCTTCTATTCTATTAGAAATGATTGTTTGAAACTTATATATAAAAAGAAAGTAGATTTAGATAGTTTATCTTTTGAATGCGATATAACTACTAAAAAATTAATAGATTTATTTAATAAAAAAGACGATGATTTATTTATATATTTAAAGATATATAATACATTGGTAGAATGGTAGGTGTGTTATGTCTTTAGAAGAAATAATTAACTTAAAACTTAAAAATTTATATAGTGAAATAGATAGAGTACATACTGAATCAATTCAAAAATCAGAAGAAAAAGATGAGTTAGAATTAGTAAGAGAAGAATGTGAAGATTTTGTACATATAATGTCTGAAGGATGGGAAAATATTACACATCAAGATACAGAAACTCTTACTAAATATTTAATTAAATATAGTAGTCTTGCTTTTAATGAAAAAGAAATAAATGAGAATTTTAGAATTATTAAATTAGTTTATGAAGCTATTGAGTTTGGGTTAGATACTTCTCTTACTGAAACACAAGTTGATTTTATAAGAGGATATATTGGTAGTTTAATACAAATGATTAAAGATTTAGATCAAAAAATCAGATCTAAAGAAGCAGATGTAGTAAATAGTAAACAAATTAATTCTGATAATAGTGATATTATAGTAGGACTTGAAATACTTAATGAAAAGTTAAGTGATCCTATGAATGAAGAAGTATTAGATAAAGATGATTTTCAAGCATTCTATAGTATTGTTGAAGATAAGAATATACCTAATGATGTTAAGAAACAAGCAATAGTTAAATTTATTAAGTATAATACTGATAGAATTAGTAATACACCAAAGCAAAATAATAAAGTTAGTATAGAAGATATAAAAGATTTATTTTCTTCTTATGGATTTAATGATTCTAAACAACTTGCATTTATAACAAGAAATAAAAAGGAGTTAGAAGCAAGAAGTGAACTTCAAAATATGAATTCTATTTTGAGTTGTATGAAAGATAATAAAATACTTCGTAAATTTGATTTAGGAACTATTTTATCTATTTGTTTAGCTGGAAGTGCTCAAAGCGTAGAAGAAACTTATAAAAAGTTAAGTAAAGAACATAAACTATGTGATTTTTATTTTCAAACTCCAGGAGTATGGGTAAATAACACTTTAAAACAAGAATCTAGAAGAATTAGAATGAGTGGAGTAGGTGTTAAAGAAAATCCTCGTTCTTTATATTATGCAGCTCGTAAAATATCTTTAGAAGATGTAGAGTTAAATGAAAAATTCTTAGAAGAAAAAGGATTTAATATAGATTTAGAAAGTAAAGAAAATATTGGTAAATTACTTTCTACTCCTCATTATAGATTAGTATCTAATTATGAATTATGTAGAGCTTATGGATTATATAAAGATAAGGAACATTTAGAAAGTGTTACTCCATTATATGGTTCTTGTATAGATGAAAAAATGGATAGACTAATAGAATTAGGTTTATTCAATTGTGATGGTATTGTTTCTCCGACTTATGGAAATTATGCTAATAGATATCCATCTGCTATCACAAAAATGGATGAGAATGCTATTACTTATTATTCATACTTAAGGGGTATTTATGATTCAAAAGAATATTACGATACTTTATTTTCTGAAAGTAGAATTGGTATGTTAAAGAGAAATATTGTACCAAAATATAGTAAGAAAGATAAGAAACGTGAAATATTTATTCAAGATCATTTTGTTTCATTACCAAATAGAGATGATTTAGATAAAGTGATTCTTAAGAGTGACTCAATAAGTTATGATGAAGAAGTATTTCATGAAAAAGCTATATTTGATTTAGAAAGACAATTTAGAGTACGTGATAATGAATATGTATATAATATAGATGGTGTGTTAATATCAAGAATGAAAGTACTTAGATTATGTTCAATCTTAAGAAATGCTAATGTACCTATTGATAATGATACATTAATGTATGTTGTCACTAAAGGAATGTATTTACCTGAGAAATCATACGAAAAAATATGTGATGGGATTGGATACAATAAAGAGGGAGAAATGAGTCATGGATTACTTTAAAAATTATGGGTTAACAGATGAAGATATTGAAGAAATAGAAGAATTTCTTAGTGATGATGATATAAATAACTATTATATTAGTGAATTAAAAGTAATAGAAATACTAGATTATTTAAAAAGTATTGGAATTAAAAATATTAAAGATATTCTTAAATATAAAAGTAATATATTTTATGAAAGTGTAAATAATATAAAGAAGAATATTAAAAAAGATCCTATAATTATTTCTTTAATAAATGAAGATATTCAAAATTTTGATAGGATAGGTTATTAAACTAATTTAGAAATAAATTAGTTTTTTTGACTTTTAGATGAATATATATTACAATAGACAAGGTTTTAGGAGGTGCAGATATGAAAAGATATTTTAAACTTGAACTTGATAAATGTAATTTTTGGCAAAGTGAAGTAAAAGATGAAGGTAAAGTTTATCTTAAAAGAGACTTTGAAAGAAGAAGTGAAATTCCACTCAATCAAGTATTTTTTAGACAAGATTTAGACGGTATGTTTACAGAAGTTACTACTGGTAAGAGAATTAAAGTAGAAGCTATAAATAATAAACTATTTATAGTAGAACCATTAGGTATAGATATAGACCATGGTGCGTTTAGTTCTGCTACTCCAAGTGAGATTTCAGGACTTATAAGAGAACTTAGAGTAAATAATTTAGGTAGTGAATATTTAAGTATACTAGATGATTTACTTGTTAATAGTAACTTATGTGAGAAAGTTTCATTAAAGAAAGAAGAGAAAAAAGAAGAATCAAGTTTAGTAAGAAAGTTTATAAATAAATTTCATAAAAAAGATTAATTCACTAGTAATAGTGAATTTTTAATTGTATTAAAAAATATGAAGTGTTATACTTTTTATAGTAGGAGTGTAGAGTATGAAGAATAATGATAAAAAGATGTTATTTGGGATAGGAATAGTATTTTTGTTTTTAGCAACTGTTGGATTTAGTTATGCATATTTTAGTAATACTATTGCTAATAAAGATGTAAAGGATCAAGTAGTTGAAACTGGTACTTTAAGTCTTCGCTATGTAGATGGAGCAGAAATCGTAATGCAAAATATAAAACCAGGAGATACTATTACAAAGACAGTTTATGTTGCTAATACTGGAACTTTAGATGCAGTATACAATTTAGTTTGGCAAGAGCTAACTAATGAAATAGAAAATGATGAAATGTTAATTGAAGGAACTTGTACTAGAATAAATGGTACTACCGAAGTAGAGGATGGAACTTGTGAAGGAATAACAGGTACTATTATTTCATCTAGTATAATTAAAGGTAAAACTATAGTTGAACCAAATATAATTCATAAGTATGATTTGACTATAACTTTTAAAGAAATAAGTGCTGATCAAAATTATAATCAAGGTAAAAAATTTAGTGGTGTTTTAGGTGTTAATGAAGTAAAGTTAACTCAATTTGAAAAAGATAGTTGGAAAACAATAGCTACTAATGTGAGAAATGGAAATATTTCTATTTATAACTTGGGTGATACTAAAGAAGTAGATTTGGGAGATTTGGGAATACACAAAGTTAGAATTTCAAATACTTCAACACCAGATGAATGTTCCACTGAAGGTTTCTCACAAACTGCTTGTGGTTTTGTACTTGAATTTGAGAGTATAATTTCATTATATGCTATGAATACTACAACTATGGTAGCATTTAATGATGGGGGTTGGCCAGCATCAGATATACGTAATTATGTTAATACTGATATATATAACAAACTTCCAAATGATTTAAAAGATATTATATTAGATACAATAGTTATAAGTGGATATGGAAGCCATGATTCGTCTGTTTTTACATCAACTGATAAATTATATTTATTGGCTCCTAAAGAAATATATAGTGATTTTTCTAGTACATTTGATACAATAAATGATTTAACAAGGACATTAGATCATTATGTTAGTGAAGATGTAGCTAATAGTGGTTATTCTGGAAGAATTAAAAAATATGAGAATTCTGCAAAAGGTTGGTGGTTACGTTCCGCTCGTTCTGATAGAAACGATCGCTTCTTATGTGTATCTTATATTGGTACTGTCCATGATGACTATTCTCCTAATCATTATGGTGTTTCACCTGCATTTAGAGTAGGTTAGAACTACAATTTATATAAAACCACTTATAAAATATAAAAGAGTTAGAAAAGATATTAAAAAATAATATCTTTTTATTTGAAATAATGGTATAATCTTTATAGATTTTTTGGAGGAATGTATGAAATTAACAAGAACTGAAGCTAGAGAGAAGATAATGGTTATCTTATATCAAATAGATTTTTATAGAAAAGAAAAGATTGAATATAATTTAGAAGATGTATTTCATGAAAATTTAGAGATGGATAACAAATATGTTAAAGATATAGTGAATGGTGTTTTAGAAAATCAAGATAAGATAGATGAGACAATTACTAAATATTTAGAGAATTGGGATTTAGATAGACTTGGTAAAACAGATAGAGCTATATTAAGACTAAGTACATATGAGATGATGTATTATGATACACCTAAAGTAGTTGTTATTAATGAAGCTGTTGAACTTGCTAAAAAGTATAGTGATGATAAAGTAGTTAAATTAATAAATGCTGTTTTAGATAAGATTCGTGATAATGAGGAAATAAATGAATAAAGAATATATTTCTATTAGTGATATTAATAGAATTATTAAGTTTACGATTGATAATAATGAAAGTCTTCGTAGTGTGTATATTAAGGGTGAAATAAGCAATATTAAGTTTCATAGTAGAGGACATTTGTATTTTTCACTTAAGGATGAGAATAGTAAGATAAATGCTGTTATGTTTAACTATAATAGATATTTGAATTTTACTCCTAAGGATGGAGATTCTGTTTTAGTACATGGTAAAGTTAGTGTATATGAAGCTACTGGTAGTTATCAAATATATGTAGATGAGATGAATGAGGATGGTCTTGGTAATTTGTATCAACTATTTGAAGAGTTAAAGAAGAAGTTATCAAGTGAAGGTTTATTTAGTCCAGAACATAAAAAGAAGATAAATAGATTACCTCGTAAGATTGGTGTTATTACTGCGCCTACTGGTGCTGCTATTCGTGATATAATATCTACTATTAATAAGCGTTATCCTTTGGTAGAAATATATGTGTTTCCAACACTTGTACAAGGAGATAATGCTGGTAAAAATATAGTACGTATGATAGAACTTGCGAATACTTATCCATTAGATACAATTATACTTGGTCGTGGTGGTGGCTCTATAGAAGATTTATGGGCTTTTAATGAAGAAATAGTAGCAAGAGCAATATACAAATCTCAGATACCTATAATAAGTGGTGTAGGTCATGAAATAGATTTTACAATAAGTGACTTTGTAGCTGACTTAAGAGCTCCGACACCAACTGGTGCTGCTATAATGGCAACTAGTGATAAAGAAGATATAATTAAGTATTTGAAAAGTACTCGTGAGAGAGTAAATAATGCTATACAAAATAGATTATATTCATATAATGAGTTAATTAAGAAATTTAAAAGTAACTATATACTTAATAATCCAATGAGACTATATGATATAAAAGAACAAAAGTTAGATATGTTATATGATAGACTTAATAGTAGTATTAAGATAAAACTAGATAATAGTCTTAAATTAATTGATAAATATAAGAGTAATTATATACTTAATAATCCTAAAGTATTATACGAAAATAAAATTGAAAAGTTAGAAAATCTTAGTGAAGATGTTAGCTCTAGTATTAAAAGAGTTATTGAAAATAATACTAAGAGATTAGACACATTAAAAATAAAACTTGAACTATTAAATCCTAAAAATGTACTTGATAAAGGATACTCAATAATATATAAAGATGGTAAGATAGTTAAAAATACTAAAGATATTAGTGTTAGTGACGAATTAAATTTAATAATTAGTGATGGTAATATAGATGTAACAGTTAAAGGAGTAAATAAATGAAAGAAAAGACATTTGAACAATCAATAAAAGAACTAGAAAAAATTGTTAATGAACTTGAAAGTGGTGAACTTGATTTAGATAAATCAATTACTAAGTATACTGAAGCTATGAAATTAATAGAATTTTGTGAGACTAAACTTAGTAATGCTACTGAAACTATTAATAAATTAGTTAATGAGAATGGTACTGAAAGTAAGTTTGAAGTAGAAGAAAATTAGTAATTATTTCCATAGAAATAAGTGGTTATATAATAAAAATATAAAAGCAAATAATAATAAAGAGGTGAAATCATGAAGAAGTTTATGTTCACGTTATTTATTATTTTTTTATTTCCTTTAGGCGTATTTGCTTATTCTAAATATATTATTCCAGGTGGAGAAAGTATTGGAATTAAGATAAATACTGATGGACTAGTAGTAGTAGGTTTCTATAAAGTAAAGGGTGACTATATAGCTAAAAATAACTTTAAAATAGGAGATAAAATAATAAGTGTTAATGGTAAAAAAGTAAATACTATAGAAGAACTTTCTAATGAAGTAGATAATAGTGACTTAAGTAATATGAAAGTAAGTGTTGAAATAGAGAGAAACAATAGAAAGATAAATAGTACTTTGAATCTAAAAGTAGATGATGGGGTATATAAAACTGGACTTTATGTAAAAGATTCTTTAGTTGGACTTGGAACTCTTAGTTATATAGATCCAGTAACTAAAATATATGGAGCTTTAGGTCATGAAATAACTATGAGTGAAACAGGTAACAGAATAGATGTTAGGAATGGAAATATTCTTTATAGTAAAGTTACTAGTATAGACAAAAGTAGAAATGGTAAAGTAGGCAGTAAGAATGCTAAAATAATTTTTGATAAGATACTTGGTACTATAGAAAAAAATACTAATAAGGGAATATACGGAATATATAATTCTAATCTTCCTAGCAAAGATACTCTTGAGATAGCTACATTTTCAGATATAGAAAAGGGTGGTGCTTATATACTTACTGTTACTAAAGATAATAAGATTGAAAAATATGATATAGAAGTAATAGATAAATATTTTAATAAAAGAGATACTCAAAAAGCCTTTAGTTTTGAAATAACTGATAAAACTCTTGTTACTAAAACAGGTGGTATAGTGCAAGGAATGAGTGGTTCACCTATAATACAAAATAATAAAATAATAGGTGCTGTTACGAATGTACTTGTAGATAATGTAACACTAGGATATGGAATATCAATAATAACAATGCTTGAAGAAGGGGAAAGTTAGTACTAGAAATAGTACTTTTTTCATATGATTAGTGTATTTGAAATGTTTTTGTGATATAATATTTTTCTATTTAGAGGGAACTATGATACATAATGAAAAGTTTACAATTAGTAGTGATAAATTAGATAGAGATTATACTATATGTTCTTTAGCTGATATTCATAATAATAAGTGGGCATCATTTGAACTATGGGATAAACTTATTGAAGAAGTTGATAAACAAAAGCCAGATTTTATATTAGTATCTGGTGATTTAACATATACTGCTGATGATTTTTATGTTCCAACGAATGATATAATGCTTAGATATTTATTTGATAATCTTGATAATATAGCTGAGACTTTTATATGTTTGGGTAATCATGAATTAAAGAGTGGTAAGAAACATAGTGTATTAGATTCTATTAAGTATTTAAAAAGTCTTAATATGACTACTGGAGTTCATATATTAGATAGAAGAGTTGGAAATGAATATATAGATATAGGAAATATTAGAATTGGTGGATTTTGTCCTAGAAGTGGAGCATATTATAAATCTAAAGAAAGTATGTGGGAACAATATTTTATAGAAGATTATATGAAAAGTTTACTTGAATTTACTGATAAACAATTTAATATTTTACTTACTCATTCACCAGATACTATTAGTAAGAAAGAAGTTTTATCTTTTTTAAGGGATAGACTTAAGGAACTTGATTTAATAGTATGTGGACATAAGCATGATGGGTATATGCCTAAAATAGTACAAAGTAGTCTTAATGATACTGGAATAGATGTAAGTGATGGTAAGAATTTTTTATATTATAAAGTTAGTAAAACTAATAAATGTAGAGGAGAATTTGATGTATTAAATGCTAAGATGATCGTTAATAGAGGATATAGAAAATTTTCTCATACTAGTCCAGTATTTGGTATTCTGGATAAAGTATCCTCAAGGGATATGGCTACAATAACTCTTAAAAAGAAATTGTAGTCTTTTTTATTGTATGAATAAAAAAAATATGATAGAATTTATATATACTAGGAGGCAATTATGGAAGAAGCTAGTAATAAATTAAAGGTAACTATTGAAGATGGTACTGAAGTAGTAGTTAATGTACTTGATATAGTAGATTCTCTTGAATTTAATAAAACATATGTTATTTATACTGTTAATGATCAAGATGATACTATTTTTGCGTCTATATTAAATGAAACAGAAACTACTTATTCTTTAGACACTATTACTGCTCAAAATGAACTTGATTATATAAATAATGAGATTGATAGAGTAGTTAGTGAAATTAGTGAGTCAGGTGAATAATTATGACTATAAAAGAATCAATTGAAGGTGATAAGAAAAAATTTTATAGTATTAGTATTGACGATTTAATTGAAGCTTGTCAAAGATTAGGAATACCTGCTAAGGATGAAAATTATAATTTATCTGATGAAGAATTAAAAAAGTTACAATATAGTACATATGTTCATAAAACTTATGTTGTGAATGAAGTTAAAAGTGCACATAAAACTTTAACTGATAAATATGAGAGTTTGATAAAGAGATATAAAGATTTGTCCAAGAGAATGGAAAATGTTGATTACTTGAGTGGTTCTAAGACTGAGATCGATGAATTAATATCACAATTAGAGAAGGCAAAAGAGGGTTATGATAATGTTTTAACTAATATAACTATAGATGATAAAAGTATAGGTTTCGATCAAAATGTATTAAATCCTGTAGATTCTATAATTATGGGTATTGATGGCAAGAGAATTCAAAAGGTTGATGATAAGTTAGCAAGTAAATATCAAAAGTTAGATGAGTTACGTAGAAAAGATTATAAAACTAAATTTAAAAATAAAATAAATGAAAAAAGAATAAATAGAGTTGCTTCTAAAATTTCAAGACTTCAAAGTAAGAAAGGTAAATTACAAACTACTCAAAAGAAGATTGTTAATAGAGGTAGTGAAAAATATAAAAAGAGAAAAGAACGTGAGTGGAGTAGATTTGATGCCGATGTAAGAAGATATGAAGCTTATACTGATATGAGAATGGGCTTAGAACAAGATAAACTTAATTATAATGCTGACATATTAACAACTAAAAATGAAATTTTGACTAGTAAAAGAAATGAAAGAAATTTAGTTGGGGCACTTAAGAGATTTAAAAATAATGTTGATATTGTTAGAATGTCTACTGCTTTAGGAGTTATTAAGCTTCAAGAGAAGTCAATTAATCGTTTAAGAGTAAAAGAAGGTAGATGTAAGTTAGGAGAACAATTCTATAGAACTGTTGGTAAGACTTTAACTGCATAATAAAAACACTTTCAATAGTTGAAAGTGTTTTCTTATAGTCCTAAAAGATGTGTTGCTATTTGAAAATAAACAATAAGAGAAATAGCATCTACTATAGTAGTTATGAATGGGCTTGCCATTACAGCTGGGTCAAATCCTATTTTTTTAGCTAATATTGGAAGAGAACAACCTATTATTTTTGCAATTATTACTGTTACTATAAGCGTTAAGCATACTACTAAGGCTACGCTTGTTGTTACTTTATCTATAAGAAGTAGTTTTGCGAAGTTTGCTATAGCTAGTGTTAGACCGGCGAGTACTGCAACTCTTATTTCTTTCCATATAACTTTTAGTGTATCTTTATATTCTATATCATTTAGTGAAAGACCACGAATTATTGTAACTGATGATTGCCCTCCGGCGTTTCCACCTGTATCCATTAGCATTGGTATAAATGAAGTTAAAACTACGTATGAGGCTAGTGCTGCTTCATAGTGTTGGATTATTTTACCTGTGAATGTTGCTGATATCATAAGAAGTAATAGCCATGGAATTCTACTTTTATAAAGTTCTAGTACATTTAGTTTTAAATATGGTTTTTCAGTTGGAGTAATTGCAGCCATCTTTTCAATATCTTCAGTAGCTTCTGCTTCAATAATATCGATAACATCATCAATTGTAATAATTCCAACTAATTTATTTTCAGTGTCTACTACTGGAATAGAAGTAAGATCGTAATCTTGTATGATAGATGCAACTTCTTCTTGATCCGTTAGAGTATTAACACTCATTATGTCATCATCCATAATATCTTTAATAAGTTTTTCTTCATCATTTAATACTAGATCTTTTAATTTAACTGTTCCGATTAGCTTTCTTGATTTATCAGTTACGAAACATATATCAATTGTTTCTTTATCATCGTATTCTCTTTTGATTTTTCTAATGGCTTCTTCTATAGTATTTTCTTCTTTTAAATCCATATATTCTGTAGTCATAATACTACCAGCAGAATCATCTGGGTAATTTAGTAGCTGATTTATATCACGTCTTGCTTCTGGTTCTACTTTATTTAATAATCTACTTACTACATTAGCAGGTATTTCATCCATTAAGTCAGCAGCATCATCACTTGCCATGTCATTTATAATTTCTACTGCTTCTTTTTCACTAAGTAGAGTAATTAGTTTACTTTGAGTATCTGTTTCCATATATGAAAATACATCTGCAGCTATGTCTTTTGTTAATAGTCTAAATATTTTTAATTGTTCGGTGGTCGGTAAGTCTTCAAATATCTCAGCTATGTCGTAATCATTCATCTCATTTAATATTTTTTTGATTTCAGCATACTTTTTTTCTTCAATTAATTTTTCAATATTTTTTAACATAATAAACACCACCTTTTTTTCTTGTTAATTATACTATAAATTGTATTAAATTGTCACTTAAATGTCATTAAAATATGTAAAAAGAATTAAAAATATATGAAAATAACTGTTTTTTTAGTATAATAATTGTTAGTTGCAAGAAAGAGGAAGATTTATGAAAAATGATATACCAAATCATGTGGCTATCATAATGGATGGAAATGGAAGATGGGCTACAAGACAAGGAAAGAAAAGAACTGAAGGACATTATGCAGGATATAAAACTCTTAAGAAGACTGCTCTTCATATATTAAGTAAGGGTGTTAAGATACTTAGTGTTTTTGCTTTTTCAACTGAAAACTTTAAAAGAAGTCAAGAAGAAGTAGGATATTTAATGAATTTATTTGTATCTGCTTTTAAGAGTGATATGCATTTCTTTTTAGAAAATAATATTAGAGTAGTTTTTTCAGGTAGAAAAGAACCACTTAGTGATGAAGTTTATGGTGTTATGAAGACACTTGAAAAAGAGACTTTGAATTGTACTGGTGGAATATTTAATGTATGTTTAAATTATGGTGGCCAATTTGAAATAGTAGATGCTGCTAAAAAGCTCGCTACTATGTATAGAGATGGAGAAGTTAATTTAGATGATGTTACTCCGGAAAACTTCTATAGTTATTTATATAATGATTTACCTCCAGTGGATTTAATGATTAGAACTAGTGGAGAACTTAGAATAAGTAATTTTATGTTATATAGTATTGCTTATGCTGAGTTATATTTTACTGATAAGTGTTTTCCAGACTTTACTGAGGAAGAATTTGATAAAGCTCTTGAATCATATTTCAATAGAAATATTTCAAAGGGTGCAGTTAATGATAGAAAGAAATAATTTTATAATTTTTTAAAAAATATTGTTGTAACATAATATTTAATTTATTATTGCATGTATGTATTAATTACTTTCCATGTTAATATGACAATTTAGACGATAATGTATGTTTCTTAGACAAGAAGAAATATGCATGATGCGGAGATATACCTTTAGGGAGGTATGTCTCTTTTTTAATAAAAAAATTCAAAAAAGAAGTGTTTTTGGTTTTTATGGTTAACTATAATAATAGGAGGATATGAAAGGTAAAAAAACACTCTGGGTATAGCATAATTTGGTAGTGCGCTAGTTTTGGGAACTAGATTGTGTAGGTTCAAATCCTACTACTCCGGCCATTAGTGTTAATTCGTAAAATTATAAATATAAAGTAAGGAGGTTTTGAACGAATGATAAAAATATTTAAAAAAGCATAAAAAAAGAGAAGAAACCTTAACGAAATGTCGTTGTGCCTTCTTCTTATGAATGATTTTAGCATAAAAATTATAACGCTTCAAGTGATATATGTAATATTTTTGCATTTAAAGTTAGAATGTTTATGTTCAAGTTTAATATTTTAATCATTATTGTTAGATATGTGAAGAATATTAAAGAAGGAGGCATTAAATGAACAGTAGAATTAATTAAAAGTGTATTAAAAAAGAAGCAACCTTGTTGTACCAACGCTTTTGCTTCTTTGTGATTTAATTGTAGCACGAAAAAAATTATATGTCAATCAAAGACAACATTATTATTGGTAAATGATAGAAATAAAAAATTAGGGAGGTTTTAAAATGGAAGAAATAATTGAATATACTGAAAAGGTATTTGAGGATATCAAACATATTGATGAAGAGGGGAATGAGTATTGGCTTGCTCGTGATTTACAGATTGTTCTTCAATATAAAGAATGGAGAAAATTTTTAGGTGCTTTAGAAAAAGCACGTACTGCATGTGACAAGAGTAAAAATAAGGTTATTTATCATTTTGTCCAAGTCGACAAAATGATAAAGCTGGGCAAAGGGGGTGAAAGAATTATTGATGACTATAAGCTATCAAGGTATGCTTGCTACTTAATTGTACAAAACTCAGATTCTAGAAAAAAAGTTGTTGCTTTAGGCCAAACTTATTTTGCAGTTCAAACTAGAAAGCAAGAATTGAGTGAGAAAGAATACTTCAGTCTTTCTGAAGATGAAAAAAGATTTTATCAAAGAGATTTAACAAGAAAAGGTAATTATTCTTTAAATATTGCTGCTAGAAATGCTGGAGTTAAGAATTTTGATAAGTTTCATAATGCAGGGTATAAAGGACTTTATAATGGTGAGACTGCAGATGACATAGCAAAGCGTAAGAATTTAAGATATAGAGAAGACATACTTGATAATATGTGTAGTGAGGAGTTGGCAGCTAATTTATTTAGAATTACTCAAACCGAATCTAAATTAAAAAGAGATAATATTCATGGCGAAGAAAAAGCTAATGAAACTCATTATGATGTCGGAAAGAAGGTTAGGAAAGCAATAGAAGAACTTGGTGGAACAATGCTAGAAGATATGCCTACGCCTAAGAAGAGTTTAAAAGATACTAAAAAAAACAAGAAAAAATAGTAATGATGTAGTACTATTTCTCCCTTAATCTTAAGAATAATATTAATCCTAAAAGTATGTTCTTTGTATATTCTTTTATGTCCATTGATTTGATATTTGTATAAACTTCGTTGAACATTTCATTCATTTTATTAGTAGCATATTCTAAAGCACCTGAGTCTTCAAATAATTTTTGTACTTTCTTAGATTCTTCTTCAGTTATACTTTTACCATAATACTTTAGAAGTTCATCAAGTAAATCATTTCTATTAATCTTAATATAAGAGTAAAGTATAGTTTGCTTGAATTCTTCAATATCTGAGTAAACTGATTTACCTAGTATTTCTTTACTACTATAGATTCCTAAAATATCATCTTTTATTTGAAATGCTATACCAAGTGGTTCTAATACTTTTTCAAAAGTTTCTATATCTTTTGCTTTAGAGTTTCCTAAGATCATACCAAGAACAAATGGACCAACTACTGTATACCAAGATGTTTTAAGTCTATATATTTCCATTATGTCTTCTTCATGAAGAGTATGTTTTTTATCATTCTTTTCTATAAATGGAAGAGCAACATCTATTATTTCACCTTTGATAGTTTTAATAACTATATTATTATAATAACTTAATAATTTAGCAAGATTCTTATCATTTTTATACTTTTTAGTTATCATTTCATTAGTATAGAAGAAACCTAAATCACCAATACATAGAGCTAGTGAAGTATTAGTGTTGTCATTTTCTACATTATATTTTTTAAATTCATCTTTATATGTTTCATGTATTGTTTCTTTATTACGTCTTAAGTGTGCATTATCAATAATGTCATCATGAATAAGTATTGAAGTTTCAAATGTTTCATAAGCAAGAGATAGTGTTTTGGCATAGTCATCACTCTTAGTTAGTTTATATCCTAAGTCAATTAGGCATCCTCTTAAGAATTTTCCATCTCCGTTCATATTAATGAATTTATTTACTGCATCTATTACGATTGGGTTATCGCTTTCTAAGAAAGACTTATTTATCTTTTTTAAATCAGTTTCAAATTCTTTTAATTTAGTTTTGTAATAAATAAAGAATTCTAATAGATTTGCGTATTCTTTTATCTGTTCTTTAGGAGTAGATGCTCCTCCTGTGAATCCTATTTTAGTATTTAAATTATATTTTTCTTTCTTTATAAAGTTAAAGAAGTCTTTTATGTCAGAGAAGTAGTATGTTTTAGTAACTTCATTACAAAGATTATATAATTCTTTAGTATTTGAACTTTCTTTACCACCAATAACGAACATAATATCCATTTGTTCTGCGAGAGCAACACTTGAAGTTTGAATTAGTTTTTGAGCGTTACATATAGTATTTTCTACTTCATAATCAATATTATTTTCATTCATATGGTTTAATAACTCTTGTAGTTTTTTGTGACTTACAGTAGTTTGACAAACTATAAAGTATTTTTCATTATTATTTAGATTTTTATAATCATCTTTGTCTTCAATAATTATTCCTTCATTATTGATCCAGCCATTAGTACCAATAACTTCTGGATGTGTTTTTTTACCAACTATTATGATTTTATAACCATTTTCTTGTTTTTGAGTTGCAATATTATGTACTTTTAAAACATTAGTACAAGTAGCATCATAATACTCAATATTATGACTATCTAAGTAATCATAAGTTTCTTTTGCCTCTCCATGAGCTCTAATAATTAAAATATCTTTTTCATTAAGAATAGATAAATCATCAATACATTTAATACCATCTTTTAATAATTCGTTTATTATATATGGATTATGTAATATTTCTTTATAAATATAAATATTTTTATCTTTGTTTTCTTTTTTTAATTTATATGCTGTTTCGATTGCTTTATTAGCACCAGCACATGTTCCGTATACTTTAGGGTAATATATCATTTCTTGCCTCCATAAATATTATAACAACTATAGTTATTAAATCCTAGAAAAATATGTTTTCTTTGCGTATAATACTTATATAAATATTGGCAATAATATAAAAATTTGTTAGAATATATGTGAGGAGTTGAGTTTTATGGTAGAAAATGAAACTACAGTAGTAGATACAGAAACTATTATTGATCAAAATGCTAAGAATTCATTAATCAAGATATGTGATGATTTAAATGAAAGAGGGTATAATCCAACTAAACAAATAGTTGCTTATTTGATTAGTGGGGATCCTGGATATATTTCTAGTTATAAGGAATGTAGAAATAGAATACTTGAATTTAAGAGAGAGGATATAATAGAATTAATGTTAATTAATTTTATAAATAAAAAATGACATATTTAGGATTAGATTTAGGTAGTAAGACGTGTGGTATTGCGATAAGCGATAGAACTGGACTTATAGCTTCATCGTTAGAAGTTATTAGATATAGTGATTATGAAGAATTAATAAATAAACTTAATAATATAGTAATAAGTAGAAATGTAGATGCTTTTGTACTTGGAAATCCTAAGAATTTAGATGGAAGTTTATCTAAGAGAAGTGAAATAACTTTAGAATTTAGAGATTTACTTTTAAATAAATTTAATATGGAAGTAATAATGCAAGATGAGAGATTATCTACAGTTGAAGCAGAACGTATGCTTATTAGTAATAATACAAAACGTAAGAATAGAAAAAAAGTAATAGATAAAATAGCTGCGACTATAATATTGCAAAGCTATTTAGATAGGAGAAATAATGAAAGATAATACTCTAGTATTAAAAGATTCATCTGGTAATAAGCAAGAATATAGAATACTTTTAGATATAGAAGATACAACTAATAATGTTAATTATGTTATTTATACAGATGATGAAACTAATAAAGATGGTGAGATGGTTTGTTATGCATCAACTTATGTATTGAGTCCTAAAGGTAATATGACAAAATTAAAACCAGTTGAAACAAAAGAAGAGTTTGATTTTATTAGTAAGATACTAGATTCTTTAGAAAGTGGGAAATAATGAAAAAGAAGGTTTTTAGTGTGAAGAAATTTATTATATTTTTATTTTTTTTATGTTTAATTATAGGTGGTGCTTTAGTAGGAAGTTATTTCTATTTAATTAAAGGTGGAAAAGATAATGAAACAGTTAATATTTATGTTAAAGAAGGAGATACTTATAGTACAATATCAAAAACTCTTAAAGATAATGAGTTAATTAAGTCAGAACTTGCATATAAAATATATATTAAAATGCACTCTCCTGGAAATTTAGAATATGGAGACTATGTACTTAAGAAATCATATAGTGTAGAAGAGCTAATTAATACTTTAGAAAAGGGTAGCGTTGACTTAAGACAAACTAAGACAGTTACTTTTGTAGAAGGTAAAAATATGAGATATGTTATTTCTAAGATAACAGATAATTTCAATATTACTGAGAAAGAAATAATAGATAAATTAAGTAATTCTGAATATTTAGATAGTCTTATTAAAGATTATTGGTTCTTAACAGATGATATTAAAAATAAAGATATATATTATTCATTAGAAGGTTATTTATTCCCTGATACATATGAATTTTATGAGAGTGCAGATGTGGATGATATATTTAGAACTATGCTTAATAATATGGAAAAAAAGTTAGAGAAATATAAAGATGAAGTAAGTAAAAGTAAATATAGTATTCATGAGATGATGACTCTTGCATCTATTATTGAACTTGAAGCTGGTAAAGCAAGTGATAGAAAAGGTGTAGCTGGAGTATTTTATAACAGACTTAATGCAGGATGGAGTCTTGGAAGTGATGTTACAACATATTATGCTGAAAAGATAGATAATTGGACAAGAGATTTAAAATCAAGTGAACTTTCTAGTTGTAATAGTTATAATACTCGTAGTAGTTGCATGGCTGGAAAACTTCCAGTGAGTCCAATATGTAATCCAAGTGTTGGATCAATAGAAGCAGCAATAGAACCAACTAGTCATAAATATTATTATTTTGTAGCTGATAAAAATGGTAAAACATACTTTACTAAAACAGACTCAGAACATGTAAGTAAAGTTAGAGAGTTAAAGAGAAATGGGTTATGGATAGAATATCAAAGTTAATAAAAGAAATAGAAGATTATGGAATTAAAAATAATGTACCTATAATGAGTGAAGAAACAATAGAAACTATTAAAAACATAATAATGGTAAATGAGGTACATACTATACTTGAAATAGGTACGGCCATAGGATACTCAACAATATGCTTTGCGAGTACTCTTGGTGTAACTAATATAACAAGTATAGAAAGAGATCCTGTTAGGAGTAAAATAGCAAAAGAAAATATTAAAAAAAGTGAACTAAAGAATATTAATTTATATGAAAATGATGCTTTAGATATAGAAATTAAAGATAAATTTGATTTAATAATTATAGATGCTGCTAAAAGTCAAAATATGAAATTCTTTAATAAATTTAAAGAAAATCTTAATGAAGATGGAATAATCATAATAGATAATTTGAGTTTCCATGGATATGTAAATCAAGAGACTAGAATACAAAGTAGAAACTTAAGACAGATGGTTAATAAGATTAGAAAGTTTATAGATTTTTTAAATAATAATGAAGAATTTACTGTAAAATATATAGAAGTAGGTGATACTTTAGGAGTATGCAAAAGAAAGAATATTTAATAATACCAAATAAAAAAGAATTAGATTTATATACTAAGTATAACTTTAATACATTTATATTACCACTTGATGGGTATAGTATAGGATTTAATGTGTATTATGATATAGAAGAAATAAATAAACTTAGTTTAGAACATAATATATATGTAATTATGAATAAATTCTTACATAGAAAAATAGATGGATTTAGAAAAATATATAAAGAATTTAATAAAAATATTAAGTTTATAGTGGAAGATATAGGACTAACAAATATAATAGATAAAGAAAGATTGGTATTATATGAAAACCATATATTATCTAATTATAAAGCTATTAATTTTTTAGATAGTATTGGTATTAAAAACGTAGTAATTAATAATGATTTAACTATTAGGGAACTTTTAGAAATACAAGAGAAAACAAGTAGTAATTTATATTATTTTTATGTTGGTAAAAATAGTTTAATGTATTCTAGACGTAATTTAGTAAGTAACTATAATAAATATTATAATTTAGATAATACTAAAGAGTATAAGTTAGTTGAAAAAGTAAGTGGTAAAGTTCTTGATATTTTTGAAGAGAATGATGGAAGTGTTGTATATTTTGATAAGATATTCTGTGCTTCTAAATATATAGATAAACTAAATATGAACTTAATAATTAATTTTACTAATATAGATAGTGTTAGTGAAAAGTTAATTCTTGAAGATTATCGAAATACTAATTTATGTAATTTGATAGATAGTGATTATTATTTTTTAGAAAATGATATTAAGTATAAGGTAGGTGATATAAAGTGAAGTATGAATTATTATTACCTGCTGGGGATTTAGCTAGGCTTAAGTTTGCTTTTATGTATGGAGCAGATGCTGTATATATTGGAGGATATAATTATAGTCTTAGGGCTAATGCTAATAACTTTAGTTTAGATGAAATTAAAGAAGGAGTAGAGTTTGCTCATAAATTAGGTAAGAAAGTATTTGTTACTGTTAATATGGTATTTCATAATGAAGATTTAGATGGATTAGATGAGTATTTAAAAGCTTTAGATGAAATTGGAATAGATAGTTATATTATTAGTGATTTTGCTGTTATAGAAGCTATTAAGCGTCTTAAAATTAAAACTCCATTCTTTATATCAACTCAAAAGTCTATTACTAATTTAGAAACAGTTAAATTTTATAAATCTTTAGGTGCTTATAGAGTAGTTATGGCTCGTGAGTGTAGTCGTGAAGATATTAAGAGAATAAAAGAAAATATAGATACAGAAGTAGAAGTATTTATTCATGGAGCTATGTGTACTAGTTATAGTGGTAGATGTGTTATGAGTAATTATGTAACACTACGTGACTCTAATCGTGGAGGATGTAGTCAAGTATGCAGATTTACTTTTGATTGTGGTAAGGAAGAAGAGTATGCATTTTCATCAAAAGATTTAAATATGATAGATTATATAAGTGATATGATGGATTTGGGTATTGAATCATATAAGATAGAAGGACGTATGAAGAGTCTTTACTATATAGCAACAGTAGCTAATGCATATAGAACTATTATGGATAAAAAGATAGATGGAACGCTAACTGATGAAGATATTACTTATTATAAAAAAGTATTAAATAGAGTTTCTAATCGTGAAAATATACCACAATTTTATAATGGTATCATAGGAGTAGAAGGACAATATTTTACTGGTCGTCAAGAAATAAGTAATAAAGACTTTTTAGGACTAATAAAATCATATGATAAGGTTTCTTCTGAAGCAGTAGTAGAACAAAGAAATAAGTTTAGTGTTGGAGACACAGTTGAAGTTTTTGGACCAAATACTGTGACTAAAAAATTCAAAGTTGAATATATTATAAACAGTGATGGTGAAAAGATAGAATCTGCTAGTCATGCACAAGAAATTATAAGAATAAAAATACCATTTAAGGTATATGAAAATGATATTATAAGGGTCAATATTGCTTGACAAAATGTACATTTTATAGTATCATTTTTTGGTAATGAGAAAGAGGTGGCAATTTGCTATGAAAAAGAAAGAAATTTTTCTAACAAGTGAAGGTTATTTAGAACTTGAAAATGAATTACATTATTTAAAAACAGAAAAGAGAAAAGAAGTAACTCAAACTCTAAAAGAAGCAAGAGCTTTAGGTGATTTGTCAGAAAACTCTGAATATGAACAAGCAAGAGAAGATCAAGCAAATTTAGAAAAGAGAATAATTGAAGTTGAATATGCTTTAGAGCATGCAACTGTAATAGATAACGCTGAGAGCGATGGTACTGTAGGTATTGGATGCCAAGTAGAACTTAAGTATGAGGATGATGATGACATTGAAAGCTATAAAATAGTTGGTAGTCAAGAAGCAGATCCATTTAACAATAAAATATCTAACGAAAGCCCAATAGCTGCTGCTATAATGGGTAAAAAAGTTGGAGATACTGTTGAGGTTTCATCACCAGATGGTGTTTATAGCGTTCAAATAATAGCAATAGGATAGTAAAATATCCTTTTTTGTGTATCATTTAATATATAACGAGGGAGGGAATTTATGAAAGAAAGTTATACATTAAAATTAGAGGGAAAAGAATGGAAAGATTGCTTAAAAGAAGCATTTGAAAAGAAAAGAAAAGATATCAAAATGGATGGATTTAGAAAAGGTCAAGTTCCATATGATATTTATGTTAAAAAAGTAGGAGTAGAGACATTATATATGGATGCTGTTGATATGGCAGTAGATATGTTATATGCTAAACTACTTAGTGATCCTAAAACTATTACTCCAGCTGCTACACCAGCTATCGATATTAAAGATATCGGACATGATCATATTGAAGTAGAATTTACTTTAGTAGCAAGTCCAAAAGTAGAACTTGGAAAATATAAAAAATTAGGAATTAAAAAAGATAAAGTAGAAGTAACTGATGATGAAGTTGAACATGAACTTGGTCACTTAAAAGAACAATTCGTAGAAGTTAAATCATTAGATGATAAAGCTGAAGCTCGTGAAGGAGACGTAGTTGTTATTGACTTCGAAGGATTTAAAGATGGAGTAGCATTCAAAGGTGGAAAAGGAGAAGATTATTCATTAGAAATAGGATCTCATACATTTATTCCAGGATTTGAAGAAGCATTAATAGGTCTTAAAAAAGGGGATAAGAAAGATGTTAATGTAGTATTCCCTGAAAATTATCATAGTGAAGAATTAAAAGGACAACCAGTAGTATTCAAAGTAGAAGTAAAAGAAGTTAAAGAAAGAGTATTCCCTGAATTTGATAAAGAATTCTTTGCTGACTTAAATGTTGGTGGAGTTGAATCTTTAGAAGATTTAAAGAAATATATTAAAGAAAACAAAGAAGCTGAAAAATCTAAGCAATTAGAAGATGAATATTTATTTAAATGTTTAGATAAAGTTGTTGAAGGATCTAAATTTGAAATTCCTGAAGAAATGACTGAAGATGAAACTAATAGATTAGTTAGAGAATTCTCAGAAAAACTACAATATCAAGGATTAAAATTAGAAGATTACTTAAAATATTGCAATACTAATTTAGATAACTTTAAGGCTACACTTAAAGATGAAGCTAATAAGAGAATAGGTTATAGATTAATTATGGATGCAGTAGTAGAAGCTGAAAAATTAGAAGTAACTGATGAAGAATTAGAAGCTGGACTTGATGAAACTAGTAAACAATATGGAATGTCTAAAGAAGATTTCTTAAAACAAATTGGTTCTAAAGAATTATTTAAATATGATTTATTAATGAAAAAAGCTATGAAAGTAGTTACTGAATAGTAAAGTTTATAAAACGTTCTTATGTAGAACGTTTTTTATGTTATAATTTACTTATGAAAAAAGTTGTTAAATATATAGTTGGTGTTTTATTAATTATAAGTTCAATGTTACTTATAAGTTATAGTGAATATAAAGTAATAAAAGTTTTAATGAATAGAAATAGTCTTAATAATAAAACTGCTGAAGTTAAATCTACAATAGTTGATAAAAATAATAATGATAAATTAGTATTTATGACTGGAAACTTAATAATAAATAAAGATCTAAAAGATGATGAGTTTAATGTAAGTGTTAGAACTTCAAAGTTAGAGAGAATTGTTGAAGTGTATCAATATAATGAAAGTAATGAAGGTGATATAGGTGCTTATTCTTATGAAATGAATTGGTATACTGAATTAATAGATTCAAGTAAGTTTGTAAATGAAGGGTTTGATAATCCTAAAAGTATGAAATATGAAAGTAAAAGTTTTTATAATGATACTAACTTAGGAGCTTTTAAATTAAGTAATAAAGAAATAGATAATTTAGGTGTTAAAAGTAGATATTTAGATTTAGATAGTGAGTTTGCTAAAGAGAATGGTTTTAATATTGATGGTGAATATTATACTACAAGTAAAGATATTGATAATCCTGAAATAGGAGACATTAGAATTAGTTTTAAATATAATAGTAGTTCTTTTGTAAGTATTATAGCTAAACAAAAAGATAATTCTTTTGAAGATTATAAGTTAGATGATTTATTAATAAATAAAATATATAATGAAAAATTAAGTAAAGAAGAAGCTGTTAAAGAAATTTATCCATTAAAGATAGTATTAAATATTATTATTGTAGTTATTGCTTTAATACTTTCAATAGTTGGTTTTAAATTCATTAATAAGAATATAATTAATGGTATAAGTTTATGTGTGTTTATGATTACTGTTATGTTTATTACTTATAATTCAATTATTACTATGCTTGGTTTAGTATTATGTAGTATACTTATAGTAGTAAATAAAAAGTTAAAAAATAAAGAGGTGAAAAATGGATAAAATAGTTATAATATTATTAGTTTTATTGGTTATAGTAGGTATTGTATTCTTTATACTTTTTAAAAAGAAAAGTAATGAAGAAGTAACTTATACTGAAGAAGTAAAACATAGTGAATTTAATCAAAGTGATATTAATATGATAAATAATATAAATGATAGAGTATTTACTGGTAAGAAACGTGAATCTAAAATAAATATACCTGACTTTGATAAAAGTAAACCTATTGGATATAAAGATATGAGTCATATTGAAAGTACTTATGGTGATAGGGTAGCTGGTAGTAATAATCAAAACTCAAAATAAAAGTTCTCTTATGAGAACCTTTTTAATTGTTTGGATCTATTAGTGATAGAGATACTTTTTCTTTATCTTTGTTTATATCAATTACATAGCAAGTTACTATATCTCCGACACTTAATACTTCACTTGGATGTTTAATAAATTTATTAGTTATTTTAGATATATGAACTAGTCCGTCATTATGAAGACCTATATCTATGAATGCTCCGAAGTCTACTACATTTCTTACTGTTCCTTCTAGTTTCATTCCTGCTTTTAAATTATCTATAGTAAGAATATCACTCTTTAATAGAGGCATATCATAATCATCTCTAAAGTCACGATTTGGTTGCTTTAATGATTCAATAATATCATTTAATGTATAAATATCAATATCAAGTAGTTTAGAAGTGTCACTTACATTTAGTTTATCTAATTCTTTGATTAGTTTTTCAGTACCTAGGTCATTAGTAGTAAGACCTAAATGATTTAATAGTTTTAATGTTTTATCATAACTTTCAGTATGTATATTTGTTTTATCAAGAGGATTATCTCCATCTATTACTCTCATGAAACCAATTGATTGTTCATAAACTTTATCGTTTAGTAGTTTCTTTTTCTTTAATTCTTCACGAGATTTAATTTTACCATTTTCTTCTCTATATTTAATGATTTTATCTATTGAAGTTTTAGTAAGCCCTGAAATATATTTAAGTATAGAAGGGGATGCTGTATTAATATTAACGCCTACGTTATTTACGCATTTAGTAACTGTGAAATCCAATGATTCAGCTAATTTCTTTTGTGATACATCATGCTGATATTGACCGACACCTATAGATTTAGGATCTATTTTAACAAGTTCATTTAGTGGATCTTGTAGTCTTCTTGCGATTGATACAGCACTTCTTTTTTCAACTGTTAAATCAGGGAATTCTTGTATAGCAAGAGGACTTGCTGAATATACACTAGCTCCTGCTTCTGATACAATAGCGTACTTACAATTATTTATTTCTTTTAGAGTTTCACTTACTAGTTTTTCACTTTCTCTTGATGCAGTTCCGTTTCCAATTGCTATAATATCTATATGATATTTACTAATTAAATCTTTTAATACTTTTTTAGATTCTTCCCATTTATTATGTGGTTCATGAGGATATATAACAGATATATTTAATACTTTAGAAGTAGGATCTACTACTGCTAGTTTACATCCTGTTCTAAAAGCTGGGTCAAAACCTAATACTGTTTTTTCTTTCATAGGTGCTATTAATAATAGATTTTCTAAGTTGCCTTTAAATACTTCGATTGATACGTCTTCACTTTGAATAGTTAGTTCACTTCTTATTTCACGTTCCATTGAAGGCTTGATAAGTCTTTTATAACTATCTTTTATAGCATCTGTTACATATTCTTTAACTGGACTTTCTTTTTTGATTAGTTTTGATTCTAAATAGGAAAGAATATCTTCGTCATTCACATCTATTGATATGGAAAGTATCTTTTCATTTTCACCTCTATTAATAGCAAGTACTCTATGAGGCTTTATATGTTTAACACTTTCACTAAAGTCATAGTACATTTCATATACTTTATTTTCGTCGTTTGCATTCTTTTTTAATTTAGAAGTAATAGTTGCATTCTTAAAGTAATAACTTCTTATCCATTTTCTATAGTAAGCATTGTCACTTATCCATTCAGCTATTATATATTTAGCTCCAGTAATAGCATCTTCCACTGTTTTAACGTTTTCATTTAAGAACTTTTTAACAGATTCTTCATTAAAATTAGGCGGAAAACTCATAATGATCTTAGCTAAAGGTTCAAGACCATTTTTAATAGCTTCAGTTGCTTTAGTTTTCTTTTTCTCTTTATATGGAGCATATATATCTTCAACTTCAACTAATTTTTTGGCATTCATTATATTTTGCTTTATTTCATCAGTAAGAAGTCCTTTTTCATCAATAAGTCTTATTACATCTTCTTTTCTTTTTAAAAGATTTACTTCATATTCATAAACTTCATTAATCTTTCTTATTTGTTCTTCGTCTAGTGCTCCGGTTGCTTCCTTTCTATATCTTGCAATAAAAGGTATAGTGTTTCCTTCACTTAATAAATTTAAAACAGATTGTGCTTGTTCTTTTCTTATGTTAAGACTTTCACATATACCATTAATAATATCTTCATTCATAATTTATCTCCTTTTAGTACCTTTTAATTGTATCAAAAATATATTGTTTTTTTAATATTTAAAACATTTTGTTTACATTGACTAATAGTGTAATTTATTGTAAAATTAATATGAAAATAGGTGGATTATGAAGAATCGTTTTAATAAAATTTTGTTAGTTATTTTAATGTTATTTTCAGTATTTGTAGTTAAAGCTGAATTAAATCCTGCGTATACTGAATTTCAAAAGCATACTTTAAAAGAAAAAAGTAAAAGTGGTTTTATTCCTGAAGAATATGTTTCTTATTATGATATTAAGCCATCTAACATATTTAGTTATAAGAGATCATTTAGAGCAACTACTGATATTATTCCATCTAGTTATAATCTTACAAACGTTGATGGGATTAGACTGATTACTGAAGTTAAAGATCAAAACCCTTGGGGATTATGTTGGGCTTTTAGTACTAATAGTATGGTAGAAAGCTATCATTTAAAGAAATATAACCAGTATTATAATTTTTCTGAAAATGTTCCTGGATATATTGGTAAATATTATAATGATATTCCTTCTATCAGTAGTGGTAATACGTTATTTAATGCTGTTAAGTATTGGTTTTTAGGAAATAGTCCTATTAGTGAAGATGTATTTGGTAGTTATTTTACAACAGAGAAAGATAAAGATGTAAAAGATTATTTGGATAGCAATTATGTAGAAGTAGATGTACAAGATGTTAAGTTTTTTAAAGTTTTAAATTTAAGTGATGTTAAAAGTTCTTATACAGCTACTCAAGTTAAAAACATTGTTACTGATTATAATAAAACTATAAAAAATCATATAATGAATTATGGAGCTGTATCTACTGGAATTTATATGGATTATATGAATTATAATACTAATTTTCTATATAATAGTGGTAAACCTAGTAGTGGAGTAGAAGGTCATGCTGTTACTATAGTTGGATGGGATGATAATTTTGGTGAAGTAGATATAAATGGTACAAAATTAAAAGGTTCTTGGATTGTAATGAATTCTTGGGGAGAAAATTATTATCCATACTTTTATGTTTCTTATTATGATGTAGATGTTGTAAATAATATGATTGGTACTACTAGTTCTAAAGTTAAAGAATGGGATAATGTGTATAATTCTTTTACAAGAGCTTTTATAAATACTTCTGGTACTGCTACAACATATATATATGAAAAAGGTGAGAAAGAAGAATTACTTGATAATGTTAAATTGTTATATTATAGTACTACTGAAATGAATGTTAACGTTAGTGTATCAGATGGATTTAATACTTATGATTTAGGAAATAAGACTATTAGTAAAGGTTTAACAACATTTCAAGGGTTAAATAATAATCTTATTGGAGACAAAATATATATTACTATTAGTAGTAGTGATAGTAATTTTTTAAATTTATATCCATTTATTTTAAATGGTGTATTTACTAAGAGTACAACAAATACTAGATCACTTGAATTAGTAGGCATTGCAACTAATGATTATACTGGTAAAAAAGATAATAAATTAAAATTTGATGTTGTAACAAAAAATATAGTAACTGCTACTAATTATGATATTGCTATTTATGATGAAAATAATAATGATATTAGTTCAATATTCACTATTAATGTTACTAATTCTTTAGTAAATGGAACTTCTTTATTTGATATAACATTAAAAAATGATAATGGTTCTAAAAGTATAAAAGTTGTTACTAGTATTGGAAATCTTACTGATTCAGTAACTTATTATTTACAAGGTAGTGGTACTAGTAGTGACCCGTATATTATTGCTTCTGATTCAGATATGGATTTATTACAAACTTATCCTAAAGCATACTTTATACTAGGAAATGATATTAATATGAATGAAGCTACTAGAACTAATGTTGGAAGTTTTTATAATAGTGGAGAAGGATGGTCTAATAGAAACTTTAGTGGTGTTTTAGATGGAAATGGATATAAAATTTCAAATTTATATTCTAAAGATGGAGGATTATTTAATCATATAGATGGAGCTACTATAAAAAATCTATGGTTAGATAATTTTGAAATTAATTCTTCATATGAATCAGGTATTTTAGGAAATGATATGTATGGAGATAGTGTTATTTCAAACGTTTATATATCTAATTCAAAAATATCAAATGATTCTTATGCTGGTGGATTATTTACTAATATAGAAAATGGAATTATAAATAATGTTCATATGAAATCTAATAGTATATATTCAAAGACTGCAAGTGGAGGAGTAAGTGCTACTATGAATAATCCATCTAGTAGTATTACTCTAAGCAATATATTTATTGAAGACTCTTATATTATGACTGACAGTAATGGTATTACAGGAAAATTAGTTGGAAATCTAATATATGAAGGAGATATTAATTCGTTAAATATTATCAATTTACAATATAATAAAGCTAATACTAAAAATAATAATTCATTTAAAAATGCTAGTGTTATGATAGAAAAAACATCAGTTAATGTTACTCAAAATGGTGAAACTATAAGTTATAATCCATATACAAATAATATTATTTCAGTTGATAATTCAATACTTGATAGTAGTGAAATCCAAAATAAAGACAATTTTAGTAATTATGACTTTAATAATATTTGGGGATTTAAAGATTCTTTATATTTAAAACTATTTAATAATGAAAAAATAATAGAAGAAGATATAGAAGATATTGTTATATCATTTAATACTTATAAAATAAAAGATAATGTTATATATGGTTTATATCCTAATACTAAAAAAGAAACTATTATAAATGATATGATAATAGATGACAAATTAACTTATAATATATATAATAAAAATGGTTCTTTAGTTACTAATAACAATTTAGGAACTAATAGCTATATAATGGTTAGTAATGGACTTATTAATAAGAAATATTATTTTGCAGTTTATGGAGATGTTAATGGAGATGGTAGAATCTCAATAACTGATGTATATTTAGTTGCTGATTATATTATTGTTTCTAATAATTTAAAGAGTAACTATTTATCAAATAATGCTCAAATAATATCTGCTGATGTTAATAAGGATGGAAAAATATCTATATCAGATGTTTATAAGATTGCTGATTATGTTATTAATCCAAGTTTAGGATTTTAAGGAGAAGAAAATATGAAAAAAAGGGTATTGTTGTTTACTATATTGTTGTTTAGTTTTATTGTGGTTAATGCTAGTGATGATTTTAAAGTAGATTGTCCAGCTAAAGCAAATGCTCTAAGTGAAATTACATGTACTTTATCATTTAAGCCTGATGGTTATAAATTAGATGGTTTTCAAACGAATTATGATATTAGTGGTGGAAGTTATGTATCATTTGCTAAGAATGATAATTATAGTGAGTTATCTATTAAAAATACTGGTTTTATGATAAGTAGAAAAAATAGTTATAGTGGTAGTGGTTATGATACTTTAGGTGTTCTTAAAATTAAAATGCCAAGTAGTGGAAGTGCTTCTATTAGCTTTAGTAATATTGTAATTATGGATAGTGATAGAAATGAACATGATGATATTAATGATTTTACTAAAACTATAAAAGTAACTGATTCAAATAATTATTTAAAAAGTTTAACAGTTAGTGAGGGAAATTTAAGTCCAAGTTTTAATAAAAGTACTTCTGAATATAGTGTTACTAATGTAAATGCGGGTACTATAACTATTAATGCTGAAACTGAATCTAACACTGCTACTATTAGTGGTACAGGGACTAAAACATTAAAATATGGAGCTAATCAATTTACTATAACTGTAATAAGTGAAGCAAACGTTAAGAGAAATTATAAAGTTACAGTTTATAGAAGTGATAATAGAGATAAAACAAATACATTAAGTTCTTTAACTATAGATGGATATAATTTAAGTCCAAACTTTGATAAAAATGTAGTAAATTATACATTAAAAGTAAAAAAAGATGTAACATCTGTTAAAATAAATGCTAGTTTAGAGAGTAGTAAATCTTCATTTGTTAAAAATTATGGTCCTAGAACAGTAAATCTTAAATATGGTGAAAATACATTTCAAATACAAGTTAAAAGTGAAAGTGAAAGTGTTAAAAAATATACTATTAAAATAACAAGAGAAGATGATAGAAGTTCAAATAATTACTTAAAGTCTTTAAATGTAAGTGCTGGTGATTTTAAATTTGATAAGAAGTCACTTAATTATTCATTTTCAGTTCCAAATGAAACAACTAGTTTAGTAGTAGTTGCTGTTGCTGAAGATAGTAAAAGTAAAATTGATGGAGCAAAAACTTATGATTTAAAAGAAGGACTTAATAAAATAACAGTAACTGTTACTGCTGAAAATGGTAGTGTAAGAAAATATACATTGCAAGTAACAAGAATAGTTAAAGAAATAAAAAGAGAAGTAAATAATAAATTAGAAAGTCTAGATATAGAAAACTATCAAATCAGTTTTGATCCAGAAAATACAATTTATAATGTAACAATAGATAATGAAGCTAAGTTAAATATTAATTATAAAGTACAAGATGAAACATCTTCAGTAGTTATAAATGGTAATGATAATTTAAAAAATGGTAGTACTATTAAATTAACTGTAACTGGAGTAGATGGAAGTACTAAAGATTATATAATTAATATTTCTAAAAATGAAGAAACTAAAAAAGATGATAATACTAAAAATAATGATGATAATAATAAAGTTGTAAAAGTTAATGAAGATAGAAGATTGCATATTATTATAGGAGTTACTTCTTTCTTAATTATAGTAGTTATTGTTATATTCTTTATAATAGCCGGTGTTAAAAGATCAATTAAGAAAAGAGCTGCGTTATGGAAATAAAAAGAATATTTAGTTTAGTTTTAGTATTATTACTTATGTGTGGTTGTACTAAGCAATATACTTGTACAAAAGAATCTAAAACAGATGATTATGAATATAATATAGAAATGAATTTAACTTTTTCAAATAGGAAAATAAAGAAAGTTAATTCAGCTGTAACATATAGGTTAACAGATAGTGGTTATAAAAAAATAGATACTTTAAATGAATCTCTTCAAAGTAAGAATAATAACTATTCAATGCATAAAATAATTGAATTTAATTATAAAGTTAATAATAAATTAATAAATGTTTATGAAGATATGGACTTTAGTAATGCTTCTAATGATGAAAGAGATAAAGTGTTTACTTATAATGATTTATCTACTATATATTTTAATTCTAAATACAAATTAAAAGATGTAATTGAAGAATTGAAGAGTAATGAATTTACTTGTGAATTAAAATAGAGGAAACTCTATTTTTTCTTTTATATAAAATAAAAAAACTCAAGTAAACTTGAGTTAATTTCTTATGGCGGAGACAGAGAGATTCGAACTCTCGCACCAGTTTCCCGATCTACACCCTTAGCAGGGGCGCCTCTTCAGCCTCTTGAGTATGTCTCCATAAGGCACATATAAATAATAACCTAATAATTTAAATAAGTCAAGAAAAAAACTTGTAATATGTGTCAAATTTTGATATTATTGTCTTATAAAGATAGAGGAAGTGAATTAGATGGATAGTGAAACTATGTTTGAAACTACTGCTATTATAGATATAGATGAACAAATTAGAAAAGAAGAAGAATTATTAAATACAATAAAAATGGAACCAATAATTGAAAAAACAGTTATTGAAGAAGAACCAGTTGTTACTAAAAAAAGAAAGATGATGAAAATAACTGATTATTGTTTACTTTCATTAATAGTTGTTCTAAGTGTTGTATTCATCTTAGTTATAATAAATGTAAGATAAACTACGTTAGACAGTATTATATTTTAGTATTGTCTTTTTTATTGAGTAGGGGATTTCATAAAAGATAAGAAGTTACTTTATATAACAATTATTATGATTTGTTTAACTGTTATGTTAGGTATATCATATGCTTGGTTTAGTACTATTATAGAGGGTAATGATAATGCTAAAAAGCAATATGTACAAACAGGAGATTTAAGACTTACTTATACTGATACAGATACTATAAGTATTGATAATGCTTTTCCAGGTGATACTTATGAAAAAACGGTATCGGTGAAGAATACAGGAACAGCTAATGCTAACTATAGTTTAGTATGGCAAGAACTTACTAATAATATTATAAATAATGAATTAGTTATTGAAGGAACTTGTAAAAGACTTAATAGTGATGCTGCTGGATTTTTAAATATGGGATATAATGGTCATTATTATGCAAATATTGCTACTACTGCAATTGGTGTTTCTCCTGCATTTAGAATAGGTTAAAATAATACTAGTTTGAAATATAACTAGTTTTTTATTGCTATTAATATTATTTTGAATGGAAGTTATTGTTTTAAATAGTAAAATAGTATATAATTTAATTTATTAAAGAGGTGGAATTATGACAAATAAAGATTTAGCTGATTTGATATTCCCTAATATAACTAAAAGTATTAAGGATTATGAAAATATGTATCCTAATAGAAGAGATAGAGTAGTTACTAGATTTGCTCCTAGTCCTACTGGATATGTTCATATTGGTGGAATATATCAAGCTATAATTGATTATTTAATTGCTAAAAATAATAATGGAGTATTTTATCTTAGAATAGAAGATACTGATCAAAAAAGAGAAGTTAAAGAGGCTGTTGAATTAATTAAGAAGGCACTTATGTATTATGGATTAGTGCCAGACGAGTATGAACTTGATGGTAAGACTGTTGGCGAATATGGGCCATATGTACAAAGTGAAAGAAAAGAAATATATCATGCATTTATTAAATATTTAATAGAAATAGGTCGTGCTTATCCATGTTTTTGTACTAAAGAAACATTAGATGAATTAAGAGTTATGCAAGAACATAAGAAGCAAAGAACTGGTTATTATGGAAAGTATGCTAAATGTAGAAATCTATCAGTAGATGAGATGATTCAAAATATTAAAGATGGTAAAGACTATGTAATTAGATTTAAATCTAATGGTGACTTTGAACGTAAGTTTAAATTTAAAGATTTAGTTAAAGGTGATTTAGAGTTATCTGAGAATGATGAAGATATTGTTATTATGAAGAGTGATAACTTACTTCCTACATATCATTTTGCTCATGTAGTAGATGATTATCTAATGGGAACAAGTCATATTATTCGTGGTGAAGAATGGTTAAGTAGTGCTCCTAAACACGTAGAATTATTTGATGCTTTTGGATTTGATAGACCAAGATACAATTATATTCATACACCATTAATTATTAAAAAAGAAGGAAACAGTATTAGAAAGATTAGTAAACGTAAAGACCCTGAAGCATCTATGAGTTATTATACTGATCTTGGATATCCTAGACTTGCTGTTATAGAGTCATTAATGACAATAATAAATTCTAATTATGAAGAATGGCATAGAGAAAATCCTAATCTTCCATGGACTGATTTTCAATATAATCCTGAAAAAATGTCTTCAAGTGGGGCATTATATGATTTAGAAAAACTTAATAATATTTCTAAAGATATAATATCTAAGATGAGTGCTCATGATTTATATCTTGATAGTTATGAATGGTCTAAAGAACATAGTGAATCATTAAAAGCATTAATAGAAAAGAATCCTGAGTATTATGAAAGTATTTTAAATATCGAGAGAGAACAAGAAAAACCTCGTAAAGATATAGTATATTATAGTATGATTGAAAGTTTGATTTGGTATATGTATAATGATATATTCGATTCTAAAGATAGAGAATATGAATGGAAGAATATAACAGATAAGGATACTATTAAAGATATATTAAATGTTTATATGGATAAATATTATGATATTAATGATGACAAAGATACTTGGTTTAATAAAGTTAAAACTATGTGTGATGAATTAGGTTATGCATCAAATATTAAAGATTATAAAAAGAATCCTGAAAATTATAAGGGCAGTGTAGCTGATATAAGTACAGTAATTAGAGTTGCTGTTACTACTAAGTCTAATACACCTGATTTATATGAAATATTAAAACTTTTAGAAAAAGAAGAAATCTTAAGAAGAATTAATTTAATATAATGGACTGCTTATGCAGTCTTTTGTATTGATTTAAAAGAAATAGATTGTTATGATATAAGTGTAAAAGATAAAATTAAAAATATTTAAAAGAGGTGAAGATAACATGAAAATAACGTTAGTAACTGGTAATTGGGCTAAAATAGCTCAAGCAAAAGAATTCTTAGAACCAAAGGGTATTATTGTGAATAACGTGAAAATGGATACTATAGAGATACAAGCTGATTCAGTAGAAGAAGTTGCAAGATATTCTGCAAAATGGGCAAGTGAGAAACTAAAAGCAAATGTTGTTAAGAATGATACTGGTATTATGATTGATGGTTTAGGTGGATTTCCTGGACCTTATACTCATTATGTTCAAGATACTTTAGGTGAAGATGCGATTTTAAAATTAATGAAAGGTGTAAAAAACAGAAAAGCTAAATTTGTTCAAGCACTTGCTTTTTGTGAATATGGTAAAGATCCTGTTTCTTTTGTTTCTATAACTGAAGGAGAGATTTCTTTAAAGAAAGAAGGAGAACATGGATGGTGTTGGGACTTTATATTTATACCAAAAGGTAAAGATAAGACACTAGCTTGTTTTGAAGATGAAGAGAGACTTAAATTATGGAATGATACTGGATATAATCAATTAATTAAATATTTAGAAGATAATAATAAGTTGGAGGATTAATGGAAAAAAGAGTTAGTTCAAGAGCAATCATTATAGATGATAATAAACTACTTACGATGTTTAGAAGAAAAATAAAGAGCGATGGTACTGTTAAAGAGTATTATGTGATACCTGGTGGAGGCCTTGAAGAAGGTGAAACTTTAGAAGAAAATGTTATTCGTGAACTTAAGGAAGAATTTAATGTAGATATAGAAGTTGTTAAATTTTTAGGTACCGAAGAATATGATGATACCATAGCTAATTATTTCTTATGTAAAATAGTTAGTGGTACACCAAAGTTAAGTGGAGAAGAGTTAGAGAGAATGACACCTGAAAATTATTATGAAATTAGATATATTGATTTAAATGATATTGATAATTATGATATAAATGCTAAGAATATAATTAAAAAAGTAATTTCAAAATCATGAAATTACTTTTTATATTTTTTTATAAATAGTTTTATTGCTTCTTTTTGATAAGGAAGAGGTAAATCCACTTTGTTAATATCTATATATTTATATTCGCTCTCATGTTTAATTTCTTTAAATTCATCTATTTCTAATATATAAAAGTTTGCTAAAGATTCCATCGGGTAGTCACCACCTGCTAACCAAAAACAATCTATTGTTATAAATGGTATTATACTTTTAATAGTAGCTCCGATTTCTTCTATAAATTCTCTTTTTAATGTTTCTTCGTGTGTTTCGCCATTATCTATTCCACCACCTACTAAAGAATATTGATTATGCTTTTGGTCGTATACTACCAATAATTTATTGTCTTTTACTACAATACCAAAACATGTTTCTCTAAATCCATGCTTTTCTTTGAACTTATTTCCTATTTTAATCGTTTTCATATTTTATTCTCCTTAATTATTTTATCATTTTTTAAATATAAAATCAAAAATATGTTATTATATTTTTAAGTGAATAAGGAGTTATAGTATGAATGATATTAAAATAGTTAATAGTTTAAGTGCTGAAGATTTATATTCTTTAAGAGAATGTTTAGGTTGGAAGTTACTTTCAATTGAACAACTTGAAAGAGCACTTAAAAATACTATGTGTATGGTATCTATTATAAAAGATGATAAATGTATTGCATGTGGCAGAGTAGTAGGTGACTATAGTGCTAAAGGAGTACTTTCTGATATATTAGTGCATCCTGATTATCAAAAGAGTGGTTATGGTAAATTAGTAGTAACTCATTTATTAAAAAGAATAGAAGATGTATTAAGTCCAGGAGAACAATTTCAATTAGAAGCAACTCCTACTTATGGTAATAGAGAATTCTATGTTAAATGTGGAATGAAATATAAACCAGAGAATCAAGATGGAGTATATGTTTGGATCAAAAAATAAAGGCTGTTAAATTTAACAGTCTTTATTCTCCTTTTTCTTCTTTTTATTAACTTTTTCAATTTTAAGAGTGTATCCTAAAGGTCCTAAGATATCAATCATAGCTTTAATAGTAGGACTATGCATATCACTTTCTATACGTGCTATTTTGACTCTGTTTACTTTAGAATATAAACTTAATAATTCTTGAGTTAGATTATTTTCCTTTCTGAAAGATACAAAATCTTTAATAAATTCTTTATATAATTCTTCAGGTGTTTTATCTACCTCAATATAGTTAATATAGTCATACATCTTCTTCATATGGCTAATATTGTAACAAAGATGATACATTTTGTCAATATAAATCTTTAAATTAAGTATCAAAAATGTTATAATCTAGGCGAATAAGGGGTGTATGTATGGAAAAACCAAATTGTTCAATGTATGATTATATGTTAGAACAAAACAAAAAGTATATGGATTATACTGCTTTGACTTTTGGTAATTTAAAAATAACATATGAAGAATTACATCAAAGAATAGATGAATATGCTAGGGCTTTATACAAAAAAGGCGTAAGAAAAGGTGATTTGATATGTGTTTCTGCTGCTAATACTCCAGAAACGGTTTACATACTATATGCGTTAAATAGAATTGGTGCAATAATTGTTCCTTTGATGGCTATGCAAAATGAGTATAAAATGAAACAGGATCTTGAGTTAATAAAACCAAAAATGATAATAAGCATAAATGGTTCCTATAGAAATATACGAAAAGCTAGTAAAAAAATACAAGATTTAGATGCTGATTACCTTCTTTTTTCTCCATTGGAATCAGTTGATAATTTACCATTAAAGGCTTTATATAATTTAAAAAATATGATATCAGGAAATTTCACGTTAAATCCTTCACATTCTTTAAAAAGTGTGGTAAATAGAGGTGGAAATAGTGATGAATTTGTTGAAAAAACTTTTAATCCGGATGATGTCTCACATATTTTATTTACAGGTGGAAGTACTGGTGTTCATAAAGGTGTAGATTTAAAAGAAAATGGATTAAATTCTGTAGTTTATTCTGTATCTAGATTCTCACCATTAAATCCAGGCGAAGTTTTTATGGTAAATATTCCAGTTAATATAGCTTTTGGTAATATATCATTACAAACGGCTTTATGTAACAATTTAGAAGCTGCTTTAACAATAAAAGGATTTCCAAAAGATTTTGTATCTGAGTTAAAAAGATTACAACCTTCTGCGGTTTATTGTGGACCAATTCATATCAAATATTTAAATGATTATATATTAAGTAAATTAAATTTGCCTATTGAATCTGGAAAAGTAGATTTTGATAGTTATATTAAATTAATTAAAGAATCCTTAGATAAATCTTCTTCAAAAGAGTTTAATTTTTCAAACTTAAAATGCTTTTGTTCCGGTGGTGAAAAATTATATAATGATACTGAACAAGTTGCTAAAACTATATTAGAACATTATGGTTGCCAGTATGGTGTTTGGAATGGCTTGGGTATGACAGAATTTTGGGGTACTGTATCTCTAAAAAAAGGAAAAAATAATACTGATGGAACAATTGGAAATTTAATTCCTGGTTTAGAAATGCGAATAGTTGATCCAATAACATTTGAAGATGTTAAAATAGGAGAAAAAGGACTTTTGCTGTTAAAAGGTCCTTCTATGATGAAAGGGTATCACAATAATCCAAAGGAAACCGAAGAGGTTATGTGTGGTGAATATTTTAATACGGGAGATATAGTAGTACAAAATGCTAATGGTGAGTTAATTTATGTTGATAGACTAAAAAGACAGTTTGTGTGCGGAATTGATAATATCTATCCACAAGAAATTGAGAACATGGTTGGTAAGCTACCTGAAGTTGAAGAAATTGCAGTTACTAAGATTAAGGATTCTGATTTGCAATTTGTTCCTAAATATCATATATATATTAAAGATGGTGTCGATGTGAATGCTCTTGAAACAAAAATAAAAAAACTTATTTGTTCATCGTTAGGTGAAAGTTCTCTAGCCCGTTATTATGAGTATCATTGTGAGCCTTTACCTAGAACCGATAATGGTAAGTTAGATCCAAAGCCTTTACAACAAAGTGATGATGAAAAAGCAAAGAGTTTAACTTTAAAAGTGTAATTTTTTACACTTTTTTCTTTATATAAATTGTTAATTATGTTATTATTATCTTAGATAATAGAGGTGTATATTATGGGAATATTTTTTACTATCTCAAGTTTGATTTTTATATTTATTATATCAGTATACTATTTTTCTAAAAAACGTGTTGAAAATTATGAAACTAAAATATATACTTTTTTACTTCTTACGACGTTGTTTTCTTTAATTTTTGATATTACTGGTTTTATTTTACTTAAATTAAATTTTGACATGAATACATTTTTTTATAAATTTATTTCTAAAAGTGTATTAGTATGTTTTTTTGCTTGGGAACTTGAGTTTACAACATATATATATATTATATCGAGAAAAGAACCATTAGATTATGATTTAAAAAAAATCAAAAGTAAAAGTAATATAGTTTCACTTATTTTTTTGGTTAATTCTTTAATTATATATATTTT